>JADZGD010000090.1 GCA_020854055.1 Bryobacterales bacterium | reverse complement strand
GTCTCAGCCTGTTGCTGCTGATGCTCACCTTCTTTCTGGGCATTCTCGCGGTGCTCGCCTCGTGGACGGAGATTACCGAAAGCGTAGGCTTCTTCCATCTGAACCTGCTGTGGGTGCTGGCGGGGGTGGTCAGCGTCTTCCTCGCCATGGACCTGTTTCTTTTCTACTTCGCGTGGGAGTTGATGCTGGTTCCTATGTACTTCCTCATTGCGATGTGGGGACATGAACGCCGCGTCTATGCCGCCATCAAATTTTTCCTCTTCACGCAGCTCAGCGGACTCCTGATGCTGGTTGCGATTCTCGCGCTTTATTTCCTGCACTACGCCAGCACCGGAGTATACACGTTCCAATACGATCAGCTTCTCGGCACGGCGCTTCCGCCGGGCACGGAATTCTGGATCATGCTGGGCTTCTTCATTGCCTTCGCGGTGAAATTGCCGGTGTTCCCGCTGCACACCTGGCTCCCGGACGCGCACACCGAGGCTCCCACGGCCGGCAGCATCGTCCTCGCCGGACTGCTGCTGAAAACCGGCGGATACGGCATTTTGCGTTTTGTGGTTCCGCTGTTTCCCGATGCCGCTCGCGAGTTCACTCCCGTCGCTATGACCCTGGGTGTCGTGGGAATCCTTTACGGTGCGATCCTTGCTTTTGCACAGACGGATCTGAAGCGGCTCGTCGCCTATACCAGCGTCAGCCATCTAGGCTTCGTGCTGGTGGGAATCTTTGCCTGGAACGAGCTCGCTCTTCAGGGCGCCGTCATGACCATGCTGTGTCACGGCATCAGCACGGGCGCGCTGTTTGTACTTGCCGGCGCTTTGCAGGAGCGTTTGCACACACGGGAATTGGGCCGCATGGGCGGTCTTTGGGCAACCATTCCCCGCCTCAGCGGCGCGGGTCTCTTTTTCGCGCTGGCCTCTCTCGGGTTGCCGGGATTGGGAGATTTCGTCGGCGAGTTTCTCGTGCTGTTCGGGGCGTTCCGTTCGCACCCCCTCATCACGATCGTCGCGACCATCGGCGTCCTGTTCGCCACTTTCTACGCACTCCGGCTGGTCCAGCGCGCATTCCACGGCGAGAACGTTCACAGCTTGAGCGTTCGCGACCTGGTTCCACGGGAGTGGGTCGTCGTTGCCCTGATGGCCGTCAGCTTGCTGTGGCTCGGGCTGTATCCGCAGCCGGCGCTCGACACGTTCAGCCCCGCTATGGACCATTTGCAGGCGGTTGCGGGAATTGGGAGATGACCTTGTGAGCCAAGCACAAGCAATCGCCATTTTGCCGCTGCTGATTTTGGCGGCGACTCCCATCGTATTGATGGTAGGCGTAGCCATCCGGCGCAGCCACACCGCTACGGCAGTCCTGAGTCTTGCCGGACTCGCCGCTGCGTTGGCGGCCCTCCGGACCGCGGCCGCCGCCGCGCCCATGCAGGTTACGCCGCTGCTCATGATCGATGCCTACTCGCTGTTCTACACGGGCCTGATCCTAAGCGGTACCGCCGCGGTGGTATTGCTTTCCTGGGGCTATTTCGAGGGCCGCACAAAGCGCCCGGAGGAGTTCTACATCCTCGTTCTGGTTGCGGCGCTGGGGTCGGCGGTTCTCACATCGGCCAATCACTTCATTTCGCTATTCCTCGGCCTGGAGCTGCTGAGCGTTTCGCTATACGCGATGACCGCCTATCTCCACTGGCGCGACTTGCCGGTGGAAGCCGGAATAAAGTATCTGATCCTCGCGGCTGCGTCCGCCGCGTTCCTGCTGTTCGGAATGGCGCTGATCTACACAGAGCTGGGCACGATGGAGTTCGGCGCAATGAGGTTTGATGCCACGACGGATATGCATCCCGCGATCCTGCTGCCTGCGCTGGCGCTCATCATTGCGGGGATCGGTTTCAAGCTCGCCGTAGTCCCATTTCATATGTGGACGCCGGATGTGTACGAAGGCGCCCCGGCGCCGGCCGCGGCATTCATCGCAACGGTGTCGAAAGGGGCCATGTTTGCGCTTCTGCTACGGTTCTTCTACGGCTCGGGCGCGTACGGATACGAACCCGTGGCGGTCGTCTTTGCGATGATTGCGATCGCTTCGATGATTGCGGGCAATGTTCTGGCGCTGCTCCAGGACAACGTGAAACGAATTCTGGCCTACTCATCCATCGCTCATCTCGGATACCTGCTGGTGGCATTTCTAGCGGCCGGAGACCTTGCGCCGGCGGCCATTACGTTCTACCTGGTGGCGTACTTCATTACCATGCTGGGCGCCTTCGGCATTGTGGGCGCGCTTTCCGGACCTCGCGCGGATGCCGGCGGCCTGGCGGAATACCGCGGCTTGTACTGGCGCAGCCCGGTGATCGCGGCGCTCTTCACCGCGATGCTTCTCTCCCTGGCCGGAATTCCGCTGACCGCCGGCTTTGTAGGCAAGTTCTACGTGGTGGCGGCGGGTGCATCGAGGGCGTTATGGGCGCTGGTGTTCGTGCTGGTCGTCACCAGCGCGATCGGGCTCTACTACTATCTGAGGATCGTAGTTGCCCTGTACAGCCGCGGTCCGGAAACTACAGCGGCGGGGCGGCCGCGTCTGGCACCGGCAACCGGGGTCGCACTGGCGATTCTCACCTTCCTGCTGGTTGCCTTCGGAGTATTTCCGCAGCCGTTGCTCGAAATGATTCGCAACGCGACCGCCGG
>JADZGD010000089.1 GCA_020854055.1 Bryobacterales bacterium | reverse complement strand
TGCGATCGGGCCAAGCCGTATAGGCGCGCTCGGTTCGGTTGTCAATGTGATCGAGAACCGCCGGGAGCCGAAGGTTGAGATTGCGTACGCACGCCAGTGCGGTGGAGGTCCGCTCGCCGTCCGACCGCGGCGAAGCGAACAGCACACCATCCGTCACATTGGAGGGCAACTGCCAGAGATCGGTGGGATGAGCCTCCTGAATGTAGACAACGTAGAACGCTACGCGATCCTGGTACGACTGGTATAGCCGATTGAGCTCGGGAACCTCCCGGCGAAATGGCGGTCAGGTGTAGCTGCCAAAGATCAGGACAACCGGGCGGGCCTGCCATTCTTCCGACAGCCTGACCGTGCGGCTCCGGTCCAAAACCGGCAGCGCAAAATCGGGAGCGGCATCTCCCACCGCAAGTGGTCCCGCCCGGGCAGACATCCAGAGGGGCTTGAATGGCAGGACCATCATCGCTGCCATCGGGACTTTCGACATGATGGCGCCAAAGCGCTCCGGTGGCTGCCGCATCGCTACGTAGAGACAGGCGGCTGCCGCAATATACAGGAAAGCCAGTCCACCCGCGATCATTCCAATCATTTTCAGGCGCATTTCAAACCTCCGGCCACTTGATCCCGTTGCGCTTGAGGATAAGCGGGAAGAAACAGCATCAGCATCGCGGCAACCAGTGTGAGCGCAGATAGCACTGTAAGAAGAGAACTGTACGATTGGGTGACGTCAAACACCCTGCCCATGACAATGGGGCCGATCGCTCCCGCGATGGCATAGGCTGTCCATGTCAGCCCATAGAGAGTCGAAAACATGCGGAGACCGAAGTAGCGGGTCAGCAGATAAGGAGTCACATCCGCTTCCCCGCCGAGGCCGAAACCGATCAGGACCGCCGCCAGCAGCCCGGTTCCGCCGGTGGAGGCGGTTGCAAGCAAAAAGATCCCGGCTGCAACACCGGCCAGGAGAACGAACGAAACCGCAGGACCGAAGCAGCGGTCCAGAAGATGGCCTGTTACGAGTCTGCCGGTGAGACTGGCCGCGCCGAGAACGGAGACGGCCAGTGCCGAGTGCTCCGCGCTGATACCACGATCGGTCAATAACGGCGCAAGGTGCGTGATGGCTCCGTTGATGGCGATGGAACTTAGGAATAGAGCCGCCACCAGCAGCCAAAACGCTCGCGAATGGAGTCCCTCGCGAACCGAACTGCCGGCGGCCGTGTTTTGCGGACCAGCGCTATCAGGATGCTCCCGTACGAAGAGGGCCGTCAAAGGTATTCCCAGAACCAGGACCATCGCCCCGAGCACCTGGTAGGCGGCCCGCCATCCGTGCGCATCGATGATCCGTTGGGCCAGCCATGGGAAGAGCATCGACCCGACCCCCACGCCTGCTACTACTACCGCCAGCGCGAAGCCGCGCCGGTCGTCGAACCAACTCGCCACCGCGCGGGAATAACCCATCTGGGTGGTCCCGTTCCCCACGGCTCCGAGAACAAAGAAGGCTGCATACAAGTGGACCAGGTTGGGCGTCAGAAAGGAAAGGGAGCCCACAGCGAGTCCGAACACGGCCATGCAGAAAAGAACTACACGGCGCGCGCCGTAGCGGTCGAGCAGGCGGCCCAGCATTGGAGACGACACGGCGACCGTCATGGCGGCAATGCCGAAAGCCGCGGAAATACTTTCTCTGCTCCATCCGAATTCACTGCTGAGCGGCTTGAGGAACACCCCAAAGGTGAAGACAAGAAGCGAGCCAAAGCTCACCATGACTCCACTGAACGCTGCCGCGACAACCAGCCACCCGGGATAAATGCGGGGACGGGCGATGGCAACCGCCTGGCCGCTACCCCCGGTCATATCCATGCATCGCCATGCGCTTGCCACCTTCGCGGTGCGCCTCATCGGATAACGCATGAACCCCGGTTGCGTCGATCCAGCGGTTGTAGAAATTGAATAGCGAACAGACCGTGATGGCGAAGTAGATCGCCTCGTCATTCCACCCGGCTGCGTAGAGTGGTTTCATATCGTCCGCCGTAATCCGTGGTGAGTCGTGGTTCACTTTATCGATGAACCGGAACAGCGCCTTTTCCTTTTGATCAAGAGACGAGCTTTCCAGATCGCGGAGAACGCCCCACACCAGTTGTTCACTCCCCAGCAGTTCCGCCGCGACCGCGGCGTGCGCCTTCAGTCAAAACGGGCAATCGTTGCGATAAGACGTATAGGCCGCGATCAATTCGCGAAGGCCTGGACTGAGGGGAGCCGGGCCGCGCATGATCTCCTGCGTGAAACGGGCCAGATGCTCGGTCGCTTGCGGAAGAAAAGCAAACAGATGCCAGATTTGCGGGTATTCGAGCCCGGCTTCCTGCATCCGGCGCAAATTGTCGTAGTAAGGACCCGGCTGCGGGTTGTTTTCCACATTGGGGAGAAACATCGGCTCCATAGGTTCGTCTTTCAAGGCAACGCTCTAGAACAAGATTTTGAGTCCAGCCTGGAAGACCCGCGGCGGGCCGGCTTCCAGGATGCGCCCGAAATTCGGAGACACCAGG
>JADZGD010000088.1 GCA_020854055.1 Bryobacterales bacterium | reverse complement strand
AGATTGGTTTCGGAGAAGTCGCCGGGCCGGTTGAAGTCGGTAAAGAAGTAACGTCCATCCAACTGGTGTTTCCCCGCGTTATAGTTCAACTTCGCCATCCACTGATACTCGTCGGAGTTGGCGGCGCCGCCCGTGAACGTGATCTGCTGGCCGGAGCCATTCGGCAACGGAATGCGGTCCACCAGATACCTGGCGACGGGGCTGAGGCGCGACTCCGGGATGATGTTGCCGGGGAACGGCTGCTTGGTAACCGGATCTATGACCTGGCGGGAAATACTCGAGAAATCTCCCCGGCGCTGCGCTTCGGTGGGAACGAAGGCGATGCGACCCTCGGGTGCCGTTCTTATCGGTGTGCCCTGGTACGTGCCAAAGAAGAACAGCCTGTCCCGCTTGATGGGCCCGCCGATGCTGCCACCGAACTGGTTCCGCTTGAGCGAATCCTGTCGCGGGGCGAAGAAATTCCGCGCGTTGAGCTTGCCATTGCGGAGAAATTCGAACGCAGTGCCATGGATTTCATTGGTCCCGGACTTGGTCACGATGTTGACTACTCCACCGGCGGCATTGCCGTATTGCGCGCTCAGATTGTCGGACTGCAACGCGAATTCCTGAATCGCGTCGGGATTGGGAAAGGGCAGATTCAGGTTCAGATAGGTGTCGTTGTGGCCGGCGCCGTCAAGCTGATAGTTCACCTGGCCCGGCCCGGTGCCGTTCACGTTGGCAAGTTGCTCGCCGGGATATACGCCCGCATAGCCCAGGCTGCGCGACTGGTCGAGGTCCACAGTACCTGCCGACAGGTACAGCAGGGATTGGGCGCGCCGGCCGTTCAGGGGAAGGTCGATGACGCGGCGTTCGTCGATCAACTGCCCGACGGTGGCGGTTCCCGTCGTGACCAGCTCGACATTCGCCGACACGACGACTCGCTCGGAGACCTGGCCAACGCGCAGCGTTACGTTTTGCGTCGCGGACTGGTTCACTGTCAGGACGATGCCTTCCTGAAGGTATGTCGCAAAGCCGGGTTTCTCCACCGTCAGCCGGTAGTTACCCACCGGCAGCCTTGGAAAGACAAACAGACCGCTCACTCCAGTCACACTGGAGGCCTCGAATCCCGTTTGGGTGTTCTGTATTGTGACTTTCGCTTCGGGCACAGCGGCGCCGGTTGCGTCCAACACTACGCCGTTCAAACTGGCAGTAGTGAACTGACCGAAGGCCGGAACCGAACACATGGCCAAGATCAGAAACCTTCTTGCGATCCCCATACCAAACCCTCTGGCACGGAATTATACAGGGGATCTGTTGTCATGTCACTGCAATATTTTGTCTGTCAATATTATTGTCTTTTCACTCGGCTTGTCCCCATTCCTCGACTTTTTCCTGTGCCGGGTTCAGAATGGGGCGAGCAAGCATTCCTCTCGCGCACGCGCGTGTTCAGCGCGGCTGCGCCAAGGAGTCTTATGACCGGCATGAGACGAAGACGGTTTATGGAAATCGCGGGCGCGGGCTCTTTAGCCGCACCGTTGACCGGCGCCGCGACGCCGGTCCACGTCGGCCTAATCGGGATCGGACGGCGCGGAACGGGCCTGCTCCGGATTCTGCTCAACATCCCCGGGGTGCAGGTTCCGGCGTTATGCGATACCAATGCGGACAACCTGGCCGCCGCGGCCGCTGCTGTCGAAAAAAAAGATCAAAAACCTCCGGAACGATATGGCGGCAGCCCGGAGGCGTTCCGTAAACTGCTGGCACGCGACGACCTGCAGGCTGTGGTGATCGCCACGCCGTGGGAATGGCATGCTCCCATGGCCGTGGCGGCGATGAAGGCAGGCAAGTACGCCGGCGTGGAGGTCCCCGCTGCGGTAACACTTGAGGAGTGCTGGGAGTTGGTTAACGCCTCCGAGCAGACGGGCCTGCCGTGCATGCTGCTGGAGAACGATTGCTTCGGTGATGGTGCGCTGATGGCACTGAACCTGGTGGAGCAGGGCGTGCTCGGCGAGATCGTCCACTGCGAGGGAGGATACCAGCACGACATCCGCGCGGGCATTCTCCGGGCCGGGCAGTTGTCGTGGCGCGCGCGGCACGCGCTGAAGCGCAATGGAGACCTCTATCCCACTCATCCCACCGGTCCGATGGCGTGGTGGTCGAGCATTAACCGCGGAGATCGCTTCGAGTATCTTACCTCCACAGCCAGCAAATCGCGCGGCATCAACCACTACATCAAGAAGTACTATGGCGCCGACCATCCGCACGCCAATGCGAAGTTCGCATTGGGGGACGTCGTCACGACTGTCCTGAAGAGCGAGAAAGGCGTCACCATGGTGATTTCCCACGACACCAGCCTGCCCCGCCCCTATTCGGATTCCGGCGAAACCAGCATTCCGCTCATGGTCATCCGCCTCCAGGGAACCGAGGGAATCTTTTCCGGAAGCCTGGACCGCATCTATATCGAAGGGCGAAACGGGCCGAATTCGAAGATGCACAAGTGGCAGGACATCCAGCCCTATTACCAGCGTTACAGACACCAGT
>JADZGD010000087.1 GCA_020854055.1 Bryobacterales bacterium | reverse complement strand
CGGCAACTCATACAGGTGCTCCGGCTGATCGAGCCGGATGCCGTAACGCGCTCCGCTATCGGCTTGAAGCAGCAACCAATCGCTGCCAATCCGTTCGATGGCGGAAGGGCGGAAATGCAACGGAATTGGTTGTCTAGCCTTTTCGGGAAAGAGGACAACGAGCCCCTCCTCGGTCATACCGAGGATGCCGCCTCCGGGCAGGAACACCGCGGGTACTTGGATTTCTGGAACGAATTCGGCAGTCTCGAATTGACCGTTGGCGATGGAAAAACGCGATTTCCAGATCCCACCGTCGCGGTCCAGCAGAACCGTTACCGTGCCGGAATCGGAAACACCAAGCGCCACCGGCTCACCCGCCGGAAGTTCAGCGGTGATGCGTGTAACTTCTTCGTCTCGAAAAAGATAGATCTCGCCTACCACTGGGAAGAGGGCACCGCCGGGGAACCCCTGTGCGCTGAAGGCAAACAAGGCCGGACCTTCCGGCGCGGCCACGGAAGCAGTCGTCCTGCCTTTCGAATCGAGTGCCAGCACTTCACCTGCCGTTTTGAGGAGCCCCGCCCGGCCTGAAAACGCAGCCGACAGCACGTGGTTGTATTGCGGCTCTCCAATAGAAAACGCCCCTGCCACCCCAAACAGGGGCGCCACCCGATCGCCTGCCAGGATGTAGCCGAGCGTCGGAAAATCCAGCGACTGGCCGCCCGCCAGACATGCTCCCATGACCAGCAAAAGAAACGTCTTTCTCATCGAGGGCCCCCGACACTGATGGTGGGTGCGCCGATCTGGACTGGGGTGTTTGAGGTGCCGGCCGGTCCACCGCCGCCGGAGCCATTGCCGCGGGCGCCCAGCGCGACCCCTGCCGCTGCCGCGCCACCAGCGATAAGGGCGATGGCGAGCCATTTCCCACGCTTCCAAGGATGCGCGTCTCCGCTTCCGGAAACGCTGCTTCGAGCCGGGATCTGGTCGGAAAGATATTGATCCACAACGATTCCCGCCCGAACCTTATCCTTTACAGCCGTAATTCGGATGCGAACCGGCCCCGGGATGTCGTTCCACTGGATGCCTCCCACCGCCGCCCTTCCATCGGGCCCGGTCAATAGAATTTCGTTTCGCAGGCCGCTCCGGAATGCGCCGCCGGGCCCTTCATCGGGCAAGCGGAAGCTGACGGCGGCGGCCTCGACGGGCTTGCCCGTCTCGTCGGTCACCATTACGACAAGGCGCCCTGTCGAACGGGAGCTTACAGCGTGTATAGCGCCGTCGCCTTCAATTACCTTCATCTGGAGAATGGCAATTTCAGAGGTCGATTCGGCCGCGGCCGCGGCGCTCTGCCCGTTGACGAGCAGCGCGGCTACTGCGAAAGCGGCAATTCTGCGCGGTTTCATAGCCTGAAAAAGACTAGTGGCGGGCGGGTTCGGATTATCTCCATTGGGATAGTACTGGCTAAGTAAAATGCGAGGTTCCGCCAGACGGCGGGAAAGATCAGGAACGTAAAAGAACGGTGGTGATGTTGTCCGGACCGCCGTTCTGCCGGGCGGCGTGCACCAGCCGCTCGCACTTGGCCTCTAGCGACGCATCGCTGCTGAGCGTTTCAGCAATGAAATCCTCGTCCAGGACGCCGTGCAACCCGTCGCTGCACAACAGGAAATTCGCGCCTGGTTGAGGCTTTACGGCATAGGAATGCACGCGCAACTGCTCGCTGACTCCAATGGCCATGGTGAGCACGTGTCTCATGGGGTGGGTGCGAAGGCTTGCTTCGTCGATACCCAGGCGCCTGCCGACTTCGTGCACCCAGGTTTGATCTTCAGTGATGACCAGCAACTGCCCGGCGTGGTACACGTAGGCGCGGCTATCGCCGACGCTGGCGATCAGGATATCGTCGCCGCATTCCAGCGCCGCGACCAGCGTAGTGCCCATGCCTTCGAGCATGGAATCGTTGCTGGCGGCCGATATCACCCTCCGGTTGGCCTCTTCGAAGGCCTTCATCAAAACTTGAGCACAAGGCTCCTCGGCCTGCCACACGACGTCGGCGACGGTTTGCGCGGCGAGCTTCGAGGCATGTTCGCCCGCATTGGCTCCGCCCATGCCATCTGCAACAATATAGAGGCCGAGCGAAGGGGCGAGTAGGTAATAGTCCTCGTTATTAGCCCGCACACAGCCGGGATCGGACAAGCCAAACGCTTCCAGCATGCGGTGTTCCGATTATAGCCCCTCTGCCATTTTCCACGGAAATGTGTAGTACCAAGGCTGGGGTACTATTTCACAATACGATTCGCAATCCAATTTGCAGCACTCTGCCGTCGTTTAATGCATTCGTAATCTTGCCGAACGCGGGTGATGAAAGGTTACGCTGCGGTTCGTCGAATTGAGGATGGTTGGCCAGGTTATAGGCTTCAATTCTGAGCAGCGCCGCCCATTCGCGTGCACCGCGCCACCGCAGCTCTTTCGTCAGGGCAGCGTTAAGATTCGCGATTCCCGCCTTTCGGAAAGAGTTCCGTCCAAGAGAGCCCCGGTTCTCGCCCGGCGTGATGTAGGCGAACCGGTCCCTGCTGATGATCCGCGGCGCGACGTCCGGGTTTGAAATCGTCATGCCGAGAATACTTGGGTCGAGAATATTGGGCCGGTCGCTCGGTCCGCCGTCGACGTTGCCGTAACCGGGCCCATCGGAGCCGATGAACAGCGTCAGGGGGGTGCCGGTTTTGAGTAGTGTCATACCGGAAATCTGCCAGCTTCCCAGCACCGCTCTCCCGATAGCCGTGTGAGCTGCCGGACTGGGTAACTCGTACGAGTAGGCAACCGTCAGCGAGTGTGTTGAATCGAAGGTGCTCAGGCCTTTCTTATCCTTCAAGGAATCGTACTGCCATTGGCTTCTTCCCGTGGTCAGGTCCCGATTGGCCGCGGTGAATGTATAGTCTGAGCCTTCATCGATCGCCTTGCCAAAGGTATAGGTGGCACTCCATGCCAGGCCGCCGCGAAGAGCGGACGTGACCGTCAGTTGGCCCGCATCGAAGTAGGCGATTCCGCCATTGACGATGTTGTTGACCTCATAGAAGCGCGGGTCGGGACGGCGCTGGTCAACCGTTGCGGTCGTCAGCGGAATGCCTTCCACCGGAACCGCCCGATTGGTGATATAGACGTTGATCAGCTTCAAGCTTCTGCTGCCCAAATACCCGAGCCGCAAGGCGACGCTCTTGCCCACCGGACGTTCCAGAGTGAAGCTGTACTGGTGCGCGTAGGGGGACACCAGGTCCGGTGCGAGAAGGGTTGGTGAGGTCCGGCCGGAATTCGGATCGACGTTGCGCAAAGGCTCGATTAAATCGGGATTCTGAACCT
>JADZGD010000086.1 GCA_020854055.1 Bryobacterales bacterium | reverse complement strand
TTCCCGGTTCGGCCGCCCGCATCCCGGTCAACCGTTACATCGTCAGCCGGGGTGATGACCGCGCCCTGGTGCTCTACTGGTATCAGACGCACGACCGGGTGGTAGCCAGCGAGTACCGCGCCAAGTTTTTCCTGGTCTACGATTCGATCCGGCTGCGCCGCAGCGACACCTCGATTGTTCGCGTAACCGTTCCCATCACCACCGGCGAGGCTGCGGCCACCCAAGCTGCCGAGTCTCTGATGGCCGCCTTCTATCAACCCATCCGCCGGTTGCTGCCGGTGTAAGGCGGCTTCACTCACGGCCCGCCGACCAGCGGATGGCATTCGCCACCAGCCGCCGGTAGCCGGGATGAAGGTGCGCCGTGTGATCATGCCCCAACTGGATCAGCACCACACGGGCTTTGTTGTAAGGGCTGAGCCACACCAGCGGGCCGTCGCTGGTCGGTTCGTCGGTACGCATCAGTACCTTGATGTCGGGAGCAAACCACATGCCCTTGTAGGTCTCATCCCAGATGCGCATGGGGCCCACGCCCGCCGTAACCGGATGCTCGCCCACCGGATACACCAGTTGTTCCACACCGTGCTTCCAGGTGGTCTTCCACGGGGTGCCCGGACCTCCTACCCGCAGCCAGCGAGCGCCCATGATCTCGTGCCAAAACCAGGGAAACTCGCTGTAATCAACCAGCCCGTGGTGCAGAATGACCAGCCCCTTGCCGGACTCAACGAACGCAGTCAGATTCTGGCGTTCGTTATCGGTGATCTCCTGCATGGAGTCATAAAGCACCAGCGTGTCGTACTCCTTGCGCATGTCTCCGCGCCGGTAGGGCATGGGATGGGGGTCGATCGTGGCGGTAATTCCCGGCTGATTTTCAAACAGCGTGTAGAACGAAGCTTCGTAGGTGTGGCCCCCGGTGACCACCAGGGCTCGCGCGCCGGCTGTCCTGGCGGCGGGGCGAGGCGGCGAGACCGCGCCGGTGGCGGCCCATTCCACGCCGTTGGTGAACGACTGGAGAAACTCCGATTCGCTGCGCACGGCAAGGTTCCGTCCGGAGCGGGTCTGATACACCCGCCCCTTGCCCCACCTGGCGGTCCAGCTAAGCGGTTGCCCTCCGCCGCCATCAGACTGCACCCTGGCCAGCACGGTTGCCCCTGCCTGCGGTTCCATCACCGGACCCACATCGTCCGCCGTGCGGTACTCGCTCTTTCCATCCGGCACGATGCGCACAAAGCGGTTCCCGGCCTCGCCCGCCAGGCCTCGTCTTGCGCCGGCCGTCACCGAACAGTCGCCGGCGCGCACCAGCGCCAGGCCTTTCCCTTGCTTGACAAAGCGCTCGATTGCGCGCTCGACACTGGTGTCCAATGCCGCGCCCGTGCAATCGATCGCCACCACGTCGTAGCGCGCCAGCGCCTCCGGAGTAATCAGGCCGGCGTCGTCGGTGGCCGACACCGAGAAGCGGCCCGCCTGCCGCAGGGCGTCGGCCAGCGGGGCTGCCGCGGCGCGCTCATTCGCGCCGGAACCCGAGACCAGTAACACCCGAACCGGTTGCTGCGCGCTGCCGGCCAGTGCAAGGAAGGCCGCCGCCAGCACACCGCGCCGGATCATAACTCCCACTCCTTCTGCCAGGCCACCCGGCGCTGTTCCTTATATGAAATGTTGCAGACGTGGCAGGCCATCGCCGAGTAGTGCCCCGCCTCCTCGTCACAGGCGGCATGCCTGCGGCTGCGCACCGCATCGAGCCAGTTGGCCACGTGCAACTCCGGCGAGCGGCCTCCGATGACCGGCTCGGCGTTGCGGTCCGGCGGCAGGAAGCGGTAGCCATAGCGGAAGATGTGCAGCCGGCCGCCGCTGCCCATGAAAACGATATCGGCGTTTTCCTTGGGGAGCAGGTCGTTCACGTTGGCTTCGAAAGTGACCAAGAGCCCACCGGGGTACTCCACAATGGCGTTGATGTTATCGGCCGTGTCGCGGCCCTGCTCGCCCAGATAGATTCCCCCCATGCAGGATGCGGCCAAGGGCTTGTCGACCTTGAGCAGCCAGTGCACCACGTCGATCATGTGGACGAACAGGCCGCCCATCTGCGCATTGGTCGAATAGTCCCAATAGACGTAGTGGTTGAAGTAGCGTTTGGGATCCCAGGCGAGTTTCGGCAATCTTCCCTGGCAGGTCTCCCAATCCATGCCCGCCGGCTTACTTCCCATTCCTGGCGGCGGCGCCTGGTTGCAATAGGCGTCGTTGCCGTTCCAGATGGTCCGCACCATGGTGATCCGGCCGATACGGCCGGTGTCGAAGAACCGCTCCTTGGCCTCGATGAAGTGCGGATAAGTCCGCTGCTGGGTCCCGGTCTGCAGGATGCGGTTGTGCTGGCGAACGGCACGCACGATCTGGTGGCCCTCCATCGGATGCAGGGTCATGGGCTTTTCGACATAGAGATCCTTGCCCGCCTGGCAGGCGGCAACGGCGATCTCGGCATGCATGTGATCCCAGGTGGCGATGATCACCGCGTCGATGTCTTTGCGGTCAAGAACCCTGCGGTAGTCGACGTACTTGTCCACTGCCACCCCGGCCACCTTTTGGGCCTGGTCGCGCTGTACGTCGTAAGCATCCGCAACGGCGGCCCACTGGATGTTTCCCGCCGTGTTGGCGCACGACATCAGGTATCTTCCCCGCCCCCCGGAGCCGATTACGCCCAAGCGGATCCGGTCATTGGCGCCCAGTACCCGGCTGGCCGAAGCCGCCGTCATGGCCCCGACAAAGCCCCGCCGCGAAACTGTGGTGTTCATGCTCTCTCCTCTTGTAATCAGGTCTTCCCTCAACCAACTTTACTACTATCAGACCTTAATCTACTATTGGCGGCCGCCGCCATACCCGCGGCATCGCGCTTCGAACGGGCGTGAAACGCGAGGGGGCCGGGCCACAGCCCGGCCCCCTCGCCAGAATGCAAAAGCTACCAGATCAATTTCAGGACCATGACCACCTGCCGGACTTCGTTCTGCTGCGCCGGCTGGACCTGGCCGAAGCGTGAGTCGGTTACGTCGACTGACTGCATCTTGCTGAAAATCGGGTGGTTGAATGCGTCTTGAAAATCGCTGCGGATCTGCAGCCGCATGCTTTCCCGGATCGGTATCTCTTTATAGATGGACGCTTCGTGCACATCGAGCGGCTGGGTACGTACATCCGGGAATCGCGTGGGGAACGTACGCAGCGTATAGGCGGGTTGCGCCACCTTGGGGAACAGTGACGTGTTGAACCACTTGTCATATAGCACCGCCCACTGCGGCCGGCCCGCCGCCTGCGCATTGGCATTCCGCTGCGCGTCCGTAAGACGGGCCGTGCCCGGCTGGATCGGAGCCGCATTGGGGAAATCCACCGGGAAACCCGATTGGCGCACCCACTGCCAGCTCAGGTTCCAGCCCCCAACGATCCCGTTCAGCCATCGGTTCATGTTGCCGCCAATCCACCGTCCTTTTCCCACCGGCAGCTCAATGGTGTTGACCACCGCCAGGGCCTGCGGCGTATCCCACTGGATCAGGCGCTTTTCGAGCGCCGAAGCGGTCAGGTTGGCCAGATTGGTATCCTGAGCGTTCAGTTGACTCATGCGCTCAAACGTCTTGGAGATGGTGTAGGAGACCTGCGAAGACCAGCCTTTTGACAGCCTCCGGGTGGCGCGAAACTGCGCCTGATCGGAGCGCTGCCACCCGGCCGGCACCTGGGCCAGGCTGACGCCGGCATATTGAGGGAAAGCATACAGCAACTGCTGCCGGGGAACGTTGGCTCCGTTGATCCCCGAGCCAGCCAGCATCAGCCCGGCCATCGGATTCGGAACCTGTGCCGTGAAATAGGAAGGCCGGCTGGCGACCGGCTGGCTTTCCATCGCCGTGGTTGGCAGGTAGTTCAGGCTCATTGCCACGGGGAGGTGTTTGGTCGTGTTGCCGACGTATGAGGCATCGACCAGCCAGTTAGCCGGCAGTTCGCGCTGGAAGCCTACGGAATACTGCTGCGAATAAGGCAGTCCCCGATCCACATAGTCCGCGCTCATCGCCAGGCCCATCTGTGTCATGGCGCCCAGGCTGTTGCCCACCGGCCGGATCAGGCCGTTGGGAAAGAGATTGGCCGGGAACGGATTGCTCAGACTGGCCGCGGGGGTGAGATTTCCATCGAGCGAGGTGATCATCGAGGTCGTCTGCGCGTAACCCGTCGCCGGTCCCCAGCCTTCCTGCCCCAGGTAACTGATGCCATAACCGGCCCGCATAACCCACTTCGGAGCGAACTGGTAGGCTAAACCGATCCGCGGCTGGATGTCTCCATACTTCGGATCGAATGCGTACCGGCTCTCACCTCCCACCCCGGCGTAGAGCGGCACGCCTTTCAGGTTCAGGCCGGGCGCTTTTCCGGCGATCGCACTGGCGGCGCTGGTGTCGAAGCGCCGCAGCATGCGGTTATATCGCTCATAGTTGGGTGTCTCGTAGTCCCAGCGCAAACCCAGGTTGATGGTCAGCTTCGGAGTAACCTTGAAATCGTCCTGAACATACAACGCGTAGTAATGGCCGCGGTAGAACGGATCAATCGTCAGCGGCACGCTACCGCTGGCCGGATACCCCAGCAGAAAACTTGCAAACTCGTTCCCCGAGGTGGCGTCGCCGCGCAGCGGGTCGGCCTGCGTCCAGGCTTTGCTGAAATTATAGGCGCCGCTAGCCGTTCCAGGACCGACCGAAATGTTGTTATAACGCCGGAACTCGGCCCCGTACTTCAGGACATGTCTGCCAATCGTTTGGCTAAGGGCCGGCTGGAGGGTCCAGGTATCCTGCGTCGAGTAACTGGTAACCCTGCTGGCGCCGATGGGTGAGTAGTTGCCGCCTATGTTGAAGTAGGGAAATTGCAGGCTGGAGAACTGCGACACCAGCGAAGAAGGAAAACCCAGTTGCCGGGGATCGTAACCCGCGGCGTAGATGTTGCCGCTAAAACCTTCGTACCGCGCCAGCCCGCCGCGCAGGTTGAGCACCGTGGTCGGATTCACCAGATAGGTCCACTCCGCCCCCCAGTTGCGGGATACGCGCGTCGAAGGCGCTTCCGTGCTTGGCTCGCCGGCGTTGTTGCCCCACACTACCTTGGCGAAGTTACTCCATGGCGTCTGCGCGTAACGCCAGGACACCGTGCTCTTGTCGGTCATCCGGTAGTCCATCTTGCCCAGCCAGGCATCGTAGGAGTTGGTGGCCGGCTGAATCTTGCCGAAATTGTCAGTCTTGGCGAAACCTACACCGGGATTGGTCGGGGCCGGATAGAACGAAGCCACCTTGGCGGAAATCGGATTGATCTGGGCCGCCGGAATTCGGTTGCCGGCAAACGGCGTTCGCACGTAAGTACCGTTGGGGCCCAGTTGCGTGCTCGTGGGATCGTAAATGGTCACCAGCGCGCCGGAGTTGTTGAATAGCTTGGAAAAATCGCCGGTCAACTGTTCCGGCTGCGGCAGCGTAGTCTGGATACTGCCCGGCTGGTGTACCCGCAGTCCCTCGTAGGTAAGGAGGAAAAACAACTTGTTGCGTCCATCAAGCACCTTCGGAAGATAGACCGGCCCGTCGAAGGCGAATCCGAACGTGTTCAGTTTGAAAGCCGGCCGCACGGCTTTGCCCCTGGCGTCGTAGCCTGCCGGGTTGGTGTTGAGACGCCACAAGTTCGCCCGCAGCGCATCGTTCTTCCAAAACTCGAATAACTGGCCATGAAACGAGTTTGTGCCCGACTTCAGCGTAATGCTGGTCACCCCGCCGCCGACGCGCCCGTAAGAAGCGTCATACGTATTGGTCTGGACAGTGAACTCCTGAATCGAGTTCAACGAAGGAACCCAGGCCACGCCGCGATCGCCTTTGGTGTTGGATTGCCCATCCACCAGGGTCTCATTCTCCTTCATGCGTCCGCCGCCGATCATGACTCCATCAACATTGCCGAAAGCGTAAAGCTCCATCGACCCCCAATACAGGCTGGTCTTGACCACGCCCGGCAGCGTATACTGCAACTGGTACATATTGCGTCCGTTGGTCGGTATATCTTCAATCGCGCGATTTTGAATCAAGGCCGATCGGGACGCCGATTCGGTCTGCAGAAGCGAAACTTCGCCCGTGACGGTCACGCTCTCGGCAACCGCGCCCAACTCCAGCTTGACATTGAGACCGAGGCGGTCCGCCGAACTGAGGAGAACATCCGTCTGCACGAATTTTTTGAACCCGGTCTTCTCCACCGTAATGGTATATCTGCCGGGAACCAGTGGCCCCACCGTGTATACGCCGGCCGCGGTGCTTTCCGCTTCCGTGGGGGTGTTTCTGTCTACGTTGAGAGCGATGATCTTAGCGCCGGCGACCGGCGCGCTGCTCGGATCGGTAACGACGCCCGAGATCGTAGCACGGAACTCCTGCGCAAACGCCATTGGTAGTCCGCACAGAATTAGCAGTGTGGAGATACGAAACAAGATTCGATTTTTCACTTTCCTCAATCCCCTAGCGATCCTCGGCCCGTCTCAAAAGCATCCCGGAAGTGACGCTGCCATCACCCCCAGCCGCGAAGACACACTACTCCTCACGACTTACAACTCAAGGCGGCGGGCAAGTTATTTTAGTACTGACGCTGAACGAGATACGATTCTATATAGAAACCGGCAAGTCGTCAAGAGCATGAATCGGTACGATTTCGTACACATTCACTCTCGGCAGAGGGACGGCGGCAAGCGCGGCTTTCAAAGCCATCCGTAATTGAGGACAGACGCGGGCGGAGTTGCCATGGTGCCGAGCGGGAATCGCATGGCACCCACCACCGTGTTCCCGGCGACCGTACCGGAGAGCGCCCAGCGGAACGCTCGACACCCGCAAGGCGCCGCCAGCCCAAGCGATGAACGCATATCCAGGCGGCTGCGGCGCCGCTATGGCGCTTGCCGTGGCGGGTGGTACAAGCCGATTCACGCCACTTCATCCATCGCCGCTTCTACCCGGTAATTGTGGACATTGTTCGTGACATTTCCCTTGACATTTTTCCCCCCCCCTGATAATTTCTGCGTATAGCTCATCTTTCCACGGAAGGAGCGCACGATGGTGCTATCCGGAAACCGGCGGCTAGCCAAACGCCGCCAATGTGAGCGTTCCAGGATCTCCCTCTTCCTTCAACTCCTTGCGATCCTGACCCTGGGGAACATGGCGGCAGGCTCGGAGCAGGCGATTACACTCAACAGAGCGACTACGTTCGACGTAACTGCGCAGCTCACTCCACCGTACCGCAATCACCATGCGGCTCTGGAGCAGTTTACCGCCAAACAAAACAACCTCTATTTTTTATTTTCCGCTGGCACACCGCGGCGTTATCAGTTATTGCGCACCAACCTTGCCGGCGAACGCACCGGGAATCCACTGGATATTACCATGGGCGATTCCTTGTACGGACTAGCCATTGACGACACAGGAAAAGCTGTCATTTACAGTGGTAGTGCCGGAGGCGTCCATTCGATACTCGAGTGTGACCTTGACTCCCATTCGATCACTACCGCGGCTGTGGATGCGGTTCCATTTCTACCCGTCTTCGTAGGAAATCACCTGGTAGGCTTTTCGCAAGATGGAATGCTCCGCCATTTATCTACTCCGACGAGGCGTGCAGCCAAGCCGGCCGCCGTCTTGACCATCCCGTCGTTTCGCGTCAATGGCGTGTCCGCTACTACGCTACCCGGCGGAAGATTGCTTCTGGTCGATAAAGCCGATGGCAGCTTTACGATGATCCGGCTGGAAGACAACACAGCGAACCTGGTGCCTTCAAAATCAACCGATATTCAAAACGCTATTGCGTTAAGCCGGAGGCTCGCCGCCGGCGCCAATGCGGCACCAGGGGCGGCGGAAACATCCGGAGGATGCTGCAACACCGGCAGAACCGCCGTCGCTTATGCATCGGCGGCAGACCCGGCTGGCGGTATCTATCTGGGCCTGAGTCCATACAAGCCTACCGAGGGCGCGCCGATCATCCAGATGCGCGACAATGGGCAACCGGTCAGGCTAATACGGTGTTTACTTGTGTCGCCACATGCTACGCCACAATACATTGGCGTTGTGAATCAAACCCTGGTGCTTGCATCGCATTGGGGAGTGATCTCTACTTACAACCTTGTTGAGGAGTAGTATGGAGAAGGGTAGAGAGACAGTAACCCGCATTACGTTTTCGTGACGACGCCGAGGCCGGTGGCCCGCCATTGGATCATCGGCTGCCGGTGGGCAGGGCAGTTAACCCGCCGCTTACCCATCACAGCGCTTCCTTTGGCCAACCCGGCATCAATACACCACCCTCTCGACTTCGTCCAGCGCGACTGAATCATCCCGGCGATCGTAGAGGCCGGTGGTTCGGGCAGATTCATGGCCGGCCATCTGCTGGGCGACCTCGAGCTTGCCGCCGTTCTGCAAATAGGTCGTGATTCCTGTGGCACGAAAACTGTGGCAGGAGATCTTCGTCCTGATGCCGGCTGCTGCTGCCCGCCGTTGGATCATCATGTGGACGTTGGCCTGCGGCAGCCGGAGGCGTGGCTGACGCAGCCGGCCGTGGCGCATGGAGGGAAACAGGGGCGCCTCCAACTCACCGGCCAGACCGGAGACAGCCAGCCACTCGTCGAGAAACTGCTCCAGGTTGTGGTGACAGGGCAGATCGTTCACCTTGCCGCCTTTTTCGTGCAGCCGGATCCATCCGCGCCGCTTTTGGATGTAGTAGTCCTCCACCTTCAGTTCGATCACCGCACCCACGCGGGCGAACGTGTAGCCCATCAGGGCGATCAGTGCCCGGTCGCGCAGTCCGATCAGCCGCCTGGTGTCGATCGAATCGAGCAGCGTCCGCATCTCCTCCGCCGACAGCACCGAGGTCTTGCCCTTCTTCACCGAGTGACGCGGACCACGGACGGCGTGAGCCGGATTGGCGCCGATCACTTGCCCGGTTACCAGCCAATCGAAGAGCATGCGCAGGGCTGCCAGGTGCTGTTTGACCGAAGGTTTTGCCAGCACCCGGCCCAATTGCTCGATGTAAGCAGCTACATGCAACGGTTCGATCTGGCCGAGCGCCAGGCCGCGTTCGCCACACCAGTCTGAAAACCGCCAGGCGGCCAGAAAGTAAGCCCGCCGGGTGTTCCGGTTACGGATGTTCACGGTGAAGAACTCCCAGAACCGCTTGCCGCGGTCCGGGAGGGGTTCGAACAGGGATGGCAGCGCGGGGATGGAGGCAAGTTCGCTTTGCGGGACTAAGGCAGACATCAGATATATATGATAACGTCCTTTATCTCATATCAGTGTAGGGTAGGAGAACCGTCTGGTCAATGGATGTTATGCACACGTGTGCACTAACATAGAAAGTTAAAGGAGATCTCTGTCTTGCCGGCGAAATCCCTGTGGCTTGTTCAACTTCCGGAGATCATCGAGCACCTCGAACGGATCGGGACACCGGTTGTGGACCGGTCGTGCATCGAAACGTTGTTCCGTGTTGCCCGCCGCCGGGCAATTCAGCTCATGCACCAGTTCGGCGGCTATCAAGCCGGCAAGACCTTCCTCATCGACCGCCTCGCCCTCATCGAGCACTTACGCCTCGCCGCAGAAGGTGGCGAGTTCTTCCATGAGCGCCGGCGCCGGAGCCGGGTCGGCGCGGCGCTCCAGTCCCTGGCATCCGCGGCAAAGGCCAGGCAGGTTGTAGTGCCAGTGAACTCCAGTGTCTATGACACCACGCTCGCTTCCCTGCCGGCGGGCGTCTCTCTCGACGCCGGGCGCCTTACGGTGGAGTTTGCGAGTCCGGAGGAACTCGTCGGCAAACTGTTTGCGGTGGCTCAAGCGCTGGTGAATGATTATGGAAAGGTGGAAGTGTAAGGGTTCAGGCCGCTCCGCCACAGTGACGATGATGATGGAAGAGTTCGATGCAGAGAATCCGGACTCTTGTAAGGCACGCTGCGAACACTTTGGGCTTTACGGCATCAATGGAAAGTCCGCTTCCCTGCCCCCGGCCATGCCGCGGCGCGAGCGTTGGAACGCGGGCCGCGGTTGGAGCAGACAGCCCGCTTCGGCAAGTTCCCGGGCAGCCGCGGCAATCGCCGTTTACCTCTATACCTCTATAGAGGCTACCTCTATGCCGCTATAGAGGCAGCCTCTATGCTGCCATACCTGTAGGGAGGATTTAACTAGTAATCAATCACTTAACAACTATTGCCCCTATAGAGGTATAACGCTATACTGTCCCAGAGGCAGCCTCTATACCTCTCTGCCTCCGGATCTCAAATGGACACAAGAATCATCGCCCTTGCCAACCAGAAAGGCGGCTGTGGAAAAACAACTACCGCCGTCAGCCTCGCCGCCGGCTTTGCCTGCCAGGGCTACTCGGCCTCCATCATCGACCTCGATCCGCAGTGCAACGCCACGGACGGCTTCGGCGTGGATCGCGATGAGTTGACCCGCGCCGGCCGCTTCACCACGGCCGATATCTTCCTTGGCAAGAAGCCGGCCTCGGAGATCGAAGTGGGCTTTCCCAATCGCTTTGCCGGGGAACTCGGCCTGGTGCCCGGACATCGGGGGCTTACCTCGGTACCCCACCGGCTGGAGTCGTCACTACAGGCCCAACTGGCTAATGACGACTCCTCGGAACTCGATGCCGACGACCTCAAGAACGAGCACCGGGAGCGTTTGAAGCACTCCTTAAACTCGCTGCGCGGCCATCGCGACGTGGTCTTCATCGACACCCCGCCCGATCTTGGCTTCCTGATGACCACCGCGCTGATTGCGGCCGATTACTTTATCATCCCGGTCTTCCCCTCGGGTTACGATCTGAAGGGCCTTGAGACCCTGATGCGCACGATTGAAAAGGTGCAGCGCCGCTTCAACCCGAACCTGAGGCTGCTCGGCGTGCTCTTAGGCAACTACGACACCACGGCCAAGCTGGATTCCGACATTCACAAGATGCTCTCGCGCAAGTTCGGCGCCGAGCTCATCTTCGACGTCAAAATCAGCCGCAGCGTCAAACACCGCGAAGCTACCGTCTACAGCCGCACCATTTTCGAGCACGCCCCCGAACAGCAGCCCTCGGCCCAGTTTCTGGCCCTGGTCAACGAGGTTCAACGGCGTCTCAACGGCATCACATCGTCCGAGACTCCGGTAACACAGGCGGCCGGCCGTGCCTAAAAAGGAGCAGCGCGGCTTGCCGCCGGAATTCGACCTCAGGCTGCCGGGCGACAAACCGGTCCAACTGGGCGATTACCTGGATGAAGAAGACGCCATGCCAAGGGCAGCCAAGCCGTACATCCCGGCTGAACCCGCGCTCTCGCCCGCGCCGGCTCCACCCCGCGCCTACCTCTCGCGCCAGCAACTGAGGCCGGGCGCCGTTCCCCGCAAGCAGTTGAACGCCACACCGGAAACCATGCGCATGCTCGACGAACTGCTGGCCCAGGTCCGCCAGCAGAGCATGGAAAAGGATATCCGCACCTCGGAGTTGTTCCATGCCATGGTGCTGACGATTCACGAGGCCAGGGCGTGGCTCGATCTGAGCGGCGTGCAGCCACGGGGACGGTGGGGAAGCCCGACGGCCGCTTCACTGCCGGTGGCGCTGAAGAATGCGTTTATGGACGCGATTGCCAGGACAAGGGGGTCTCGCAAATAGCCTCTATAGAGGCGTACCTCTATACCTCTATTCTCCGGAACTTCCTCAATTTACGCTAGATCTCGCATTGCCTCTATGCCTCTATAGTGAAAGATGAGAAGTTTTGGGAGACAAATTCCTTCCTCCCGCCACCCTCTTTCTTCATTGTCCCGTCGCCCGGGTTAAGCCCCGGGGCAGGGAACTGCTTTATCTGTACGTTATCTTCCATTGAGCTCCGCTTCGGGCTGCCAATCGAGGCCCAGTGAGAAGTTTGAGGAGATCAAATGAGAAGTTTGAGGAGACGAAACGAGAAGTTTTGGGAGACAAAGTGGGTAGTTTGAAGAGACAAAACGAGAAGTTTCGGGAGACAAAGTGAGTAGATTGAGGAGACAAAAAGCAATCTAACATACACAAACCAAATGACTTGCTATTCCTTGACAATATTACTTTGTACTACCACAATAGATACATCAAACAACACCGCTCACGGTTGTCTGATGTTGTTTGCAGGCTTCGCCCCTTATGGAACCGGAACCCAACACGAGCCTTGATCTGATCGACCAACTGGCGACCTTTTTTCCCTCCAATATCTCCCGGGCCGAAACGGCTTTATCCCGGTATCCGGTCCATAATCTCTCCAAAACCGACAGCATCTCCATCCACATCCACCGCAAGGGGGATTCCGGAGACGCCGACATCCAGTGGGCCGTTTCGCCCAGCCGGGAGTACGGCGAGCCGCGCCAGTTGGCCTACAAAGTGGACACGCTGATTGTAAATCGCCGTATCGACCAGGCCGGACGGCCGATTCCCCGGGTGATCCGGCTCGGTAGCCTGCGCGAGTTGTGCAGCGAGCTGGACCTGGTGCCGGGCGGTGATAACTTTACCGGATTGCGCCTGGCGCTATTGCAAAACGCCAGCGCCTTTATCACCGCCAAGCTCAGCTACCGCTCGGCCGATGGGGTTACGCGCAAATTCGAGGCCGGCTTCACCCGCTACAGCGTAGTATTCACGGGCGACGAAATGCCCAGCGGCCAGCGCGCCACGGCGGTTCACATCCTGCTCAACGAGCATTACTGGAAACTGCTCAACAAGGCCCAGTTCCGCCCGCTCGATTACGATTACCAGAAATCGCTGCGTCCGGCCGCGCACCGCTTCTATGAACTGGTCAGCTTTCTCATGTTCGGCTCGCTCAACAAAGGCCACCCGGAGGTGCGCCTGCTTTACTCGGACTATTGCCTCAGAGCTCCGCAGGAGCGCTATCCGGACCGGGCGCGCATGCAGAAGCAGATGTACAAGATTCACAAGCCGCATCTCGATTCCGAGTACATCACCAAGGTGCGCTATGTGAAGACCGCCGACGCCGAAGGAGCGCCCGATTGGGAGATTCTCTACACGCCGGGCCGCCGGGCGCGGGCGCACTTTACGTTTTTCAAGAAAGGCATTGCCCAAGCCTCCGCCGCAGCCACTGCAGTTTCTGCGGAAACGCCCGTTCGCCGGCTGCGATCCACTCCGGCTCCAGCAAAGCAGCCGCTCGCGGCGCCCGTTTCTCCCGTGGTCAGGGCGCTGATGGAACGCGGCGTGGCCGCCTCCACGGCCGCCGGCTTAATTCCGGAAAACGCCGATGAGGGATCCCTCATGGACGCGCTCGAATGGGGCGATCACCTGATTGCCGCCGGAGAGCCGGGAGCATTCCGCAACCCGGCCGGATTCTACATCTACCTGATACGGGAAGGCATTACCGCTCCGGCCGACTTTGAAAGCAGCCGCGGCAGGGCGGCCCGCCTGGCCGAAGCCGGCAAGAGAGAACAGCGCCAGTTGGAACAGATGCGTCTCGAGCAGGCCTACAATGAATACCTGGAGCGCGAGACCGCCACCTTCATCGAGCGCAACCTGACGGCCGCCGACCTGGACCAGCGCGCGGCACGCAGCCGGCAGGAGCTGGCCGGACAGTTTCGTAACCTCACCGCGGAGCAGTTTGAAGACCTGGTCCGCCGGGCGGTAATCGCCGAAATCCGCCGTACGATACCCCGCATGAGCTTTGAGGAGTTCTGCCGGACCTGTTTGCCGGCAGCCACCGGGGATCCCGCCCAGCCGCCGCTGTTCTGAATGTGGGCGCGGCGGTTAACCGCCCAGCAACGCCGCCAGCGCCGCGGTCTGGGTGATGCAATTGAACCGCTCCTCAAACCATGCGCTGGGGCGCACCGGTTCCGGGGAAACCTCCAATAGTGACATTACCTGCCGGTCCAGCTCGCCTGCATCCGATCCGGTGAACACCAAACGGTGTGGAATGCCGCTTTGTTCCAGGATCTGCCGGGTGGCCGATTCTGTGGCGGTAAAGGCCAGAATGGGCCGTCCGATGCGGATATACTCGAAGATCTTCGCCGGAACCTGGAGCCCGGACTCCCGCTCATTCAGATCGAGCAGCAAAGGGTAATCGCAACTGGCAAGCACCCGCCGGGCCTCGGCCGAAGGCACAAGCAGACCGTCATAGCGCAACACGCCGCGGCGGGTGAGCGCATCAAACGCCGCCTGGTGTCTTGCCACCAGGCCGTCTTCGATCGGGCCCGTCAACTGAACACGGATGGTATCGGGAGCCACCCTGCCGGCACGGATCAGCCGCTCCAGAGACTCCAGCAGCGCGGCCGGATGGCGCCCGCCGTAGAGCGCCCCAACATGGGCGATAATCCGGTATGGGCGGGGTTCAAAACTTGCCGCTTCCACCGGGTCAGCCGGGTCATAGCCATTCCAGATGACGTGAATTTTTCCGCTCCATTGCGGGTACTGGCGCCGCCACAACCCGGCCATCGCCTCGGTGTTGGCCACCACGGCATCGGCGTTGCGGAAGATGAGCCGTTCCATGATCGCGTCATAAGGGAAAGGCCAGCGCCGCGTGCGGAACGGATTGTCGCGCAGCGGGTCGCGGAAATCGGCCACCCAGCGCACGCCCAGCCGCCGCTTGAGACTGAGCGCCGCCAGGTGTGGCGCTAGCGGTGGAGAGCTGGACAAGATCGCTTCGTAGGGCTCCTCGTTCCACCATTGAGTGGCGGTTTCGACGGCCGGCGCCACCCAGGGCAACCGGTCGTTATAGGGAACGAGGTAGCGTTGCGCGAGCGCGGCCATGCGGCTCCACCGGCGCGCCCTGTCACTGAAACCGGCCGGGGCGGTGCGCCGCAGGCGCCAGTCCGATGAATCCGGGCCATCAAACGGCGCGGCCACCACCCGTGGCTCAAATCCGAACCGGGAAAGGTAGCGCGCAAAGCGCCAGGGCCGCGCCGCGCCGGAGGTATTTTCGGGCGGATACCAGTAGGCCGCCAACAGCACTTTGCCGCGCCCACCTCCGCTCGCGCGCTTCATCGTGGCGAGGCGGCCACGGGCTTGAGCCCGGTATGAATGGCGGGCGCCGGCGCCGCCGTTGCCGGGGCGGAAGCCAGCGTCTTCACCACCATGTACCACACGCCGGCGGCCACAATCAGCATGTAGAAGAAATCAAAATAGGCACGGGGATAAAACAGGCTGGTGATGGCATAGACGATCAGCGCCATCTGGATGGCGTAGGGATAGATCTCCATGCCGGGATGGCTCTTGCGCATTCTTCGGGCCGACAACCCAAGCCAGAAGATGGCCCACGCGACCAGCCCGGAAAACAGCAGAAAGCCGAACATGCCGGTGTCTACCAGCATCTGCAAATAGCTGTTGTGAACCATGTGCGGGGTGCCCGGCAGGTTATCGGCCTGAAACTGCAGGAAGTCTTTTCCTCCGAAGCCAAGCCCCAGTACCGGGCGCTGTTTGAAGACCTCGATCGCCAGCCGGGCCAGCGTTATCCGCGACATCGCCGAGCGATCCTCGCTCAGGTCCGTGAGCGTCGACATGCGGTGCGTATATTGTGTTTCGATCAGCAAATAGGACGGAATGATGAGCAACAGCAGACCGGCCAACACCAGGATTCGCCGCTTCGACTGGGCGGAGATTTTTACGAACGCCGCCGCCATCGCCAGCGCCGCCCCGCGCGAAAGCGTCATCACCACCGTGGCCACGTTGGTGAATACCAGGAAGAGGAAGGCCAGTTTGTTCCACGGCTTTTCCACCATCCGCCGCGCGTACCAGCACAACTGCACCCCCATTGCCAGCGAAAGCGCCAGCGTGTTGTTGTCCGACATGAAGCCGTGATAACCCTGGCTGTAAATCACGCCGCCGGCCACCATTCCGCCCAATCCGAACTTGGCGCCGATAAAGCCGACCGACACGGCCATCACCAGCAGCATCCGGCGCAGGTCTTCAAGCGACTCGAAAAGGACTGCCGCCAGCAGGATGACTGCCAGCGACCGTATAAACATCGAGTACGCCATCCACGCTCCGGCCCGGTCATTGGCCGCCAGAACGGAAAGCACGCAGGGGATCTGCAACAGCAGCAGCCAGACCGTAAATGGATTCTTAAAAAGCCGGTGGATGCGCGCCGGAATCAGCGGCAGGCTGCCCAACAGCGTACACACCGCCAGCGCGATCGAGAACGGATAGCGGTCCGGCATGTAGGCCAGAAAGTCCGGACGCATCAGCGCGAACCAGATATAGCCGAGCAGCCCGATCCTGGGGCGCAGAATGGCCGCCACGCAGATCGCCGCCACCAGAATCAGGAAAACAATTGCACGCATGTTTGTTGGCTAGCCGCTGGCTCCATCCAGTATAACGGATCGGCTTTACCGCGCCTTTACGGAAACGCCCATCTCCGGAGTCAGAGTAAGATCGTAAGTTGCCGGAGCGGATATGAGACAGTTATCAGTCGCCTGCGTGGTGGGAGCGCGGCCGAATTTCATCAAAATCGGCCCGATCCTTTCGGAGTTGCGCTCACGCCCTCGCTTCACGGCTTCGCTGATCCACACCGGGCAGCACTACTCGCCGGAAATGTCGGCGAGTATCTTTGAGGATTTAGGACTGCCCGCGCCCGACCTCAACCTGGAGGTGGGCGGGGGCTCCATCACCACCCAAACGGCCGAGATCATGCTGCGCATCGAACGGGTCTTTCTCGAGCGCCGGCCCGATCTGCTGCTGGTGGTGGGCGATGTCAATTCCACGCTGGCCGCCGCGCTGGTAGCCGTGCGCCACCGGATTCCGGTGGCTCATGTCGAGGCCGGCCTGCGCAGTTTCGACCGTACCATGCCGGAGGAGATCAACCGCATCGTCACCGATTCACTCTCCGATTATCTGTTTGCCAGCGAGCGGGCCGGTATACGCAACCTGCTGGCGGAGGGCGTGCCCGAAGCAAAGATCTTTTTCACCGGCAACGTCATGATCGACACGCTGCTCGGCTCGCGCCGCCGCGCGGCGTGCTCGGATGTGGTTGAGCGGCTGGGCCTTGCCTCCCGCGGTTACATCGTGGCGACGCTGCACCGGCCTTCCAACGTGGATAGCCCCGAAACCCTGGCCCCGCTGATCGGCGTGTTGCGTCAGGCTTCGCGCCGTATGCCGGTGGTCTTCCCGGCGCATCCCCGCACCCGCCAAAGGATGGAAGCGGCCGGCATCCGGCAGGACGGGCTGCTGCTTGTGCCGCCGCTCGGCTATCTGGACTTCCTGCGGCTGATGGACCAGGCCCGGCTGATGCTCACCGATTCGGGCGGCATTCAGGAAGAAACCACCATTCTCGGCGTGCCCTGCCTCACGCTGCGCGAAAATACGGAGCGCCCGGTCACCATTGAACAAGGCACCAACCGGCTGGTGGGCACCGATCCGGCCACGATCGGCGCTGCGATTGAAGAGACGCTCGCCCGGGATCTGCCGGCCTCGAATACGCCGGAGTTGTGGGATGGGCGCGCCGCCGCCCGCATCGCCGACGTATTGGAGCGTGTCATGGCATGAGCCCGTGCCGCTGCCGGTCATGAGTTTTCCGTGCGCATTCTGAGCTTCAGCACGCTGTACCCCAGCCGGGCGGAACCGCTAAACGGCGTCTTTGTGCGCCGCCGCCTGGCGGCCATCGCCGAACTGGCCGAGGTTCGGGTGGCGGCTCCGTATGCCCGCCTTGCCTGGGGCCGTTCGCCGCTGCTTGGCGCGCGGCCCGAAAGCGGCTTTGACGGCGCGCTGCAAGTTCTGCGGCCCGCCTGGTATTACCCGCCCCTGCTCGGCGGCCTAAACCCGCTGCTGCTTGCGCTTGAGAGCCTGGCCGCGGTCGGCCGCCTGCGCCGGGAGTTCCCCTTTGAGTTGATCGACGCCCACTTCGGCCACCCCGACGGCGCCGCCGCCGCGCTGCTGGCGGTCTTGTTCGGCGTGCCCTTCACCATCACGCTGCGCGGCGCCGAGGCCGACCACGCGCAATACTACGCCCGCCGCCGCCTGATGGGCTGGGCTTTGGGCCGTGCCGGACGCGTCTTTACCGTTTCCGAAGGCCTGCGGCAACTGGCGGTGTCGTTAGGCGCCGTGCCGGAGCGGTGCTTTACCGTTCCCAACGGTATCGACTCCGCGCTGTTCTTTCCGCGGGGCAGGGAAGAGGCGCGCCGCCGGTTGGGTATTCCCTCCGATGTTCCGGTGGTCTTCTCCGCCGGCCACCTGATCGAACTGAAAGGCCACCGTCATATTCTCGACGCCGTACACCGGCTGCGGGAGCAGGGAAGCGATGCGCGGCTCTACATTGCCGGCGGCGCGGGTCACGGGGCGGACATCCGGGACGAACTGCTTCGCCTGGCGGCCGCCTTCGGCATGCGGGACGCCTTCCATCTGCCGGGAGCCACGCCGGCCGGAGAGATGCCGCTGTGGTTTTCCGCCGCCGATGTCTACTGCCTGTTCAGCCGCCGCGAGGGCTGGCCGAACGTGGTGAACGAGGCTTTAGCCTGCGGCACTCCCGTCGTTGCGGCCAATGTTGGCGCGGTGCCCCAGATGATTCCTTCGCCCGACTACGGCACGGTGGTAGGCGCCGGCGATGTGGCCGGGTTGACCGTGGCCCTGGACGCGGCTCTCAAACGGCGGTGGGATCGCCCGGCGATCGCCCGCTGGGGGCAGTCGCGTTCCTGGCAGCGCGTGGCGCGGGAAGTGGTGGATCACTTCGCGGCTATGATGGCCGAACGGCCTGGCGGCGAAAAGCAGCGATAGCTTCGTGGTACAACGCGCGATACCGCTCCACCATGCGGCGCTGGGAAAACTCTTCAACAGCCCGCCGCCGGTTCCGCTCGCCGGCCGGAGCCCGCTCATCCACCGAAGCCATTCGCCGCAGCCGCTCCACGTAGCCGGGCAGGTCGTCCGCCGCCACCACCCAGGGCTGGTCCCTGCCCACCAGCAATGCACAATCGCCCACCGCGGTGGCAATCACCGGAAGCCCGCAGGACATGGCCTGCATCAGCGCGGTGGGCGATTGCTCGGTGCTCGATGACATGGCGAACAGGTCAAAGCCGGAAAGCGCCTCCACGGGCCGCTGTGCGTATCCCGTAAAAATAACGCTTCGAGCCAGCCCCATTTCATGCGCCAGCTTTTCCAACTCCGCGCGGCACGGCCCGTCGCCCACAATCGCCAGCACCGCGCCGGGCAGCCGCGCCTGGAGGAAGGCCTCCAGCAGGAAAGCGAGCCGCTTTTCCGGCCGCAATATGCCCAGAAAGCCGATTACCAGAGCGTCCCGGGCAATACCGTGCGACCGGCGCCAGGGAATGCCATCCCGCCGTTGAAACGCTTCGGTGTCGATGCCGTTCGGTATCAGCCGCGTCTTCTCGGGCCGCAGCCGGTACCGGTTGAGCACAATATCTTGCAGGCATTCGGAGACAGCCACGGTCGAATAGATCCGTCCCAGGAACCACCGGCGGATCAACAACCGCCGCCACAGCAGCGAATGGGCCTCCTCGGCGCCAAAGCCGTGTTCGTTGTGGATCGCCGGACAGCGCGCAAGCGCCGCCATCGCGATCACCGCGTCAATCGCGCCCCAGTTGTAAGTGAGCACCAGGTCGGGCCGCTCGCGGCCGATCAATTGCCGCAGCTTCCAGGCATAGAGCGGGCTCGACCGCCCCGGAGGCGCTTCCAGCAGGCGGAACGGCACCCGCAGCAGTTGCGCCGCCTCCGAGTGTCCGTTGAGCGGCAGGATGGTGTGCGCGAACTCCGCCCCCAATCCGTTCATCACCGAAACCGCCACCAGTTCCGCTCCGCCCGGCGCGAAGGTGGGCAGGATGTGCAGTAATCGCGGCGGCATGCTGTCAGACTCGAAGCCGCTGCTCATTGCTTTTGAACGGCTTCGGGAGCCGGGCCGGCCTGGATGCGGCTGGTCGGCTTCCAGGTGGCTGCGCCCCGGCTGCGAAGGCCGCGCAGGATGCCCGCCAGCGCCGCCAGGTTCACCATCGAAAAGTAGTATGGGATGCGGAACGCCAGGCCGTTCAGCGATGGAAACTTCCAGCCGGCGAGCGCCAGCAGGTAGAACGCCAACTGGGCGCCGAACGGCGCAATCCACCACCTGCCGGCCGCAAAGATTGCCGCGAAGCTCGCAATCAGCGCCGCCAGCAGGAACAGCGGCGCCAGCCAGCGCAGCACCTTGTGGGAAATAAAGACCCACATCAAGCGCCCCTGCCCGAGCCGCGGCACACCCTCGCCGTGGAGCAGCGCCTGGATGCCGAAGGCCACAATGCGCGTCTTGCGGTGGAACTCGATCTCATCCGATGGCGTCGGCGACTCATCGGCGATCGCCTCGGGTTCGTAGATCAGCCGCAGACCCCGCCGCGCCACGTTCATCCCCACCGTCAGATCGTCGTTGATGCCGTAGCCCGGCGCCTCCGGCGGAAAGTGTTCGCGCCGCAGCGCATACATCGCGCCATCCACCCCCACCGTGGACCAGAACCTGCTCTCGAGCACCTGCAGCGCCCGTTCGTAGCGGTAGTAGAAGCCCTCCCCGGCGCCGAACCGCTCCTGGGAAGGCATCAGCCGCACGTCTCCGGTCACCAGCCCCACCCCGGGGTCGGCGAAGTGGCGCACCAGCTTGCGAATGGAATCCGGACGGTAGTAGGTGTTGGCATCGGAGAGAACCACAATCTCCCCGTCGCAGGCCGGCACGGATGCGCAAAGCGCGGGAAACTTTGCCAGCCGCACGGTCCGAAGTTTTAACCGGATGCGCCCGCTTTGATGGCGCAGCAGGATATCGTTGGTCCGGTCGGTCGAATCGGAGATATACAGGAAAGTTAGTTTCTCCGGCGGATAATCGAGCGCCAGCCCGTTGCGGATCTTCTCCTCGATCACCGCTTCTTCGTTGTGAGCCGCCACCACCATGCACACCCGCGGCAGCGGCCGGGCGCCGTTGTCCCGGGTCGCGCCGCTTTTTTTGCCGCGTGCCGCCAGTAGCAGGCAAAGGGGGAATCCGGCATAAATGTAGATCACCGCCAGCACGCTCAGCGAGAAGGCCAACTGTACCGCAATAGCCAGTAAATTCAATGCATCCGCCACTTGCCGGAAAGAATGCCAGTCTACCATACCGCCATTGGGCGGCCTGGAAAGACCGGGTGTTGTATATTCAACAATCTCATAGCGATATGTTCACAAGCTATGGGACAATTCGTTCAATGGTGGAAACGGGAACCAGGCGCAGGCTTCTGATTATCAGTCATGTGTTCCCGCCCGTCGGGGGTATTCCCGTCCAGCGCGCTCTCAGCTTTGCCAAGTATCTTCCCGCCCTCGGTTATGACGTGCACGTGCTCACGGCCCGCAATCCGGGCGCTCCGGTACGCGATCCGGGCCTGCTGCGCCACGTGCCGGCCGTGGTCAAGGTGCACCGCTGCTTTAGCGCCGAAGTGCCGTTCGGCCTGCGGCACCGCGTGTGGAATCTGGTCTCCGGCGCACGCCCGGCAGCGCCGGCGCCATCCGGTGTCACGCCGGCGGGATCGCGCCGCGGTGTCAAGCCACTGGTGGCTAACTTGATCCGTAAGGCCTCTTGCCCCGACCCGGAGGTGCTCTGGGTTCCCTTTGCCATCCGCCGCGCCACACGGATTATTCGTAAGTACAAGATAGAGGCCGTGCTTGTAACCGCGCCGCCATTTTCCATCTTTCTTATCGGAAACGAACTCAAGCGGCGCTTTCCCGGTCTTACTCTGGTTACTGACTTCCGTGATGAGTGGCTGAAGTTCTATCTGGGCGCATCGGACTTCAGCGGCGACTACATCCGCCGCCGCTCCACCTCGATCGAGCGCGCCACCATCGAACTGTCCGACGCGGTCGTCGCCACCACCGGCGCCATTCTCTCGGAACTTCGCATGCGCTACCGGGATCAGCCCGGCGATAAGTTCTCCATCGTCATGAACGGCTACGACCCGGAGGTCTTCGATGGCTTTCGTCCGCGCCCGCATCCGCCCGGCAAGATTGTCGTCGTTCTGGCCGGAACCGTCTTCGGCTCCACCTCCGCGCGATATTACCTCGATGCGCTCGACACTCTGCCGGACCCCCTCCGCCGCCGCTTTGAAACTCGCTTTGCCGGCCGCATCGCCGATGACGAAAAGCGGTATTTCCATGGCCGCCAAAGCGAGGTCAACCTGTTGGGCTTCCTACCGCAGGCAGAGGCGCTCAAGCAGATGGAAGAGGCCGATTACCTGTTGCTGACCCTCACCGACTCCTTGCACCTGCCCGGCAAACTGTTCGAATATCTGGCCACCGCAAAGCCGATTCTGGCAATCACTCCGGATGATGGTGAAGTTGCCCGCCTGCTGGCCGAAACCGGCGCGGGGCTGCACGCCGATCCCCGGCACCCGGAGGCGGTACGAAACATGCTGCTGGCGGCGCTTGAAAACCTGGATCACGGCAGCGTTCCCAAGCCGGATTCAGAGGCGATCCGGCACTATCAGCGGCCCCGCCTGGCGGCGGAACTGGCGGACGTGATTGCGCGCGCCGCCGCGCGGAAAACTGATTTAGCGAATCCGGTTACGCAGTCGAAAGAAACATCCGCATTTTGAACTCTCCAGATTTATCTCCCGTCTCCGGCAACTTATCGGCCGCCGCCACCCCGGTCAGCTATCGCCGCATCATCAAGGGCCTGGGCGGCTACTCGGTGGCCATGCTGCTGCAGCGGATGATCGGCTTTTTCCTGCTGCCGCTCTACACCCACTACCTGCGGCCCAGCGATTACGGGGTGCTCGAACTGCTCGATCTGGTGGGTAACGTCAGCGGATTGCTGCTCGGAGTTCGTCTTGGCCAGGCGGTATTTTATTACTACTTCCACGCGCCCGGCGAGCAGGAGCAGGGAAGCTATATCAGTACTGCTTACTTCGGCGCGGTCTTGCTTGGCGCCGCCGCGGCAGCCGCCCTGTTTCCCGTCTCCGGACCCATGAGCAGTTTCATTTTCGGAGTGCCCGCCTACGGCTCGCTGCTGCGTGTATTCCTGCTCGGGCTGGCCGCCTCGTTCCCGGTCGAAATCGGCTTCTGCTATCTACGCGTGCGCGACCGCTCCCGGGATTACACGATCGTCTCCACGGCCCGCCTGGTGGCGGCCGTCGTCCTCAACGTCTACTTTCTCGCGGTATTGAAAATGGGGCTCACGGCTATTGTCTGGACCACGGTCATCACCAATGCGCTGGCCGGAGCCTGGATGACCGTCATGATCTTCCGCGATGTCCGCGTCTCGTTCTCGTGGCGTCATTTGAACGAGATGTTCCGCTACTCGCTCCCGCTTGGAGTCAGCGGCCTGGGCGAATTTCTGCTGCACTTCGGAGACCGCATCTTCCTTCGTCCCAACGTCTCGCTGGCCGCGCTCGGCCTCTACGGCCTGGCCTACAAGTTCGGCATGCTGGTGGCTTACGCCTCGGCGCCGTTTTACACTTACTGGAACGCCCAGATGGTCGGCATCGTCCGCGCGCCGGGCGGCGAGCGGGTCTACGCCCGGACGGCCACCTATGTCCTGCTCGGCCTCACTTACATCACCTTACTGCTGGCCGTCTTCGCCCATCCGATCATCGCTCTGTGGACCGCTCCCGATTACGCGCCCGCCGCAACGTTCATTCCCTGGATCGGCCTGGCTTACGTGATCCGCGCCATGGGATCGTACTTCCTGAATACCTTTCTACTGGAAAAGCGCTCCAGCGCGGTTGCCCGCATTACCTGGCTGGCCACCATTGTCTGCCTGGGCGGCTACGCGCTCCTGGTGCCGCGCTATAAACTCTGGGGCGCAGTCATCGCCACGACGGCCGGCTTCACGGTGATCTTCATCGCCGGATTGTGGGAGAGCCAGCGCTTCCGCCATTTCGATTACGAGTACCGCCGCTGGGCCAAAATCGCCGTCTCCGGCGCCGTTATCGCCGGTCTGCATCTGGCCTGGCATCCGGCCGGCTTCTGGCCGAACGCCGCCATCGCCTGCCTGGTTGCCGTGCTGTTTCCGCTGTCGCTTATCCTGATGGGTTTTCTCGATCCCGGCGAGCGCCAGTCGATCCGCCAGTTGCGGCAATTACTGGGGCGCTATATCCGGCGCGCGTAAATCAGTCCGATATCGGCCTGCACCGGCCGGCAATCGGTCCGGAAACCACACTCGCCAAGCCGTTGGACGCACCATGCTCCACCCAGATGGCCGGGCGCGCGTTCGTGATACTCCATCACCAGATACCGTGTTCGTGCCGCCAGCGCCGCAAAACGCTCGTCGGCCAGAATCGGATACTCGCCGCCTTCGATGTCGATTTTCAGAATGTCGATCGGAGCCTCGCCAACGGTCTCAAAGAAATCAACGGTCCGGATTGGAACCGCGTCCGCCGCGGGCGCGGAAACGACCGCCGAAGCGATCCCGCGATCGCTCAACATCGCTTCGGACTCCCGAGTGCCGGCTGCCGCGGGGTGGAGTGTCACACGCTCCCGGCAGGCGTTCTGTTCCAGGTTTTCGCGCAGTATCCGGCAGTGTAACGGGTGCGGCTCAAACACCGTGATTCTGGCGTCCGGATAATGCCTTGCCCAGTACAGGCAGGAGTACCCGACGTTTCCACCCAGATCGACAATGCGGGTCACGCCGGTCAGCTCCTCCGGCGTGCGGTACACGCCGCGGAAAAAGATCTCGTAGGCCGTCTCCCAATCGCAGGGCCGCATCCTGACAATGGTGCCGTCGCGCAGTGTCCCCCGGAACTCGCGCCCCGCCCGCCAGCCGGATAACCGCCATGCCAGATACCGGAACTTATCGCGCGCGATGAACAGGTCGCGAAAGTGAGCGGCCGCCGGCGCGGGCGGCGGGCTGGCGGCTTGCTTCATTGGCCGTCCGTCATCTGGCGCAGGCGGGTTTCAAGCGCCGGGAAGGAATCCAACTCCTCCAGGTCGAACAGGTCGAACTGCACCTGAAACTCATCCTCGATCAGGCGCACCAGCGTTACCGAAGCCAGCGAGTCCCAGCCCTCGTGCGCCGGCTGAGAGAGCCCGGCCAGCGCGCCGTCGTCCAGCTTGGGGAAAACCGCGCGGAAACACGTAAGCAATCGCGATTGAACGTCGTTCATCTAAGAAACCGTCTCTATTCGATGAAATAACTCCGGACAAAGCTCGAAAAAGCGTTCCCGGGAAAGCACCGCCCCGGCGGTTGGCGAAACGCCCAGCCGCGAGTTCAAAAAGTCGCCGAGCGGGCCGTTCCTCGGCGTTCCGGCGTAGGCAAACCGGAACTGTTCAGCGCCGGTCCGTTCGAACAGTTGCCGCAGGCAGGCATACTCGATATCGCGGGAAAAGGCGCGGCAGCTCAAAACCCAGTAGGCGATGTCCACGCACTGTCCGTTGCGGCGTCCAACCAGCACCAAAATGCGGCCCAGCGGTCCGAAGCGGTCGCGGTAACTTGCCACCATCACCACGCCATTGGGGTCATCCATCCATCCGCGCCACTCCGATTGCTGAATGCGGCGGCCGTTCAGGTTGAACTGGTTCGTCTTGTTGATCAGATCGAGCGGCCGGCCGTCATCCGGCGATACGCGGTATGAGAATTCGATCACGGCCTCCAGGCTGCGAAGAAAGCCGGCGCCTGTAGCCGGCCGGCCCGCGGCTTGCCGGATGCTGGCCGCGCGCAGCCGGTCCTCTTCGCTAAGTGAGGCTCGGCCGAAGGCATCCCGCAACCCGGCCATCCAGCGGACGGCGGCCGCCGCGTCGTTCTTCGGAAACAGACGGCAATCCATCGCCGGGAAAGCGGCCTGCACCTCGGCCACTTCCATCGGGCTGTCGTCCACGAACACTACCGCATCGGGCCCAATGTTCCAGCTCTTCAAAATACGTTCCACCGATTCGGACTTCGGCCCCCACGAGGCCTCAATCGACGTAAAGACATCGGCGCCGCAATACAGTTCCGGCTGGCGCAGGGCCTCGAGCGCCACCCGCGGGTCGTTCTTGCTCGCCACCGCCAGCAGCGCTCCCGCATCGGCCAGCGACCGCAGCAACTGCTGGTAAAGGCCATGCAACTGAGCGCGGCGTTCCAGTGTCCAGGCCAGCCCGTCAATGCCGCTCTCCCCGGCGATTCCCAGCCACAGCGTATCGTCCAGGTCCGTAATCAGCCCTTTGCGCGGCGCATCGGGAGCAATCAGGGCGGCAAGCAGCGAAGCGATCACATCGGCGTGGCCGCCGGTGTAGGGAAACCCAACCGCCAGTTCGGCGCGCGGATCCGAACGGCTGTCTGGAGCGGAAAGCAGGTCCACCGCTTCGCGGCTGACCACCCGGCAGCCCGGCAACTCCACGGCCCGCAGGGCAAGCTGGTCCACCGCCGCGCGCAACCGTGCTTCGAGCGCGCCCGCCTGCGCCCGCGGCGTATAAGAAACCGGAGGCAGCGGAAGCGAGGGGAGCATCAGCGCCACCGGGACGCCGGAGCCCAGGTTCGCCAGCGCGCCGTACAGCCGCTCCATCTGCGCCCCGGCCGTAGCTGCAATGTCATCGAGCGCGCTGACACGCCAGCCGCCGCTGGTGCGCAGTCCCAGCCGGGGATCGAGGTCACTCCACTCCACCACCACGGCAACCGCCGCCCAGCGCCGCGCTTCCAGCCGCTCTAACTCGCCGGTAAGATCACCAAATAGACCCGTTGTAACTTCAACCCGGTACTCCTTCATCCGGCGCTGTAAGTGGGCATGTAGGAAGGTCTTCAGATCAAGCGGCGTAAACCCGCAGCCCAGGTACACCGGGAAGCCGGGCGCGCCATCCGGACACGGCTCCCGCAGGATGCTCAATGCCTCAATCAGTCTCAAAGCCGGCCCCTGCGGACGCTTCCAGATACTCGATCAGCAGCTTCTCGGCGGTCATCACCCAGGCGATCCGCCGGTTGTGGAACGCCGCCGCCGGGCGTGGACGGCGTATCACGGTTGCTCCCGAGGCCTGCATCCGCGACACCTGCCGCTCGATGTCCGCTACCTCGTAGCAGATATGATGAAGGCCGCCGCCCTGCTGGAGAAAGCGGAATACCGGCGAATTCTCGCCGCTCGGCTCCACCAGTTCCAGTTGAGGCTGGCCCGCCGCCGCCGGCACAAGAAACGCTACTTTTACGCGCTGCACCGGATCTTCGATGATCGCGGTGTGCCGCGCCGCTCCGGTGGAAGCCATAAAGCCCTGGAGCGACCGGGCGATGGAATCGACTACGAAACCGGCGTGGTGAAATAACACGGGCGGCGGCGCGCAACCTTTCTCAAATCGGATTCGCTTACTATCATAGCCGCCCGCCGGCCGCATCAGCCCGCGGCGTCCTGCATCATCCGCTTGATCACGTCTTCCACTTCCTTGGCCACCGGCGCCACCTCAGGCCGGTCAAAGGACTTCAGCATCTCGGTGGGTAGCATGGTGGCCAGGGTGTAACCATCCTCAGACCCATACACCGAGATGCGGCACGGTAGCGCGGTGGAGATGGAGCCGTCGGCTTCCAGCACCTTCTTGGCCTGGTGTGGATTGCAGACCTCGAAGATGCGGCACTCCATCGCGAAATCGACACCTTTCTTCTTCATGGTTTCGCGGAGATCGTGGTCCGCGATGATGCCGAACTGGTTGCGGGCCGCGGATTCTTCCAGGGCCTTCGCGATCTCGCCGAGAGTTCTTGTGGAGTGAAGTTGATATAGCATCCTGGTTTTATTGTACCGGCCCGGTCCGGGAATCCGTCCCTGCGGGGCGGCGGAAGGCGGCATACAACCCGCTCACCTTCGAATAGAAAACAGGCAGGGGAACATGGCCGGGGACGGCCACCCGGGGAACGGCGAAACGGGGAGGCGCGGTGCCCGCAATCAGGTCCTGAACCGAGAAGGCAACCGGGTAACCGCTCTCTGCCGCCGCCCGCAGCACCTTGGCGGAAAAGTCGCCGGTTCCGCCATTCGGATAAGCCAGCGTAAGGCACTGTGAGCCGGTCTGGCTGCGGATCACCGCCCGGCTCTCGCGTAATTCCCGTCTCAGCGCCGCGGCGTCCAATCCGCTCAGAATAGGGTGCGATACGGTGTGCGACCCCAGGTCGAAGCCCATCGACGCCAGGCTTCGAGCCTCGTCCCAGTTCATGAAGTCATGCGCCTCGGCGTCGTAGCCGGAAGGCGTGGCAGGGGTTTCCGCCCGCAGCCTCGCCAGAAACTCCTCGCGCGCCGCCGGGGAGATCCGCTTGCATGCCTCCTTGATCGTGCGGGCGGCCTCAAGGCGCGAGGCGTCCGGTGAAACGGTACGCCCATCGGGCGCAGGCAAGCCGTCCCCGGGCCAGTCCATCAACCGCAGCAGGATCTCGTCGGGCCACAGGATGGCGCGGCCGCCAATATAGCCGGTCGAAAGGTGGAAGATGGCCGGGATGCCCTTCGCCCGGAGAACCGGAGCCGCCTGTGTGAGGTTATTGCGGTAACCGTCGTCAAACGTGATCGCCAGCGCGTTGTGTGGAAGCGGCCGGGCACCCTCCAGCCCGGCGGCGAGCTCGGCCGCGGTCACGGGCCGGAAGTGCGCCCCTATATAGTCCAGTTGCGCGGCAAACTCCGCTGCCCCGGTGGTGTTGCCGAACAACCCGCCCTCCCGTGGCCTTTCCACGACCCCGTGATAGCACACCACGGTTAATCCGCCTGCATTCCGGCGCCGCGCCAATGCATTGATGCGGCAGGCTTCGGCCGTTCCCAGCACCAGCCGTTTTATCCATCGCGCCGCCATCGCCCCAGACTAACACGAGCCCCCGTAAGTTCAGCGTGCAAGCCCACCCGGTGTGCTGTAATGGAGTAACATCTTCATGGATCAAACGGAAACCCGCATCCGGCAGTTGCTGCACGAGATCGCAGCCATTCCGCTCGATGCCCCTGCCGGCGCCGACCTGTACCTGGAGTTAGGGGTGGCATCGGTTCATGCTCTGGAGTTGTTAGGCGCTTTGGAGACGCGCTTTGGCCTGCCGGTGCCGGATGACGATTTCGTGGAAGCCACCTCAATCTCCGGT
>JADZGD010000085.1 GCA_020854055.1 Bryobacterales bacterium | reverse complement strand
TGGCCGGCAGCCCCCAACGCCAGACCGCTGTGCTGATCAGCAATGATGAACAGCAGATTGGGATGCCCGCCGCCCGCGGCGCCGCGCAACTGTGGAAGCCCGGCCGCTGCAGCGGCCTGCAAGAACCGGCGTCGCGATAAACTCTGCATTCATTTGCTCCTGTATCAAACCCGGCGTCCGACGGGACGTTTCCCAGTCTACTCGACAGTCGGCACGAGTTGTCGCTCTTCGCTGTCCACCGGTCGTTTGCAGCGCCGGATGCGCCGCCCTGACGAAACCGGGCGTGCCAAATATCCGGCCGGCGGGAACTCCCGCATTCACGCTTTTGCTGCAACTATTCTTCCCCGCGAGTCAGCAGCTTGGCGTACTTTCCTCGCCGACCTGTTCTGGCGGTCATCTATCCTGGGTCTGAAGGAGGCTCTTCTGACTAAAGTCGTCATTCCGACCCGCGCTCGATCTCATCCTCATCAAGCTCCGCGCGGAATCCGCGCGGCAAACAAAAATAATGCAAAACGAACCCAAGACTAGCTCAATGAATCAATCAGTTGCGAAATTTCGCGCTAGTAGCATCGGCCCAGACGGTCACCCATCCACGGGGCTGCCGGGCACCAGCGCGATGCGCCAACGGGTCACCGAACCACTGACCGGCTCAGAGGTTCATCCGTCCAGACACACTGAACAGGCAACGCCACCGGGATTGTGCAGCGAATCGATTGCAGAATGGAGGGAGGAACGATGCCCCTGCCGCGTTTCCATTATGATAGGACTGACGCAGGACAAATTTGTTTCCGGCGGGTAACCTTGTGGCCCGCCATGCCGTTTCTGATGATTGAGGTAGTAGTGTGCCGATCGGATCCGCACTCTTGAACAGGTATATGAAAACGCGCTGGCGAACCGTTTTGACGATATTGTTCGCCGGCGGCGCCCTGCTGTACACGGCGGGATGCAGTGGGCCGAAAAACGCGCTCGCGAACGACAAGAAGGGCTCCGCCGGTGGCAAGGGGGGACGCGGCACGGCCCCGGTAATGGTGACCGTAGCCACGGCGGTATCCAAGAACGTTCCCGTGCAGGCCCAGGTAATCGGCGCGGTCGAGGCCTACTCGACCGTTTCCATCAAGGCGCAGATCAGTGGCCAGATCCTGAAAGTCGATTTCCGCGAAGGCGACTTTGTCACCGAAGGACAGTTGCTTTTCACTCTTGACCCGCGAGCCATCGAGGCCCAGGTGCAGCAACTCGAGGCCAACATTTTGCGGGATCAGGCGCAACTCGGGCAGCAGGAGGCCAATGTGGCGCGTGATAAGGCATCCGAAGCCAACGCCAAAGCGCAGTTGGGGCGGGCGGCTAAATTGTTGAAAGAAGGGATCGTCAGCAAGGAGCAGTACGATCAGTATGATACCGCCGCTGAGACGGCCGCCGCGGTGGTCAAAGCCGACATTGCGGCGGTGGCCAATGCCCGCGCGCAGATTGCCGCCAGCCGGGCGGCGCTCGAAAACCAGCAGGTTCAACTGAGCTACACCAGGATTTACGCCCCGGTATCCGGGCGTACCGGCGCGGTGGCTACCAAAGTGGGCAACATCGTTCAGGCCAACACAACCGAGTTGACCACCATCAACCAGGTTCAGCCGATCTTCGTAACATTCGCCCTGCCGGAGGCTTTTCTCGGTACGCTGCACCGCAACGCCGGCCGGGAGATGCCAGTCCAGGCCGTGGCCGACGATGTGGACGGCAGCGCGGATTCCGGCAAGTTGACCTTTGTGGATAATGCGGTGGACACCACTACCGGGACCATCCGGCTGAAGGCGACGTTCGCCAACTCCACCAGGAGCCTGTGGCCCGGCCAGTTTGTCCGGGTAACCATGCAGTTGGAGAATCGCCCGAACGCGGTGGTGGTGCCGAGCCAGGCAATCCAATCGGGTCAGAACGGAACCTTCGTCTACCGGCTGAAACCGGATCAACGGGTGGAGATTCGTCCAGTGGTGGCCGGGGAGAGATTGGACCAGGAGGTCGTCGTGGAGAGCGGCCTCCAGGCAGGCGAAACCGTGGTGACCGAGGGAACACTACGGCTCGTCGACGGAGCTCGGGTTACCGTAATGGACCCGAATAACCGCGGCGGCCGGCCCGGAAGAAAGTCCTAACACTCTTCTCACGGTTGGAAGCGGGAAGCAGGATTCGAAGTGAACTTCTCGGAAACATTCATCCGCCGGCCTGTGGCCACCACGCTGCTGATGGCGGGTATCGGCATGTTTGGAGTAGTGGCCTACCGGGCGCTGCCGGTGAGCGATCTTCCCAGCGTGGATTATCCCACCCTTACCGTGAGCGCAAGCCTGCCCGGAGCCGACCCGGCAACCATGGCGTCGGCGGTTGCGACACCGCTCGAGCGGCAGTTCACCACGATCGCTGGCATCGATTCGATGACCTCTTCGAATTCGATGGGCAACAGCCAGATTACTCTCCAGTTCGACCTGGACCGCAAAATTGACGGCGCTGCCGTGGATGTGCAGACGGCGATTGCGGCGGCAATGCCGCTGTTGCCGCCGGGCATGCCGTCACCCCCTTCCTTCCGCAAAGTAAATCCGGCCGACTCGCCGATTATGTTCATGACGTTGACCTCGAACACCATGCCTCTCTACAAGGTCGACGAGTACGCCGAAACGCTGATCGCCCAGCGCATTTCGATGGTTCCCGGCGTGGCGCAAGTCAGAGTCCTCGGATCCCAGAAATACGCCGTCCGGGTGAAGGTAAATCCGGACAAGCTGGCCCAATTGCGAATTGGAATTAACGAAGTCGGCTCAGCGCTGGCCAACTGGAACGTGAATCTTCCGGTAGGAACCATCTGGGGCCACCGGCAGCAGTTTAATATCCTGGCCAACGGCCAACTGATGGACGCGGCGGCGTTCCGGCCGCTGACGGTGGCCTACCGCAACGGCGCGCCGGTGAAGTTGGAACAGATTGCCAACGTCGTTGACAGCGTGGAGGAGGAAAGAACCGCCTCCTGGATCTATCAAGGCGACGAAAAGGCGCGCAACGTCACCTTGATGGTGATGCGCCAGCCGGGCTCCAACGTGATTGAAGTGAACGATGCGATCCGTGAGATTTTGCCTGGTTTGCAGAAACAGTTGCCTCCATCGGTAGTGTTCTGGATCCGCGGCGACCGGTCGAAAAATATCCGCGAAGCGTTCGAAGATGTGCAGTTCACCATGGGATTGACCATCACCCTGGTGATCCTGGTAATCGCGCTGTTTCTACGCAACATTCCGGCGACCATGATTCCAGCGATGGCGCTCCCGTTCACGATTCTGGGCACGTTCGCGGTGATTTACCTGTTGGGTTTCAGCCTGAACAACATCTCCATGATGGCGCTGATCCTTTCGATCGGGTTCATCGTGGATGATGCCATCGTGATGTTGGAAAATATCGTGCGCCACGTCGAGCACGGAGAAGCGCCAATGACCGCTTCCATCCGCGGCTCGCGAGAGATCTGGTTCACCATTTTGTCGATGACGATCTCGCTGGCGGCAGTCTTCATTCCGCTGCTGTTCATGAGTGGAATTCTCGGCCGCTTGTTCAACGAATTCGCCGTCACCATCTGCGTGGCGGTACTGATTTCGGGTTTCGTATCAATTACGCTGACGCCGATGCTGTGCAGCCGGATGCTGCGTGAAACCGGCGTCGCCGAAAGCCGGGGCCGGCTTTCACGCTCGATCGGCAAGGTGCTGGATTGGCAGTTCCGATTGTATGAAGTGTCTCTTCGCTGGGTGGTAGCGCACAACGCGATGATGATCCTGGTGTTCTTCGCCGTGGCCGGCGTGACGGCGTATCTTTACGTGAAGGTGCCAAAGGGATTCATTCCTGACACCGACAACGACCAGCTTTTCATCAACACCGAAGTAGCGCAGGGTACCGGATTTGAGCAGATGGTCCATCTGCAAAGCCAAATTGCCGAAAAGGTCCGCTATAACCCTGACGTGGAGGGCTTCTTCTCATCAATGGGCGGTAGCGGTTGGGGTCCGGCAACAAACGGACGGATGTACTTGACGCTCAAGCCGCGCCGGCAGCGGGAGAAAACCGCAATGGCTATCGCCGACGATATCCGCTCTACGCTGATGCGCTCGCCGGTGCCGGGAATCCGCTCCATCGTGACGCTGCCCCAGGCCATCCGCATCGGAGGCCGCGGGTCGCGCAGCACGTATGAATTTACGCTGCAATCGCCCGATACCGGAATCCTCTACCGCGAGGCGACAAAACTGGAGCGGGCGGTCGCGCAACTTCCGATTGTGCAGGAGGTGAACAGCGATCTCCAGATTCGTACGCCCCGCCTGACGGTGGATGTCGACCGGGATAAGGCGGCGTCGCTCGGACTTGATTTTCTTCAGATCGAACAGGCGCTCTACAATGCCTACGGGCCCACCTGGGCCTCCACGATCTATTCTCCCCAGAACCAGTTCAAAGTGATGCTGGAGGTGGAGGATCAGTACCAGGCGTACGGCGATATGCTAAGCCGCCTCTATCTGCGGCCGGCCGGCGGGCCGATGGTGCCGCTGCGAACGATCGCGAAGATTCGCGAAGACGCCGGACCGCAATCGATCAACCACACCGGCCAGCTTCCCTCGGTGACCATCAGTTTCAACCTGAAGCCGGGCGTGTCGCTGGGCCAGGCCGTGGACGAGATTCAACACACGGCTGACCGTGTGCTGCCCGCTGGAAAGGTGGATACGTCCTTTTCCGGAACGGCCAAGGCCTTCCAGGATTCGCTACGCAACATGGGACTGTTGCTGGTGATCGCCATCGCGGTGGTCTACATCGTGTTGGGAGTGCTCTATGAGAGCTTCCTGCACCCGCTGACGATTCTTTCCGGTCTGCCTTCGGCCGGCTTGGGCGCCCTGCTGACGCTACTGATTTTCAGGGTAGAACTGAGCATCTATGCCTTCGTCGGTCTGATCATGCTGGTGGGCCTCGTCAAGAAGAACGCCATCATGCAGATCGACTTCGCTCTGGAGGCGGAGCGCAAAGAGGGCAAGACCTCGTATGAGGCAATTGTGGAAGGCTGCCTGATCCGCTTCCGGCCCATCATGATGACGACGCTGGCGGCGCTGTTCGGCTCACTGCCCATCGCGCTCGGCTATGGTGCCGGCGGCGAGGCGCGGCAGCCGCTGGGAATGGCAGTGGTGGGCGGGCTGGTCTTCTCACAGCTATTGACGCTGTTTCTGACACCGGTGGTCTACATTCATATGGCCCGCCTTACCCGATGGCTTTCAGGAAGCAAGACAAACGACATCGCCGCGGGGATCCTGCCGGAGGTGAGTTCTTGAATCTCTCGGAAATTTTTATACGACGGCCGATCGCAACCACGCTGCTGATGGTGGCCATTGCGTTTTTCGGGCTGGTGGCCTATCGATCGCTGCCGGTGAGCGATCTGCCGAACGTCGACCTGCCAACGCTGTTGGTAACCGCGGCCCTGCCGGGAGCGAGCCCGGACACGATGGCGTCTTCGGTGGCAACGCCGCTCGAAAACCAGTTTTCGACCATCGCCGGACTGCAGTCCATGACGTCGATGAACTCCCTTGGCAGCACGCAGGTAGTGCTGGAGTTCGACCTCAGCCGAAATCTGGATGGCGCGGCCGTCGACGTACAGGCGGCCATCACCCAAGCCTCGCGCATGCTGCCGCAAGGCATGCCGACTCCACCCACATTCACCAAGGTGAACCCGGCCGATCAGCCGATTCTCTACCTCGCGCTGAGGTCGAAGCAGCTTCCGCTCTATACCCTGGACGAATATGCCGAGACGCGGATCGCCCAGCGGATTTCGATGGTTTCCGGCGTTGCGCAGGTAGCCGTGATGGGAGCGCAGAAATATGCGGTACGGGTGCAGATGGATCCGTTCAAGCTGGCTTCGAGGCAGATCGGCATCAACGAGGTGGAAACCGCGCTGAAGACCTGGAACGTGAACCTGCCCACCGGAGAGATCAACGGCCCCAAGCGCGCATTCACCCTGCAGGCCTCCGGACAATTGATGAGCGCCGGCGCCTACAGACCGGTGATCGTCACCTACAAACGCAACTCACCGGTGCGGCTCTCCGAACTCGGCCAGGTGTTTGACAGCGTGGAAGACGACAAGACTGCTTCCTGGTACTACGACAAACACGGGGACGAAAGGGCCATTATCCTCTCCATACAACGGCAGCCGGGCACTAACACGATGCAGGTGACCGATTCGGTGAAGAAGCTGTTGCCGGTGTTCCAGGCCGAGTTGCCGCCGTCGGTGAAGATGGACATCTTTTACGATCGCTCGGACACCATTCGCGAGTCCTACCAGGATGTGCAATTCACGATGATGCTGACCTTGGGGCTGGTGGTGATGGTCATCTTCCTGTTTTTGCGCAATGTCTCGGCAACGCTGATTCCCAGCCTGGCGCTACCGTTTTCCATCATCGGAACATTTGCCGTGATGTACTTGCTCAATTACTCGCTGGACAACCTTTCGATGATGGCGTTGATTCTGGCGGTCGGCTTCGTGGTGGATGACGCCATCGTGATGTTGGAAAATATTGTCCGGCACATGGAGATGGGGGAGAAACCGCTGGAGGCAGCCCTCAATGGATCAAAAGAGATCGGCTTCACCATCGTTTCGATGACCCTGTCGCTGGCCGCGGTGTTCATTCCGGTATTGTTCATGGGCGGTGTGCTGGGGCGGCTGTTCCGCGAGTTTTCCATCACCATCTGCGCGGCCATTCTGATTTCCGGCGTGGTTTCGGTGACGTTGACGCCGATGATGTGCAGCCGGTTCCTGCGAGGGGTGGGAAGCGGGCACCGCTCGGCGTTCTACCGGACCACGGAGCGGTTTTTCGAAGCCTTGTTGCACCTCTATGACCGGACATTGGTGTGGGTGTTGCGGCATCGCACTCTGACTCTGGCGAGCTTTTTCGTCGTGCTGGGCGGCACGGTCGCGTTCTTCATGATGATCCCCAAGGGGTTCGTTCCCGATCAGGATACCGACCAACTGCAGATTGTCACCGAAGGTGTGCAGGGTACCAGCTTCCTGCAGATGTCCGAGTATCAGCGGCAGGTGGCCGCTATCGTCAACCGGGATCCCGACGTGGAATCGCTGGTAGCAACTGTCGGCGGCGCTACCGCCAGCGTGCTGGGCGGACCGAACATCGGCCAACTGGTGGTACACCTCAAGCCGCGCGCCGAGCGCAAAGCCCTGGTGAACGACGTCATGGAGCGGTTGCGGCCCAAGCTCGATCACGTCGCCGGGGTGCGCGTCTTTCTCCAGAATCCTCCGGTACTGCGCATTGGCGGCCAGGTGACCAAGAGCCTCTACCAGTTCACGCTGCTATCCCCCGACAAGCAGGAACTTTTCGATACGACCGACCGGCTGGTGGCTGAGCTTTCAAAGCGGCCCGAACTGATCGATGTGACCAGCGATATGCAAATCCGCGCGCCGCAGATCAAGGTAAACATCGATCGTGACAAAGCAGCAGCCATGCAGATCAACCTGGCGCAGGTGGAAAACGCACTCTACGACGCATTCGGCCCGCGCTGGGTATCCACCATTTACTCCAACGTCAATCAGTACAAGGTGCTGCTTGAACTGTTGCCGCGATATCAGACCGACCCGGCCGCGCTTTCGATGCTGTACTTCAAATCGCCCGCTGGCCGGCTGATTCCACTCGATGCGGTGGCCAGGGTAAGCGAGGAGACCGGCCCGCAGGCGATCTCGCACTCGGGCCAGTTGCCCGCCACCACGGTTTCTTTTGCGGTGGCGCCAGGCAGGGCGCTTGGCGATGCGGTGGAGACCGTGCGCTCGGTAGCCGCCGGCGTGGTGCCACCCACCATTTCCAGTTCGATGCAGGGAATGGCAGGAGCCTTCCAAGGGTCTCTCACCAACCTGTGGGTGCTGATGTTCATCGCCATCATGGTGGTGTACCTGGTGCTGGGAATCCTGTATGAGAGCTACATCCACCCGTTGACGATTCTCTCCGGACTGCCGTCGGCCGGTTTCGGCGCGCTGGTGACATTATGGCTGTTCGGCATGGAACTCAACATCTACGCCTTCGTCGGACTGATTATGCTAATCGGCATTGTGGAAAAAAACGCCATCATGCAAATCGACTTCGCGCTCGAGGCCGAGCGCGGCGGCATGGAGCCCGAGAAGGCCATTTATCAGGGCTGTCTCATCCGTTTCCGGCCCATCATGATGACCACAATGGCCGCGCTGCTCGGTGCCGTCCCGATCGCGCTCGGATATGGTGCGGGTGGAGAGGCCCGCCAGCCGCTCGGGGTGTGCGTGGTCGGCGGGTTGCTGTTCTCCCAGTTGGTGACGCTCTATCTGACGCCGGTCTTCTACCTGTACCTTGGCAGGCTTCAGTTCTGGATGCGCCGCCGCCAGGCGCCGGCGGTTGAAACCGCGCCGCTTCCCGCTGGACATTGAGGAGCGCGCTCACCAGCGCGCCAGGGAGGATTCCGTAGTGAGCGTCCAGGAAGAGAAACAAGTCTGCGGCATGCCTGAACCGGAACGATGCTGGGAGGCGATCCGCCGCGGTGGCCGCAGCTACGACGGGCGGTTCTTTTATGGCGTGAAAACGACAGGAATTTATTGCCGGCCGTCGTGCCCATCGAGAATTCCTCTGCGTCAAAACGTCATCTTCTTCGCATCGGCCCGCGATGCCGAGCGGGCGGGTTTCCGCGCCTGCCTGCGCTGCCGGCCGCAGTTGACGCCCGATAACCCGCTGCCCGCTCCGGCGGCGATCCGGCTGATATAGTAGAAACGAGAATCAACGATCCCATGTCGACGCCCAGCGAAACTGCGTTTGACGAACTCGCCTTGGTAAACCGCGCTCGCAGTGGGGATATGCGGGCATTTTCGGACCTTGTCACGCGCTACGACAGGAAAATTTTTCGGCTGGCCCGGCACATCACGCAGAGTGATGAAGATGCGGAGGATGTGCTACAGGAGACATTCCTCAAGTCTTTCCAGCACCTGGGCGAATTCCAGGGCAACTCGAAGTTTTATACCTGGATTGTGCGCATCGCGGTAAACGAATCGCTCATGAAGTTGCGAAAGCGGAAAACTGATCGCACCGTTTCCATCGACGAGAGCATCGATACAGGTGAAGAGACGATGGTTCGCGAAATAGCGGCTTGGGATGAAGATCCCGAGCAACGCTACTCGCGTGAAGAATTGGGCGAGATTTTGGGTAAAGCGGTTGACAGCTTGCGGCCCGCCTTTCGGACGGTTTTTGTCCTCCGGGACATCGAAGACTTGTCGACCGAAGAGACGGCCGCCGCGTTGAGCCTCTCGATTCCTGCCGTCAAAAGCCGCCTGCTGCGCGCGCGCCTGCAACTGCGCGAAAAGCTCACCCGGTTCTTCAAACGGAAGGGGGACGACGTATTTGCATACCTATAAGTGCAAATGGTTCCTCGAGGAACTGAATGAGTACCTTGACGACACGGCTGATGCCGAGTTGCGCCAGCGCATCGAGCAGCACATTCACGAATGCCCCAATTGCTGGGTGGTGTTCGATAGCACCAAGAAAACGCTTGCCGTTTACAAGGGTATGGAAGCGCAAAACGTCCCCGCGGACGTTGAGCAGCGGCTGCTGAAGGTTCTGCAACAGAAGTTGAAACCGAACCACGACGAGATTCGGTAAACCGCATCACGGCGACGGGCAGATTGTGCGGTGGTGCGGGCAGTACTTGCAATGCCCGGCTGGGCGCACAGGGAAATCCAGCCGGTTCTGCGCCTCGCGGAGATCCTTGATTGCGGCTTTGGCGTCATTTAAATCCGCGTCACTCAGCGAGACTCGAACGGCTTCGTTTCTACGCAGATAGAATAAAACCGCCAACGCCGGGAGTTTCCCTGTCACCGCCCTAAGCGCCAGAGCGTACAACCGAAGCTGGATCGCATAACCCGAAGCAGCATCTTCCTCAGGCTTCGTACGGTCTGTTTTGTAGTCTACCAGAATAATTTCTCCGCCCTCCTCAAACCACAGATCGATCGTGCCGCGTACCACAACGTCCTCCACGGCCATCAGGACTTCAAATTCCCGTTCCACCCGGACTGCCCGCGCGGCGCGACGGCCCAGTTCGCTCTGGTAAAAAACCGCGGCAAGCTCGGCCGCCAGCGGGTGCGGCTTGTCCACCGCCTCACCGGCCAGCAGTGCATGCACTTCACTACCCAAGGCTGTGGCCGGTTGGGCTGCCGGTCCGGCATCTTCCATCACGGCTGGCTCGGGTTCAATGCCAAGATAGCGCGAGAGATAGTAGCGGCGCGGACAGTCTCTGAAGGCAGCCAACGCGCTGACAGTAATGCTGGAGTCGGATTGGTCGGAGGCGCCAGCGCGCTGTGCCAGCCGCGGCGTGGATTCGGATGCCACAGCGACCGCCGGGAAATCATTCGGCGCCTGCTCCTGGTGGCATATCTCGATCGCCTTCAGGCCGCTCGCCACAAGCCTGGCCAGGTTGGCCGGTTCGGCGCGTTCGTTTCGCGTGGCGTAGGAGAGCATCAGGTGCTCTTCGGCGCGCGTCATGGCCACATAAAGAAGGCGATTCTCCTCGGTCTGCTCGCGGCTACTGACCTCATCGCGATGGGCACGGTAAGCCAAATCGTCAATCCCGGCTCCCGGGTCCGAAGGGTCTCTCCACTTGACGCCCAGCCCCGCCGCGGGCGAATAGGAAATAGGCGGAGTCTGATGGGACCGGTCCTTATGCAAGGCGCACAAAATGACGATCGGAAACTCCAAGCCCTTAGATCGGTGCATGCTCAGCAGGGTAACGGCGTTCGAAGCGTCGTCGGGGGGCGCATCCGGCTCCGCGCCGGCGAGACGAGCCGAGCGTAGATCGTCAAGTAGCTCGGCCATTGGCAGCGGCGAGGAGGCGAAGCGGTCGCGCAGCAGGGCAAGAAACTTATCCGTATTGCGGCGGGCGGCGGGAGTCAGGCTGTGCTCATATCCGGACTCGTCCAGCATTTCGGCCAGTAGCCGGTCGGGCGGACAGGAGTCGCGGACGCGCCGTTGCGCGGATAGCAGATCGTGGAACCAGCGCAGGCGCGCCAAACCATCCGAATCGCACTCAAAGGGATTGCCGGTGACCGCCCGCTCGAGCGAATCCAACAGGCTGGTGTCCCGTTCCCGGATTCGCAATAGAGTCTCGTCGCTCACTCCGGCGATGGGGGACCTCAGCACGCCGGCCAGAGCGATCTCGTTGGAAGGATTCGACAGGATCTCCAGCCAATGGACCAGGTCACGGATCTCCGGGTTTTCAAAGTAGCTGCGGCCACCAATCAACAGGTGGGGAACTCCGGACTGTCCCAAAGCCTCGCGCACCGGCTCGAGCGCAGCCGCCGTCCGGGCCAGGATGGCCATGTCGGAGAAGCGAGCGGGACGTTGCTCTCCGGCGCGGCCGACCATCAGAGAACCTTCCATTTCCCGAATTCGCCGGGCGATCCAGGATGCCTCGATTTGGGCGGCAGTTTCGGTGTTATCCGCCTTCGAGCAGTGGAACTCCACCGCCGGGTCATCAGATTCCGGGAAGCTGCCTTTGGCATTCAGGGGATTCGGCTCAATACCGGGTTGGCCGGCCAAAACGCGATCGACGACTTCAAGAATCGGTGCCCGGCTGCGGTAGTTGTCGTTCAGCCGGTCGATGATTCCGCCGTTGGATTCCAACTGCTGGTGGTAGTGCTCAAATACCGCCGGGTCGGCATGACGGAAGCCGTAAATGGATTGATTGATATCCCCCACGGCGAAAAACTGGTCCGGCCGGCGCAGCAGGTCTACCAGCCGCCACTGCAGCGGGTTGGTATCCTGCAGTTCGTCCATCAGAATCTGGTCAAACGAGGCCTGAATTCGCCGGCGTACCTCAGGGTGGCCCTCGAGTAGATGGATCGCCCGCTCTTGGAGGTCTCCGAAATCAAGTAGGGAGCGCACCGCCTTACTCTGACGGTAATGAGTATCAAGCCGCCGCACAGCCTCTGCGACCAGTGCCCGCTCCTGTTGGTAGTAGACGCCGGCAGCCTCGCTCCGGAGCCGGTCCAGTTGTTCACGGCACGTCTTCACGGTTTGAGACACGGGATCGCTAGCAGGAACACCCCGCAAGTTGCAGAGGTTATCACGCCATAGAGCAAAGTGGTCTGCCGAAAGAGGTGCGCCGGCAAGCGCTCGGGCACGGTCCACCCAACTCCCAATCGCCTCGATACGCTGCCGCCGGGGTGGGGTGTCGCCCTTGATGCCGCCTGTGAGCAGGGCCTGAAGGGCATCAACCGGCGCCGCAGCCGAAAGCGGGGGCACGCTGAGCGGCGGCATCTTGGCCGGATCCTGGCCGGCGATGCGCAGCGCGCCGTACACAGACACCAGCGCTTCCACCAGGTCCGGCGCAAACGAGCCTGAGTAGGCCGAGACGTGAATCGCATTCAACAGCCCGCGCATCTGCTCCGGTTGTTGCGCGAAAAGCGCATCGAGAACGGCAACAGCCGCCTGGCGAAGTTCGGCGTTACTTTCGCTCGCTTCGAGAATGCCAAAAGCCGGATCAATTCCGGCCGCGATGGCGTTCTCCCGGAGCAGGCGGGCACAAAAACCATCTACGGTCGACACCCAGGCGCGTTCGATGGCGGGTCGAAGCTCCGGTTCAGAGGCGAATTCGGCCACCAGGCGCTTTTTGATCTCGTTAGTCGCCTTTTCGGTAAAGGTGATGGCCAGAATCCGGCCGGCGGGAATCTTGCGTTCGCGGACCAGCCAGGCGAAGCGATGAATGAGTACACGGGTCTTGCCGGAGCCGGGACCGGCGACAATGCAGACGTCCTGCCCGGTTCGTGCCGCCGCGGCCCGCTGCTGAGCGGAGAGAATCACAGGCTTTCCTGCCCGGCGGTGATTGCGATCTGCACCGTCTCCTTACGGCAGATGGCGGCAAACTCACAGGAACGGCATTTATCCGGATCAGCCGGGCGAGGCACGATCCGCCCGTTGCCGATCTGGTGGTAGACCTCCAACGCCTGCGATCGCGCCTGTTCCATTACCTGGCGTAAGTGCTGGGGCTCGCATGCTTGGGTAAGGGTGAGGCCGGACTGGGTATGCCATCCATAAAATGCAAGCTCCTTCTTTACGCTGCAATACAGGAAGCCTGCCGGTGGAAGGCGAAAACACTCTTCGACGGCAATCAGATAGAGACCGCCTTGCACCATCAGCCCAGCCTCGTGCGCAATCATCAGTTGGCGTACTTTCTCCGGGCGGGTGTACTTGTAATCGAGAATGAGCACGGTTCCGTCCGGCCGGTGGATTAACCGGTCGATCTTACCGCGAACAGTAAGTGCATCCGGCAAGTGGAGAGTGAAGTCGCGTTCCACCTCGCTTCGGCCGCCGGAAAACGCCTCCAACTTCGGGATGAGCATCTCCAGATTGCGAATGAGTTCCAGCCGGATCGACTCGGCATGATAACCCGGCTTAACGCGTAACTTGTGGCAGGCGATATCCCAGTGCGATTCAAACAGCCCCCGCCACGGCCGGGGATGGCGAACCCAATCGGCCAGTACGCCATGCATGATATTGCCTTGTGATGGAATATCCAGGCGCTCCTCCGGTGGAGCCGGCGCTCCCTGAAGCTGCAATGAATCCGCGGCAAAAAAACGAAAAGGACATTGGAGGTAGGTCTCTATCGAAGTGGGCGACAGCCGCCTGTGCTGCAAGGCGAGATGGGACCTCAATTGCGGGTCTTCAACAGAGGGGATTCCGGCGGTCTGGGGAAAGTTACGCGGTCCGGGTCGTGCTCCGGTAGCCGATTCCACCGGAAGTTGACGGCGTTGGATGTAGGAATCGAGCAGGAAGGATCGTAGATTCTCAGCTCCCGCCGGGTTGTAGCGCGGGTAGCTGAGAAAGAGGCGCTCAGTAGCCCGTGTTACGGCGAAATCGAACAGGAAATCCTCTTCAACCTGGTAATCCGCCGCCGTACGAAGCCGGATCCCCATGCCCTGAAGCCGGTGACGAATCTCGTCGGGCAGTATCGGATTTTGCTGGTAGTGGCGGGGGAATTCCTTCTCGATCAGGCCGCAGACAAAAATCACCGGTAGAGCCCACTGCCGGGCCTCATAAACATCCATCACATGGACGGTGTCGCGCCTCCTGTCGGGAACCCGAAGGGTTTCCTGCTCCAGCGCAAATTGCAACTGCTCCCAATAGCTGGCAAACGGCATCGCCGGGCGATCCCCCAATGCCATCGCCGTGCCGGCGAGAACGCGTTCAAAGGCTTCCAGGGCCGCCGGAATGCTGCGCCAGAGCAGTACAAGAGAATGGCTGCCGGTTTCAAAAGACGCCGGTAATGAAATCAGGCGGCGCAGCCGGCTACAGCGCCGGGCCCACTCGCTGGAGACCGCCGTACCGGTAAACTGCGTTTCCATTTCCCGCAGTCGCGCCCCCAGCTCGCCGCCTCCCGGCAAAGCCTCCAACGTCGCCAAACCCCTGCCCGGAAGCAATTTTCGCAGCGCGAAATCGAACTGATCGCCCATGCGGGTCCCACTCAAGCCGGAGGGTGCCAATCGCAGGGCAGACAGCGTCTCGGCCCAATCCCAGCCACCCAGCATCGCCTTGATCAGCGACATCAGAAAACGGATGCAAACATGAGCAGCGAGCGGTTCACCAAAGAGAAACGCGGCCGGGATTCCAAAACGAGCCAGCGTGGTGCGAAGAGCGGGAATATACGCGTTGTCACCACGCACCACCACGCCGATGTCGCGGAAGGTGTGTTCCTGGTCAATCGCTGCTAAGATCCGGACGGCGATGGCCTCGGCTTCAGCGGAAACGGCTGGCGCTTCAAGCACCGTTACTTCCGGATTCCGCGGGTTCGCCTCAAGGCGAGTCTCAACGAACCCCTGATCAAGCAGCACGCTGCGGCAGTAAGAGGCGCCCGTCCAATCGGGAAGCGTTACCGTCAAGCCGGCATAACGGGAGATCGCGGCAATTACTCCGAGTTCTGGTGCGGTGAACTGAAAGAAACCGTCCAGCAGAACCTCACGAATGCCGGCCAATCCGTGGGCTCCGATTTGACAAGCCGCTTCATCCAGCACCGCTCCCCGAAGACGCCAATCGCGTGCAGCCAGGGTCTGCTCAACATGCTGGTACAAACCGGTAAAGGCATTCAGGTAGGGGTGGACAGCGTCCGCTTCGGCTAAGTCGGACGCGGCATAGCCGGCCGACGAACAGTCACGCATCAACGTGGCAAGTACGCGCTCAAACCCGGCAGTGCGGCTAACGGTGGCAAACGGTTCTGGCGTGTGGACGGCAAGCGCGGAACGGATAGCCAGTTCTAAAGCACCGGCCGGCGGGTCTCCGAAGGCGCCTACCTTTGAACAGACAAACTTGCTGAATGTCTGAACCAGGTGCGGAGAAAAGACGAAGCCCTGACGCGCGAGCAGGTTGCGGAGATGCTCGGCCATGGTGGCAGTGGGCACCAGGAGCCGAAATCCGGTGGACCGGGATTGAAGTAGTTCTCTGACCCGTTCGAGGATTGCATGGGTTTTTCCGGACCCGGCGGGTCCGGTCAGAAGCTTCATTCAACGCCAGTATATCGCTCGCGGCAGGTCTGCGACTGGAAGACGAAAAGGCGGCATTCGGGCCGTGAATACACATCGGCCGGACAGCCTGCTTTGCGGGCCAGGGCGGAGAAGAATTGCGTCCGGTCCCAATTTCGTTCGCCAGCCACCTGGGGCAACAGGATACCGCGATGCTGCCGGTAGCGGAGCATGCTGCCATGGACTCCCGCCTGCCACTGCTGTTGCGAACCGATCCTTCGGAATGGCGTCAGCAGGGAGATCTCCACTTCAACCGAATCTAATTCCTCTAAGCCGATGGGAGGGAAGCGATCGTCGTGCAAAGCGGCCAAAGTCAGCTCCGGAATACTGTGGCCGAGTGGACGGGGGTCGAAGCACGAACCGATGCAGCCCCGAAGCCGTCCGCCTGCGTACAAGGTGACAAATACCGGCAGACGTGCCTGCAGTACGTGAGGCGGCACCTCTGTCTCTACCGGATTCCAACCTCCACCAGCGATCGCCTGTTTGAGAGCGCCAAAGGCCATTTGCAATAGACTCTGCGTGGCCTCCGTGGGGAGGGCGAATGAAGACTGAGGATAGTAACCGAGGGCACAGTAGCTGACCGAGTGTTGGTAATCGCCGGTTCGCTCACCGGAGGTCTGGTAGTCCAGGGTCTGCTGATAGACCACCGTTGAGCCGCTGGCCGCCTGCCGGAGTGTGGCAAGCAGGAGAGACATGGGGCCGATGCCGCAAAGCGTCGACTGAAGATTCTCAACTGTAGCGGCCAGAAGCCGATCATCAAGGCTGCCGGCTGCATCAGCCAGTTCGTCGTCGAGCTCTCGCAGACGCCCACTGATCGTATCGTCAGGCGGAAATGGCCGGTACCGGAAGGCGCTTCCGTAATGGGTAAAGTCCGAACTGGCTACAAAGAGACTGCCCTGCCCGGCCAGGGGAGCCAGAACACGGGAAGCCGTTTCCAGCTCTTGGGCGCTGGCATGGCCGACCGAAACGGGTACTACCGGAACACCCGGCAATCCGAACTGCAGGAATGGCAGTTGCATTTCGGTGGAATGGTCGCAGATCAGCGCCTCTTTGAGCCGGCGGAACACCCCACCCGCGGCAAGCCGGTCCCTGACGTCCTGATCCACCGGCAGATCGCCGAGCGGAGTGCGATAAGCAATGATATCCGGCACAGCAAGTCCCGCCGGCCCTCCACGATGGCGAAACCCGAACAAGACGATCCGCCTGGGCGCTGCGGCCGCGGCCGCCCGGTAGACGGACCAGGCAACCGAACCCGAATAGTGGATGCCGGCGTGCGGCACAACGAATCCCAGCGGGGAGGGTAACAGGAATGGCCCGGTCCTTTGAACCGACTCGCGCTGTGTGCGCCCCAATAGCTCGCGCAGTTGCTCCGGATCGTCCGGATACCACTGTCCGCTATAGGGCGAAAGGTGGCAGCCCTCACTCATGGCATCATTGGTAGAAGTTTAGCGCGGTACTGGACGGCTTGCCTGCCCGGGGAGCCCCTCCCGTTCCGCGCCGCTCTGTCCCAATGTGCCGCCGCCTGAGACCCGGGATGTCCAGCATTCGCTTCGGCCTGGAATGCTGTCTTCTGCCTTCGCCGGGACATGAGCGGCTCCGCCCTCCCAAACACCGCTCGGCTGACCATTTGACGAGACCATTGCCCTCACTGGGTGTTGCAGCCGGTTCGCTTCCCTGCCTTGCATTGTACGGACATTAATGGTTGCGTGCTACGGTCACCGATGCCCGGCACGCCAGTGTCCGCAGTTCATCGATCATCGGGGAAACACGCAGTGACAAGACATCGAAGCCGCGCGTCTGGAGTACGCCTTCCACTTCCGGAACCCGAGCGCGGTAGGCGGGAAATTCAACCACCGTCAGCCAGCGGCCGGATGACTCTTCGGCGTTATGCCGAAGCTCCGGGTTGATGGGGAAATCGACGTGACTGAGCGCATCGAGAAGATCTTCGAGTAGCCTCGGTTCAACCGCCACACGCACACAGACCAGTTCACCCTCCGAGCTAAAAAGAGGAGACTCGCCAGTTGCGGGGACGGGCAGGCTTGACCAATTGCTCATCATGTCCTCCGGCGCCACCATGCGGCGCCATTCGGCTTCGGCAATCGGTCAAAAATATAGCCCTGCACCAAGTGTCAGGGCGAGTGTTTCTGAAGACCGACTCACCTTTAGCACTTTTTTTCGTGGTTGCAATTAGCTGGTCAAAATACAGACCTAAATCAATCCACGTGCGAATTCAGAGTACCACGCGCCACCGGATCGCGCAATAGAAAAGAATCCGTAGAACCCGGTCCCAACCCAGGCACCGCAAGACAGGCTATCAGTTGGGCTGCCGGCTCTGGATATCAGCCAGCAGCTTGGTAAAGCGCCGCCGCTGATCCTCGTTGAGGATCCGCATAATTCGCGCTTTTCCAGTAGACCGGACGTCATCCATCTGCGCTTGCAGCGTCTGGATGTATGTCATAAAATCGTCGAGCACGACCTCCATCTGTTCGGCTTGGCTCTCACTCAAATCGAGATCCTTGCGAAGGCGGTAGATTGAGATATCCTTGCCGCCTTCGCGCCACGCCGGAGTGGCGCGATGGAAGATCGTATGACGGCCCAAACGCATTGTCAGAGCACCGCAGGTGGCGCCCAGCAAAAACACCAGACATAGCATGGCGAGAATCTTCGGATTTCGCCAGGATGGCCGGTGAGGAGTCATTCTCTATCCGTGATCCTAGTCCTGATAAGTTGCCAAATTCACCAAGATGGCATCCCGCTGACTCTGGGTATCGGTCTTCTGATGAGCCGCCGGAGCTTGCTCCCGTGCCGCCAGAATCATTTCCGGCCCGTTATTGGACGCTGAGATCGACTCGCTTTCGGTCGACACCAGATAAGTCCCAAAAATCAACAGCAGCGAAGCAGTAGCGTATACCAATCTCCGCCCGAAGACGGGATCCAACAACAGCGACCAGACAGTCGGCCGCGGTTGTGATTCGATCCGGGCCATCACCCGGCCGTAGAAGCCGGGTTGAGGCGTAACTACTTCCGGCGTGCGCAAGGCACGCACGGAGTGCGCCTGTTCCCGCATCTGCTGCACCTGCTGAAAACAGTCTTCGCACTCTTCCAGGTGTGCTTCGAACTCTCTTAGCTGTTCTCTCTCGCAAGCACCCTGAAGGAAATCCTCCAGGTGGTCCTTAATCGGCCGATGCATAACTTCTTCCCTCGAAAGTCAATTTCCTAAACAGCCCGGCGAGGATCTGACGTCCCGTTTCGGGCAACTTCCGGACATGGCTCTCAAACGGCAGCCGGACCGGCGGACTTGGTGAGCCGCTGCGCCACCTTCAGTAACTTCTGCCGGGCACGGAACAGTTTGACCTTAATTGTATTCTCATTGAGCCCGGTCATCCGCGCGAGTTCCTCCACCGAGTGGCCTTCCACCTCCTTGAGCAGAATCAGGCTGCGATCCTCATCAGACACCTTGGAAAGCAGCTTCATGATGAAGTCGCGCTGAGCGAGGCTCTTGTCCACCGCGGGGTCTCGAGCCACGGCAGCCTCGGAATTCTCCATGCGGAGAGCGTCTTCTTCGGAGAAGTCACTCTCGTACACCAACTTGCGAACGCGCTTCTTGCGCAAATAATCGTAGCACTCGTTGACGGTAATTTTGTAGATCCAGGTGAGTAGCGAACTCCGGAAATCGAAGCTTCCGATCGAGAAGTAGATCTTGGCGAACACCTGCTGCGCAATATCTTCGGAATCATTGTGGTTCCGCAGAATGCCGTAGATGATCGAAAAAACCTTCGCCTGGTAGCGCTCGACGATTTCACGAAACGCCGCTTCGTCCTTCGCCTGTACTCGGCGAACGAGTTCGGATTCCTCGCTGGCTCGGTGGTCCACTCTCGTCCTGATACGAGTATCGCTGCCCGGGAACGGGAGAACGCCGCTAAATCCGCTCATACTGACTTTCTGACGCACCGCGGATTCAAGCGGTTACAACAGCCTCACCGGTTGGTGTCCACGGCTAGCCGGCGCGGCGAGCGCGATTGTTGGAACCAAAATAGCAAATCGGCCCCAACCTGGCGTCGCGGCTGCGGTCTACAATTCTTGACGTTATAATCAAGATTAGATACTACAGCTCCAAACGTGTCATTATATGCTAGTAGGGAGGTCTGAAGCTCGCACGGTGCGCCGGCGGGTGGAGCACCCTTTCGAAGAATTTGGCAAGAGGGGAGATTGAAAATGGTAAGTTTGTCACCCACAGCAATCAGCAAGGTGAAGGAGATCCTGTCGGCGCAGGAGCCGAAACCGGCGGGTCTTCGGATTTCGGTCGTCGGGGGCGGATGTTCTGGTTTCAGCTATTCAATGGCGTTTGAGAACAATCCGGGTGTTTTGGATAAGTCCTATGATTTCGAAGGTCTACGAGTATTTGTAGACCAGGCGAGCCTGCTTTATCTGGACGGGGCCCAGGTGGACTATGTCGAGACACTGGAAGGTGCTGGCTTCAAGTTTGAGAATCCGAACGTGAAGTCCACGTGTGGCTGCGGCAGTTCGTTCCAGGCCTGATCCGGTTGAGTACCGATCGAACCTCGTCTGGATGCGAGGTTCGTGTGACCGAGACTATGACACAGAGGGGCCGCCTTCCCGGCAAGGCGGCTTTTTTGTTTTCTGCCTGATACCCCCCTCCGCTCAGCGGCGATGACGCAAAGGCCTTATTATGATGGAGAAGGATCGCTGGCCGGTTTACGGTCTCACCATGCTTGAAAGTCTACTCACAGAACAGCGCAATCCGGCCTCCGAACGGATAGACGCACTTCCCACCGAAGAGATGCTAAGAGTGATGAACCAGGAGGACCGCAAGGTAGCCGAGGCCGTGGCCGAGCGAATCCCCGACATCGCAATGGCGGTCAATGTTACTGTCGACCGGTTGGAGCGCGGCGGACGTCTTTTTTATATTGGCGCCGGCACGAGTGGCCGGCTGGGAGTACTGGACGCTTCGGAGTGGGTTCCCACCTTCAACGTTCCCGGCGAAACGGTTCAAGGGATCATAGCCGGTGGTGAACACGCCCTGGTGCATTCGAGCGAGGCGATCGAGGATGACCCCGGCGCCGGCAGGGAGGACCTGCTGCGGCGTGGGTTCAGCGGCAAGGACGTTCTGGTGGGGATTGCTGCCAGCGGGCGGACTCCCTACGTTCTGGGAGCGGTAGCCGCGGCGCATGAGTCCGGCGCGGTGACGGTAGGCATTAGCTGTACGCCGGATTCCGAATTGGCTCGGGCCGTTAAGATTCCCATCACCGTGTTGACCGGACCCGAGGTGCTGACCGGCTCAACGCGATTGAAAGCCGGCACGGCCACCAAGTTGGTGTTGAACATGTTGAGCACGGCGGTAATGATCCGTCTGGGCTACGTATTCGGCAACCTGATGGTGAACGTGCAGCCGACCAATCACAAACTTCAGGATCGTGCCATCCGGATTATCGCCTCCGCCACGGGGATGGATTACCCGCTGGCGTCGGAACTGCTGGACAAGGCCGGCGGCAGCGTCAAGACGGCAATTGTCATGGCGCAGCGCGGTCTCAGCCGGGCAGCGGCGGAGACGCGCTTGATTGAGGTGCGGGGACGAGTGGCCGAGGCTGTCCGGCCGGACTGATCGATCCCGCGATACTGGATACTGGCAATGGACAAGTTTGTGATCGAAGGTGGGACTCCACTGGTAGGAGAGATTCCGACCAGCGGCAGCAAGAATGCCGCGTTACCCGCCCTGGCCGCCTGCCTGCTGACTGAGAAGCCGGTAATCTTACACCGTGTCCCGAGGGTGAGAGACATCCGCACAATGGAACGGCTGCTCACCTTTATCGGCGCCCGCGTAGAGAAAGACAACGGCGGCTGCACGGCGGTTACCGCTGGGGTGCTGGAGAACCCGGAGGCCCCGTATGACCTGGTGAAGACGATGCGTGCCTCCAGCCTGGTAATGGGCCCGCTGGTCGCCCGGACGGGGAGGGCCCGGGTTTCGATGCCGGGGGGCTGCGCCATTGGAGCGAGACCGATCAACCTCCACGTGCAGGCGCTCGAAAAGCTGGGCGCGCGGCTGACACAGACTCACGGATACCTGGAGGCCGAAGCCCCCGATGGATTGCAAGGGGCGACGATCCGGTTTGACCGCGTCACGGTAACAGGGACTGAAGATGTGATGATGGCTGCCGTTCTGGCGCGGGGTGAAACGGTCATTGAAAATGCCGCCCGGGAGCCTGAAGTGAGTGACCTGGCCGAGCTCCTCGTCAAGATGGGCGCCCGTATCCAGGGTGCGGGCACCTCTACGATCACCATCGAGGGAGTGCAAAGCCTGGGAGGCGCCGAACACACCATCATCCCGGATCGAATTGAAGCAGGCACCTTTCTGATTGCGGGCGCCATCACCGGAGGAAGGGTAAAGGTGACTGGGTGTATTAAGGAGCACCTGGATGCCCTGTTGGACAAACTGACCGCCGCGGGTGCCGTCATCACTCACCCAGCCGAGGGGATACTGGAAGTGGACGGCCGGGGAACCATCCGGTCTCAGGATGTGACAACCACCGAGTATCCTGGCTTTGCAACCGATTTACAGGCACAGTACCTGGCGCTGATGACCCAGGCTGACGGGATCTCTTTTGTCACCGAAACGATTTTTGAGAACCGCTTCATGCACGTCCCCGAGCTGGGGCGCATGGGAGCGAATATCCGCATCGAAGGCAGGCAGGCGATTGTGGCCGGAGCACGGGAGTTGACCGGTACTACGGTAATGGCATCCGACCTCAGAGCCAGCGCATCACTGGTTCTTGCCGGATTGGTGGCTTCGGGAGAAACCGTAATTGACCGCGTTTACCACATCGACCGCGGTTACGAAAGGATCGAGGAAAAACTCTCGCGGGTAGGCGCCCGCATCCGGAGGGTGGAATAAGCGATGACACACGGGAAGCATCACTCACCGGCGTTTCTGGCCTTGGTGGACGATTCCAAAAGCCGGGTGAAGCAGATTTGTATCGACGAACTCCGGCAGATGAGGGAGAACGGAGATCAGTTTATCCTGGTTGACGTTCGTGAAGAAAGCGAGTGGCAAGCGGGCCATGTTGAAGGGGCGATGCACCTCAGCAAAGGAATCATCGAGCGAGATATCGAAATCGCGATCCCGGACAAAGCCACAACAATAATCCTATATTGCGGGGGTGGTTTTCGCTCTGCGTTGGCCGCCGACGCTCTGCAACAGATGGGCTACACCGCTGTCATCTCGCTGGATGGCGGGTGGCGCGCCTGGCAGATAGCCGGGTTGCCGATTTCAGAGTAAACGCGGACGGGAGGGTTCGCTACCAGCGCATGAGCAGGCCGAGACCGCGCCACAGGAAGTTGGAGAGGATGACCAGCTCCACCAAGCGGAAAAATCGAATTACCCAGACTCCGATCAACTCAAACCGCAAAAATAGCGCTGTCACCACGGCGGCATAGACCCATTCCGGCTGCAACGAGTCCGTAAACCATTTCGAATAGAGTACCACCAGAAAGTAATAAACAAGGGGCCAGCTACTATCAATCCGTCTGGTGAAGCGAAACACGATAAGGCCCACCGTGACGGCGAGCAGGAGGAAGGTTGCCAGGTTAAACGGTGTGACGTCGAAATCCATTGCGCGCAGTCGGAAAACCCGATCCTCTGACTAGAGCATATTCGATTGGAAGAAGGATCACAAACTGGAATTAGCCTTATATACGCTGTGATCCTGATCCCGGTCCAAGCGCCGCCAAAAGGCGCATTACAGAAGATTCCTCATTATGCCCGGGCGAAACCCGGAGCGGATAGCCCCCGGCCGCCATTGCTATCGGCCGGGGATTGTTGAGAGCTACAGCCTCCTCCGGCAATGGACGAAATCATCAGAAGACGAAACCGAGACCAACCAGGACTGTCAGGTTTTGGAGCCAACCATCCACCTTGGCTGGCGGAATGGGAGTCAGCACCTTGGTCGGATACGGCGTCAAATAGTCGCGTACTTCCACGCGGAACGACATGTGTTTGCCGGCGGTGAACCGGATACCACCACCAAAGTCAACCATCGGCTTCCATTCCTGCGTCTTGGTCAGCACAGCCAGATTGCCGAGCGGTTGCACCGCTATTTCGGTGCCGGTCCCGGCATACTGTTTGATGCCGCCGCCAGCGGCGACATACGGGCGAACCGATGATTTCGGCGAGCCGAAATACCACAATAGATCGTATCCGATGCTGTGTGTGTGGCCGCCGAAGGTATATTTTGTACCGCCCGATTGAAGCTTCAGGTCGTTGTGTTCGTACAAATAACGGATCTCGCCACCCAGGTGTCCGGAACCGCTTTGTCCCAGATAGACGCCACCGGCGAAGCCGGTTTCCATGCCGATATCGCCCGAGAGCGCTCCGCCCGACACGGACTGATTCTTGGTGAAGCTACCACCTCCAAGCCCGCCGAATTCCCATTGCTGGGCGAACAGGTTGGGCGCGATGAATGCGCACACCGAGAGCGAATATACTGCCAGACGCGTTTTCATGTTTCTCCTGCTGTTGCTGCTACTCCACAACCCGCACGTTGATCGTGGTGGACCCGGACGCCTGTGTAATGGTTAAGGGTATCGCCAGGCCGGTTGGCGCCCATCCGGAAACCTTGGCATCGATTTGGTAGACGCCAACCTGGCCGGGAGCCAGGCCGGCGAAACTCACCGGCACTCCAGCGCCACCCAGAGTGACGTCGGGCGGAACCAGGACGCTGGCCTTTGGGTCGGCAGGCGCGGGAACACCCGCGGCCACCGACGGCGAGGTCTGCCCAAGCCCCGTCAGGTAGATGGTGATATTGTCATTCCGGTGGATTGGGTTGGACATAGTGACATACTGCCCGTTCTTGGCCCGAACAACCGTCGCCAGGCCGCTTACATCACCAGCGGCGCCGTTATGGAAGATGGCCGGTGCGCTCGGCATCAGGACCAGGTTGAAATTGTCGCTGATGCCGCCCGGTGTCGATAACACCATCGTCACTTCACCTTCCACCTGGAAAGGCAGTTGCGCGTTGATCAGCGTGTTGGAGGCGAAGATCATGGGCGCGGGCAAGCCGTTCACCATCAGACAGCTTTCAGCCAGAGCGGCGGGCAGCGGCATCTGTTGCGTTACCGCGTTCACCGGGCTCAGATTGGAACCGGTGATTGAGATGAGGCCACCGGGAGCCAGCGCGGTGCTACCGTCGGCCGCGTTGACTACGCTATCAATGCGCGGGGGCGCCACCGAGGCGTCGTAATTCCACGGCAAAACGGTGAATCCGGAGGTGGTGAGACTGATAATCGCCGTCCGGTTGGCCAGCGGAGCAAGCGTCCGGGTGAAGGCGAAGGTCGTGTCTCCGATGAGCGCCGATTCGGCAATTCGTGTCGGCCGGACGGTGTCGCCGGTAGACAGGTCCACCTGTTCGATAACACCGGGATTCGATGCGCCGGGAGTCGTGGTTCGATAACCGCCGAAATCGACGAAGGCAAACCCGGAGGAGTCTCCAGTGGTGGTCTGAAACTGATTTACCTCCACCAACGATGAGTTCAGCAGGTGGTTGTCAACGACATACTGGTTGTAGCTGGAAGCTGCGTAAGCGCCCTGCAACCCGGTATAGTCTTTGCGCGAAACGGTGAATGTACCGGCATTGGCGCTGTAGAGAAAGAGACTGCCATCGGCTCCGGCGGCCAGAATCGAGGCGCCGTTAGGAGATCCCTGCAATACGGTGTTGACGTTGATGTCGTTCGTCCAGACGCCGAGACTCGGCAGTTCGGTTGCGGTACGCGTCGACATGTTGACCCTGTCGATAGTATGTTTGGGACCGGCTACCCGGTTTGCCACCAGAATGGCGGATCCGGAAATCCCGATGGACCGCGGGTAGTGGCCAAACGGCATACGAATGTAATCTGAGGGCTGTAATGTGTCGAGATCAAAAACCTGAATTATCTGGGAATTGTCCGCGCCCACCAGCAGGTAATGGCGATCGAAGGTGATGGCCATCTGGGTAGGTGTATTGCCGGTCCGCAGGGTGGCGATCTGGGTGTAATTATCGCCGCTGAATACCAACACCTGGTTGGTGTCCTGCCGTAGAACATAAAAACGATTGCGAGCCGGATCGGCCAGCACATCGACCAGTTTTCCGGGAACATCGACAACCGTGCCACGCTGGTCCGGATCACGCATGTTGATCAACGCCCGGACGCTCTTCGGCTGATTAATGGCGCTGGCAGAGGTGATGGTGATGTCCGCCGCAACCGTGCCTTTCTGGTTCTGGAACGCCGCAGGGTCAACCATGACGTTGATCACGGCGGGAGTCGTGCCGGAAGAGGGCGAAAACGTGATGCCACTGATCGAAGAACTCAACCGGAAGTCGGTCTGTCCGTCACCGGGATCGTAGATCAGCAACTGCTGGGTGTTTACCGAGCGATCGCAGGCGTTCCCGCGGAATACGAGATCTTCGGCACCGGCCGAGACCCGGTGCATTTGATCGAGCGAGCCCACCGGAAGTACCAAAACACCGCTGTCCGACACCGAATACATCGTTGAACTATCGGAACTCATCAGGCTCTTGCCGGCCAGATTTTCGGGAAGTTTGATACGCTCCCGGACATTCAGATTATCAAGGTCCATAATGCGCAATACGGGCGGCCCGTAGCGGCCGTTACCCGATTTGCCCGCCGAACCTGAACCCGTGCCCGTGCTGCTTCCGGAGGACGAGGCGACCGGCTCGGGTAACTGCGCATAGACAAGCCCGCGGCCGGAATCGATGGCGTGCCCGCCGATATTGAGCAACCCTACCGGATTGAGGAATTGGGCAAGCATCGAGCCCCTGGAATCGGCGAGCGCCCAGCCGGAGACGTACCGCGTTCCATCTTGATTCACACTCACCACGCGAGGCCCTTGCGGCGGTTGCGAGACGTAGCTCAGCACGCGGAGACTCTGCTTGGTGACGTCGTAGCGAAAGTTGAGCGTGTCAGTGAGCCCATAGATCTGGGTGCCGTCTCCCGAGACATTGAGCGAGGCAGTAATGATCTGGGGCGGAAAGTTGGCCGGTGCCATCGGCAGCGAATTGGCGGTTACATCCGAGATTGTCTGGAGCAACCTCAGGGTGCCGATCAGCGGATCGAACTGCAAAAACTCGGAGCTGGTGACCACTAACGCGTAGCCGTCATAGCCGAAGGCCACCCCCAGTGGAGGGTTCGACAATGCGAAGGTCTGTTTCGCATTGTAATTGTTCAGGTCGATAACCGTAAGTGCGTTTGCTGGCGTGGCGGGAGCGGCATAGTTGGCAAAGTGCGCCACTACCAGGAACCTGCCGTCGGGCGACAGCGCCAGCGAGCCGGGCTGTGGCGGGACGTTGATGGAGGTTTGCACCCGTTTTCCGGAAAGCGAGACAACCTCAATCCGGTTCGCGGTGAAATTGGCGACATAGAGCACGCCCCGTGGTTCATCGAGCGCGATGTCGGCGGCATTACCTCCAATAGGGACGACGGTGCCGAATGTGGCGGCGGAGACCGCAAATCTGGAGACCAGCGCCAGCACGACGGCCAATTGCAATAATTTGACTCTCATACAAGATCCCATCCCAACCAAGCTCATTCTTATTCCCACTGCGGGCCGTGGCGGCGGAACTTACGCGAGAACGCGAAGGCCAGCCGCTCCGGCTGAAAGTACAGTTTCCGTGCCAGCACGTCAACAACCGCCGGCCACGGATCGTTCGGTCAGCCGAGACATCCCCAAAGGCTCCGGGAACCTCCGGAACAAGCCATCATCACGTGTTCCGGAGGAGGAGCTGAAGGACCATTACTCAGCGCTTTTGCGGCGGCGCAGCACAATCAATCCCAGCAGCAGGACTGCCAGCACAGCGCAGGCGATACGAATAATGGAGGTATCCATTTTGCTTCTCCTTTCGTGAGCGAAACTACATGTTATTCATCATCGGGAGCAGGTCCCGTATGATCCGGCAAATAATCGGACCCACCGTTACAACGAACAGCGACGGCAGGATACAGAAAAAGATCGGAAACACCAACTTCACGCCTAGCTTTGCGGCTTTCTCCTCGGCGATCTGGCGAGCCTGAACGCGCATGTAATCGGAATGAGCCCGGAGACTCTGCGCGATCCCAGTCCCAAACCGGTCCGCCTGGATGAGCACCGCAACTAATTTCTTCAAATCATCGACAGCAGTACGATCGGCTAAATTTCGTAAAGCTTCAGACCTTCGGGCGCCTGCTTTCAACTCGAGGTTGACAAAAGTGAATTCTTCGCTGATTTCCGGGTGCGCGTGTTCGAGTTCCTTGGCCACCTGCAGGATCGCCTGGTCAAGCCCCAGACCAGACTCGACGCAGACCACCAGCAGGTCGAGCGCGTTGGGGAGTCCACGCTGGATCTGTTTCTGGCGCTTCTTGGCACGCAGATTGACATACTCGTTGGGCCCGAAGAAGCCCGCCGCGGCGGCTGCGGTCACTATCATCACCTTATTGCTCGAGTCGGCGTCGGAATTGGCGATGAAAATCAGCGCAATCAGTGGCAGCAGTACGCCCAGACCAACCCGGGCGCCGTAGAGAATCTTGACCGCATTCGGCCCCCGGATGCCGGCGCGGATCAGCCGCCGCTGCACAACCGAAGCTTCTTTTGGGCTGGTCGGCAACACATTGCCGAGCTTCTTCAGCAGGTCGTGAAAAACGAGGCTCGGGTGAGCGGGTATCTGTTCGTTTGCATCCACCGAGACGCCGGTCACCCGCTCGATAGCCTCTTTGGGCTTCAGCCACAGCTTGAGCCCGGCGGCCGCGGCCACCGCAGCGACGAGGACGAAAATCAGCGCGGTTGAAAACAGAGCCATATCAGACCTCGATGGAGACGATTTTCTTGATGATCAGGTAGCCGACCATCTGAAGAAAGATCGCCGCCGCGATCAGGATGTTGCCGGTATCGTCAGTGATAAAGAACTTCACGTATTCCGGATTGACGTAAAACATGATCAGCGCTACTGCCGCCGGAATTGACGACAGTGCCATTCCAGTCATCCGCCCGTGAGCGCTGACGGCGCGAATCCTGCCCCGGAGCTTAAAGCGTTCGCGAATCAGCGTCGCCAGCTTGTCCAGAATCTCCGCCAGATTGCCGCCGGTACGCTTTTGGAGCAGAACGGCGGAAACAAAGAAGTGAACGTCGAGCGAGGGCACTCGCGTGGATAGTTTTTGTAGCGCAAGCTCAATCGGCAAACCGAGGTTCACCTCTTCAAATGTGCGCTTGAACTCGCCTGCCAGAGGCTCCTGAAATTCGCGGTGAAGCATTTCAAGCGACACCGAAAAGGCGTGGCCGGCGCGCATCGAGCGGGCCACAAACTCCAAGCTTTCGGGAAACTGCTCTTCGAACTTATACAGACGGCGTTTGCGAGCCCGGATGAGGTACAGAATTGGTAGCGTTCCCACCCCGAGCGCCGGGGGCAGAGCGAACCGCCGGAACTGCGCCGGAAGCAGAAGAGAGAGCAGGCCATACGTAACCAGGGCCAGCGCCAAACAGCCGTGGATGGTACGCGTGGCGCTCCATTTGAGGCCGGCCTGCTCGATCAGTTCCTTCAGCCGTTCGTGGAGTCTATACTTGCGTAGAAACCGGGAGAGTACCTTCCCGCCCGGCTTCTCCTCCTGGTTGATCAGTTGAACCGGGCCCTTCTTCCCACCCTTGCCTGCGCGGCTTTTTTGGGGCGTGCCGAGGAGGCGGTTTTTTACCTTGTCGACATCGGTTTTCTGGAAGGCACGGGAAACACCGAACCAGACGGCGATGAAGATCACCCAGATGCCCAGCAGAATGTATACGAAGCTTCCCATCGCTCAAACCTCTACAACTTCATCGAAAAGATCAGGCCGCAGACGGATTCCGGCTGCCAGCAGCTTTTCGTAGAACTTCGGACGGATACCGGTGGCAGCGAACCGGCCGGCGACTTTGCCCTCGGGAGTGAGCCCGCGCTTTTCAAATACAAAAATGTCCTGTAGCGTGACGACCTCACCTTCCATTCCGGTCACTTCGGTGATGCTGGTCACACGGCGCGAGCCATCGCTCAGGCGGGCGGCTTGCACCAGCAGGTGCACGGCGGCGGAGATCTGTTGACGGATGGAAATCAACTGCATGTTGGCATTGGCCAGCGATACCATCACCTCGAGACGGGAGACTCCGTCGCGTGGAGTGTTGGCGTGGATCGTGGTGAGTGATCCATCGTGACCGGTATTCATCGCCTGTAACATGTCGAGCGCCTCTGCGCCGCGAACCTCGCCGACGACAATCCGGTCGGGACGCATACGCAGGCTGTTAACCAGCAGTTCCCGCTGCCGCACGGCGCCCTGGCCTTCAAGATTGGGCGGGCGTGTTTCGAGCCTGGCCACGTGCGGCTGCTTCAGTTGCAGTTCAGCCGCGTCTTCGATCGTGACAATGCGCTCCTTATTGCTGATAAACAATGACAGGGCGTTGAGCAGCGTCGTCTTTCCAGCTCCGGTACCGCCGAGAATGATGATGTTCAGCCGGGCCTTGACGGCCGCCTCGAGCAACTCCATCATGCCGGCGGTCAGCGCTTTCTTTTCCACCAGGTCGTTGGGCATCAGCTTATCGGTGGAAAACCGGCGTATGGACAGTAGCGGGCCGTCAACCGCCAGTGGCGGGATGATGGCATTCACACGGGACCCGTCGGTGAGACGGGCATCAACCATCGGCGTCGATTCGTCGATCCGGCGTCCAACCTGGGAAACGATCTTGTCGATGATGCGCAGCAGGTGCGGATCGTCCCGGAACGTGACACCGGTCAACTCGAGAACGCCTTTACGTTCCACGTAGACCTGCTTGTGAGTGTTGACCAGAATGTCGCTGATGGTCGGATCCTGAAGCAGTGGCTCGAGCGGACCCAGGCCGAACACCTCGTCCAACACCTCATCGCAGATCTGCTGTTTCTCGAGTGAGCTGAGCAACGTCGGCTCACCGTCGATCAGCGATACCAGCGCCTGCCGAACCTCGCCACGAACGCGCTGGTTGTCAATCATCGCCAGCGCCTCGAGATTGATCTTATCGAGCAGCTTGCGGTGCAGCGTGAACTTCAGTTCCTGGCACTCCGGCTTGAGAGCCGACTTGGGCCGGGAAGCGTTGCGGAGCAGCCGTTGCTCCCAGGTCATCTGCTGCGGTGTCTTCGATTCAAGCGTCTGAAGCATTGTGATCCGTTTCTCTTATCAGGTTTGTGACAGCGCGGGCGCGGCATCGAGAAGTCCGCCGGGACGCCGCCTTTCTCCACCGGTCACTCCGGCGATTTTTCCCGCGAAGTTCTCAATCGCCTTGCCCAACTCACAGTCGGAAGCGAGAGGCTGCCCGAGCGTCACCACGCGGTGCAGCGAGAAGTAGTCGTTAGGAATACTGGTGTGTACCTTGCAGTTAAAGATCTTCTCGATGTCGGAGCCGCCCAAACCGTCGCGCTTGTTGACGCGGTTGACCACTACATGAAACCGTTCACTGGCAAATCCCAACTGGGATAGCAGGTTGACCGCTTTGCGGGCCAGGTGCAGGCTCGGCAACTCCGAGGTGGATATGAGAAATGCCTGGTCCGATTCGGAAAGCGCCATCAGGCTGGTACGGTGAAAGACAGCCGGCAAGTCAATTACCACCCAGTCGTACAAAAGACGGGCGTATTCGAGCACACCGTGGAGCCGTCCGGCATCGATGGCCACCGTGGCAGGCACGTCGGGAGCAGGCAGGATGTCGACGCCGTGATGGTTCACCGTGAGCGTTGACCACAGTGCCGGATCCATTCGTTCGGCGTGTTTCAACGCATCGGCAAGCGAGTAGCCGTGGTTTAGCTTAAGGTAGAAACCGATGGTGCCGCCGAGCAGGTCAAAGTCGGTTAACAGCACACGGCGGTTGCATAACTTCTTCAGCGCGAAAGCGGTCTGGGCGGCCATGGTGGATGCACCGGAGCCCGGCTTGGCGCTGGAGAAAGCGATCACCCGTCCCAGTTCCGGACTGGACGAGGTTTCCGGCCGGCGCAGCCGCTCGATGCGTGCAATCGCCTCGCGCTGGATTTCGGGTTCGAAAGGAGCGTACAGGAATTCAGAAGCCCCCGAGCGCAGGGCGCGCAGAATCGCTTCGGAATCATTCTGGGCGTGAAGCCCGATCACCTGCACCGGCGGCCGAAACGAACTGACGAAGCGAATGATTTCACAAGCCACATCCAGATCGCTTGCCAGATCGAGCAGCACCACCTCGGGCTGCATCTGGCGCAGACGGATATCCAGTGTCTGTACGGTTGGATAGTTCTTGAGATCTCCAACGATCTGGAACGCGTGGGTCGCGGCAATGGTGTCGCAAAACTGGCTCGCCAACTCGCGCCGGGGCGCGATCAGCAAAGCGTTGAATGCCGGGCCGTGGCTGTTGCTTCGTACATCCATCCAGCTTCCTCCGTCGCCGCTGCGGCTGCGGCTACTTCCTCCTTGACGGGGCGGGCGACTTACCGGTGGCCACCGCCGACGCCTGCGGAGTCAAATTGGTCACCGTCGGCCGGAGGAACGGCCGCGGCCAGTTCGGTTCCGGTTTGGGATCTTCGGGATTGAGCGGATTGACAATCTCCGGGGTAACCATGACCACCAGTTCGTTGGCCCGGCGCTGGGTGTCCTTGGACCGGAACAGGTAGCCGAGAACCGGAATATTGGCGAGACCGGGCAGCCGTGACAGCGCATCTTGCTCGCGTTCATCGAGCAGTCCCGCGATGACGCAACTTTGGCCGGCGGCCAACTCAACATTGGTCTCGGCGCGGCGGGTGGTAAGCGCCGGTATGGTGAAGCCGGAGAACGAGACTCCGTTGCTGATATCCACGGTCGAAACCTCTGACTTTACATACAGTTTGATCGTGTGATTGTCCGTAATCACCGGCAGAAACCGTAGCCGGTTGCCGAATTCTTTGAACTGAATAGTGACCGCTCCGGCGTTGGCGCCTCCCTGAAGAATCGGGACGGGAAATTCGCCGCCCACCAGGTAATTCGCTTCCTGCCCATTGCTGGTGACCAGGTTAGGTTCAGCCAGAATCTGCACAACACCCTTGGTCTGCAGATCGCGGACCAGGGCGGCCAAATTCTGCCCCGGCAGGAAGGCGAAGATGTTCAACGCGTCGGTAATCGTGAAGGTGGACTGCGTTCCCTGAATCTTTCCCGGAATGCTTCCCTGGAGCGTGCTCGCTGCCGGCGCGGGAAACTGCCCCGTGGTGATACGGCCGGGCGTATTGCCGGCTCCCAGCGAAACGAGGTTCACCCCGTACTGCGCAGCCAGGGTCCGATTCATTTCGGCAAATTTCACCTTCAACATGACCTGCTTCTGGACCTTGGGCGCGGCCACTTCGAGGTTATTGATCACGGTTTTCATGAAGGGTGCCGCCAGGGCCGCCGCCCGATCGGCGACTTCCTTGCTGCTGACGCGCCCGTTCAGCGACAACGACTCCCGCGCTCCCTGCACCTGAACGGTCTCTTTGGGAAACGTCTCCTTGAGCAGACGCCGTAGCGGTTCCAGGTTGTGATCGACATTGACGTTATAGAACGTCCTCTGACCCGACTTGGCCCAGACAATGACGGTCGCCGCTCCGATGCCCTTGGCATGAAGCAGGATCTCCCGCGTGGTCACCGCCACTGCATCTACGGTGTCGGGATTGCTTGTTGAAATCCGGGAGATGTCGGCCGGATAGTCAACCACAACGCTCTTGCCGGCCGTGAGACGAAGTTCCTCCATCCCCTGCGCCGTCAGTATTCCCGCCGCGAGCGTGGTGATCGCGAGCGGCGCCAACGTAAGAATCCAATGCCTGTTCATGGACGTGTATCCGTATCGGTGATCTTCTGCCTACCGACAATCTCGACCGACTTCTTGTTACCGCGAATGACGACCACCTCATCGGGAGGTGGAGGAGGCGCCGGGCGCGCCACCGGCGCCGCCATCACAACCGGCGCAGGCAGACGCGGACGAGTCGCCCTCGGTTTGGGCGAACCATCTCCTTCGGCCCGGACCTTTCGCAGTCCGAACAACTCGGCGACGTCATGGCCCGGCGTTTTCTGGATCTGCTGGTCGCCGCCGTTTCGTAGAACCAACTGAATCCGGCCCTCACTGCCGGACAACGTGAGAATTTCGGCCTGCTCCGGATTCACCAGTAAGGTAACGGTGGTGGCATTGATGTTTTGTCCCCGAGGATCGGGCTGTAACACCTGCCCGGCCGAAAGCACCAGGATGTTCTGTAGCACCGTGGTGGTGATGGTGCCGCTGTAATTGGGCGGGTGACCGGTCACCAGGACGTCCACCCGCATTCCAGGCAGCACGAACCCGGCCACGCCGGAGACATCATTTACCCTGACCGGCACCGCGCGCATTCCCACTGGAATGATCGGAGCAAGCCCGATGCCGGCTCCGCGGGCGGCCAGGCGGCCATCGAGGATTGGTTCGTCCACCAGGATGTTGCTCACAATCGGCCGTTCGAACACTTCCTCCACTTTGGAGAAAGCGCCCTTGGGAAACTGGTCGGCTGGAACCCGGGCGGTCTTGACGTCGTCCGGCTTGATGGTACTGCCTACGCCGAGGGGCCTGGCGGCAACCACAATGTCTTTGAGTTCGCTTTTCTCCGCCTTCTTCGTCGACCCCTTCGCCGTCATCTGATAGAAAATGCTTGACACGACCAGGGCAAACAGAAGGCTGACGCCCAGTACTGTCAAAAACCTGCGATCCATAATTCCTTCTCCCGAATTCTGAATTGAATCGGATCGTTATTCCGGTTCTTCATCCTTTAGGCACCATTGACAGCCAGACTCCGGCGGCAATCGCCGGCGCGTACGGAATAGAGCGCGTCACCGGCCGTACGCGGCCGCTTACCCGCGAGCGGACATACTGACCTGCGATCACCAAAACAGCGAGCAATCCGCCGATTCCGGCTGTCCACAGCGCCGCCTCGAGCAGTCTGGCGGGACCAAGCAGAGCTCCAAACCCGCTCATCAACTTCACATCGCCTCCACCCATGCCACCGAGCAAATAAAAGATCAGAAAGACACCGAAGCCGGACAGCGCGCCTAGGCCGGCCGTGCCAACTCCCCGCCATCCCGCCGCCAGAGCCTGGCAGAGAAACCCACCAGCCAAGGCCACCAAGCAGAGCCAATTGGAAATACGGCCGCGCGCCAGGTCCTCGATCGTGGCTGCCAGCCCGACGCCGATCGCCAACCCGAGCGAAAGACTCATCGCTGCTCTCCTACCGCCGTAACTTCCGGCTTGGCCGCCGCGGGCGTGCTCTCCTGTCTCTGTTCGGCCGCCTCCATCAGGGCAGGCATGAGGAATCCTCCCTGAAGTGCAAATTCGGCCAACTCCAACCCCGATGGCAGACGCCAGGCGCCCGTCCCCCCAGTCTGCGGGGCGGAACCTTCATTGGCGGCGTGCTGGCCACGCTTTGGGGCAGATTTCACTCTCATCGTGACGAGTCCTCTTCCACTCTTTCGGCTGGCTCAGCGGATTTCATTAGTCCATTGGCCGGAAATCGGCTATCACGAACTGCCATCTCAACGGCACCCGTGCCGATACGCTCGAAAAGAACCGATTTGCCATCATCTTCAACGACACTCCAACCGGGGCTGATCTTGAGCAGCGAGGCAACAGGCCAGGAGGGCGACACGAGCGCATAGCGGAAGTGGTTGCGGTCCAGGATCGAGCGCCACTGCCATTCGCCATTGGACAAGCGCTGGTATTGCCGGCCGATCTTCTCTCCGTAAAAGTCGCTGCGGCCGTCAAAGTAGACTCTCTGATGCGGATAAAAGCGGTAGATCAGATAGTCCGCCCATTGATCGGACGTGAATGTGCGCTGGCCGGCGATCTCCGGATGACGGTTGACCATCTTCACGGGAAAAATTTCCGGCGGAAAGTCCTCCGGCCAGCCGTCATGAACGAGAAAGCCGAGTACCAACAATGGCGCCACGATCCAGACACTGGTCCGCCGGAGCGCGGGAAGAATGTCGACCGAAAGCGCGTCAATGATCCGGGGAATTGACTTTTCCGGATAGCGGGCCACCCAACTTCGCCACCACCCCGCTATCTCCCTGGCTACCGCCGGCGCGGCAACGATCAGAAACAACGGCGCGTGCCGCACCGAAACCAGCGTCTGGTGCGCCCAGAAGAGGATCCAGAGGGCTTCCACCACCCGGCGCCGGCGCATCAGGAATCCAGCCGTCACCACCGAAATCATCAGCAGGGCTTCCAACTGGTACATGTTTTCCGACCGGAAACTCGGTGACTGGAACTCCTGCACGACCTTCTTGATCCAATCGCCGCCCAGATACTCCGCGATGTGCCGGTGCAGTCCGATCCCGTACGGGTTCACCAGCGTGGCCACCGTACAGGCCGCCAACAGCTTTCCGTAACGCATGGCTGCGGCGATTCCGGCCAGCCGGCCGGCGCCGCCAATCCAGGCCTCAACCGCCGTACCCACCACCAGAATCCCCAGGCAGGCAAGAATTGCCACGAAGCCTCCGTGAACGTTCGTCCACAGCACGGTCAGCGGCACCAGCAGCCAAACCAATCTTCCCGGCCGGCGCCGGTCCGCCCGCAACAGCGCCATCGAAACCGCGAGCAGCAGCATGGTGAGGATATGCGGCCGAGCCAGAAAGTGAACCGTTGCGGCGCCGGTGGCCATTAGCGTAACTACCAGGGCAATAAACCCGTTGCCGCTCTCCCGAACACATTCGCGGAGCACCAGCCAGGCCACTGTACACAGCACCAGGGCGGCGAACAGGACAATCCCCTTTAGCCCGGCGCTGGAATGCAGCACCGAGAACAGCACGTCGGAGAGCCATTCCCAGGCAAACCACGACTGTCCCTGCTTGGAAAATGAGAACAGGTCTACACGCGGAACCGTGCCATGTTGCAGAATCCAATCTCCGGTGCGGATATGCCAACCCGTATCGCAATCGCCAAGCAGCCCCAGCCACCCCAAGTTACGCGGGCCGATCAACCAGGCCAGTATGGAAAAGAAAAACAGATCCGAGAGCGAGGGTAGCGCGAGCATCGCCCAGCGATTCGCTCCAAGACGTACACCGGCCGTTCTCGCCGTCGATGCGGGCAGAACGGATTGCGAAGAGACCGGCATCGTGAAGTCCTTTCGGAATTTTCGGGGCCCTGACAGGCATCCGATAGTTCTCTATCGGCATCTGACCAGCCGGACTAAAGGGTCCCCGGCTCTCTTCCGGGACCCCTGCGCGCCTTCAGCCGGAACGCGGCGCCGGTTCGTTTTCCGCGGGCTTCCCCCCGCCGCCCAACAGGCGGCGCGCCTCCACCGCCAGTTCGAAGCGGTCTCTGACGCCCGTCTTTTCAAAAATGTGCATCAGGTGGACCTTGACGGTTCCCTGGGTGATGCTCAGTGTCTCGCCGATCTGACGGTTTCTCAGCCCGCGCGCCACCAGCGCGACGATGTCCTTTTCCCGGCTGGTAAGCCGCGCGCCGGAACGGCGCCCATCCGCCTTCTTGGAGTCAGCCGGAACGAGCTGGTCCAGCCAGACCTCACCCCGGGCGACGGTGCGAATGCAGTCGGTCAAAGCCGAGACCGGCAAGGTCTTTTTCAGGATTCCCCTGGCGCCAGCCTGCAGGGCGCGAAAGCTCTCCACCTCATCCAGTTCGTGAATCCACAGGACAACCCGGCTCTGAGGCTGTCGCACCTGTGCTTGAGCGATGAAATGAAACATGCCCCGAAGGCCGGACGACTGGTCGAGTAAGACGACATCAGGAGAAAGCTCGCTCAATGCCTGCATGGAAAGCGTTGGATTCGAACTGGAGCCACACAGTGCAATGTCACTGGCTTCGGCAAGCACTTTGGCCAGGCCTTCAATCATGACAGGCTGCGCCTCGCAGGCATAGACACGTATGGGCACGGAGTTGTCTCAGCTGGAGCATCGACAGGACGGGTCGAAGATCTTATAGAAACAACGGAAAATCAGGCATTTACCTGAGGTACCAAAGTCCTGCCAGGATCGGAATACAGGCTTAGTTCTGGGCGGAGAACGGAGTAGGAGCGCAGAGCGGAGCGCGTCCGATGGCCGAAATTCCGGCGTCTTCGAGTGCGGCCGCAACTCTCAGCAGCAACCGCTCGTCGAATGGCCGGGCGATCGCCTGGAGTCCCAGCGGCATCCCGCCGGGATCGAGACCGCATGGCATGGACAGAGCCGGGTAACCCAGGACATTAATGGCCCGCACCGAGGCCGTCGTCATCAGGCGGACATCCTCCGGCACCCCATCCACATCAACCGTGTCCTGCCCGATGCGGGGAGCACTGAACAACGTAGCCGGGGTGAGTAACACATCGATGGACTCAAACAGGCGGGCAAACTGCCGCCGGAATTCGGTTCGAAGGCGCTGGGCGTCGATGTAGTCGACGGCGCTGACCAGGCGCCCCTGCTCGTAAAGCGCACGCACATCGGCTCCTAATTCGCCGCGGCGTTGGTGGAACTTGCCAATCACGGCCGAAGCCTCCGGCAGCAGAATCAGGCGGTGAACGGCCGTGAGACCTTCCATGTCCGGGACGGTGACCGTCGTGACGCGCGCCCCCAACGATTCCGCGAGCGAGGCGGCGCGAACAACCGCCTCCTTCACGGCTTTCCGCGCCCGGTCGAAGAAGTAATTTGCCGGAAGGCCGATACACAATTCGGACAGTGAAACCGAGGGCGGCGGGCAGAGCGCTTCCTTCCGCCGGCGGCGGGTGGCTGGATCGCGGGGGTCGTAGCCGGAGATCGCATCGAGCACCAGTGCCGCGTCCCGCACGGTGCGGGCGAGCGGACCGACGTGGTCCAGCGTGAAACCCAGCGGCAAGGTGCCGAAGCGGCTCACCAAACCGAAGGTCGGCTTCACACCGACGGTACCGCAGAACGAAGCTGGCACGCGGATACTGCCCCCCGTATCGGTGCCCAGCGCGGCAAAGGCCAGGCCGGATGCCACCGCCGCGCCCGATCCGCCGCTTGAGCCGCCCGGTATGCAGGCCGGGTTCCAGGGATTGCGAACTGCTCCGTAATGCGGGTTGTTGGACGTGATACCGTAGGCGAACTCATGCATCCCCGTCTTGCCTAGCATCACGGAACCGGCAGCGGATAACCGCTCGGTGACGGCCGCGTCGTAATCGGGAACATTCTCCGAAAGTTGAACCGCGCCGGCGGTGGTGCGAATGCCACGGGTACAAAAGACGTCCTTCAAAGCAATGGGGATGCCGTGCAGCGGACCACAGTCGGCTCCCGCCCGCAGGCCGGCATCGGCGCGCCGGGCCTGGTCGAGCGCCAGATCGCCGGTCACCGTCAGAAAAGCGTTTATTTCCGGATTGAGCCGGCCAATCTGGTCCAACAGGTAGCGCGTCAGTTCCACCGACGAGATCCGCCGCTCGCGAAGCGCGCGGCCGGCCTGGGCGATGGTCATTCAGCATCCTCGGCGGCGACGAAGCGAATATCGGGCTCGGCTGCGAATGCGAGCGAAGTGGCGAGTGGGCGAAAAACCGCCTCCAATCGCTCGAGTTGGGGGACCACGCGATCCTCGAGTTGCGCATCAAGCCCGGCCGATTCGGCCAACTTTCGATAGTCGGTCATGGCACATTCAATAGTAGACTAAAAGCGACCTGATCTCATTTGAGCAAAGGCTTATGGCACCGATTTCCGATCCCGTCGAAGCAGCGCCTCGTCCCCTCACCGTGCTCCCTGAAGAAGAGCGAATGTTCCAGTCGGCGGTACGGCGGTTTGCGCGCGAGCAGATCGGCCCTCATGTGCATGAAATGGATGAGGCGGGTAAGTTTCGTCCGGAGTTGATCAAACAGTTCTTCGACCAGGGCTTGATGGCCATCGAGATCCCGGAGGAGTACGGGGGCCAGGCGGGTTCCTTCTTCCAATCCGTGATCGCGGTGGAGGAACTGGCGGCGGTGGATCCGTCGGCGGCCGTAATTGTGGACGTTCAGAACACTCTGGTGATCAACGCGGTCATGCGTTGGGCCAGCCGGGAGCAGAAGGGCCGGTTCCTGCCGCAACTGGCTGATGGCACGGTGGGAGCCTACGCGCTTTCGGAGGCGGGTTCCGGTTCGGACGCCTTTTCACTCGCCGCCCGCGCCACGCGAGATGGCGATTCCTGGACCCTGAACGGGCGCAAGCTCTGGATCACCAATGGAGCCGAGGCGGGCCTGTTCCTGGTGTTCGCCAATGTCAATCCCGAGGCTGGCCACCGGGGCATCACCTGCTTCCTGGTGGAGCGAGGGTTTGACGGCTTCCAGGTGGGCAAGAAAGAGAACAAGCTGGGAATCCGGGCCTCCTCCACCTGCGAACTGATCCTGGACAACTGCCGCGTGCCGGCGGGAAACGTAATGGGAGAGCCGGGTAAAGGGTACAAAGTCGCCATCGAGACGCTGAATGAAGGCCGCATCGGCATTGGAGCGCAAATGGTGGGGCTGGCCCGCGGCGCGCTCGATCACGCGCTTGCCTACTCCCGGCAGCGCAAGCAGTTCGGCCAGCCGATCAGTTCGTTCCAGGGCGTGCAGTTCGATCTGGCCGAAATGGCCACCCAGGTGGAGGCAGCCCGGCTGATGGTTTACAACGCGGCACGATTGCGCGATCTGGGGCTGCCGTTTGTGACCGAGGCCGCCATGGCAAAATACTTCGCATCCCAGGTGGCCGAACGGGTCGCCAGCCAGGCGGTGGAGATCTTTGGCGGCGCTGGCTTTACCAAGGAGTATCCGGTGGAAAAACTCTACCGGGATGCCAAAATCGGCCGGATCTATGAGGGCACCAGCAACATGCAGCGAATGACGATCGCCAAGCAGATGCTGGCCCGCTGAAACGAGGGACAGCAGGGCATCGTCATTCAGATGAGGAGAACTATGCGTAACTGGTTGTGCATCGGCCTGGCGGCGGCATTCCTGCTGCCGGCGGCGCAGGCTTCCAAAGAGGCTCCAACCCAGGCCGAAATCAGCACGATCATCGCAAAATTCGCGGCCAAGGAGAGTGATTTTGCCCGCGCCCGGGAGAACTACACCTACCGTCAATCGATGAAAATTCAGGAGATCGACGCCGACGGGCGCCCCGGTGGAAAGCGCGAGATGGTGTCCGACATCATCTTTACTTCCGACGGGAAGCGCACCGAGAGAGTGGTGCGGGCGCCGGTCGACTCGCTCAGAAATATCCTGATCACCCCCGAGGACGAGCAGGACCTGCGCAACGTCCAGCCTTTCGTGTTGACAACAAAGGACATCGATAAATATCTGGTCCGTTACCTGGGTCACGAAACACTGGATGAGATCGGCTGCTACGCCTTTGCCGTGAAACCCAAGAAGATGGAGCCGGGTGAGCGCTACTTTGAGGGAATCGTCTGGGTCGACGATCGTGATCTGCAGATCGTGAAGACCTACGGACGTGGTATCGGACTGCTTAAGAAGCACAGCGACAACCAGTTCCCGAAGTTCGAGACCTACCGCGAGCAGATTGACGGAAAATATTGGTTTCCGACCTACACCCACGCCGATTCGGTGCTTAATTTCCAAAGTGGGCCGCAACGAATCCGCCTGACTGTGCGCTACGAAGATTACAAGCAGTTCAAGGGCGAAGCCATCATCAAATACGGTGATGTGGTGACCGAACCGCCCGCCAAGCCAGCCGAGCCGAAGAAGCCTTAGGGAGGGACCCGGTCACCACGCGCGACGGGACCTCTCGTCGCGTATTTTTCCCCGTTCAGGCCGTCACCGATACCGCCTAAAGATAAGAATTCGTACCACTTGCGCAGGCATGGTCTAATTAAAGTTTCCAACGCATGCCTGACAAGCACTTCCGAATTCGACGAAAACTCAAGGCCGCCGGAAGGCGGATGCGCGAGCTTCGAATGATCTGGAAGGGCGTCACGTCCACCGATCACCCGATTCTGGCTCACCTGATCCCCATCCGGCGATGCAATTTGTCCTGCGCGTATTGCAATGAGTTTGACGATTTCTCCAAGCCCGTACCCACCGAGACGGTGTTCACGCGGGTGGACCACCTAGCCAGACTGAGAACCACCATCGTCACTCTCAGCGGTGGAGAGCCGCTGCTTCATCCCGACCTGGATGCGATCATCGCTCACATCCGTTCGCGCGGCATTCTGGCTGGAATGATCACCAATGGCTACCTGCTCACCGCCGAACGGGTCCACCGGTTGAACCGGGCCGGTCTGGATCATCTTCAAATCAGCATCGACAACGTGATGCCGGATGATATCTCCAAGAAAAGTCTGAAGGTTCTCGATAAGAAATTGCAGATTCTGGCCGGGCACGCGCTGTTCCATGTCAACATCAACTCGGTGGTTGGCGGCGGCGTTCGTAAACCCGACGATGCTTTGATCATCGCCAAACGGGCGATCGAGTTGGGATTCACGTCCACGGTCGGTATCATTCACGATGGCGACGGACAACTCCGGCCTCTCAGCGAACACGAGCAGAGCGTCTTTAAGGCGATTAAGGAGATGCAGAAGACCAGCTATTCGCGGGTCAACTATTTCCAGGACGCGATCGCCCAGGGGCGGACGAATAATTGGAAATGCAGGGCCGGCAGCCGCTATCTCTACGTTTGCGAAGATGGTCTGGTACACTACTGCTCACAGCAGCGGGGCTACCCGGGAAAACCGTTGAGCGAGTATACCGTGGAGGACATCCGCCGCGAATACCGGACGGTCAAGAGCTGTGCGCCCTCCTGCACCGTATCCTGTGCTCACCAGGTTTCCTACTTCGATAGCTGGCGGGGCGCGCAGACGCTGGAGATGAACTCCCACGGAGCTCCCGCTTCGCAACTGGTGCAGTTGGAACCTGTCCGTTCCACCATCCACGCAAAGTAGTAGCCGCTCACTTGCTGGCGCCGAAAACCGCCTGGACGAACTGGTTCGAAGAGAGCTTTCCGTGGACCACCACATTCGGTTCGACGGCCAGCCGTTCACCGGCAAAAGCCGCGACCTGCTGAGACACGTTAAAGCCGCGAACACCGCGGGCCAGGCGCATGGCGCCACCCGAGTGAAGGATACCCTGAAAGGTCGTATGTCGCGCCAGCAGGAGTTCGCCCTCCGCAACCAGGTTCCCTTTGCACAGGGACCCTGTCCCGACCCGAATCAAGCGGGCGCGGACATCGCCTTCAAGCAGGCTCGCTTCGCCACAGACGAACTTACCCATCACTACCAGGTTGGCGCGCAACTGCACGGCCTGCCGGAACTCCAGGTCGCCTTCGTAAATCCAGGTATCGGACGACATACGATGGAGGCGCTTGAGGTTGATCCCTTCCTGCTCGGCCAGCGATCCGTCCTCGTTTTCCGGCGGCGGAATCAGAATTGAACCCGGTCTTTGCCGTGGCAGTGAAGATACGATTTCCTGGCGCCCCTGGGTCTCGATTTCGGGCGCGAACAGGCTGAGACAACGGGAATCGAGACCCAATACGATGCGGGTCGCCGAAGTGGCGCGCGCACCGACCCGGCAGCGATCACGGATATCGAGGATTCCCTTGGCATCCACCCATCGCACTACCTGTACGCCCTGGCGCAACGTCAGGTTGCCATCGACGGCGATCGCCTGCAGCCGGGAATTCACACCGATGTCGGCGGTGTCGCGCACATAGATTTCGCGCTGAAAGCGGCACCCGGAACCGCAGGTGAACGTATTCTCTATAGCCAGGATGCCGCTCTCGCGGACCGAATCCGGATATGCGGCGGCCGGCGCGATGTAGAGTCTCTCGTTGCCCTTTTCAATTTCGCGGAGGTTGGCCGTGGAACTCTCCAACGCCGGCAGTTCCATCCAATCCTGCATCTTGGAGCGGAAGGAACGGCCGAAGTAGTCCTCCACGCGAACATAATGCAGGTCGATCTCATTGGACTGACCGCCGCGCATCTGCCGCCAGGCGCGTTGCGCAACGGCGAAGTGCAGGTAGTAGATGATAAATACGGTGATGGAAAACAGCAGGAACCAGAGCATTACCGATCGCCTCCCCGTCCGCCGCCAAGGAATGGGCTTTGGCCGGCATCGGCCTCGTCGCGCGTACGGCCGGTCTTGCGCCACTCTTGATTGCCGTCGCCGGTGATCCGGCGCAGGTAGAATTGCCAGAGAGCATTACAGATGGCGACAGTGCTCGAAAAGAAGTTCAACAGGTTCAGCGGAAGCAGCAGAATGCGCCGGCTGGAGCCATCCAGCATGGCGGCCACCCCCAGTTCGACGAAGGTCGCCTGGTTGGCGAACAACTGGTAGCCGAGAAACATCAGCAGGGCGACGAAACCCCAGGAATCCGGCGTATGAGCGAAGTACAGAACCAGCGACGCCAGCCAGCCCAAAACCAGCACCGGAGCCGTCCAGTAACAGGCCAGCATGAACACGGCATCGATCTTTTGCCAGCGGGTGAGAAGCCGCGACCGGCACAGACGGCCGGCGTATCGGTGCAGGCAGCCGTTGTGTCCGATCACCCAGCGCTGAAGCTGATTGCGGCGAACCGGCCAGGCCACGGGCACCTCCTCGTAACACTCGGCGCGGTTGACATACGCCACTTCCCATCCCCGTTCCAGCAGCCGGCAGGTGAGGTCCGTGTCTTCGGTTAGCGAATCGGTGTTCCAGCCGCCGACAGCCATCAGCGCGGTACGGCGTACGCCACCAACGGTGCCGCCAAATTGGGCGGTGAGCCCCAGATTGTAACGTGCCTGCTGACCATCCTGATAGCCCGCGGCACGCTCCAGCGAGAGCAGACCGGCTAACAGACTGCCGCCGACGTTGTGCGGCACCACCCGCCCCATCACAGCTCCTACCTTGGGGTCGGCAAAGGGCGCCACCAGCATCTTCAGCATGGCCCGGCCGGGGTAATAGTCCGCATCAAAAAGCAACACAATCTCACCGGTGGCCATCTCACTGGCGGCCAACAGAGCGGCCGGCTTACCGCCAGGCCCCTCGGTGCGGTGAAAGGACTGAATCATCGGGTAGGCATCGGCGAACTCGTCGATGATGGCGCCGGTGCGGTCCCGGGACCGGTCGTTGATGGCAATGATCTGCAGTTTTTCCCACTCATAATCGCAGGCAATCAGCGCCTGGAGAATGTCTGCCGCTACCCGTTCCTCGTTGTGCATCGGCACCAGGACGGTGATGCGCGGCATGACGAAGCCCACAATGTCCATCGTGTCGCGCGGGCGGGCCAGTGAAAATCTCGAATACGCGAAGATGTAATGGCGAATCGCGTACAGCGCCAGGAACAGGATGGCTGCATAGAGGCAAAGCTTTGAAATGATGATGAGCAGCACCATCAGGCTCTAGACCCCCAAGCTTTCAATGAGGTCCGGTGGACCGAAATAGAATAGAACAAGAGCACGTAAAGCAGGTTCGACAACAACCCGATGGCGAACCATAGCAGCGGGAAGAACAACATCCCGGTGTAGTGCATCACGGCGTGGGAGAACGCCATGCGCAGAGCCGAAGAGAAGATGGCGTACGTCTCCAGCAATAGCATCCACCCAAGTCCTTTTGCGAAGCTCTGCTGTAGCATCACAAACAGCGTCACTGAAACCCACGGCAGCAGCATCCAGATACAAATCTCATTTCGCAGCCAGATCTGGGTGAATTCGGACGAAGAGAACCGGAAGTTCGGATCAAGCACCATCGAAACGGCCGAACAGATCAGCAGAAAGGCGAGAAAGAGCGCGAAGTTTCGTGTCAACGCTACCCGTTGAGCCACAACCAGCAGCACGACAAACAGGATGATGAACACCGCCGACGCCAGCGGCGGCAGGTCGCGGAACAGTGGCACGCTGGTTTCAGCCGCCAGCGATGGCCCCAGGCCCGGAAAGATCTCCACATACTGCCAGCCGCTAACCGGAATATGGGCCGCATTCAAGAAGAACGCCGCTATCCGGGCGTGCAACTGAAAGAGGTCGAAGCTGTTGAACCCGATAATGAGGCACAGAATCAGCGCCGCCACCATGGCCAAAACACCCCGGCGCCGGGTCAGAGCGATGAACCGCACGCTACGGTGTGGATAGATGGATGCCCTGCGTGGCAGCAAGGAGTTCGATCGCGCCGCTCCCTCGGGCCGGACTCGAAAACGGAAACCCATGTGTTTTCATCTTGAGCCGCCGGGCAAAACGGAACAATGGGAATGGCGTACCGAAGTGTTACACGCGAAGTACGGGGCTCGCGTTGGTACCCCCCGGTCACGCCTCCGGTATGTTCGTACTAAGCAGCAACCGGATGGAGGGTGAATCAGTTCGTCACAGCCGCAAGTTCCTCACCCACTTGCACGACATACGCGCCGGCAAACTCCCGGAACTGGCCCCGGACGGCCGCGGCCACCGCCTCTGCCTCTGCGCGTGTGGCGGCTGGGCCCACCAGCACACGGTAGAAATCCGGATCGCCATGAACAGTCACCATCCGCGCCGCGCCAAACTGAATCTGCATTGCCTTCCGGGTGCGCTCGGCGTTCCACGGAGTGAGAAAACTGCCTACCTGAACGGCAAAAGAGCCAGCGGCGCCGGCCACCACCGGCGGGACCGCCGGAGGTAAGCCAGGCAGCGGGTCGAGTGGCGGGCCGTGTACCGGTTCCGGCTGCGGAGTGTCCAGCAATTCCAGCGTCACGGGTACCACCCCAGGGACCGTCATGCTCAACTTGCGCGCGGCCGCCAGCGAAAGGTCTATGATGCGATCTCCCACATACGGGCCTCGGTCATTGATCCGGACAATCACGGATTCATCGTTGTCCAGACGGTGAACTCGTACCCGGCAGCCAAATGGCAGGGTACGATGTGCCGCGGTCAGTTGCAGCATGTCGTAGTTTTCTCCGCTGGCGGCACGCCGTCCGTTAAAAGATCCTCCATACCAACTGGCGTAACCCTGGATCGCGTGGCGCTCCGGCGGCGTTAACGGAATATCGGCAGCCGGCAGCAGGAAAGATAGAAGCAGCAGAATGCAAACAGTGCACAGCAGACTCGTTGCGGACACCGGCACATGGCCTCCAGGTGGAACGCTCGGTTGGGGTTGCACCCAAAATAGATCGGCGAATCGAGAAAATGCTGTAGGACTGTCGTATTCCATACCTAGCCACCCCGGCATAGATCGGAGTCCGGATGCTTTCGAGACTTGCCCAATGTCTCTAGAGAAACGTGGATATACCGGACGCTTTCTCTCATCCCATTCACCGCCGCCGCGCGCTCGGGGCGGGCGGGACCGCATGTTATCCTGTGTGCGTGCGTTCTCTCGCGGGCCTGGCGGTTGTTTTTTTTGGACTGGTTGGCGGGACATCGGCCGCAACTCCCGGTCTAATCGGGATTCTGGCGCAGGAATTGAGCCGGAACTTTGAAGTTCTGCGGCAAAAAGCTCCCGAAAAGCCGTACTTCCTTTCCTATGGCGCGCGGGATGAGGACTCCACCGTGGTTTCCGCCAGTCTGGGCGCGCTCACTTCCTCTGGTGAACGCCGCGCCCGTGTGTTCGACGTCTCGCTGCGGGTGGGCACGCCAAAGTTGGACAACTATCACCAGATCGGCGGTGACCGGCCTCAGTTTGCGTTTGGCGGCATACTCCCCGCCGAAGACAATGCGCCGGCCATCCAGCGCCAGCTTTGGCGCATCACCGATCAGGCCTACCGGGCGGCATCGAGCCGGTACATAAAACTCTCGACCGATGCCAAAGTCGCCCGCTCGAGCGCCGGCGAACCCGATGACTTCTCCGGCGAGGATCCAGTGGTCTTCGACGGCGTGACACCGCCGCTCGACGTGCCCCTCGCCAAGTGGCAGAACCGGGCGCGAAAGCTATCGCTACGCTTTGCCAGATACCCTGGGGTTACGAACTCGTCGGTGACGATTAGCGCCACGCGGGAAGTGAAGTACCTTGTCACCACCGAGGGCACGCGGCTGCGGCATGGCCGTATTTTCGTCCGTCTGGCCGTATCAGCCAACTCCCGCACGGTAGATGGCATGGAGTTGAACACCGGTCAGACGTTTGAGGGCGGCGGCCTTTCGGAACTCCCCGCGGATGCTACCGTGGAAGCGGCTGTGGACCGAGCCGGCCGCGAACTGGAGGCGCTGAAAATCGCACCGGTGATGGAGCCCTATGCCGGCCCGGCGATTCTCTCCGGATACGCTTCGGCTGTCTTCTTTCACGAGATCTTCGGACATCGCATAGAAGGACACCGCCAGAAGGACGAGACTGAAGGGCAGACGTTCACCAAAGCGATCGGTAAGCCCGTGCTGCCGGACTTCCTGTCGGTGCTCTTCGATCCCACCCGGCAATCGGCCTTCGGTCACAATCTGTTCGGTTCATATGCCTACGATGACGAGGGCGTAAAGGCTCGCCCGGTAACTGTGGTGGAGCATGGCATTCTGAAGTCGTTTCTGTTGACGCGCAGTCCCATCCGGGACTTTCCCAAATCCAACGGCCATGGGAGAAAGCAGATTGGCAGGGATGCCGTCTCGCGGCAGTCGAACCTGATTGTCGAATCCAGCCGGACGGTGCCCGATGCCAAGCTGCGCCAGATGCTGATTGCCGAGATCCGGCGTCAGAGCAAACCCTACGGCCTGTATTTTCAACAGGTAACCGGCGGCTTCACCCAGACCCGGCAGCAGGGCTTGCAAGCCTTTACGGTAATTCCGCTGGTGGTTTACCGCGTCTATCCCGACGGCCGGCCCGATCAGTTGGTCCGCGGAGCCGATATCGTCGGCACACCGCTCGCCAGTTTCGGCAGAATCCTGGCGGCTTCCGATCATCTGGAAGTCTTCAACGGCTACTGTGGCGCGGAATCGGGAAGCATCCCGGTCTCAGCGGCTTCACCCGCGCTGCTGGTCTCGGAGATAGAAGTGCAAAAAAAAGCGACTTCCGAGGAGCGTTCACCGATTCTGCCGCGACCCCCGCTGCCTGACGGAGGCGGCCGATGAGAGCCTGGCAGATGGCGGCCGGAACGCGCCTTGTGGCGCTGGGACTGACGCTGGCTCAAGCATTTGCCGCGCCTCCCCGGCTCGCGGAGCCGGCCAAAGATCCGGTCCTGCGCGCAATGGAGGACGAACTGGCACGCGTACGGATGCTTCAGATCGTCAGCTTGGACAAGGTCTACTACGCCGACTTTGCGCTGCAGGATGTGTCGCTGTACTCAACCGGCGCATCGCTTGGCGCGCTCTACAGTCCGGTCCGCCTCAACCTGCGCGTGCCGCGGGTGAATCTTCGATTAGGCGGCTACAACCTGGACAATACCAACTTCATCCTCTCCGGCATCTTCGGCGAGCGCAGGGAAGAGGTCTGGCCGCTTGATGACGACTACAACGTGCTGCGCCAGGGATGGTGGCTAGCTACCGACCGCGCCTATAAAGCGGCAGCGCGGGTCATCGCGCGCAAACGAGCGGCGCTGGCAGCAATTACCCAGACCGAGAAGCTGAACGATTTCGCCCACGCCGAACCACTCCGCTATACGCCGGCGTTGACCGCCCGGACCGCCGTTGAAGGAGACTGGCCAGAACGCGTGCGGCGCCTTTCGGCGGTCTTCCTGGACTACCCTCAAATCGCCAACTCCGACGTGTCCTATGGCTCCACCGCAGCCATCGTGCGCTACGTCAACACCGAGGGTTCGCTCCAACGCTACTCGGATGATCTCGATCATGTCCGAATCAGCGCTTTGGCGTACGCGCCGGATGGGAGTGCACTGCGGAGTTCGTGGACAATCGTTCGAACCAATCATGCCCCAATGCCCGGCCAGGCGGAACTGCTCGCTACCACCGAGCGGATCGCCGGCGATCTGCGCGGGCTGGTGGCAGCGGCCACCGGTGATGACTATTCCGGACCGGTTCTGTTTGAAACGACCGCCGCCGCCCAGATGTTTGCCCAGTTGCTCGGTTCGAACCTGGCACTAACCCGAATTCCGATCACCGATCCCGGGCGGACTCTCCCGCTGCCCGGCAGCGAACTCGAGGGAAGGATCGGTTCCTCGATCCTGCCAGCATGGATGGACGTGACCGATGATCCAGCCTTGGAATTCTATGGGAACCAGCCCGCAGCCGGCCATTATGTGGTTGATATTGAAGGTGTTGCGGCAAAGCCGGTTTCGCTGGTCGAAAAAGGGATCCTGAAGAACTACCTGATGACGCGTCAGCCGGTAAGAGGTTTTGAGGGATCGAACGGCCATGCCCGCCTGCCCGGCATGTTCGGCGCCAGCGCGGCACGCATCTCCAACCTGGTGATCAAGGCCTCGACAACGGTGTCCGAAGCGGCGCTGAAGCAGAAACTGATCGACTTGTGCAAACAGCGTGGGAAGCCCTACGGAATTTTGGTTCGCCGGCTGGACTTTCCCACCTCCGCCAGCGCCCAGGAGATCCGCGCGATGGCCACTGCCGCGGTCCACAAAGGTGGCTCCAGCCGCATCTTCAGTGCGCCATTGACGGCGTACAAGGTCTACCCGGACGGCCGGGAGGAACTGGTGCGCGGGCTGCGCTTCCGCGGCTTGCCGGTGCGCTCGCTGAAGGATCTGGTGGCCGCCTCGGATCGGCCGGCGATCTTCAGCTACATGGACAATGGAGCGATTCTGGCCATGGCCGGAGCCGGATCTACCGTGACGGCCTGCTCCGTGATTTCGCCGTCGGTCTTGTTGGATGATGTGGATATGGAACGCGCGCGGGAAGAAATCGCTACGCCTGCGCTGGTTCCACCCCCGCCGCTCGCGGCGCCGTGATATGGGTATTCTCGGCCGGGCAGTCTTCCGGGAGGTTTTCACCAGCGCGTTCCTGGGAACGGTCCTGTTTTCATTTGTTCTATTCCTGCAGAAACTCAGCAAGCTGTTTGAGATTCTGGTGCGCAGTTCCGCGCCCTGGAACACCCAACTGTACCTGTTCGCGCTGGTCCTGCCGCCGGTATTGATTTTCGCCATTCCCATCGGGGTGCTGGTGGGCGTGCTGATCGGGCTGAGCCGCATGTCGGGAGATGGGGAGATCACTGCCATGCGTTCGGCCGGCGTGCCTGGACGCAAGGTGGTTCTGCCGGTGATCGCGTTCGCACTGGCGGCGCTGCTGGTTACGGCGGCCGCCTCGCTCTGGCTTACCCCGTGGAGTATCCGCGAAAGCTATCGCGTGATGAACTCGCTGATCGCCGAGGAGATGACAGCCGACATCCAGCCGCGAGTTTTTGAGGAGCAGTTTCCTAACACCGTGCTCTACGTGGCCGATGTGCGGCCCGGTAAACAGTCGTTGTGGCGGGACATTTTCATTGCCGATGTGACTCCGCCCGGCCAGCGCAAACCGGGAACGCCGGAGCGCGGGGACTCACCGATGATCACAGTGGCGTCGGAGGCGGTCGCCCTGCCGGACATGGCCAACAACCGCATCCAACTGGCCCTGAAGAGCGGAAGTACACATCGGGTGGACCTCAACGGCGAGTATTACATCTCGGCGTTTGCACGTCAGACCGAGGCGCTTCAGGCCCGCCGCCCCGGCGAGATTCGTCCCACGCGGGAATTAGTGGAGCTGGACACTCTGCCGCTCCAGCGCATCGCATACGCCACCCCGGCCGCGACGGCGCAAGACAGGCGGGAGGCGAAGATCGAACTTCACCGGCGCCTGGCTCTGCCGCCGGCCTGCCTGCTGCTGGCGATGGTGGCGATTCCTTTGGGAATATCCACCCGCAAGGCTGGACGCTCGGGGGCCTTCGTGATGACGGTTCTGCTAACGCTGCTTTACTATACGGCGCTGATCAGCCTGATCCGTGTCGCGCAGGAAGGGCGGCTGCCCCCGGAGGTGGCGGTATGGACGCCCAATGCCATCTTCGCCGTGGCGGGGATTATCCTGATGAGCCGGCTGGAAAAGCCCGGTGACCGGGACCTGATCGGTTTTCTCAGGGGTATCTTCACCCGGCTGTTTCGCAGGATCGGCTCGCGGCTGCCGGATGCTCCGGCGGCGGTTTCACTTCCGGTGCTGGACCGTATGCCGATACTGCCGCAGATCGTGGACATGTACGTCCTCACCAGCTTCATGTTCTACTTCTTCGTGATGCTGGCCAGTTTCGTGGTGATGACGGATGTATTCACGTTCTTCGAACTGTTGGGCGACATTATGAAGAACCACATCCCGATGCAGCGCGTGCTGACCTACCTGTTCTTCCTGACGCCCAAGCTGATCTACGACTTTGCGCCGGTAAGCGTGCTGGTGGCCGTGCTGGTGACCTTTGGCATCCTCACCAAGAACAATGAGGTCACGGCCATGAAGGCCAGCGGCGTCAGCCTGTACCGGTTGGCGATTCCCGTCTTCATCGCCAGCGCCATGCTTAGCGGCGGCTTGTTCCTGTTCGATCACTATTATGTACCCGAGGCGAACCGGAAACAGGATGCCATTCGCCGGGAGATCAAGGGCAAGCCCGTACAAACCTACCTCAACCCCGGCCGGCAATGGATTGTCTTCGACAACGGAACACGAATTTACTATTACAAGTACTTCGATCCGAATGAAGCCGTAATGGGCGGCGTGAATGTCTATGAAGTCGATCCCCGCCGGTTCCGGCTGGTACGGCATGTCGCCGCCGAACGCGCCCGCTGGGCCCCATCGCTAAAGGCCTGGGTGTTTGAGAACGGCTGGTCGCGCGACGTCAACGGAATCAAAGTGAACCTGCGCTCGTTTGCCGGCGCAACCGCCACCTTCCCGGAACTTGACGAACCGCCGTCCAATTTCCTGAAAGAAGTGAAGCAGGACAAGCAAATGAACTTCGAAGAACTGGCGGCCTACATTCGCGACCTGCAGCAGAGCGGCTTTGATACCATCCGCCTCCAGGTACAGTTCTACAAGAAATTTTCGGTTCCGTTGTTTGCCCTGATCATGGCTATGATCTCCGTGCCATTCGCCTTTCTCACCGGCAACCGGGGAGCGATGGCGGGCGTCGGCGTCAGCTTCGGTATCGGCATCGCCTACCTGGCAATCAACCAGCTATTCGAGCAGATCGGCAACCTGAACCAGCTACCTCCCGCCGTGGCCGCCTGGTCGCCCGATGTGCTATTCGCACTGGCAGCAGCGTACCTGATGTCGCGGATCCGTACGTAACCCTAAGATGGGTCAGCCCGGGTGCCTGCCGGGGAAGCGCGCCGGCTGGTGCTCTACGCACGCCGGGCCGCCATTCCGGCATAATCGTGGGTAATGACATTATTCTTGGCTGCGTTTGCCTTGCTTTCCGCTCCAGCACCGCCGGGCGTGGTGATCGACCATCAGCCGCAGGAGACGGGCCAGTATGTTGGCTCGCCGTCGATTGTGATTTTGCCCGACGGCAGCTATGTTGCTTCGCACGATCTGTTCGGACCCCGCAGCGGCGAGAACGAATCGGCTACTACCCGGGTATTCCGCTCTACCGATCGCGGACTCTCCTGGGCGAAAACGGCCGAATTTAAGGATCAGTTCTGGAGTAACCTGTTCGTCCACCGCAAGAAACTCTACCTGATGGGCACTGCCAGTCAGTACGGGCAGGTGGTAATACGGCGGTCCCTTGACGGCGGCCGTAGTTGGAGCGATGCCTCGCGGCTTACCACCGGCGGCGGTTATCACACCGCTCCGGTTCCGGTGGTCGAATACAAAGGCCGCTTGTGGCGGGCGATGGAGATCCATCCGCCGGGCATGTGGGGCGGCTTTAAGGCGCTACTGATCTCGGCGCCTCTTAAGGCCGACCTGATGAAGCCGGAAAGCTGGACCCAAACGCCACCGCTCGAGTTCCCCTCCGACGCGCCGGAAGGCCATCACTGGCTGGAAGGCAATGCGGTGGTGGCGCCGGGCCACTCGCTGGTGGATGTCCTGCGAGTGGACAACATTGAGAAAGTGGCCATCGCCAAACTGGTGAACGGTCAATTGAAGTTCCAGCAAATGGTCCCCTTCCCTGGCGGCGCCAAGAAGTTTACCATCCGCTACGACCCGAAGAGCGGGAAGTATTGGACCCTCTCAAACCCGGCTCTGCCCGAGTACCCGCAGTCCGCCGAGAAACCGGCGTCGGTACGGAATACGCTGGCGCTGATGTCATCGCCCGACCTGCTTCACTGGACGGTAGAACGCGTGGTGCTGAAACATCCTGACCCGCTGAAGCACGCCTTCCAGTACGTGGATTGGCAGTTTGATGGTAAGGACCTGGTCGTCGCCTCACGGACGGCGTTTGATGACGATGCTGGTGGGGCACATAACTTTCACGACGCCAATTTCCTCACCTTCCACCGGGTGGAGAACTTCCGCGCCTCGCAACCGTAGACGGGCATCGCCCGGGAGGTTCTACATGAAGTAGTCTTTGACTTTGTCGAAGATGCCCTTTTCGTGAGGTTCGTTCTCGGCCGGCAGGCTCTCCCGGAGTTGCTCGAACAACCGGCGCTGCTCACGGGTCAATCTGGTAGGCGTGCGCACTTCAATGTGAATCTGCAAATCTCCGCGGCCGTGGCTGTTCAACCGCGGCACGCCCAGATTTTTCAAGCGGATCGTCTCCCCGGTCTGGGTTCCTTCGGGGACCTTGACGGTTTGCAGGCCATCAAAGGTAAGGATGTCAACCTCGGTCCCCAACGCAGCCTGGGCCATGTTAACGGGAACGACGCAGTGCAGGTCATTTTCATGGCGCTCAAAGATCGGGTGGTCCTTCACCTTCAAAATGACGTAAAGATCGCCAGCGGGACCACCATTGGCGCCCGGTTGGCCTTCACCTTCCAACCGCAGCCGGGTACCGTTGTCGACGCCCTGGGGAATATTCAGCTTTAGTTTGCGTTCAACACGCTGGAAACCCTCGCCCTTACAGCGCACGCAGGGACGCCGGACGATCTGGCCGCGGCCATTGCACTGTGAACACGTGCGCCGAATGGAAAGAAAGCTCTGCTGGTAGATTACTTCACCCCTGCCCCGGCACATGGGGCAGGTGGTGAAGCCGTCTTCAGGCTCGGCGCCTTTTCCGTGGCAGCGGCTGCATGGCTCAAGACGCGGCACCTGAATTTCGGCGCTCATCCCGTGCATTACGTCTTCGAAATTGATCTCCAGGTCGTAGCGCAGGTCTTCGCCCCGCTGGGCGCGGTTGCGCGAACCGCGGCGTCCGCCGCCTCCGAACAGATCGCCGAAGCCGAAAAAGTCGCCCAGAATGTCGCTGAAGTCGGCGAAGGTGTTCGGATCAAACCCGGGCGGCTGAGAGGCGCTGCCCTGCAAACCCTGGTGGCCATAGCGATCATAAACGGCGCGCTTCTGCGAATCGCTGAGCACGCCGTAAGCCTCGGCGGCTTCCTTGAACCGGTCTTCGGCTTCGTGATCGCCCGGATTGCGGTCGGGATGGTACTTCAACGCCAGCTTCCGGTAGGATGCTTTCAGTTCCTGTTCCCCGGCGTCGCGTCCAACGCCGAGAATCTCGTAATAATCTCGCTTTGTCACCGGCATACTACTGCCGCACGGCCACTTTCACCATTGCCGGGCGCAGCAACTTCCTTTTGAAATTGTACCCACGCTGGAGTTCGTCGAGAATCGTCTGGTCCTCAACGCTGTCGCTCGGACATACCTCAACGGCATGGTGCAGATTGGGATCGAACACCTGGCCGAGAGCGGCGATCGGCTCCAAGCCGAGCTTTTTCAGGGCGTCGTACATCCGCTGGTAAATCAACTCCATTCCCTTGACGTATTCCTTGTCGGCCGTCTCCACCTTCAACGCCCGTTCGAAATCATCCAGAACCGGCAGCATGGCACGGACGACATCCATGGCCGCAAATTCAAACATCTCGCTGCGCTCCCGTTCGGAACGGCGGCGAAAGTTCTCAAATTCCGCCCGGCTGCGCAGCCAGTGATCCTGAAGTTCAGCCTTCTCGGCCGCCAACTGATCCCGTTCCTGCGCAAGCGCGGCTAACTGGGCGGCAGCATCCACCGGATTCACCTCATCGCCATCGCCGGAGGCGGTATCCTGCTCAATAGGATCGGCGGCAGGCTTCCCATTTTCCATAGATCTCCCCACAATTTCAGACTAGCATGAAGAAACGCTGGAATTATTCTCCGTCCGGAGCCGGCTCGGCGGCCCGGCTGACGTGCAGCACGGCCGACATCACGCGCCCGTAGTCCATCCGCATCGGTCCGAGAACGGCGAATCGAACCCGCAGGCCGCCGCCCATCTCGACGGCCACGCCAATCAGCGACAAGCCCTCCATCGACGGATGGATCTCGCCAAGTCCCACCTGCACCGCCATCTGGCCCGAAGGCTGTTCGAGAAAGCGGTCCAGAAGTTGGAGAATGCGCTTCTTTTCCTCGAGCGCCCGGAACAATTCGCGCATCCGCACGCGGGTCATTTGCAGGTCCAGCACCACCAGGTTCGAGGCGCCTTCAAGATGGATTTCCGGATCCGTGTCGATGTCCAGTAACCCCTGAGCGAACAGCGTGCTCAGGCGGCGCAGGATCGCGTCATAGGCGGCGCTCTCCTGCTCCAGGCGCCGCTGCAATTCCAGGCGCACCTCACTGAGCATCCAGCCGGAGAAGTTCCGGTTGATGTAGTTGCGGATCGATTCAAGTTCGGTCTGCGCCGCCGGCTGGTCCAGAACCACGACGCGGTTGCGGATCATGCGATCGCGGGTCACCACGACCACCATTACCCGGCGGTCCCCCAGGGAAACCAGTTCAATCTGGTCCAGCGCCTGGCTCGAACCGGGTATCGCCGCCGCGATGCCGACGTTGTGCGTCAACTCGGTCAGCAGGCGCGAAGACTTCTCGATACGGTCTTCCACAGTAACTGCGTCTCGAAATTCATCGCGCATCCGGGAAAGTTCGCTGAGCAGCAACCGGCCCGCATTGAGGGATTGAACGTAGGTTCGAAACGCCTTCCCGGTGGGGATGCGGCCGGCCGAGGTATGTGGTTGCGAGAGATAGCCGTCGTCGCACAAATCAGCCATGATGTTGCGAATGGTGGCGGCGCTCAACGCCGTGCGACTGTGGCGGGAGATGGTGCGTGAGGCCACAGGTTCGCCTGAGTCGATGTAGGACTGCACGATGTCGTGCAGAACCTCCATGTTCCTGGCGGGTTGGTGTGACGATCGGCGCATGGACGAATGGTGCTGCGAAGTCTTATTACATCATCATTTTAGGAAAGCGTTCCCGGAGGGGTCAAGCAGTATGCCCGAAATGACCCATCATGGGTCGCCTCCGGCTGGGGCGTGATGGTGTAACAGGCGGGCAGCGATGTCGGGCCAGAATTCGCGAAAGACATTGGTCAGGGCATCGCGCTCCATGGCCCATCCAAACTTGACCGCCAGCGCGCCGGCATTCCGGTCCTGGCTGGGATAGTAGCTAGCTGAGATACCCTGAGCGATGCCACGTCCCAGAATCTCCGAGGCGTTCAAGCTGGCGTGCCCATGATAATCAGGTGCGATCAGGATGCGTGATGCGGCATAGATGGCGCGCTTCCAGACGGGCCCGCTACCCAACGAAAAATAGCGTTCGTCCTGATGAAGGATGGTTGGTAAAGCGAATACAACCAGGTAGTTACCGTCAGCCTTGTCGAGAAACCCCCGCCAATAGTAACCGCCATAACCATCGAGGCCCTTCCCCAATTGCGGATGAACGTTGGTCGCCTCGGCGCCGAGTGAGGTGATACCGACAAACAGAAAAGATGAATAATCGAAACTGTTCTCGGTGGCGATCTTGAAGCTTTCCCGTGCCGACGGAGGCGGCGGGATCGTGCCGGCGCTAACCGCGCGGTAGTTGGGCATCAGTCCGAGAATTCGTTTGGGTTGCGGTGGCGCCTGCGCCTCCGGCGCGGCTTGTTGAGCAAGGCCGGCCCCGGCTGCCAGCAGCGTGACGAGAGGCAGCTTCGAAATTCCCGTAAGCAACATCGCTCTACATCAAAGATGCCTCCCACGGGGGCGCTGGTTACGGCGCGCCGCCGGTGGCCTTACAGTCTTCCTGCCCGCGTTTCCGGCCAGGGTAAGCGGCCAGGTAATGAATCCAACGGCGGCGGATCTCAGGCCGGGAAAAATGCTCGTTCCAAAAACGGCGAAAATCGCGCTCATGCCGCTGGCCGCGCTTTTCCAGGCAGGTCCGCAGCCGCTCACAACCCATCCCGTGGATCATCGCCAGCGCGACGCTACAATCGTTGCGTGCGCCGAGCAGATCCTGCACCTGGCGCACCTCATTGATCAGGACCTGCAGTCGTGGCCCATAGATGCCGCGAAATATCTCCAGAGTGTATCGGAACCGTTTGGCGGTGATCCGGAATCGGTGCAGTTGGCGCGCTCCGCCGCCGGCTTCGGCTGCTTCGCCTCCGGAGACAAAAAATCGCGCGGCCAGCAGCGGCAAGCCACTACGCGCATTTGCCGCTACGCTTTCATCTGGCAGCCACAGGCTTGGCGCTCTCATTTGGAAAGCTCCAGGCGCTGCCGCCACCTGGCCGCAACGCCCCTCTCCGCGAGCGGCTTCAACATCGAGACGAGTTGGAATTCAGCCTCACTCCGCTCACCGGCAAGCGCCACCAACCGCGCATCGCCGTCCCGCGCGCCACACTCTCCCAGTAGTCCAATGGCGATGTCACGGTCGCGCAGCGGAGCGGACGCCCGCATCAGCTCGCGGAGAACGCGCCGCACCTTGCGAGCCGCTTTCGGGCGAACGAACTCTCCGAATACGCGTAGCGCGGTGGAAAGCCGGCGGGCCGCTACCCGCAGCCGGTGAACCTGAGCGGTGTCAAGGGTATTGCCGGCGGCTTGCATCTCCAGTGCCAGCCGCTCAATCAGTTCCGCTACCTGCTGCCGCACAAACCGTTGCATCAATCGTCACCGCCGCGCTTTGGTAATGATAAGGGGCTTGCCATAGATCGCCCGAAACTGGGCCACAATGCGCTCCGCCGCCCACTGTTCGAGGTCCGTGTCCAGCCTTGCGTTGAGCGCCAACACCACCACATCCTCACGCAGTTGGACGGCAATTGCGTCCACTCGCTGGTCATGGCTGCGGTCCAGGCTGTCGGCCAGCCGCAACAGCGGCGTCAACAGCAGAATGGTGCGCCTGCTCTCCGGATCAAGCGCCTGATAGAAATCGTGACGCATACCAGGCATCGACTTGCGATGAAACCGGCACAGCAGCGCGATCATCGCGCTCTGTGGACGCGTGAATCCTGGCATGTCGGAATTGGCCACCAGGTACGCCGAATGCTTGTGGTGTGCCGTGTCGCTGACATAGTGGCCCACATCGTGCAAGTAGCCCGCGGCCTCGAGCAGCCTTCCCTGTTCAGGCGGCAGCCCGTGCAACGGTTGGAGCGCATCAAAGAGAGCGCGTGATAGCGCCGCCACCTTGGCGGCGTGTTTCAGTGGTACCCCGTAGTGGCGCGCCATGTCCTCAACCACACGCCGCTGGTCACCGTCGAGGCGTGACCGCTCGCTGCCCGCTCCACGCCGTGCCAGGTCGGCGATGACGCCGTCGCGCACGCCAGCCGTCGAATAATAGAGCGAGCCAAGATGCAGGCCGGCGGCGGCGAGCGTAAAGACGGCGGCGCCGGCGACAATGATCTCGGCACGCCGCGGTCCGATTCCCGGCGTCTTGCGGCGCGCCGCCAGGTTCCATCCGGCCAGCAGGCGATAGATACGGCGAACCTGCGCCGCCGAGGCCCTCCTTCGGTTGGCCGCATCGCGGCTCTGGCGCGAGATCCTGTTCACCGCCGAAACCACGGCGGCGGCCGAAGCCGACGTAGCAATTACCCGGTCAAACGGCAACGCGCCGAAACGGCGGAACGGCGCGGCCAGTTTCTCGGTGATATATTCCTCCATCTGGTGCAATTCCAACGGCGCGGGAGGATCGTGCTTCAGGAAGGCTTCGGTCAGCCGCACCGCGCCGAGGGGCCGGGAGAAGGCAGCCTTCACCCGCTGGTCTTCAGAGAGAATGAACTCGGCGCTGCCGCCGCCGACGTCGATGATCAGGATGCGCCGGCCCGGGTGAGGCCATTGTGACTGCACGCCAAGATGGATCAGGCGCGCTTCTTCCTGCCCGGAGATGATCTCGACCGGCGTGGCGGCGGCGTCCGAAGCGCGCTCGATGAACTCCTGCTGATTGGTGGCGTCGCGAACGGCGCTGGTGGCCACGGCACGGACCGCCAGCACGTCCAGGCCGCGGTAGGTTACCGCCATCGTCCGCAGCAGGTCGCACACTGCCGCCATGGTATCGTTGCCGATGGCGCCGTCCCGAAAGACGCCCGAACCAACCCGCATTACCCGGCGCTCTTCGGCCAGCGTTCTGGGCGGCCCATCGGCTAGGGTCTCAGCAACCAGCAGGCGAACCGAATTGCTGCCGATGTCGATGGCGGCGTACCGTGGCATATCCGCTTTCATAATAGCCGCCGTGCGTGAACAGTTATAATTCGGGTGGTGTCTCCCATGCATCGCCGCACTTTCCTGCAGTCGGCTGCCGGCGCCGTTTCCGCCGGCGTCGCCGCGCCGGCTCCAACCGGGGACGGAGTCCGTCTCGGTATCGACACGTATTCCATTCGCGATTACAAATGGAAGGCGCTCGAACTGCTCGACTATGCCGGCAGCCAGAAACTGGATGCGATCCAGATCTCCAGCATTGACGAATTCGAAAGCCTGGAGCCGCCCTACCTGGCGAAGGTTCGCGACCGCGCCCGCAGCCTCGGCATCCGGATCGATGCCGGCATCGGCAGTGTGTGCCCCACCTCGCGCAGCTTCAATCCTCGAGTGGGGACTCCGCGTGAGTATCTGGTTCGGGGACTGCGCACCGCCAAAGCCGTAGGCGCCGGATCCATGCGCTGCTTCATGGGCAGCCAGGCGGAACGGCATGGTTCGCTGCCGATTGAAGCGCACATGGAGGCGATGATCAAGGCGCTCCGGTCGGCACGCAACGAAGCGCTGGATACCGGCGTCAAGATCGCGGTCGAGAACCACAGCGGAGATCTCGAAGCGCGCGAGGTAAAGACGATTATCGAGGAGGCAGGAAAAGACTATGTCGGCTCCTGCCTGGACGCGGGCAATCCGATGTGGGTGTTGGAAGACCCGGAGCTGACGCTGGAGGTATTAGGTCCTTACGTCCTGACGACGCACTTTCGCGACTCGGCCGTTTACGAACACCCTCGCGGCGCGGCGTTTCAGTGGGTGGCGTTGGGCGATGGCAGCATCGATTTTCAGAAGTTTCTCATCCGGTTCAAGCAGGTGTGCCCACAGGCTTCCATTCAACTGGAAATTATCACCGGGCGCCCGCCGTCGGTGTTGCCCTATCTGGAGCCGGAGTACTGGAGGGCGTTCCCGAATAAACGGGCGGCCGGCTTCGCGCGCTTCCTGGCGCTGGCAAAAAAGGGCCATCCCTACCAGGGACCGATGATGATCGCCGGCGCCGGCCCCCAGCCGCCTGAATTCCAGGCGGCCCTGAAACTGCAACAAAAGAACGACCTTGAACGCAGCCTCAACTATGCCCGCCATACGCTCGGCCTTGGAATCCGCTGGAGGACCTAAATCAGCCTCATGCCTCTGCCGGAAACGATTCGCGTCAAGCTGAGTTCGGAGGGCGCCGAGGCGATCGCCATTACGCCGGTAGTCGTTCGCCAGATGCCGTTCGGCGAACTGATCGAAGAGATCCTGGCAGTGACGGGCAAGGACCACCAGCGGATTCATGCCACGCTGCGGCGCGGTTCCTTCATCAGCGGAGGCACACGCTACCGATGGGAGCCTCACCATGCCGGGATCGAGGAGCTGACCGTCCTGTTGCGGAGCTTTCCCGATTCCGATCCCGGCCGGCCATTCGACCGGCAGTGCTGCGCCCGGGTAATCCTGCGCGCCGCGAGCCAGCGTGTGGAGTTTCCCCGTGAGGCCGCCCTCGGGCACCGTCTCTTCCGGCGCCGGACCTTCTGGGACACACTCATGGAACTGATCGGCGAAGAGGCTCCCGTCTACGTGGAGTACTCTTACCGCGACCGCGCCGACCGTTACCGGCTGGTGGTTAGGCCCTCAGCGGCTGCGCGGCTGCGCGGCGAGTCCGAGCTAATGAAGTTCCCCACGCTGGCGCGCCGGATTCACGACCTGGCCGTCGAGAGCATCGAGTTTTTGGTGGAGCGGCGCTAGCCGATTTCGGCCAGCGGGATATCGAGTAGCGTGGCGATCTTGCGGAAGTGTCCCAGCTTGTGGCCCACCCCGAGCGCGCAGTGATGCGTCGGCGCTTCGGCGCACCAGCGATCGACAAACGCCGCCGGCGGCAAACCGAAGCGCAACCGCGAATTGGTGTTCCCAATGCGGAGAATGGGTCCGGGAATCGATTCACCTTCTGCGCCCAGGAACTTGAACGCACCCCCCGCCACCTGCGTCAGGCCGGCAATGGTAACCGGTCCGGTCTTCACCTTGAACTCGACCGAGACGCCGAAACCACGCTTGCCATGGTACAAGCCGAGTCCTCGCAGGACGGGCTTGTAGTCGCTGATGGCGATGTGGCCGGGGCCATCGTGGCCCATCAGTACGAAGTTCTCACGGAAGTCCATGGCGTAAAATTCCGTGTAGGAGCCGCCGGCGGCCAGGCGGTCCATCAGCAGCATGGCGATGCAGGTCTTCAGATCACCCTCGCCGCTGGCGGGGATGCCGCGCGCGGTGAGCAGTGAGTTGCCCAGAATCAACCCGGCTCCCAGGCGTTCGTACTCGTTGCCATCCAGGCCGCGGTAGTAGTAGGTGAGCCCCTGAAGATCGAAGTCCCCCACCAACCGGTCCAGCCCCACGGCCACCTGTGCCGCCCACTGTAAATCGCCTGGTGGAACGTCGCTGGCGATCTCGAAGCGTGCCCGGGCCTCATCCAGTTTGGCCGCTACCTCCGCGTCACCCGATTCGGGAACGCGCTTTGCGAGATCGCACATCTCCAACACTTCCACGTGCGCGCCCATCGCGGCGTGAACCATGGTGAAGTCCGAGTACATGTCGAGCATTCCCGGATAGGTATGGCCGAGAAAGCCAATGCGTGACTGCCGCAAAGCCCGCACGGCCGAAGCCGCCTGGCACCATTCGCCGACAGCGGTCCAGGAAGCATCATCGAACAACATGCCGGAGACCACCTGGAAGGGAATGCGCGCCCGGTTAAAGGCATTCGAGATTTCGGGTACCGGGCAGGTACAGCAGTTGGCCAGCCATTCGCCAGTATCGGTGTTTTCGTAATCGAGCGCCTCCACCGGCTGAAGATTCAGCACCAGCACTCGCACCTTGGCCTGCTGCACGATAGGTAACACCTGGCTGGAGGTGGCATAGGTTCCTACATAGCAGACCAACAGATCGGCGCCCTCGGCTGCCAGCAGCTCTCCGGCCCGGCGGGCGCTATGAGCGTCGTCGATCAGGCCCACCGAGACAATATCGGCCCCGAAGGCAGACAACCGCCGCTCCACTTCGTCCTGATAGCCAATCAGGCGTTCCCGCAGGCCGGGGAACTGCGGCCAGTAGGCGGCCAACCCGATCCCGAAAACGCCCACCCGGCAGCGGACGCCACCCGCCTGCCCAATACTCCGGCGCACCTGGACTGTTACATTCTTCATGGTTGTGTGTGTACGCTCCCGATCAACTGCACTTCGATCTTACTGATTTTCCTGCCGGCGTGGCTGTTGATATGATGCTTGTGCTTGAGTACAGGGGGGCGTCGCTTAAACACGTGGATTCCCACGGTGTCGATGATGCTGGTGTCGCTAATCAGCTACATCGACCGTGTCACGCTGGCTCTGCTGGCACCGACGATCCTCAAGGAAACGCACCTCACGGGGGAGCAGTACGGCATCGTCATCTCCGCCTTCTCTATCGCCTATATGGCGGGTAATCCACTGTGGGGAAGATTTCTGGACCGTGCCGGCCTGCGCGTCGGGATGACACTGGCGGTCGGATTCTGGTCGATCGCCTCGCTTTCCCACGCCTTCGCGACCGGCTTCTGGAGCTTCGCCATCGCCCGCGCGATGCTGGGATTCGGCGAAGGGGCAACATTCCCAGGCGGACTACGGACGGTGGTTCAGACCCTGCCGCCACTGAAGCGCTCGCGCGGCATCGCCATTTCCTACAGCGGCGGCTCACTGGGCGCGATCATCACGCCGATCATCGTGACGCCGATCTTCATTCATTTCGGCTGGAGGGCGGCCTTCTGGTTTACCGGCATGATCGGCGCGGCATGGCTCGTTCAGTGGTCAATCCTGTGCCGGAGAAAAGATCTGGCGCGGCGGCCGTCGCGGACCTGTCAGGCGGCTGGTGGGGAATCGGTTGCGGGTCCGAGCGTGCGCGATCCGCGCACCTGGGGCTTCATGATGCTCTATGCGCTGGGCGCGCTGCCGTTGGGCTTTGTCATCTACGGCACGTCCATTTATCTCAGCCAGGCGCTGGGCAAGTCACAGGCGGCGATTGGAGCCGTGCTCTGGATTCCACCGCTTGGATGGGAGGTGGGCTACTTCGCATGGGGCTGGATCTCGGATCGCGTACTGGGCGGCGCCACAGAGCAACGCACGTTCCGCATACTCTTCGGCCTGCAAGCGCTGCTGAGCCTTCCGCTGGCCGCGGCGCCCTGGTTTGAGTCTTACCCCCTGCTCCTGCTCGAGTTGTTCTTCAGCATGTTCGTCGCGGCGGGAATCGTGATTGTCTCGATCACCTATGCCACACGTCAGTACTCGTCACGCCATGCCGGACTGATCGCCGGACTCGGAGCCGGCTCCTGGTCGGCGCTGGTGGCACTGGCGATGCCGGGCTTCGGCAGGCTGTTCGACCACGGACAGTGGGAGGCAGCGTTTCTGGTGGCGGCGCTCGTACCGGCCGCCGGCTTCCTGGCGTGGCTCCTGGGCGACACGCGCGCCCGGCCGCATGGCTACTTCTCCAACAGGAAGTGGCCCACGAACATCGCGTCGATACCCGAAGAGTAGAAGCTACGAACCGCGTCGCGGGGCGTGCACACCAGCGGATCGCCGAACAGGTTGAACGAAGTATTGTAGAGCACCGGTAATCCGGTCACTTCGCCTGCCTTGTGCAGCAGGCGCCAGAAGATGGGATTGTCCTCCCGCGACACGGTATGCACCCGCACCATGTCTTCGCCGAGAATGGCGCTTTCAAACGTCTTGCGGTGCTCGGGCCGCACCCGTCCGACGGTTGCCAGGAAGCGCGCATTCGATCCGACTTCGAAGTAGCTGGCGGCCAACTCCAGCGGCACAGAGGCGGCAAACTTGCGGAACGGCTCACGGTGCTTGATGAAAATATTCAGGTTCTCGGTGGAGTATGGATTCAACGGGGAAGCCAGAATAGACCGGTTACCCAGCGCGCGCGGGCCGAACTCCATGCGCCCCTGCATCCAGGCGGCGATCTTGTGGCTGTTGAGAACGGCAACGGCGCTATCCACCAGGTCTTCGGAGGTCAGCAGATAGCGAAAACGAAGCTTGCAGTTCTCGAGCGCCCGTTTGATCTGCTCGGCGTCGAACTCCGGCCCCAGGCAGAAGTTGCCCACTGAAGTACGCTCGCCGTGGCCGAACATTATGTGCCAGGCATGCAGCACCGCTCCAATGGCGGTGCCCGAGTTGCCGGCAGCCGGCTGCACGAAGACGTTCTTCCACTCGCCCGAAGTCTCGAGCGCTGCTACCAGTAGCGCATTCAGCATGACGCCGCCCGCCAGGCAGAGGTTCTCTCCCGAGCCGGCCATGCGGCGCGCCATCACCTCCACCGCGTGTTGAACACCAGCGGCGATATCGGCTTTGAGGGCGGCCGGCACCTGCGCTCCGTCCACCAGGCCGGCGCCCAGGTAGAACTTCGCGCTGAAACCTCCACGATCGTGGCGGTCGCCGTTGAAAAAGGACTGGTCGATATGCGGCCAGCCGGCGTGGCGCGAATCGAGCATTTCTTCAAATAACTGCGTCAGGCGGCTCGTGCCGGCGGCGGAGAGCCACTGCACTTTGTGCTCGTCGGCGCCCGGTTCAAAGTCCAGCAGATCGGTAACGCGGCTGTAGACCTCGCCGAGGGAATCGGGGTAGAAGAGTTCCCGGTCCAGTGTCAGCCGGTTTCCCTCGCCGCGCCAAAGCGCGCCGCTACGCAGGTCGCCCGAATGGTCCAGCGTCAGCACTGCGGCGTCGGTAAACGGCGAAGCATAGTAGGCCGAGGCGGCATGGGCGGCGTGATGCTCCACCAGCAGGATCTGGCTGTTGGGAAAATGTTCGCGCAATTCCAGATTGGTAATCCCTTCGGGCCCGGCCGAAAATGGCCGCACGATCGCCACCGAATCCACCTGGCCGGCCGAAATGCCACCCAGCTTCAGGCATGCCTCAATGGCTTCCTCCGGCAACTTGCCGGGACGCCGGCGCCGCGCAATCTTATTCTGCTCCACGGCCGCCACCAGCGCGCCGTCTTTCATCAATGCACAGGCGGCGTCGTTCAAGATGCCGCCGATTCCCAGGATCACCATCGCGTCAGGCGCCCTTCTCCCGTTGAGATTTTTCGATTTTGGCCCACGTGTCACGCAACGCAACCGTACGGTTGAATACCGGTTTTTCCGGCGTCGAGTCCTTGTCGGCGCAAAAGTAGCCCAGGCGCTCGAACTGGTAACGGCTGCCAGGCGCCGCTGAGGCCAAGCCGGGTTCCAGTTTGACGCCCGGAACAACCACCAGCGAATTCGGATTCAGGTTGGCGGTGAAATCCTTGCCTTCACTCTCCTCGTTGGGGTCCGCGGTGGAAAACAGCGTGTCGTAAAGCCGCGCTTCCGCCTCTACCGCGTGCGCCGCCGAAACCCAGTGAATGGTCGACTTGACCTTACGGCCATCGGGCGAATTGCCGCCCTTGGAAGCCGGATCGTAAGTGCAGCGCACCTCCACCACTTCACCGGCGTCGTTCTTCACCACGCCGGTGCAGGTGACGAAGTACGCGTAGCGCAATCGCACTTCCTTGCCCGGCGAGAGCCGGTAGTAGCCTTTGGGCGGCACTTCGCGAAAGTCGGCTTTCTCGATGTAGAGCGCCTTGGAAAACGGCACCATGCGCGTGCCGGCCGATCCGTCTTCCGGGTTGTTCACCGCCTCCATTTCCTCCACCAGCGCGTCCGGGTAGTTATCGATCACCACCTTCAACGGATCGATCACCGCCATTGCGCGTAGCGCCCGTTTGTTCAGATCTTCGCGCTGGAAATGCTCCAGCAAACCCAGTTCGATGATGCCATTGGTCTTGGAAACGCCGATCCGCTCACAGAAGTTGCGGATGCCCTCCGGCGTATAACCTCGCCGGCGGACACCGCACAATGTCGGCATGCGCGGATCGTCCCAGCCGCTGACGTGGCCGTCGCGCACCAGTTGCAGCAGGCGGCGTTTGCTCAACAATGTGTGGGTCAGGTTGAGGCGGTCGAATTCGATTTGTTGCGGGTGGTAGATACCCAGCGCCTCGATGAACCAGTCATAAAGGGGGCGGTGATCTTCGAATTCCAGCGTGCAGATGGAGTGCGTGATACCCTCGATCGAATCCGACTGGCCGTGCGTATAGTCGTACATCGGGTAGATGCACCACTTGTCTCCCGTGCGATGATGCCTGGCGTGCAGGATACGGTACATCACCGGGTCGCGTAGGTTCAGGTTGGGCGACGCCATGTCGATCTTCGCGCGGAGCGTGCGGCTCCCATCGGGAAACTCGCCGGCGCGCATGCGCTCAAACAGGTCCAGGTTTTCGGCCACGCCGCGGTTCCGGTACGGGC
>JADZGD010000084.1 GCA_020854055.1 Bryobacterales bacterium | reverse complement strand
GCCCGGCCGGTGCCGAATCTGCTTCAGGTCTTCTCTCCCCTCAAATACCACCAGATGAAGCGTGGAACCGGCCTCAAATCCGTCTATCCACGGCTGGCCGGGACAAACCAGGTAGTTTTGTGGCCGCTGCCGCAACTCCCCGGTCCACTTTTGCCCGGTAATGGCATTGAGCCCGCCGTCGCCTATCATCACCGCATTCGGCCGCCGGTGAGACTCGAGCGCGATCCGCATCGCTTCCCGTCTGTATATTGGGATTCCTACCGTCAGCGGCGTCCGCTTCAGAAGCGTTACCGGAAATAAGCCCAAAGCGGGCAACGGTCCATCACTCTCTCTGTTACGATCGGGCGCCCGCAATGTCCGTTCAAAGGAAATGGTGCACGACCCGATTCGGACACTTGTCCCGTACACCGCGGTTCTCAATAAACCCATCTTGTTCTATTCTGATGAGGTGCCACTCACCGTGTAGCATGAAAATTCTTTCATCTAAACCTTCGTTCAGTCCACATGAAAGATTTCTTCCATCTCTGCCCACCACTCGCCTTCTTTACGCGTGGCCAGCGGCTCCTGTAAAGGTTGCATCACCGACCACCACTGCTGCGTAGTTTCATCGGCTGCCATCTTCGCCATATCGGCGGCAAAGTCGGTACCGTGATACTCGAAGTAGCTGAACATCATTCCGTCCTTCAGGTAGATGGAGTAATTCCGGATATTACACTCCCGAATTACCTCCAGCACCCGCGGCCAGATAGCGGCGTGGTATTTACGGTAAGCCTCCTCACCCTCTTTCCTGAGGCCGATTGCCATCCCCAATCGTCGCATCGCTCAACCAGTATTGCTCTTGCATTCCCTCGAACGCTAGGCGAAAATAAGACGAACATTGTTATGAACGTCCCGACACTCCTCCAACGGTTTCCTCAAATGGGCTGGAAGGACCGCTCCGCCCCGGTACGGGCTCCCGGCGGAATTACGGGGCTTGAACTCCCCCGTGGGGCGATCACCGAAGTCTGTGGCCCCGCCTCCTCCGGCCGTACCAGCCTGATGCTCCGCGCGCTGGCCGAAGCTACGTCGCGGCAGGAGATCTGCGCCCTGGCCGATACCAACGACAGCTTCGACCCGGCCTCAGCTGCCGCCACCGGCCTCGATCTGGACCGGCTGCTCTGGGTGCGCTGTGGCGGCAACCTCGACCACGCGCTGAAAGTAGTGGATTTGCTTGTACATGCAGGTGGATTTGGGCTCCTGGCCTTCGATCTGGCCGGCGTCCGGCAGGAAATCGCCCGCCGTATTCCACTGGCCGCATGGTTTCGCTTCCGGCGAGCCATCGAACCCACCCCATCCATCCTGCTGCTGGTGGAGCAACAGCCCAACGCCCGCACCTGCGCCTCGCTGATCCTGGAAACCGGAAAGCAGCAACAGCACTGGTCCGGCCACCTGCTCCACGGCGCTACCGCCTCCGTATCGGCGCGCAAACCGGTGGGCGCCATCCATACTCGTTTCGACACGAGGGCCGTGGGGTGAAAGATGTACGCCTGCATTTACCCCCTCTCCGGCCGGCCTGGCTGGCTGAATGACTTCTCGCCGCTGGTGGAATTTACCGCCCCGGACACCGTCCTGCTCGACGCCCACGGCATCGGGACACTGTTCGGTTCTCCCGAAAATTTCGCCGCGGCCATCCACGCCCGCGCCCAATCCGAAGGACTCGCCGTAAACGTCGCCCTGGCCGGCAACCCGGACACCGCCCTGGCCGCTGCCCGGGGATTCTCCGGCATCACCATCGTTCCACCCGGCGCCGAAGCGCGCTCGCTCGCCCCCCTGCCCCTGTGCCATTTGGGCGCTCCGCCCGAAATCATCGGCATTCTCCATCGCTGGGGCCTGAAGACCTTCGGCGACCTCACCGCCCTTCCAATCAAAGGCGTCGCCGAGCGCTTCGGCCTCGAAGGTGTCCGGCTGTGGAAACTGGCCCGGGGAGAATCCCGCCGCCCTCTTGTGCCGCCCCACGAAGCACCCACATTTTCCGAATCGCTCGATCTCGATTACCCTCTTACGCTGCTGGAGCCTTTGGCCTTTCTGCTGGCCCGCCTGTTGAACGAACTTTGCGCCCGGCTGGAATCGCACGGCCTGGCGGCCAACGAGATCCGCCTCCGCCTGGCTCTGGCCAACGGCGCCGAACACGTCCGGACCATCCGCCTCCCTCACCCCATGCTCAATTCCCGGACCTTCCTCAAACTCCTCCAGCTCGATCTGGAAAATGAACCACCCGCCGCCCCCATCGTCAAGCTCACCCTCGCCACCACGCCGGTAGATCCCAGGGTGGTTCAAAACGGGCTCTTCCTGCCCGCCGTACCCCAACCGGAAAAGCTGGAACTGACCCTGGCCCGTATCGCTCAACTGGTAGGCCGGGAAAACGTGGGCGCCGCTGAACTGATCGACACCCACCGCCCCGGCGCTTTCCGCATGAAGCACTTCGGCCTCTGGCCGGACCGCCCCGCCGCCCACACCGGCCAACCCCACCTGGCGTTGCGCGTCTACCGCCCCCCGCTCCAGGCCCGCGTCCGCTCTCGTGACGGGCAGCCGGTTCAAATCGAAGCGCCAGGCATCCAGGGCCGCATCGTTTCCCTGGCCGGACCCTGGCGCACCTCGGGCGACTGGTGGCGCTCCGATGCCTGGTCGCACGATGAGTGGGATCTGGCGCTGGCCGGCGGCACGCTCTATCGCCTCTCTCGGGACCGCTCCACCGGAGCATGGTTCATCACGGGGAACTATGACTGATTACGTCGAACTCCACGCCGCCTCCGCCTTCAGCTTCCTTGAAGCAGCCTCGCTGCCTGAGGAGATGGCCGCCCGCGCCGCCGAACTTGGCTACCCGGCCATGGCGCTGCTCGACCGCGATGGCTTCTACGGCTCCCCGCGCTTCCACCTGGCCGCTAAAAAGGCCGGCATCCGCCCCCACGCCGGCGCCGAAGTAACGGGTCCCGGCGGCGCCCGCTATCCTCTGCTGGCCCGCACCCGTATGGGCTACCAAAACCTGTGCCGGCTGATCACCCTCATGAAGATGCGCTCGCCCAAGGGGCAGGGCTCGGTTACGGCCGAAGAACTCCGCCAGCACGCCGGAGGAGTGCTTTGCCTGACCGGAGAGTTGCCGCCGGAAAGCTTTCTGGAGTTAATTAAAACATTTGGGCAGGGAAATGTTTACGTAGAAATCAGCCGCCACTTCCATCGCCGGCAGGAAGCCCGCAACGAGGCGGCCATCGGGCGGGCACGTTCGCTGAAGATCCCGCTGGTAGCCACCAACGCCCCGCGCTTCGCCGCCCCGGGCCAGCGCCGGGTGCTGGACGTGCTCACCTGTGTGCGCCACAAGGTGGCGCTGGAAACCGCCGGGCGCCTGCTCAACGCCAACAGCGAACGCTACCTGAAGACCCCCCGGCAGATGGCCCGCCTGTTCGCCGATCTGCCTGAAGCGCTCGCCAACACCGTGGAAGTCTCCGGACGCCTGGAGTTTACGCTCGAGGACCTGGGCTACGAATTCCCCCGCTACCCCGTGCCCCCGGGGGAAACGATGATGTCGTTTTTGACAAAACGAACCCGGGAAGGCGCCCAAAACCGCTACCGGCCCTACCATCACCAGGCCCGGTGCCAGATCGAGCGGGAGTTGGCCCTGATCGATCGCCTGAACCTGGCCGGCTACTTCCTCATCGTCTGGGATCTGGTGGAGTTCTGCCGCCGCGAAGGCATCCTGGCGCAGGGGCGCGGTTCGGCCGCCAACAGCGCCGTCTGTTACTCGCTGGGGATCACGGCGGTGGACCCGGTGGGCATGGAACTGCTGTTTGAGCGCTTCCTTTCCGAAGAGCGCGGCGAGTGGCCGGATATCGATCTCGACCTGCCCAGCGGCGATCGCCGCGAGAAGGTCATCCAGTATGTCTACTCGCGCTACGGAGAGCGCGGAGCGGCCATGACGGCCAACGTCATCACCTACCGCACCCGTTCGGCCGCGCGCGACGTAGGCAAAGCATTGGGGTTCGACGAGCAATACTCGGCCCGCCTGGCCCATCTGCTGCACACCTTCGACTGGAAGAACCCCCAGGACATCGCCCCAGGCCGGCTCCGCGAAGCCGGCCTGGACATCCACCGCCCGCTAATCTCCGAGTTCTTCGAAATCTTCGGCGCCGTGCAGGATCTGCCCCGCCATCTCGGCCAGCACTCCGGCGGAATGATCGTCTGCCAGGACGCTCTCGACTCGGTAGTTCCCCTCGAACCGGCCACCATGCCCGGCCGTGTGGTAGTGCAGTGGGATAAAGACGACTGCGCCGCCCTGGGGCTGATCAAAATTGACCTGCTCGGCCTGGGAATGATGTCCGTCATGCAGGATTCACTGGGCCTGATCCACGACTCCTATGGCGAACAGGTCGATCTGTCCCAACTCCCCCCCAACGACCCGGCCGTTTATCACGCCCTGCAAACCGCCGACACGGTGGGTATGTTCCAGGTGGAGAGCCGCGCCCAGCAGGCCTCCCTGCCCCGCCTCCGCCCGGAGCGTTTCTACGACATCGTGGTTCAAGTGGGCATCATCCGCCCCGGACCGATCGCCGGCAAGCTGATGCACCCCTACCTGAAGCGCCGCCAGGGGCGCGAGCCGGTCGATTACATGCACCCGCTGCTCGAACCCGTGCTGCGCCGCACTCTGGGCGTTCCTCTGTTCCAGGAACAGCTTCTGCGAATGGCGATGCTGATCTCCGGCTTCACCGGCGGCGAGTCCGAGGAGTTGCGCCGCTCCTTCACCCACAAGCGATCCCAGCGCCGGATGCAGGAAGTGGAGGTCCGCCTGCGCGCGGGCATGACCCGCAAGGGCGTGGAGCCGCCCGTACAGGACCGCATCGTACAGGCCATTACCTCCTTCGCCCTTTACGGCTTCCCGGAGTCCCACGCCGCCAGCTTCGCCCTGCTGGCCTATGCCAGCGCCTATCTGAAGTGCCACTACCTGGCCGCCTTCACCTGCGCCTTGTTGAACAACCAGCCGATGGGCTTTTATCACCCCAACACGCTCATCAAGGACGCCCAGCGGCACGGCCTGCATTTCCGCCCTGTCGATGTCAGCGTTTCCGGTTGGCTCTGCGCCATCGAGAACGGCGGGCAGGACGAGCGAATGGTCCGCCTGGGCCTGTGCTACGTGAAGGGGCTGCGCGCCGAAGCCGGACAGGCAATCGTCCGGGAGCGGCGCCAGTCTCCGTTTCTCGACCTGAACGACTTCGCCCGCCGCCTGCCCGGGATCACCCGCGAGGAGATGCGCCGCCTGGCCGAAGTAGGAGCGCTGAATTCCGTTCAAGCCAATCACCGCCGCGATGCTCTCTGGAAGGCGGAAAAGGCCGTCCGTCCTCCCGGCCCCCTGTTCGCCCGCTTGACGGAGGATGCCGCCGAATCGCCGCTGGCCGTAATGACCCCGCTCGACCGCCTGCGGAGCGACTTCCGCGGCACCGGGCTCAGCATCGGCAAACACCCGATGAGCTTCCGCCGTGCCGATCTCGACCGCCGCCGCATCCTGCGCGCGGCCGACCTGGCCCGCACACCCGGCGGCCGCCTGGTTTCCGTAGCCGGCTGCGTAATCGTCCGCCAGCGCCCCAACACGGCCGGCGGCTTCGTCTTCCTCAGTCTGGAAGATGAAACCGGAATCTCCAACATCATCGTCAATCCCGATGTTTTCGAACGGAACAAGCTGGTGCTGGTGGAAGAGCCCTTCCTGATCGTCGACGGAACGTTGCAGAACCAGGACGGGTTGCTATCGGTGCGCGCCGGCCGCGTACGCCCGCTATCGGTGATTGATGAGACCAACCTCTCGCACGATTTCCATTAAGCGGCGGAAGCGGTTCCTCCGGCCGCCCGCCGCACCAGATCGACCAGCGCCACCGGCTCAATCGGCTTCGCGATGTAGTAGTCCATCCCGGCTTCAAGACAGCGATCCCGGTCGGCCTGAAGCACATGGGCAGTCAGCGCGATAATCGGCATTCGTGGCGTCCCCCCGGCCGACTCTTTCCGGCGGATGCGGATCGTTGTCTCCAGCCCGTCCAGCTCCGGCATTTGCACGTCCATTAACACCAGGTCGAAGGGTCCGGACTCCAGCGCCCGCAGTACCTCTGCCCCATTCGCTACCGCGGTCACCCGGAATCCATGCCGCTCGAGCACGCCGCGAACCAGCCGCTGGTTCACAATGTTATCTTCGGCCAGCAGGATCCGGCGGCCTGCCGGCTCTGCATCCCCAACCGGCGCGCCCTCCGCGGCCGTCTCCGGCGAAGCCGGCCGTTGTTCGCCACCCGGCGCCGGAAGGCCGAAGTTCACGGTGAAGTGGAAGCAACTTCCCTTACCCACCTCGCTTTCCACCCAAACTCGCCCGCCCATCAAAGTGACCAGTTGCGAACAGATCGCCAGCCCCAACCCGGTACCGCCATATTGCCGCGTGGTGGAGCCATCGGCCTGCGAAAACGCCTCAAAGATCGACGCCCGCTTCGCCGGCGCGATCCCGATTCCGGTGTCCTCTACGACGAAATGCAGCGTCGCCGCCTCTGGCTCCAGGCGTTCCACGCTAACCAGCAGTTCAACGCCGCCCTGCGCGGTGAATTTGATCGCGTTGCCGATCAGGTTCATCAGAACCTGGCGAAGACGGTCAGGATCTCCGATTACCCGTTCGGGAACTTCCGCGCCCACCGTCACGCCAAGTCCGATCCCCTTCTGCGCCGCCCGCAACTGCATGATGCGAACCGATTCCGTCAGGTAGTCGCGCAACACGAACTCAATCGGGTCGAGCTCGTACTTGCCGGCTTCAATCTTGGAAAAGTCCAGGATGTCGTTAACCAGCGTCATCAACGAATCGGCCGAATTTTTCACCATCTCCAGGTACTCGCGCTGCTGTGGCGCCAGTTCGCTTTCGAGCAGCAGCGCCGTCAACCCGATCACACCGTTGAGCGGCGTACGAATCTCGTGGCTCATATTGGCCAGAAACTGATCCTTCATCCGCGCTCCCGCTTCCGCTTCGCGGCTGGCCCGTTCTAACTCCGATTGGACACGTTTACGGTCGGTGACATCGCGGCCGATAGCCTCCACCTCGATCGGCTTGTCTCCCCGGTAAATCAGACGCGCGCTCACCTCCAGCACGGAAACGCGCCCGCTGCGGGATACAATCTCCACTTCGGTCGTGCTGTTGCCGCCGCCTCCGGCTAACTGATCGAGCCACCGGCGCAACTCCACGCGGCGTTCGGGCGGAGTCAGCTCAAGTATGCTCATCGCCTGAGCTTCCACTTTGGAATAACCCGTAAGCCCTTCCGCCGCTTTGTTAAACGATGTCAGCCGCCCGGACAAATCGTGGGTATAAATGATGTCGTGCGCATTTTCAAAGAGGTCGTGAAACCGCTTCTCCAGAACCACTTCGGTTTCCATCTGCTGGAGAATAAACTGCGTTTGCGTACGGAGGCGGTGCCTTAGCAGGAGGGCCCACAGCAGCGCGCCACCGGCCAGCAGTGCAATCGGGAAAACGATGATGAAAACAACGGTGGCGGACACCGGCTTCGCCTCCTAACTGCCAGTCGAAATCACGTTCCACTCCCGCACACGGCTCCGGTCCTCGCTATGGAGCCTGGCAAATTGTCCTGACCGCCAGGCTAGAGATCCAACGTCGCCACGTCGACCCGCGAACGGCGCCCCTCAACCACCACCACGCCCGATTCGGTTACATAGTGGAACTTACGGTCGCGCTCCAGGTCGTAGCCGATGGTCGCCCATTCGGGAACGCGCACGTTCTTATCCAGAATCGCCCGGCGGATCCTGGCGTGGCGGCCGATATCACAATTATCGAAAATTACCGATTCCTCCACGCTCGCTCCCGCATGGATCCGGACGCCGCGGCCGATGACGGAATTTCTCACCTCGCCTCCCGAAAGAATCGAGCCGCCCGAAACGATCGAGTCAATGGCATGGCCGCGCCGTCCGTCATCATCGAAGGTGAACTTCGCCGGAGCATCCATATACCCGGCGGTTCGCAAAGGCCAGCGGCGATTGTACAGGTTCAGGGCCGGCGCTACCGCCCTCAGGTCCATGTTGGCGTCGTAGTAAGCGTCAATCGTGCCGACGTCGCGCCAGTAGGCCGAAGAAGACGGCTGATCGCCCGGGATGCGGTTGGTCTGAAAGTCGTATGCGAACATCTCGGCCTGGCCCACCAGCGACGGCAGAATGTCGCGTCCGAAATCGTGCGAACTCTCCTCGTCGGCCGCATCCTTGTGCAACTCCCGCAACAACAGGTCCGTCGAGAAGATGTAATTCCCCATCGAGGCGAAGACCGCTCGCGAGTTGGTTGGCATGGTGGGCGCATCCGCCCGCTTTTCATGGAAACCGAGAATGCGCCCGTCGCCGGCCGTTTCAATCACCCCGAATTCGCGCGACAGCTCCTTGCGTACCGGAATCGCCGCGATGGTCGCCTGGGCCTGCTTCTGCGTGTGGTAGTCGATCATCTCGGCGATGTTCATCCGGTAAATATGATCCGCGCCAAAAATCGCCACCACATGCGGGTCAGCCTGCTCGATCAGGTTGATGTTCTGGTAAATGGCATCGGCCGTGCCGCGGTACCAGGTTTCTCCGGGCGAGCGCATCTGCGCCGGTACCGGAATGATGAACTGGTTCCGCAACAGCGATCCGAATTCCCACCCCTCGGCCAGGTGCTGCAACAGGGACTGGCTCTTGAATTGGACCAGTACATAAGTCGAATAGATCCCCGAATTGATCAAGTTACTTAGAACAAAATCGATAATCCGATACCGCCCGCCAAACGGCACCGCGGGTTTGGCCCGCTCTTTGGTCAAGGGATATAACCGGGTCCCCTTACCGCCCGCCAGGACGAAGGCTAGAACTCGAAGTTGCATAAGTTAGAGGCTCCACCGGAACAAGAAACTCCTGACCTTACCACTCCGGCGGCCCAACCTTCAAGAGCCTGCCGCCGGATTCAAAGCGGCAACCCCACCGAGCGCATCAGTTCGATGGCGTTGCTCTTGGTCACCATGCCGGGCTGAAGACGGTAGTTGAACGTCATACGCCCGTTTTCAATCTGGTCCTCGAAATGGACGTTGCGGGCGCTGCCCCCCAGCGTCTCCACAATCGCCGCCAGCGCCAGGTCGTGCGTCGTCACCAGCCCCATGGCGCCGCGCTCCACCAGGCCGCGAACGATCGCTTCGGCTCCAATCCGGCGGTCGTGGGAATTGGTTCCATGCAGCAGTTCATCCAACAAAAACAGCACCGCCGGCGGCGACCCGGTGAGATCGAGTATCTGCCGCAGGCGGGTAATCTCGGCATAAAAACGCGATGCTCCGGCTTGCAGCGAATCCGTCACGCGAATCGACACGCCCAGTTTCAGCGGAGAGAGCCGAAGCCGCTTCGCCGAGACCGGCGCTCCGGCCATCGCCAGCACGGCATTGATGCCCACCGTGCGCAGTAGCGTGCTCTTGCCGGACATATTCGATCCGCTTACCAGCATCAGGCGCATCTCCCGGTTGAGCGTCACATCGTTGGCAACCGAGCGCGACTCGGCAAGCAGCGGATGGCTGAGCGCGGTACCTTCAAAAACCCCTTGCGGCTCATCGGCTAACTCCGGAAACGGATGGGCCGGGTGCTCAAAGGCATAACCTGCCAACGAATTCAGAGCCTCGATTTCACCCACCGCGTCAAGCCACGGCCGCACCAGCCTCCCGGAATCGCGCCTCCACCGTTCAGCCGCAAACGCCGCCTGCGTCCCCCACAGCGTGAATGGGCGCAACGGGCGAACCGCCAGCGAATCCCGCGATTCGACAACCTCCTTGATCCGGCGCAGCCGGGCGATTTGTTTGGAGGGAGATCGCCCCTGAAGCTCCAACACGGCCGCCAGCCTGATCAGTCGCGCCGAGTGGAACCGTTCCTGCTCCAGGCGGGCCAGTAGTTCGGCGAGCACCTCCAGTTCCACCGCCGCCTGCTCCACTTCACCGAGCACCCGCGTGGCACGAGGCTGTAGCCACATCACAAAGGACCCTTCGGCCACGATGGAAACCAGCAGCGGCAAGCGCCACCCGGCGGCCAGATAGGCAATCGTAAACACCGATAGCAGAATGGGCAAAATGAAGGCTGCCACCCGCAGCAGGCCCGGATTGAGAACCAGTGGCGATTCGGCCCACTGGATCAATCGCTCCGGATGCAGAGAGACGCCGGAGTTGCCGCCCAGAACCGCGATCTCTTCCCGCATGTCCAGGCGCTCGCGAAGGTCGGCAACCGATTCCTGCCGCTCCCGTACCTCGCTGGGAACTGCCGCCTCCAGCAGCCAGCGGGCCAGACAGTTCTCACCGATGCGGGTGCGGGCCACCGAGAGGAGCTCGAACAATCCGCCGTGACCGAAAAGATCCAGATCCGAGGCGTAAGGATGCGCCGGGTCTTCAAACCGCTCGCCACCCTCGCCCCGCCCCATCCAACGGTCTTCAATTCTGGCCAGTCCCTGCTCGTAAAACGCCGCCACGCGCGCCGCGCGCGCCTTCCGCCGCACCACGCTTTCGTGGACCACCGCCAGAACAATGAACGTGGCCACCGGTGGGACCAACCACCATGGCGAGATCGCCCTCTGGCCAATGGCGAACCATCCGATGGCGACTGCCACCAGGGCGATCGCCAATCGTGTATTGCCCAGCATGCGATGGCGGGCGTCAAGACTCGCGATGGCGGTGCGGGCAGACTCCAGCCGTCTGGCATATTCCTGGCCGGGTGCGCTGGCAGAATCGGGCATGCGCCTTCAGTGTATCGGGTAAATCGGCCTGACCGCGTATCGCCTCAGAACTCGGTCTCGGCCTCGCGTTCCAGGCCGGCCCGGTCGAGAATGCGGATCCGGCGCGACTCGATACGCAGCAGTCCTTCCACTTGAAACCGCCCCAGGTTACGCGAGACAACCTCGCGAACCGTTCCCAGGCGCGATGCCAGTTCCTGATGGGTCATGGTCAGCGGAAAGGTCTCCCGCGATGGCGAAGCATCGGCCGTTTCCAGCAACAAACGTGCCAGGCGCTGGCGCAAACTGCCAAACGTCATGCTCTCGATGGTCAGAATCAGGTGACGCATCCGCCTGCCCACCGCAGCCAGTATCTTTAGTGCGACATCGGGATACTGGCGGCACACCCGGATAAAGTCGCGCTTGTCGATATAGAGCGCCGTGATGTCCTCAATCGCGCTCACCGATGCCGGGTAATTTCCGCCATCAAATAAGGGAAGTTCGGCGACCGTCGATGGCGCCGCTTCCACGGCAATCGTCATCTCCCGCCCGCTGGCCGAGATTTTGAAGATCTTCACCCGCCCGGCGATGATGATGAACATCCCGGCACAGCGTTCTCCCTCGCGAAACAGGACCGTTCCCGCCTCATAGCGGCGCTCTACCACCACTCTTTCCACCGCCTCGAGTTCGGCCGGCTCCAGACTTTGAAAAAGCGAGATTCGATGAAGCAGCTGCGCTGTCGCCACTTAACTATTTTGCATTAAGGTAGGCCAGCAGGTTGGCCATCTGGGTGCCTTCGAAACGCGGCCAGGCGCGCTTGTGCTGCTCCATCGCCCGCTGCATGTCCGCTCCGTGCCTCCACAGCCCTGCCACCATCTCGAACGGGCTCAGGTTCTGCTTGCGCAGATCCGGCGCGCTCTGGCCGTGACAGTTTCCGCAACCTTTTGCCTCAAATACCCGCCGCCCCTTCGCGCTGTCACCCGGTTGATTGAAAAACTGGATCGTCCACAGGTAACCCACCAGCCTTCTCATCTCCTCCATCGAGAGCGCTGGTGCGGCCCTTTCCAGCCTGGAGCCGTGGTTCCAAAGCGCGGCGGAAAGATCGGTCATCGACCGGTCTCCCGGGCGGCCTTCAAGAGCACTCTTCCCCTGGTGGCATTGGGCGCAACCCTTGACACGGAATAGTTCGGCGCCGGTCGAAGCGGAGGCTGGCGAGAACCGCGGCGCCTCCCGCCGTACGCCTGGAAGCGTCTGGACGTACACCACGATGTCGGTCATCTCCTGCGGCTCCAGCGACGGCCATTTCAGCCCTTTCGCCTCGGCCGCCTGGCGCATCCCGCCCATGTGATTCCACATCGCGGCGGCCAGCGCAATCGGATCGCCGATCACATCCCACCTGGCGATAGCCGGCCCGGTGCCCATCGTATTTACCGCGTGACAACCGGCGCACCCCTTCGCCCGGAAAGCCCGCATTCCGCGGCCCGCGTCGCCGGGGCGGTCAAAGAAGCGGTCGGCCCAGAAGTAGGCAAACAGGTTGGCGGCATCCCGGTCGCCCAACGCCGGCCTGGCGATGCCCTGCTTCTCCATCGCCGCCCACATCACCGGCGCATGATTCCACATCAGGCTGGCCATGGTGGAGGGTGCGTAACCCCGCCCAATCCGCTTCCCAAGGTCGGGAGCCGTTTTCCCTCCCCGGCCGTTGACGCTGTGACAAACAACGCACTTCTGCTGGCGGAATACTTCCGCCCCTATTCGGGCGTCACCCGGTAGCGGCGCGTCCGCCCGCAAGGCAGCCATCACCACGACGCCCAGAAAGAGAAAACGGATGTGGCGCATGAGCTTATCCTACAACCGAATGCCAGCCTGCGAACGGGCTACAGCGTAAATCGCAGGCCGGTCTGGAAAATATGGGCGCGGAAGGCCTCGTAGGAATAGAAGATGTCCGAAACGCCGTAGAAGCGCCACTCCGCCGTCCAGTTCACGTGTTTGCGCAGTGGCAGCACCACGCGGCCAACCGGCTCGTAGAAGCGGCTCGGATGGCTTCCCGAAGAGATGAACACCGAACCGCCCAGGCTCAGTTCGGCGCCCGGAAGTTGCGGCAGTTTCATCTCCAGCATCCCCACGCCAACGTGCGCGTTCTCACGGTACAGCGACCGCTCCCAGTTCAGAAATTGCGGCGCCAGGTATTCGATATCGCTACGGAGCGACGACCGTGTGTAGTCGCCGTAGAAGCTGAAATACTTGGAACCCTGCGGCGCCCACTCGACCCCAAACGTATTCGTGCGGGATTGGAAGCTATAATCCACCGTCGGCACCGGATTGCGGTTGTTCATCACCGTGAAGTTCGCCGTCAGCAGCAGACTGGCCAGCGCCTGGTAGCGCGCCCGCGCGTTTGCCTTGCGGTAATCCTGCAGATCCGTCCGGAAATAGGTCCGGATGCCGTCCGAAGCTTCAAATTGAAAGTTGACGTTCAACTTCTGGCTCAAACGATAGTTCAAGCCCGCGATACCCACGTGCCGCCGCAACTCGCCGCTCTCAAACGGACCCGTCAGCGGCTCATTCAACGTGGAGGATCGTACCTGGGCGTCGCCCCACACGAAGCGATAACCGCCCCGCAGCGTGATCTTCGAGGTAATGTCGAAAAACGCATTCACCTCATGCTGGTTGTAGTTGTAAACCAACCGGTCAACCGCCGGGGTGATGGCGGATTGGACATTGGCTGCGGTAAAGAATAGCTGCTCGGCCAGCACACCGGCCGAAGCCGTATGGTAATGGTCGGTCATGACCGAATCCACAATCCGCAACCGCGAGAAGGGCCGCATCTCGAATCCGAACGTGGCGGACGTGTGCGGTTGGCGGGCGGCGCCGGTGAGCGTGTCATAGGAGGAACCATAGAAACTCAACGCGCTCAACAGCAGAAAGTTGCCCTGGGCGTTCTCGCTGTACGTAATGTCGTTCTTCGGCTCGGCATAGAGAAACTGCCCGTAGAGGTTCAGCCACTTGGTTGGCGCCGCCGTGGCGATCACCTTCTCAAAGATGCTGCTGCCCCGAATGCCGTAAGCCTGGTTCAGGTTCGATAGAGTCAGGTTCTGGCCAAAATACGGCGTGGTACGGTTGCCATTATTCAACCCGCTCCAGTAGGTGCGGTTGTCGTCCTTAAAAGTAGAACCGCCCTGCTCCAGCGTGATGTGCCAGCGGTTCATTTCGAAACGCACACCGCCCCGGTAGACGTTCTGGCCATCCCAGACGCGGTTATTCACGGGGTACTGGTTCGATTGCGCCTCGAAGGTGGTGATCCCGGTGCCGTCGTTGGCATCGTGGCTGAATTCCAGGTACGGGATAATGCGCTTTCCGGGCCGCAACTCCAGGCTCGAGTTCAGATAGCGCCGCCGGATGTCGTAGGTCCGCTCGCTCATCATCGACCCCAGGCTCAGATTCGGATTGGCGTACGCGGAAAGGTAATTGAAATAAGCGATGTCGCGGTAATCGGTCTGGAACCGGTAGACGCCGCGCTTTTGTACGGCGACGCGTAAAGTTTGGTTCGGATCGCCGCCCCAGGTGGTGGCAAACAGCGACAACGTATCGAACAGCCGGCTCTTGGGATCGGTGATCAGCAGATCGGCGCCGAATAACTTCGGGCCACTGCCGTAGTTGGCAACGCTGCGGTAAGTCTGCATATTGCCGCCCACGCCGGAGCGCCAGCGATAGCCAAAGTCGATGTTGCCGCTGATCCACTGCTCGGCGGCCGGCGAAGGCGACTCGGCTGCGGTGTCTTCTGTCTTTTTCTCTTCGGCCGGCTTGGCTTCATCTGGTTTCACTTCCGCCGCGGCCGGTTTCGGTTCCTGCTGCGCCGCCAGAGTCCCGGCGCCGCCGGCGAGCCTCAAGAGAGATAGGAGTAATAAAAATCCAATTCGTTTCATCGCAGCAATGACCGGTTGACATAAGATCCGTGCACCTTCAGGTGGCAGATCGTGCAATTGCGATACTGCGGGCTGCGCAGATCGTGAAAAGCCGGGGGCGGGCTGCCGCCCAACAATCCGGCCTGAGCCGATTGTGGGTTGGGCAGGTTGGAGTGGCACTCCAGGCAGACATAGCGCACTTCGTGGCGTGTCAACATGCGCGGGTTCGCCGAGCCGTGCGCTTCGTGACAGGCTCCGCAACCGTCTTCGCGTATCGGAGCATGCTCAAAGACAAACGGGCCGCGCTTGTCACCGTGGCACTTGAAACAACTTGGCTCATTGGCAAAAGAGACCGCCATATTGCGGGGAAGCGCGCTGCCGTGCGGGTTGTGGCAATCCACGCAGGACATGGCGCCTTCCGGCAACCGGTGCCGGAAGGGTTTCTGAAACGAGGCCCAGATATCGTTGTGGCAACCTTTACACTGCGCATTGATGGCAACCGGCGTGCGAGGCACCAGTCCGTTCGGCCCGTTCTTGTGAACCGCATGGCACTGAACGCAACTCACTTGGTTGTTGGCATGGGAATTCTGTATCCGGCCGGCCTGCGTAGGCTGCCCGGCGTGACAACCAAGACAACGCCGGTCGGCCGCCGCCGGCTTGGCCTTGGCCGGGTTGAAAATGTCGGTGGGCGACACCGATTCGGCGTGTTTGCTGCCCGGGCCGTGGCAGGACTCGCAAGCCTTGCCCTCCCACCCCCGGCGCTTCTCGGTTCCGACAATCGCGTGCGGATTCTTCTTGAACGCCTTGGCGATGTCTTCGTGACAGCTCTCACAGGTTTCTGAGCCCACATAGGTCGCCGGTTGATTATTCTCCGGCTCCGCCGCCGCCTCCGTGCTTGCCGCCGGCGGCTTTTGTTCGGCCGCCGGTTGTGGCGGCGCTGCCTTTTCCTGCGTGGCGCCCGGCAGCGCAACGGCGGATAGCAGCAGCAAACTGGCAATAAAGAAAAATGCCACGCGGAGGTCCGCCCAAAGGCGGACCTCCGCGGCATGAGGAGGGACTCCTGCAGTACGCTTCAACATGAACATCCTAATGGGCAAAAAGACAGTGTAAACCGATACCGCCTCATTACCGCACGTCAACGGCGTGCGACTTGTTCACACTGAACTCGGACGACTTGGAATGGCACGCACCGCAGCTTTCACCCAACTGTGTGGTGTTGGCCAGGAAGTGCGAAGCCGCATCCAGTGTCTGGTGACAGCCGCCGCAAGCGGCAGCGGTCGTTCCAGTCGGATTGGTCGGGAACCGCGGTGTGGCAACCACCGAGTTCGTCCTCGGCAGCGGTGGATTGTAACTGCCGCTGACGTGGCACTGGTCGCAGACCTGCAATGGCGAGGGATACTCTACGCCACTGAAGTCGTTCTTCGATCCGCCGTAGCCGTAAATCACATAGCTGGTTCCCGATTCGGCGCTCACCTCTTTGCCGCCGTGGATGCGGTGGATCATGTATGCCATATCGATGGTCTCAGGCGGATTCTGGGCCGCCGGGCGCAGGCCGGCGTCGTTCTCCACCGGGTTATGGCAGAGCACGCACTGGTTGATCGATAGCCGGTTTTCACCGTGCAGCGCCAGCCGCGTGTGGCAGCCATTGCACTTGTCGAGCGAAACCACCGTCCGGCGCGGTTGAACCGTGGAGCCATCCACCGGAAAATCCATGGTCGGGTTCGGCGCTCCGTACTGGATCTTGCGCTCCTTGGTCGTGCCGGCCAGCACGGTTTCCAGACGGCGCCCTTCCATTCCTATCGTGTACGTACCCTTCGCGGTGCTCGGGATCACCGTATTGAAGGTGTAGGTGTAGGTTCCCGGACCACCCTTCAGCCCTGGTGAGCTGGCGGTCACCTGCTCGGAGATGTAGCCCGTCTTAAACGCCGTATAATCGGTGGTCGGACCGGCCAGCACGAATGCCAGCCGCGCCATATTGGAAATGCTCAGCGGGTTGTCATTCTTGTCCTGAATCGAAAAGGTCACCGTCGGCGCTTTACCGGCCACGCCATCGTCCACCTTCAGAATCTGCCATTTGAGGCCGGTCAGCATCGAACTCTGCTGCGGCACCACGTGAGCGCCCATGATTGAGGCATCAAATTCCAGTTCGCCCACCGGCTGATGGCAGGTCGCGCACTGCGAATCGGAAACCTGCGGCAGGTTGACGTGCCCGGCGCCGCTGGCAAAATTCACATCGTCGTGGCAGGCGCCGCAAACTGCCCGGTTGGCCTGGAGCTTCCAGTTGTCGGCCTGCGTCGCGCCGCGATTGGACTCGTGGCAGGTCTGGCAGGCGCCGCTGGTTGCGATATCGGCCGGGAAGGCCACCTCGGAGTAGTCGTTCACCGACCCGCCATAACCGATAATCTGATACGGCTTGCCGGCCTTCACGCTGGGTAGATGCTCGCCCATGTGAATCTTATGGACCATCACCGGCAGGTCCACCGAGTTGCCGGTATCCGGATCGATCGACTGCGGCTGATGGCAAAGGACGCAGACTTCCATCGACTTGCGCCCCGTCTCACCGTGAAAATGCATGTCCCAATGGCACTTGTTGCACGTTGCGGTACGGATGACGTCGCGCGGAAGCTGCGCGATCGGCGTGCTGGTCGCCGGCACAAACGAGTAGACCGTGTCGGCCAGGTTGATGCCCATCTCAAACTCGGTCAGATTGCGGTTGGCATAAGCGCCGATGGTGGTCGTCGCCGTGCGGTCGGCGTCAGCCGGCAACTTCGTGGCGAATTTGTAGTCGTATTCCCCATCCGCGGTTTGGATCCAGGTCCCGCGTGAATCCGCGCCGGCCTGTATGGCGGTAACCTTGGTGATCGGGCTGGTCTGGGTGGTCGTCGTATACGCGGTGTACTGCCGTTGACCCTTTGGAATGTATGCCGCGACCAAACTGCAACTGATCGCGCCCGGTGTGGTTACGCCAAGCCGGTCAAGACCCAACCCCTTCGGGTCGGTGAACTTGACGTGAGCCGTGATGGTTCCGTCGGACGCCACCGCGGCCGACGTGATTGTCATGGTTAAGCCGGGACGCACGAAGTTCACCATTGCGGGTGAGGCGTACGCGGCTTTGTCATATTGCGTGATGTGCCCCTGAGGTACACCAAATACGACGCTGGTGCAAACCAGAAGCACTGCCGGAACAACGGCGAGGCGGATCAGTGCCTTCGGCGATGTACGGTAGTGCATGAATGCCCTCCTCAAAACAGAACAAACGAATAAACGGATAGTACTTCAACGAGATACAGTGCATGACGCGGCCCAAACCAAGAATCGGAGTTAAATAGCTGAAACGCAACGATTTAACAATGAGCTCGCTGTCGAAACTTTCCACATCTTGTGCGGTTTGTTGGGGCAAAACTCACCAGGCTGGGTGAAAACGCACGGAAAGCGTCCGGCCGTCGCGCAACAATGGCAGGCTGGCTGCACTAGTACCAGCGATCAGGAGATGCGAGCGGCGGTACGGGCTGTTATCCAAACAAAACAAAGCGCCGCACCCTGATCCGGAGTCATAGGAAAGGAGTCCTCTGTGAATAAATTCCCGATTCCATTACGGCCGCGAGAAAAAGTTTCTCTGCTGGTCGTCGGTGAGCCGGAAGTGGACCTCCGCTTCCTTCACCACATACTCACCGACCCCGGCTGGAACATCAGTCATGCCGGCGATCTCGCCGCCTGCCTGCGGCACTTGCGGAGCGAGCGCGTGCAGATCGTCCTTTGCGAACGGGATCTGGCCGATGGAAACTGGCGGGCGCTGCTCGAAGCGATCCAAACGTTGGAGCATCCGCCGGCATTGGTTGTCACCAGCGACCAGGCCGACGAATACCTCTGGTCCGAAGTGCTCAACCTGGGTGGTTACGACGTCCTTCAGAAGCCGTTTGACGTCATCGAGGTTCATCGCGTCCTCAGCCTCGCCCGCCACAGTTTGCAGTGCCAGGGCGAAACCCGGGCCACATCAGCCGCCAATTCGCCGGCCGGTTAGCCCGCCTACCGAACCCCTACCCAAGTCCGATGCGGCACGGATGAGCTTCGCGCGCCTCCTTCTCTTTATCGGCATACGCCCGGTTTCTTCTGGCCAATTCATCAAAATCCACCTCGTGCGCATCGAACTCCGGGCCCTCAACGCAAGCGAAACGAACCTTCCCACCCACCGTCACCCGGCATCCGCCGCACATTCCCGTGCCATCGATCATCACCGGGTTCAAGCTGGCGTACGTCCGTACTCCCCATTCCCGGGTAAGCGACGCCACCGCCCGCATCATTGGAATCGGCCCGATGGCATGAATCAGTCCGGGCGGCGTTGCGGGCTTCCAGGCCTGCATCAACTCCACCACATTGCCATGGAAACCTGCCGAGCCGTCATCGGTTGCCCATAGAGTCTCGTCCGTGGCCGCCGCCAACCCCTCCTGCAGAATCCGCAACCCCGCGTTGCGCGCGCCACAGATGGCGGTGACGTAATTGCCCGCGCGCCGGAATGCCCCTGCCACCGGCAGCAACTCGGCCACGCCCACACCGCCTCCCACCGCCAGCACGTGGCCGACGCGTTCCACCGTCGCCGGTTCGCCGAGCGGGCCCGCCAGGTCCGGGATCGCGTCCCCTTCCCTGAGCGCCGCGGTCTGCATGGTCGTCTTCCCGATCGCCTGAACCACCATCGTGATCGATCCCTTCCCGGCGTCGCCATCGACAATGGTCAAAGGAATTCGTTCGCTCTCCGGAGTCGGCCGGATGATGATGAAATTTCCCGGCTTCCAACGCCGTGCGACGCGCGGCGCCGTCACCTCCAGCAGCACAATCTCCGGCGTCAATTGCCGGCGCTTCAAAATGCGGTTCACTGCGCCACCTCCCGGCCCTCGCTAACGCCATCGGCCCGGCGTGCCTTGAGCGCGCGGTCGATCGCGTCGGCCGCCGCGCGGCCATCCTTCATGGCCAGGATCACCGTCGATCCGCCGCGCACCACGTCGCCGCCGGCAAACACCCCCTCCATGCTGGTCTGTCCGGAAGCGTCGATAACGATCTTGCCGCGGTTGGTGATCAGCTCCGGCGTGGCCTTTTGCAGCGTCGGATTCGGTCCCTGTCCGATCGCCGCCACCACCGTGTCCACCTCCACCGAATATTCGGACCCGGCAATTGGCACCGGCGAGGGGCGGCCGCTCGAATCGGGCGCTCCAAGCTCCATCCGGATGCAATCCAGGCCCGTCACAAAGCCTTTATCGTCGCCGTGGATGGCTACCGGGGCGGCCAGGAACTCGAAGCGGATCCCTTCCTGCTCGGCATGTTCCACCTCCTCCAGGCGCGCCCGCAGTTCAGCCCTGCCGCGCCGGAACAATACGGTGGTTTCGCTGCCCAGTCGCTTGGCCCACCGCGCCGCATCCATGGCCGAATTGCCTCCCCCAATCACATAGGTGCGCCGGCCCACCCGGACCGGAGTGTCGGATTCTTTCCGGTAGGCCTGCATCAGGTTGATACGGGTCAGAAACTCGTTGGCCGTGTAGACGCCAATCAGATTCTCGCCCGGTATCCCCATCAGGTAGGGCAACCCGGCGCCGGTCCCGATGAAAACCGCTTCGTACCCTTCGGCGAATAATTCATCGATGGTGGCCGTCTTTCCGACAATAAAATTACGGTGAAATTCAACGCCCATTCCGGCCAGCCGGTCGATCTCCTGATTGAGAATTTCGCGCGGCAGGCGAAATGGTGGAATTCCGTATGCCAGAACCCCTCCCAACTCGTGTAGCGCCTCAAAAACAGAGACCCGGTACCCCTTGCGAACCAGGTCAAACGCCGCGATCATCGACGCCGGACCACTGCCCACCAGCGCGATCTTGGCTCCCGTAGGCCGGGCGCGCGCCGCGCCGTGGCCGTCGCCCGCGGCGCGTGCGTAATCGGCGCAGTATCGCTCCAGCGACCCGATCGCTACCGGATCCAGTTTCTTCCCCAGCAGGCATGCCTTTTCACAGAACAATTCGTGCTGGCAGACCCGGCCGCAGACGCCCGGAAACGGGCTCTGTTCGGAGATCTTCTCGAAGGCGCCGGCAATGTCCCCATTCGCCATCCGGTCAATAAACGCCTTGATGTCCAGATGCAACGGGCAGGCGTCCACACAAACCGGATTCTTGCAGTTCAAGCAGCGCAGGGCTTCAATCTTGACCTGGTCTTCCACAAAGCCGGTTGCAACTTCTTCCGGCGTGGATGCCCTGCGCCCTGCTTCGAGGACCGGAACCTGTTGCCGGGGCGCTTTCGGGTTCCGCTTGGGCCGTATGTCCCCCATCGTTGGGTGAAATCCCCCTTCTTTGTCCGAATTTGCAATCACTTCCACCGGGTGGAGGCGCTGTCGGAAGGAGAACGTGCAGTTTTGGGGCCAGACGTGCGAATTATGCCCCGAATAAGCGGAATTGACCGGAAGTAAAACTTCCTGATAGGGTGATCACCAGCGCGGCAATACCCAAAAAACTGCCAAACGGCAGTTCGTAACTCGAAGCATCTTTACGCGTTAGAAAAATAAACAACAGACCGAGCACGGCGCCCAGAATCGAACCGGTGATCAGCGTGAACAGCGCGCCCTGAAGCCCTAGAAACGCCCCGATCATCGCAATCATCTTTACGTCGCCCAACCCTAACCCTTCCCGGTGCCGGATCTTTTCATACGCCGCGCCCACCAGCCAGATCGCCCCACTGCACACCACCGCGCCAATCAGCGATTCGCCCACCGAAAGCCAGCGGGGATCGGTTCCCACCGGCAACAGCAGGAACCCCAAGGGCGAGGAAATCGGACTGAGGTAGGAAAACAACAGCCCTGCGGCGACGCCTCCCAGTGTCATCTCATCGGGCAGAATCCTCTCCTCCAGATCGGCAAAGATCAGCCCGGTCAGCAACGCCGAAAAGACGCAGAACTTCAAACCGGCGGCATTGAAGCCGTACGCGCGAATCACCACGAAGAACGAGATCGCCGTCAGCAGTTCCACCACCGGATAGCGCCACCCGATCTTCTGCCGGCACCGGCGGCATCGCCCCCCTAGAACCAGATAGCTGATCACCGGAATGTTGTCGTACCAGCAGATCGTCTTTTCACAGTGGGTACAGAACGAACGTGGGCGCACCACCGAGAGGTCTCGCGGCAACCTGTAAATGCACACGTTCAGAAAGCTGCCAAGGAGCAGACCGATCAGCGCCGCCACCACCGCTTCCATCATTCCACCACCTCCCGGTACGCCTCCAGGGTTGCCGCCGTCATTCGTGAAATTGTGAACCGCCGCTCCACCATCTCGCGCGCCCGGAGAGCCAGCGCCGATCCAAGCGCCGGTTCGCGCATCAGCCGCCCGATTGCCGCCGCAACGCTCGCAACCTCGTTGCCGGTCAAAAGTCCGGTGCTCTCGTGTCGCACAAGTTCAGGGATTCCACCCACCCGGCTGGCAATTACCGGCGTCCCGGCCATCATCGCCAGCAGGATCGCCGAACCAAGGCCTTCTTCATAGGTCAGATAAACAAAAATTCCAGCCTCTTGAAGATCTTCGGCCAGATTCGAGGAAAACTTCAGTTCCACCCCGGCCTGACGGGCAGCCAGTTCGGCCAACCGGGAGCCCTTTTGCGGGTCTGAGGTCTCTACCGCCAGCACTCCCACGCGCTCGCCCGCCCCCGCCGGAACCGTGGGAACCGCATCATAGACCACCCGAATCCGCCCCGGTTCGATGCCGCGCTCCCGCAACCGGCCGGCCACGAACTCCGACACCGCTAGAAACAGCGCCGGGCGGCGATACTTCCAGTTCGAAACAACGCCCCCGCGCACGCCAAATGCCACCCGTCGCGAAACGACCACGGGCCGCCCCCGCGCCGCCAGCGCGGCAAGACTGTGGCTGCGCGCGTCATGCGCATGAATCAGGTCAAACCCCTGCGCCAGCCGGACTAGCCGCGCTGGCGACATCGCCGCCACCTCGAACCCGGCCTCCCGGGCTTTCTGATAGAGCGGAGAGCCCGCCGGCGCCAGCAGCACGGTTTCGCAACCGGCATCGCGGAGCCCGCCGAGCAGGTAAAACACCTGCCACTGGCCGCCCCGCATCTCGTGGCCCGAATCGATCTGAAGGACTCTCATTGAGCGCGAACGCTAGCTGCCCGACATGTAACGGGCCTTGGCGAACTTCAGAAACTGGTAGAGTGCCGCCATGTAGGCGATCGCCACCCCCTCCACCCCGTCCAGGAAGCCGCGCTGCAAGACAAACGTCCGGAAGAATGTCCAGGGAGGTTCCATCAGCATCTGGCCGATGCCCGCCTTGCACCCCCGGGAAACCAACTGCTCCGCCGCCAGCGTCGTGTAGCGGTCCATCGTCTTCAGGTGCTCCGAGAGCGAGTCACACGTGAAGTGCAGCAGGTTCGACTTGAGGTGCCCCACCCGCCCCTGAAGATCCACGCTCTCGTGTACGAAATCGCCCACCCAGCGCGCCTTGCGGCGGTCAAACAGCCGGATCTTCCGGTCCGGATACCAGCCCGAATGCAAAATCCAGCGGCCCAGGTATTGCGCCAGCCGGGGCATGGTGTAGCCATCGAATTCCGGGCCGTTCTTCTTCAGTTGCCAGATCTCGCCCTCCAGCGCCTCGCTGAGCGATTCATCGGCGTCGATCGACAGGATCCAGTCGTGCGCCGCCCCCTCGCTCGCCAGATTCTTCTGCCCCGCATAGCCGTGCCAGACGGCATCCACTACCCGCGCTCCCAACTTTTGCGCGATCTCCACCGTACGGTCCACCGACCCGCTGTCCACCACCACGATCTCATCGCAGCAGCGCAGGCTCTCAATCGCCCGGGCGATGTTTCGCTCTTCGTTGAACGCGATGATTGTGGCGGAGATTTTCATCGTCTGAACAAAACTTCCAAGTCCTTCACAACGAGGTTAGCGGAGCCAGGGTAAACGAGAGAATCAACATGGCCACTGCCAGTAGCGTGAGCCTCTTTCGAGTTCCATCCAGGCTCTGCGGATCATAAACCGGCGGGTGGCGCAACCCGAATACAAGAAAGAATGCCGCCCACAGCACCCACCCGAGCCAGAACTTCAATCCGATCGGGATCAGCGCCAGCGCAAAAATCAACGAGAACCGGCGATGATGCTCTCCGAGGTAAGCATACAACACGTGCCCTCCATCCAACTGCCCGATCGGCAGCAGGTTGAGAGCGGTGGCGAAGATCCCCACCCAGGCGGCGCGCGCGACCGGGTGAAGGTAGATGTCGAGCGGGGAAACGCCGGGGAAAATGGCGGCTTCCAACAGGCGCACCAGCAACGGGCTGCCAAACATCAGGTCTCCGCGCGCGGCGATGCCGGGAATCACCTTGGAATAGGCCAGTCCAATCGCCAGCGGCGGCAACAACGCCACAAAGCCCGCGATCGGACCTGCGATGCCGACGTCGAAAAGAATCCGTTTGTTGAAGATCGGTGAACGAATCCGTATGAACGCGCCGAAAGTGCCGATCAGCGTCGGGGCCGGCAGAAAATAAGGCAGGCTGGCGTCGATGTGGTAGTGCCGGCAGGCGACATAGTGCCCCATCTCGTGGAACAGCAGTACCGTCAACAGGGTGAGCGAAAAGGGGAGCCCGCTGAGCAAAAGCGCGGGGTGTTTGAGGCACTCCGTGTAAGCAGTCAGATCCCGTTCCAGGTCAAAGGCCGGACGGTCGGCGGCGAAGTTTTGCCACAGCCGCGCGCCCACCACCGTTGTGGTAAACAGCGTCAGCAGCAACAACAGAATATGCAGCCAGTAGCGAGGCCGGCGCTGCCCGTGCCAGGACCGGTACGCTTGGCTCCTGCCATCACCTGCTAAGGCCGGCGCCGGTTGCGAAAAGTTGTCGTTCGATGCCACAAGCCGGCAGGCCTACTGCAAGGTCTGAAGTTCTTTGCCCGGTTTGAAGCGCACGGCTTTCCCCGGCGGTATGGCTACTTCCGCGCCTGTTCGCGGGTTGCGTCCGATTCCCGTCTTTCGCGGCCTGACATTAAAGATGCCGAATCCTCGCAACTCGATCCGCTCGCCTTGTGCCAGCGCCCGCTTCATGCTCTCAAAGACCGTCTCCACAGCCATCTCCGCTTTCGTCTTGGTGATTCCGGTGCGGTTGACGACCTCATTAATGATGTCGAGCTTGATCAAGGCATCCTCCTCGTGGCAGCAGATTCCAAGCGTGCGCAGCAAGTTACAACTGGCAGGCCAAATCGTCCAAACCGGCCGCATGCAGCCGATCGACCTAGCAAACCCCATGATATGATTGAGTTTAGTAGGTTGTCAAGAGCACCTTCGAATGGTCATTCCTCAGTCCTTCGACACGTTTCGCCGCGCCTGCTCCCTGTTCGCCACCGGTGTAACGGTGGCCACGGTCCGCGCCATCGATGGAACTCCCCACGGACTCACGGTAAACTCGTTCACATCCGTCTCGCTCGACCCTCCGCTGATTCTGATTTGCATCGACCATGACGCCTCGGTGATCTCCTGTTTTCTGGAGAGTTCTCACTTTGCGGTAAACGTGCTGGGCCAGGAGCAGCGAGAGTTGTCGATGCGCTTCGCCACCCGGGGGATGGATCGCTTCGATGGCATCGCCTGGACGCCGGGCGTCAGCGGCGCGCCACTGATTCCCGAAGCCCTTGCTCACTTCGAGTGCCGCAAAACGAACACCATCGAAGCGGGCGACCACACGATCTTCATCGGGCAGGTGGAGGAGATGGGCGTCCGCGAGGGACGCCCGTTGCTGTTTTTTGCTTCCTCCTATGCGGCCTTGAAGTAGCCTCTACTCGACGGCAACCACTTCGTACTCCGCAATGCGCGGCACAGTGATCGAGATGCGGCCCGAGGCGTCTTTTTTCAGCGGCAATTGCTGCCCGCCCCACAGCGTGCGGGCCTTCGACGCGTTGAAGCCCAGCGTGATCCGGGCGTTGTCAACCGGCAGCACATGGCGGATGGGCCTGGTCATCTCACCCGTGAAATTCACCAGATGGATCAACTTGCGCCTCCCGCCATCCTGCGACCGCACCACCAGTTCCACGCTGCCTGGCAGGTTCTCCACCCTCACCGGGGAAGCCCCCAGTTGGACACCGGCATTGGAGACCAACTGCATCAGTTCCGGAGTGTGGAAGCTGTCGATCGAGTTGCCCAAATCGCCGCTCATGTAGACCGCCGTGCCTTTTCCCACCCGGTTCACCACCAGGCCCGGATCGGCGGTCAACTTCGGCACGCCGTCATACCGCCCGGCCAGCTTCTCGGTATACTTCAGCAGCACGGAACCCGAAACGGGCCGGACCTGAACATAGTAGCCCGGCGACGGGATAAACTCCCGCCGTACCCCGGCCAGTAACCGGTGCGATGCCGTGGGCCGCATGAAGTCCCACTGCCTCGGTCCGAAGAGTTTACCGGATGACGATACGCCGAACACGCCGGATAACGCAAACTCCTGCCGGCGGATACCGGTCTCGTCATAGAGCGAGGTTTCGAAGTCGGCAAACAGATTGCCGCCCTTCTCGACCCAACCGCGAAGACGTTCGGCCACCTGGTCGCTCATACAGGCGACGTTCGGCAGAAAGATAGCCCGGTAGCGGTCGAGCGGCTCCCTTTCGAGCGACACATCGTCCAACACATCGAACGGCACATGAGCCCTCAGCAGCGGTTCGGTGATACCGGCAAACTCGGCGTCCAGATTGCCGATGCGGCTACGCTGCGCCGTCCGGTCAATGTCGATCAACTGCGCCTGGGCGCCGGAGTAGAAATTCGCCGTGACGTCGGACCACACCACCGCGACCTGAGCCTCCGACCGGGTGTGCAGAAACGAGGGAGAGTTCTTCTTTAGAAACTCGTTCATCTCCGCCAGGTCCTTCATCTCCGGTTCCTCGAATTCGAACGGCGTGATCCCCATCCAGACACCAGCGCCGTTGGCAATGGTATCGGCGTAGAGCAACTTCAATTCCGGCCCGGGCAACACCGAAAAGGTCCACGGCTTGTGGCTGGCGGCGGAGAAGATAATCGTCGGCTTTCCCCCGGCCTGCGTCTCCAACATGCGGGCCGTGAGACCCGGCTTCCACAGCGGCGTCCGCGTCAGGTCGCCGCTGATGAACCCGCCCTCGCTGCCCAGCAGATCCTGCTCGGCCACCTGCACGCGGTTCAGCCGCCCGGTAGCCCAATTGGCCCCGCGAACGCCTCCGTTGGCATAAAGCGCCAGACTTGGGCGGATGCCCTTTAGAATGACATTCGAATCGTGAAGAAAGTCCTTGATGCTATTGGCTTGAAATTCGACTAACTGCGCGAACGCCTTCCCCGTGCGCTGCGACTTACTCGGCATTGCGCTGCCATATTGCCGCCGGTACTTCTGCTGGCAAAAATGGCAGTAACATGTATCTGCCCTGAAAACGGGACCATCATAGAAAATGCCGTCGATCGGATAGGCCGCCAGATCGCGAAGCACCTGGAAAACCCACTCCCGCCACGGCGTGTTGATACAGAAATCGGCGCCGGTGTCGTAAACGTCATCGAGCGGTTTGCCGTTCTCCCGAATCATCCGCCAATCCGGGTGCTGCTCGGCAAACTTCTTTGTGTACCAGTGAACGTTGAAGTAAATGAAGATCCGCAGGCCGTTCTTTTTCGCCTCCGGCATATAGCGGGCAAGAAAGTCGGGGTTTTCGCGGCCGGCTACTTTCGATCGAAAGTAAAAATGCAGGTCATCCAGGCCGGCCGGCATGCCCATCACTTCCAGGTGTTCGGCGTTGTACCCAAGTGCCGCTTTCCGGGCGGCGAGGCTGGCCGCATCCTGGTAATCGATCTGGCTCATGCTGGTAGTCAGATCGATGATTCGCAGCGGTTCCTGTTGCCACCACTGCTGTTCGGCGCAAAGAGGACTCAGCGCCGCAAGCGCGGCGCTGAGCATGAGAATTGAGGGTTTCATCGAACGTTAGAACGTGAACCGGCCAACCAGTTGTACTACCCGGCTGCCGCTTCCGCCATAGATCTTGCCGGAGGTGGCAATCGGCTGGCCCCCGTCGCGGATATCGGCGATGGTTGCGCTCGGGTTGCCCAGGTTGAAATGGTTGAAGGCATTCAGGAAGTCGCTGCGCACTTCAAACCGCGCGCGCTCCTTGATTTTGAATCCCTTCTGCAGGCTGATGTCGAAGTTCCAGCTTCCCGGACCGAACATCAGGTTGCGCGAAGAGTTACCCCAGTTCCACGGCTGCGGTGGAGCGAACGCATCCAGGTTGATCCACGGCACGCCGCTGATGATGTCATGACCGCCGCCGCGGTTGTACAACTGCCCGCCGACGCGGTCCGCGCGGCCGGTTCCGGTCCACCATCCGATGAAGCCCGAGGGCGCCGAGAAGGTAACCGAGAACGGCGATCCGGTTTGGATGGTGCTGATTCCGGACACCTGCCAGCCGCCTACGACCGCATCGAGCACACGGTTCATATCGGTGCCGAGCGCTTTGCCGCGGCCGATCGGCAACTCCCAGTAGTAGTAGAAAACCAGCCGGTGGCGCAGAATTCCCGAGCTGTTGCCGTAGTCCCAGCCGGGGAAGTTGGGATTCATCTGCCCTCCGACGGACTCTATATTGTCCAGACTGCGTGTCCACTGATATTCGGCCTGCAGCCGGAAGCCTTGCGAGAAGCGCTTGTTCAGCCCCAGTTGCAATTGTTCAAAGTTCTGCGAACCACCGCTGCGGGTGGACTGAATCGTCGCCCAAGGCTGGAACGGGCGCTGATCCTGCGCGGGCACGTTCGGCGTCTGTTTCATTGGAACGTTGAAATCAGAGAAGAACCACTGCAGGTGATGGCTCTGGCTGCCGGCATAAGTGAGGCGGGCCGCCCAGTTGTTGGCAAACTCGTGTTCGAGTGTCGCATTCCACTGCTGGATGGCTCCGTTCCTGAAGTCCCGTTGCATGGAGTAGATGGTCGGGTGGGCCGATACACCGGCGGCGGCGCCCAGCTTGGCGGGGAACGGATCGGCGAAGGTCAGATCGGGCAGGAACGGGGCCGACGGTTTGCCGGGAATTGCCGAAATGTAGTTGGATCCGGAAAAACCGCCCAGTCCACCAACCCACGGCGGGCTCAGAATGTCGTCGCGGGAACCCACAAACGCGGGGTTGAAATTGTAGTACACGCCATAACCCGCGCGGAAAACCGTGCGATTGTTGTTGAACGGCCGCCAAGCGATGCCTAACCGCGGCGCCCAGTTGTTCTTGTCGCCCAGCATATAACGGCTCGGCAGGCCGAGCGCCTTGGTGGTCGTGAAGTTGTAGGCCGCGAACATGCCCGGTGAAGCGCCGATCGGCGGCAGCGTGGCGGTGTCGGAATCCTGCGGCAGCGCCAGCCGGTTCACCTTCGGGTCCCAGTATGTGGAGTAGCCATTTTGCCAGTTCCACGGGGTCTGGTACATGTAGCGCAGGCCGTAGTAGATGGTCAGCTTCGGGCTGGCCTGCCAGGTGTCCTGGACATAGAACTCATTATCCCAGGCCCAATAGACACCGGAAAACACGCCGGCCAATCCGGTGCTCGTGGAATTGGTCACGCCCAGCAGAAAGTCCGCGAACGCGTTGCCCTGTGACTGCGCCTGGCCCGGCCAGCCCTTGTTTCCGGTCCATTGCCCGTTGAACGAAAAACTACCCAACGGAGCGTTCGGGTTGGGGCCGTAATTCTTGTAAGTAGTAAGTTGCGCGCCTGCTTTCAGCGTGTGCCGTCCGATGACGCGGGTCACATCGTCGCTGTATTCGAAGTTGAAACCGTGGCCGTAGTAGCCCTTGCCGTAGTCATACCACATGCCGCTGTAGCCGCCGATACTCATGGTCGGAAGTCCGCGGTTGGGGCTCTTGGTCAACTGAGGGAATAGCGTGGTGGGATCGAAATCCAGATTCTGCCCGCTGCGGATGCTGGGATGGTCGAACCACGCGAAACGGAACGTATTGAACGTGCGGGGGTTAAAGGTATGGGTCTCCACCAGCGTGTAACCAAACGTCTTGTACCCGAAGTTGGTGGCATTGCCGTAAGTGGAAGGGTAACCGAGGTAGTTCTGATACGGAAAGCCTATGTTGTGTACGTAGGTTCCGTAGATCTGATCGCTGTCGGATATCTGCCAGTCGATGCGGACATCGCTCTCGTTCGCATCCTGGGCCACGGCGACCTGGGAGTAATAGTTAATTCCTCCGTTCGGGAGGCCGGCGGCGTTGATGGTGGAGGTTGTCGCCGGCAGATACCCGAGCAGCGTCTTCACCTGGGGAGCGAAGCGGCTGGCCGGTATCTGGTTATTCACGAATGGCTGGCCGGAATACGGATCGTAGAGCTGGGTGTTGATCTGGTAGAGGGCGGAAAAATCTCCACCGCGCATCGCCATCGAGGGGAACGTCAGGCTCGGCGAGCCGTAGGTACGGTAACGGTAACCGGTAAAATTGTAGAAGGCAAAAGCCTTGTTCTTGATAATCGGCCCGCCGGCATTGACGCCAAACTGATTCTTGACCACCGCCGGGCGCTTGACGCCGCGCGCGTTGTTCGTAAACGAATTGGCGTTGAGAGCCCGGTTCTGGTTATACTCATACGCCTCGCCGTGAATCTGGTTGGTGCCTGCCTTGGTCACCATGGTGACCGTTCCAAGCTGCCGGAACTCGGCGCTGGTGTTGTAGGCTTCCACCTTGAACTCCTGCATCGACGGAAGCGCCGGCAGGCTGAGAAGGCCAGTGCCGTACGAATAAGCCGCCGCGCCGTTGCCGAAGTCGTTTGCCTGGGTTCCGTTGATCGTGAAGTTCGTCGAGCCCCAGTGAGTACCACCGCCGATCTGCGGACTGGACCCGATGACCTGCGCCCCGGGAACCAGGTTCATCACATACTCGATAGACTGCTGGGCAACCGGCAGCGTGCTGAGATCCTTCCGGTCCAGCGTGGCTCCCACCGTGGGACTCTCGGTGCGGATCAGCGGCGCCTCGGACGTCACGCTGACACTCTGCTGAACTTCGCCCACGGTCAACCGTATGTCGATACGAACCGCCTGCGAGGCCAGCACCCGGTTACCCGTGGTGAGGAACGTCTGAAAACCGGTCTTGGTCGCTTCAACCTGGTATCTGCCCGGCTGAAGGTTGGGGACCGAATAGGCGCCTGAAGAATCCGCGGTGGTCTTCACCGCGATTCCGGTATCCATATTGGTCACAGTTATCTGTACGTCGGGCACGGCGGCGCCGGTGGCGTCCGATACCTGCCCGACAATCGAGCTTGAGATGATTTGCCCCCAGAGACACGCAAAAAACAACGTGAACGCCAGGATCGCAAAGACTACACTCCCTTTTGTAAGTCGAAAGATTGACACCCTTGGCTCCTTGTCTGGTCAAGGCTACACCTGTTTTTATGAGCAGTCAATACTATTTTGACTCTCCCAAAATGAAATTGAATTAGGAATGTTCTGCCGTGGAGAAGACAGCGGACATACCAGGGGCACTTCCGCGCCCCCGGTACCGGCTTACACGCGCCTACGTTCCCTGCGGAGGACAAAACGCGAAATCAACCCGATCAACCCGAATGTGAACAGGAAGACAAAGGCGCTTCCGATGGCAATATCCAGCACGGGGCCAGCCCAGTCCGCCGGAAAACGAATGAATCCGAGAACCAAGGCCGCACAAATGCCCAGGACGTACCAATACCAGCCTAGTGCGCGGCTGCCGGTGCTGAGCCAAAAGGCGATCGCGACCGCGATGCCGTACGCCGCGAACGCCAGGAGAGAAGACATGCGACACCTCCTGTCGATTGGAATTGTAGACCGAATCCGCCAAAAATGCCAGCATTAAGTCCGGTTCCGTTCCCCCATCAACGCAGGCCGCCGCCGAGGCGCGGCCTCAGGGTTCAAAGGGGCCCTCCAGATCGTATGACAGGCTCAGAAGCGAGCCACTCCACGCGGCGTATTTTCCCCGCGCCGCCTGGCGCCAGTTGATCGTCACCCAGGCATCCTGAACGCCCAACCGCTCACCGTCCCGGTAGATTTCCACCGCCGTGTCGCCACGCACCGCCAACCGGTAGCGGTGCGGCGCGCCGTCACCCGCCGCCAGCCTCATCCAACCGGTCCCGGAACGATACTCCACTGCGCCGGCGCTCACCCGCAACCCGTAGCAGTTTGTAGTCTGCAGACCCGTGCGAATAAGGGCGTCCAACTCGAACACGGTCCCGTTCGCCTCGATCGTAAAACCGCGGCGCGGCGCCAGGTCGTCCCAAAGCCCGGTTCGCTCGATGGTGCCGAGCCCAGGGTCAATCGCTTCGGCCAGTATGGGCTTTGCCCTGATGGATTTCGGAGCGGGCCCCCGTTCTCCGGATGGCTGGCCTTGTTGGATCCACGCCAGGTTGAAGGCATAGTGGTTTATGCTGCTGATGAGATGGATCACACCGTTGCGGGCCTGGGTCGCCGCGAGATATCCGATGGGCTCCGAGGTCCGTGGGCTCATCCGGATCCAGCCATCGCCCAGAGTCGCTGCCCCATGTTCCGGTTTGCCATCGGTAACCACACGCCGGTCGGGCCACGTCCGGCCCTCATCGTAAGAGACTGCCGCCACCATGCTGGTCATTCCCCGGCCGTCGACGCCCTCCGGCGGGCTCCACTCCAACCGTGCCGGGTCTTTGGCGAATGTAATCAGCAACAGCGGTCCTTCCTTGAGCCGCAGCAGCACCAGCCGCTGGCTGCCATTGATGGGAGGCCAGATGGCCGGCTTATACTCCCACGACTTACCCCAATCCGGAGAGATGCTCACCGGCATCCGTCCATCGATGTTCTGGCCCCGCCCCAGCGCGAGGATACGCCCGTCGCGCAGTTGAACAATTCCAGCGTGAACGCCCCGGATGCGCGCGTCCGAATCGGCCCAATTGGCGCCGCCGTCGCGGCTCATCCAGAAAGTGGAGCCCGAATCAGCGTCCGCGCCGAACACCAGAAAGCCCTCCAGGCTGCGAAAGACCGGCTGCCCCACCATGCTGCGATAGCCGTATTCGGCGGAGATCAGCCGCGGCTTCGACCAGGTGACGCCACTGTCGGTTGAGGTACGCATTACGATCATCAGCGGTTGCCACTTGCCGGCGATGCTGGCGCCGTTGAAATGGTACAGCGTTCGTTTGCCGTCATACCAGAGCGCCGGACAGTGGTCATTGCGGTCCGGCGTGTCCCAGAACGGTGAAGCCGGCTCCCACTCCTTTTGTCCGTACCGTAACCGGCTGGCGGCGACGGCCAATTCCCTTCCCCGCTCCTGTTCGCAGGTGTACCAGATCGCCAGCAGATCTCCGTTCGGACATTCGGCAATCGCGGTGTCGTGGTTGTGTGTCGCATAGACCGGACCATGCTCCCGGGGAGCGACCTTCACGTAGCGCCGGGGTCCATCAAAGTACGGCTCGCGGACCGGTGTCATCACCGATGCGGGCGCCGCACGGTTTACGTTCAGCTCAAACCGGCGCGGCGCTTCGGCGGATAGGGGCGCGGCAGTTGGCGGTTCCCCTGACACGATACGGAAACCCGTCATCCAGTTGCGCGCCTGGGGCAGATTCCCCGAACGATTCGCCGAACGCAGATAATACGGATCGGTGCTATGGCTGCCGCCACGCGTCACGCGAAATGTACCCGTGGCCCGGCCCACCGGATCGGTTTGCGCATCTGCCACGTAGGCGCCGTACCAGTCGGCGGTCCACTCTTCGACGTTTCCGTGCATATCGAAGAGGCCCCAGGGATTGGGCGGCGTCCTGCCGGTGAACAGCGGCGCCGTTTCGCGGGGATCGCGAAAATCCGAACTGTGGGCGTTCTTCAGAAACACGGCGGGCAGGTGATCGCCCGTTGCGTAGAGCGTCGCCGTACCGGCGCGAGCGGCATACTCCCATTCGGCTTCGGTGGGGAGCCGGTAGGTGCGACCCTCCTTGTGCGAGAGCCACGCGCAAAAGGCCCGGGCGTCGTGCCAGGAGACGAAGATCACCGCCTCGTTGTCTTCTTTCGAGAAGCCTCGTTTGCCGCGCAGGGCGCGGTGCGAGGGGTCGAACAGTTCGTACTCGCGGTTGGTCACTTCACAGGCGCTCATAAAGAAGGGCCGGCTAATGTGTACCCGGTGGACGGGACGCTCGTCGAAGTCGCCGTGCCGGAAGGCGTCGAAGTTAACCACGAAGCGGTTCGGGTCGCCGTGGGGAAAGGCCCGCCGCAGGTCTGTCACCGTGGGATAGGTCAACGGAACCATCAGATCTTCCGGGACGGTGTTGTTCTCGCCCATGGTGAACGAGCCAGGCCGGATTTCGACCAGCCTCATTCCGATGGAGTTACTGAACTCGGCGGCCACGGCTAGTACACTCAACAGCGAAAATAGGACCAGTCCGCGCATTCCTGTGCATCATATCCAATGCGTCAAGCGCCTGTCTTTCGATAAACTGAGTACCGATGGCTTATCGATTCCGGCACGCCCTCTGTAATGAGGTGTTCAAGGACTGGAAATTCGCCGATGCATGCAAGGTGGTCGCCAAGGCCGGTTACGATGGCATCGAACTGGCGCACTTCACGCTGGCGGACGATCCGGTTGCAATTACCGCGGCCGAGCGGCGGGAGTATCGCGACGTGATGGAATCGGAGGGACTGACCTTCGTCGGCCTGCACTGGCTGATGGTGGCGCCCAAGGGACTTCACGTCACCACGCCCGACGCCCAATTGCGGGCCCGGAGCTGGCGGCATATCGACCATTTAATCGACCTGTGCGCCGACCTCGGGCCGGATGGAGTGATGGTCTTCGGTTCACCCCAGCAACGGTCTACCACCGGCGGCCTCACGCCGGCCGAGGCTACGCGAAACTGGGTGGAGGGCCTGGCGTCGGTAGCCGGCCACGCCGGCCAGCGCGGAGTGACGGTGCTGGTGGAAGCCCTGCCGGCAGCACAGTGCGACGTGGTGCAAACGATGGAGGAGGCCGCTGCCATTGTCCGGCAGTTGAACCATCCGGCTATCCGCACGATGTTCGATGTCCACAACGCCGTTGACGAGAGGGACCCACACCCGGCACTGGTTGACCGCTACTTCGATCTCATCCGGCACGTCCATCTGAACGAACTCGACGGCCGGTACCCGGGCGCCGGCGACTACAACTTCCAGCCGCTCGTCGAGACGCTCGCCCGCCACAACTTTCCCTACTGGCTCTCGTCGGAAGTTTTTGACTTCACTCCGGGAGCCGAAAGGATCGCATACGAAACCATCGGCCACATGCAGGCCGTGGCCGCCGCGGCGCTGGCCGCGATCTCAAACGAGGAGAAAACCGCGCAGTGAGCCGCTATATTGTCACCGGAGGCGCCGGCTTCATCGGCTCCAATCTCGTACGCCGCCTGCTCAACGAACCTGACGCGACGGTCGAGGTGATCGATAACCTCGAGACAGGATATCTGGAGAACCTGGAGGAGGTGTCTTCCCGAATCCGGTTTCATCAGAACGACATTCGCGACTATGACGCCATCCGGTCAATCACCGGCGGCGCGGACGCGGTTTTTCATCTGGCGGCGATCCCATCGGTGCCCAAGTCGATTGCGAACCCGGTGCCGTCCCATCAGGCGAACATCGACGGCACGTTTCAACTGCTGCGGGCGGCAGCCGATGGAAAGGTGAAGCGGGTGATTTATGCCGCCTCCTCATCGGCCTACGGCGACACGGAGGTGCTGCCCAAGAGCGAGTCCATGGCGCCGCGGCCAAAGTCGCCCTACGCGGCGCAAAAGCTGCTCGGCGAATATTACTGCTCCGTTTTTGCTTCCTGCTTCGGCCTGGAAACCGTTGCGCTGCGGTTCTTCAATGTCTACGGTCCGCGCCAGGACCCGGGCAGCCCGTATTCGGGCGTGCTTTCGCTGTTCATGAAAGCCATCCTCGAGCGAAGGCCCCCAACGCTGTTCGGCGATGGAGAGCAGTCGCGGGATTTCACGTTTGTGGACGACGTGACCGCGCTCTCGCTGAAGGCGGCGCGCGCGGCCGGGGTTTCCGGTAAGACTTACAACGCCGGTAACGGAAACCGGTACACGCTGAACCTGGTGTGGAGCACCTTGCAGCGGATAACCGGGGTGAAGATGGATCCGCTTTATGGTCCGCCGCGTCCGGGCGATGTGCGCGACTCGCAGGCGGACACCACCGCCGCGGCAAGGGACCTGGGACATGCGCCGCAATTCAGCCTGGAAGAAGGGCTGGCGAGGACATTCGAGTGGTACCGGGACCATCATGCTAGAATGAAGCCACCCGCGGAGGCTTGACAGTGGCTTCGTTCATTCAGAATCAGTTCGAAAAGACGGTGGTTACGACTTCGGTCGATTATGTTTTCAATTGGGCGCGTAAATCCTCCGTATGGCCCCTCACGTTCGGCCTGGCGTGTTGCGCGATCGAGATGATCGCCTCCAGCGCGTCGCGGTTCGACATTGCCCGTTTCGGCGCCGAGGTGTTTCGTCCAAGCCCCCGGCAATCGGACCTGATGATCGTCGCCGGCACCGTAACTCTAAAAATGGCCCCGGTGTTGAAGCGCATCTACGATCAGATGGCCGACCCGAAATGGGTGATTTCGATGGGCGCCTGCGCCAGCGTCGGCGGACCATTCAATACATACTCCGTGTTGCAGGGCGTTGACAGGATCGTTCCGGTTGACGTGTACATCACAGGATGCCCGCCGCGGCCGGAAAACCTGTTTTACGGCCTGTTGAAACTGCAGGACAAGATCGACCAGATGACGACCCTGGTCAAGCGGCCGACCGAAGTGCGGCTGGATGAATCCATGATCGAGGACTTCAAGCAGCGGGTCATGATCTCCCAGACCCAGGTTCCCGCCTGATTGCGTGTTTTACCTGGACGATCGAAATATCTACCGGATCTCCGAATTCGATCAGTTCCAGTGGCTGGTTCATGGCTTCGGCACGGCTCACTCGACCGGGTGGCCCCCGGAACCCTTCGTCTCGGTCAAACTGATTCACTCCACGCTGGTCCTCCGGGTGGAGGACAATTGTTCCGGACGATTGGGACAAGCTGACGCCGTGCTCTCCAACCATCGAGGCTGCACAGTGGGCATACGGACCGCCGACTGCGTACCGATCCTGCTGGTCGATCCGGAACACGAGGCCGTTGGGGCGGTTCATGCCGGCTGGCGGGGAACGGTAAGTGACGTTGCCGGTGCCGCCATTTCGGCAATGCGTGACGATTTCGGCACCTCGGCCCGGTGCCTATGGGCGGCGATCGGTCCGGCAATCGGCGGGTGTTGTTTCGAAGTGGGACCGGAGGTGGCGGTTCAATTCAGAACAGTGTTTCCGGAAAGAAACGACCTGGAACACCGGACGAAGGTCGATCTGACGGAGGCTAACCGGAGGCGGCTGCTGGCGGCGGGAGTTTCAGCAGACCGGATCCTGGCGGAACGGCTGTGTACCTTTTGCACACCCGAGAAGAGATTTCACTCCTGGCGGCGTGATCATAGCCCGGGACGGATGATTTCGGCGGTGGGTATCCGGTAGAGACACGAAAGGCGCGGATGGAGGACATCCGCGCCTGCTGAACTCACGCGATTTAAGCTGCATTGACCAGCGGCTCGTCGAAGAATTCCGGATTCTCGGTTTCGCTATTGCGATCGGCCTTTTCCTGGCATTGGATGCAATAGGGCGCCCAAGGCACGGCATTGAGCCGCTTAGGGCTGATATCTTCCTCGCAATGCATGCAGGTGCCGTAAGAGCCGTCATCGAAGCGGCGCAAAGCGGCGCGCACCATTCTCAACATATTGGATTCGCGGTCGAGGTTGCGAATCGCCAGTTCCCTTTCAGCGGCATGCTGGACTTCATCCAGCGCGTCGGGACTCTTTTCGATGGTGATCGCTTCGCGATTGCGCAGCACCTCGGACAGCTCGGCCTGGCGCGCGAGCAGGATCTCCTTGTATTTGTTCAATTCAGTTTTCGTCATGGCTCCATCTCCCCTTTTCTCTGATCCCTAACGGATTCTTCTTATGTTCTTATTCGATCCGAAACTACTTAGACGCTGACGCAAGTGGAAAGTTCCAACTTTCCTTCAGTCTCTTTCACTAAACCTTTATGAGCCGATCGCAGCAGATCGTCTCCCAGCCATCGATCGGACTTCGATCTTCACTCGGGCACCGAACATCATACCACACCGCTTTAGCAATTCAACTGCCAAGTCATCATCAGAGCGAACTGCGACGTTCTGATAGTGCGTCGCCGGTCCGAACGTTCTCTCTTCGGGTCATCTTATCGGCCGTGGTTCCCAGCCAGTTTAGGAACGCAAGAGTATTGACGCAAAATATCTTTCGGCGTTGCAGGAATAGTACGGCCTATTCACTGGAGCCGGACCGAGGTGACGGCCAGTCCCAATTTCCGGCTCTCTCCCGGGATGACGGTCGGCGGGTCGACGTCGATGGTGACCTCAAAAGTCGTCTCCCGGAGAAGCTTGCCGGGCAGCGGAAACTCCAATTTGAAGGGTGCATCGCGGGCGGTTAACTGTCGCGGAATAAGAGGGATGCCGTTGACAGTGAGGCGGACCTCGAGCGGGCCCGATTGCGTCTGGACGGCGACGCAATAGCCCGAGAGGGAGACACTGTGAGGCATCGTGTCACCCCTTCCGAGCCGGAGGGTGGCCTGGGGATGGGTCCAGCGGAAACCCTGCTCGGGGTCGTACCAGCCCCGGCCCAACTGATCGGCATACAGAGGGTCCGTGACGTTGACCTCGGGCGAGAATCCGGCCGGCCACGTTTCGGCTACCGAGCGGGTGAAGATGGTGGTGATGTTGTGAATGGGCATCCGGCCGGCGTCATAGACGACGGCCTGGTTCCGGTCGAGCGCGCGGCGGGCGGCGCGGGGCGCAACCAGATATTGGGCCAGATTCACGGCGGCCGGATCATACTTCAGCGCGCGCTCGGAACCCGGAACCAGAAAGACATTGTGCAATCCGTAGAGCTGGAAGGGGCTATCGTAAACAGCGGCCCAGAACAAGTCGTTATCCACAGAGGCGAGCAGGATGGTTTTTCCCGGATGGCGGGCGGCAGCAGTAGCCACCCCTTCGACCAGGCCCTGGGCTCGCAGGCTACGGCGGTGCCACCACGCAACGCTAACGCGGTTCAGGGGTAACTGTGCGTAGACATAAAGAAAGAGGCAGCCAGCGGCCGCCGCCGCCCGCAGAAGCGCGCGCGCGTTACGACCACGGCTGAGCGCCGCGACGGCGTCGGCGAGCGCCAAGGCGCCGAGCGCGGCGAGGCCGATGGCCGGGAGCGTCAAATAATAATCGCTGATGTGGCCAGGCAGCGGAAGAACCGGCGCCAAAACAATGACAATCGAGGCGAGAAAGAACAGGGGAAGATATTGTTTTTTTAACGTTTTACAGATTGTGTAGGCGAGGATGGCGACGGTCAGCACAAGGGTTCCAGCGGGCGCGAACCAACCCGGGACATGCTTCACGATGGAGAGTTGCGACGGTCCGAGGAGCCATTGCCAGTAGGTATAGAAAGTCGAGAAAATTCTTTCATCCACCTGGATTGCGTAGCCGGGAGCCACCTGGGCGGGGGCGTTCATGCGGTGTACGATGGCGAACAGCGCAGCCGGCGCGAGGAGCGGCAGGGCCGGACGCAGGAAGGGCCGGGCCAGCAGAGCAGCGTAAACGATGACCAGGACCGGATAAACAACATTCAACTCCAGCACGCCGAAGCCGAGCAGGAAGACAATCAGTTGAAAAACGTAGAACTTGCGTTGTCCGGTTTGAACATACTTCAAGTAGAGCCGGAAGGCGGCCAGAAGGCAGAAACCGAACAGGATCTGGTTATATGCCGAAGTCCACGACATTGGGACGGACAGACCGCAGTTAACGAGCCAGAGCACGGGCGCGGCCGCGGCGGCGAGACGGGAATGCGTGAGGTGGAGAACGACGGAGGATAGCAGGAGCACATCGGCGATGGCGGTGACGAAAACGCAGACGCGGAACGGCAGAGCGTCGATACCGAACAGGCTGGTAAAGACCAGGAAGAAGCCACGCTCGCTGATGGGGCGAACGGTCCCTTGCGCCATCGGCTCAAAGAGCAGGCGCCAGAGATCGCTCGCCTGGTGGAGTTGGAGTGGGAGGCCGAGCCAGGCGAAGTCGTCCTGCTGGAACCAGGAAGTCAGGCCGGGCGCATAGAGCCAATAGCAGAACAGGGCCGGCAGCAACCAGACGGCGAGGGCAATCAGCGCACGCGAGGCCCCGGACTGGGGCGCCGGCCGGTTGGCGCGAACGTCGACCGAAGTCACCTGGCTTGGAGTCCGATGGAGTTGACGACGATGCCCAGTTCGCGCTGGTCGGGATCTCCCGGAGGCAGTGCCTTATCGAGCACGAAGTCAACGGTGGCGACCTCGGAGGTGAAGGCGGAGGCCGGCACATCCCGCGTCAGGACGTAATCTCCGGCGGCGTCATACGTTTCCGGCGCCAACTGGCGGCCGTCGACGCTGGCCGTGAGGGTAACCTTCCCCAAGCGGTTGATAATCGTGTCGGGAACGGTGAACTTCATCAGCAGGGTGGCTCCTTTGACAGCCGCGCCGGAGGGTGGTTTGAGGATGACGGTAAATCGAGCCATCGTCCAGCGCCAGGCGTTCTGCTCGACGGTATGGAAGCCACGGACCAGTTGGGCGCCGGTTCTGGGATCGGCCATGTGGACCATGCTGGCCATTCCCTGCTCCTGCTCAGCGGCCGAGGCAACCTTCTTCTTCCGCTTGCAATTCGCCATGCCAATTACGAGAAACAGAATGAGCAATAGAAACGAGATATTTCTGACCAGCGCGCGCACGTGACTGGCTTTACGCGATTTTCCGGATGTTCGGGGACCAGCCGGATGGGGGGTTGAGGTGATCACGTTCTGAATTATAGGACAAACCACCTCGAGTGGCACCTAAACAACATCTTCTCTCTGGGGATCCCATGTGAGGGTTCTCTTCTGGCGGTAGGAGTCCACGGCCAGGCGAGAGGCGCCGGCGGCAAGTTGGGCGAAAGTGCGGCGAGGAAGCATGTTGTTGGTCTCCAATGACCTCATTGTGGCAGCAAACCGGCTCAGGCAGCGGGCGGCGGGAGCGATTTCGGCGCGTTGCCGGGCCGCACGGGGACGGGCGGAGGCGGCGGCGGGGGTGGAGTGGTGGGGACGGCGGCTGGAAACGGTATCACGCGGGGCCGGGGGGAGCAGGCAGGCTCTTGATCTGCCGGGACTTGTTCGATCTCAGGTTCGTTTTGCGCATTTTCGGCAGGCGGCTGTAGGTCGGGCTGCCGGCGAAGTTTGAGCAGGAGTTGGAGGGTGCGGTCGTACTCGCGGTTGAGGCGGGTGAGCTGGCGCTCGATGGAGGGGATGGCGCCGGCGCCGGAGCTGGCGCAGCCATAGGCACGGGCGAGCAACTGCGATTCGGAGTGGCCGCGACCATCCGTTTTCCGTTCGGCCTGGATGTACAGATCGAGCCGGCTGGTCTCGATGGAGATTCCACGGCGCTGGCGCCACCAACTGGCCGCGAGGCGCTCGACGAGGGTTAGCTCGACGCGGTTGCGGGGCCGGAGGAGTTCGACATGTTCGGCAAGGATGGCATCAAACTCGGCCTGGTCTTCACACTGCAATACGACGCGGGAGGCAGTGAGACCGTGGGTGAGGGCGTTGTTGGCGGAACGGGCTTTGCCGGCGGCGGTTTTCGGACCCCGGGAGCGGGCTCCATTGAGGCGCGAGGCTGCTTTCTGACGATCGGTACGCTCAAGACTCATTTCGTGCCCAGGATATCAACCGGGGTTTGAAGAGCGACGCCAGATTATTGATTCTATTAACTGACTTTTCTGTGAACCGGTTTGGTGGCAACGGCCATGCGGGGGTGAGCAACCTCCATCTTTTCGGCGCGGCGTTTGAGTTGGACGAGATCCATGCGAGTCGCCATGAGGGCGGCGAAGCCAACCAACCAGAGCGGAACGGTGACGACGATGAACAGCAGGGTGGCGAAGCCGGTCGCGGAGGTCTTATCAATTCCGAACAGGCTGAGACCGGCAATGGTGAGCAGTTGGAAGGAACCGACATTGCCGGGGGCTTGTGGGGGGATGCTGCCGACACGCAGGATGAGGAGGACGGTGGCGGCCGCCCAGAAGTTCAGTTCGAGGCCGAAGCCGCGGATGAGGGCGTAGATGGGCACGGTCTGAAGGAACAGGTAGACGAAGCTGACGAGGAAGGCCGTGAGAAAGGAGCGCGAGCGGCCCATGGCATGAAGACCGTCGATGACATTGGCCAGCGTGGTGGACCACCTGCTGTTGCGCACGGCGGCGTGAGCGTGATGTTTCCAGAAGATGGCGACCAGGGCCATGACGCACAGGATGCCGAGAAGGACGGACATGACCTTGCCGGCATCGACGAGGAGCCTGGGCAGGGTGACAAAGAACGTCGTGGCGTAAAAGCCGAGAAAGAGCCAGATTCCATCGAAAAGCCGCTCAATGATGGCCGATGAGACGGCGACTGAGAAGGGGATGGCGGACCATCGGGCCTGAAGGTAACAGCGGATGATCTCACCGCTGCGAAAAGGGAGGACCTCATTGGCGAACAGGCCGATGTAGATCGCCTGAACCGCCTTATAAAGACGTACGGGAGCGATGGGACTGAGCAGTTTATTCCAGCGATAACCCTGGCAGACGTAGACCAGAACATCGACCACAACGGCGACGGTGATCCATCGCCAATCCGTGCGGGCCAGTTTCGGAAGTTCGGTTTTCCAATCGAAGCCGTGGTAGACCCAAATCAGGCATCCAATGGAAAT
>JADZGD010000083.1 GCA_020854055.1 Bryobacterales bacterium | reverse complement strand
CGCCTTTGTGCAGAAGGCCGGTGAGGCGGCACTGCGCGATGGCGAACCGCACATCGCTGCCATGCTGGTGGGACTCGCCGAGCGCCGCCGCATCTGTCATCGGGCTTTAAGCCAATTGCCCGGCGTCGCCATCCCGGAGCCCGATGGCGCTTTCTATCTCTTTCCGAAGTTCGCTGCCGCCGGAGATTCGTTCGACTTCTGCCGCCGCCTGCTGGAGGCTACCGGCCTTGGCCTAGCGCCCGGCGCCGCCTTCAGCCAGGGCGGGGAAGGTTCCGTGCGCGTGTGTTACGCCGCCGACCCGGCAACACTCGAAGACGCCATGCGCCGCCTGACCGGGTTCGTTACAACCGGCGGATTTTGATATTGCGGAACCAGGCCTCATCGTCGTGGTTCTGAAGCACCACCGGACCCTGCTTGCGCGCGTTGAGCAACGCCTTGCCGATCGGGCTGTCCACGCCCCAACGCTGAATGATACCCTCACGCACTTGGGCTGAATCGAGGCTGGTGTCCACCACCTTGGCGCCGTTCAGCCAGTGTGCTATGTGCATGCCCTTGACGACAACGCGCGAATGGTTCCATTCGCCCACCGGCCGCGTGGCGTCGCGCGATGCCCCCACCATGTCGTAGAGGCTGCCGGCCCGCTGCATCATGTGCTCGCCGGCTGAAAACACGGCATTGTCGATCACCTGAAACTCAAATGCCACCGAGTACTGTTCGCCTTTCTCCGGCGGCGATTTAAGACGGTGTGTCATCCGGTAGTTGGCCAGGTTCTCAAACTTTCGCAACGCCGGATCACTCGATTTCGATTCGATGTAGAAACGATCCTGAACCCGGTACTTAAAACCCGAGTTGGCGTGGCGGGCCACCTTCCAGTCGAAGGCTGCCTCAAAGTCGCTGAACTTGGCCAGTGAGAAGAGATCGGCGCGAACCTTCGGTTTTGGATGCGCGTGCAGCGTCCCGTTATCCACCGAAAAGGCATCGCTCGGCGGATTGCGCCTGGCCGGATCCTCCCACCCCTTCATTGAATGGCCGTCGAAAAGCAGGATCCAGCCTTCGGCCTTCTCCCGCGGTGACAGCGTATTCGGTTCGGCTGCAAACGTGGCGGCGGCGAGCGCAAGCAGTAGATAGACTCGAATCATAAACAAGGCTTCCGTAACCTTCACTTTAGACCGTTGCCGTTCAGTTTCGCGCCGCCCGCATCAGCCGCCCGAAAGGCAGACGCAACTTCAGCACCCGCTCCCGCTTCCGCTCCTCGGCAAGGCTCCGTGATTCGGCCATCAACAGATCGCGCAGTGAAATCATGCCGACCAGAGTCCCACTTTCGTACTCCACCACGGGGAACCTGCTATATCCGGTTTCCGCCATTCGGGCGAGAACGTTCCTTAGAGGCTCATCGGGCCGCGCCGTCACGGGGTCTTGCAGAATGCAGCCTAGTGAGGCATCCGGCTCCGCCGATCCGCGCACGTCGAGCAGTTGTTTGCGGGTGACCACACCCTTCACCCGCCGGTCCTTGTCCACCACCGGGTAGAGCCGCTGCCCACGGCTCACCGCCGCGCGAATCAGGGTTTCATTCACATCCCCCACCTTGGTGTCCGCCGGCAGTGCCAGCAGGTTTGTCCGCATCACTTCCCGGACAAACAGGATTTCCAGCGGGTCGATCGCGTACTCTCGTGTCAGGTGGAATCCGCGGCGGGCGACCTTCTCGGTCAGGATCGATCGCTTCAACAACAATACGGTCGTGACGTAAGCCAGGCTCGACGCTACCAGCAGCGGCAGCAGGGAATTTGTATCGTGCGTCAACTCCAGCGCGAACAGGATCGCCGTAAATGGAGACCGCATGGTTCCCGCCAGGCAGGCGCCCATGCTGATCAGGGGCCAGAATCCGGCGCCGTTGGCCGGAAGAAACGTCGCTTCCACCCCTCCGAGCGCTGCCCCCATCATCAGCAAAGGAGCCAGCACGCCGCCCGATGTTCCCGAGCCGAGCGCGATTGCCCACATGGCGGACTTCACCAGCAGAACGCCGGCAATGACGCCGGTTGCGACGTCGCCATTCAGTAGCGAATGGATCGTGTCGTAGCCGACGCCGAGCGCCTGTGGAAAGATGATTCCGCCAAGCCCCACGAATACGCCGCCGATGGCCGGCCACCACTTCCAATGGATCGGCAACTTCATGAACGCATCCTCGGCCGCGTAAACACTGATCGTTAACAGGCAGGACAGGCCGCCCGCCAACAATCCCACAATCGCCGCCCCCGCCAAGCCGTCCGGGCCGATGAAAGCCCCGTGCGCCGGAACCGGAAAAATCGGACCGAGCCCCAGAATATACCGCCGTACCGCGCCGGCCGTTGCGCTTGCCAGCGCTACCGGAATCGCGCTGCGCGGCTTCCACTCGAAAAGCAGCAGTTCCACCGCCAGCAACACGGCGGCTACCGGCGTCGCGAACGTTGCCGCCATCCCAGCCGCCGCGCCCGCCACCAGGAGGGTCTTTCTCTCCGCCGCCGTCAGATGGAACAGTTGCGATACCACCGACCCGACGGCGCCGCCGGTCATGATGATCGGCCCCTCGGCGCCGAACGGGCCGCCCGATCCGATTGAGATCGCCGACGATATCGGCTTCAATATCGCCAGCCGCGGCTCTACTTTGCTTCCGTTGATCAGGATCGATTCCAGCGCTTCAGGAATACCGTGGCCGCGAATCCGCTCCGAGCCGTAATATGCCATTGCGCCTACGATCAGCCCGCCAGCCACAGGAACCAATACCGCCAGCCACCCCAGGTGATTATCGGCCGGCGAAATGAACGACGAACCAATCCGCCAGTAGTAAAAGAGATTGGTAAAAAAGCCGATCAGTCGCAGCAGCAGCCAGGCGATGAACGCGCCGGCCACTCCGATCCCGATGGCAAGCAGTGAGATCGGAATGATGCGCGTGGTGGTTGTAAAATCACCAAGCTCCCGCAGATAGTCTTTTTGCGAATCGCTCACGATGGGTGGTCTTCCTTTGCTGGTTGCAGGATGGAGTTCAAGGTCTCCAACAGTTCGGGGCCCAGACGCTCTAACTCCATCCGGTGCGCCAGCGCCAGCCGCTGAAGAAGCGCGCGGCCCGATGAGGTGAGCCGGATCCACACCTCCCGCCGGTCACCAACGCCCGGCCGCCGGACAATGGCGCCGGTCTGCTGCAGGCGGTTCACCAGTTCCACCGCGCTGTTGTGGTGAATGAAGAGCCGGTCCGCAATCTCCCCGATGGTCGGTTTCACGCCCTCCGGCAGTCCTTGCACGGTCAGCAATACCTGGTGCTGCCGCGGTTCGATTCCATGTTCCTTGGCGGTTATGCGGCTGAAATGCAGAAACCGGCGGACCTGCCGCCGGAACTCGGCCAGATCTCTGTACTGGCAAATCGAAAGATCGCCCCCTGGGTCCATAGAATATATCGTAACACGATATATTAACCCGGCAAACTGAACTTGGCCCTGCCGCGGCTGGTAAGCTGATAACTGCCTGTAAATTGCAGGACGGAGAGGATCATATGAGCACTCAGACCAGGACCCCACTTCAGGTCAAGCTCTACCGTTCCAACCTCCCGATCGTCGAACAGGGCGCGGCGGAAACGGTACAATCGGCGGCCGAGGCGGGCGGCGGCGTGTTGCGCTGCTTCCCCAGTTTTGTCGGGCGGAAGTTCTGTCTGCCCGGCAGGAATCTGGAACTGGCCGGGGAAGATTACTTCCCGGAAGGTCCTCACGGCTGGGCGATTGATGAGCGCTGGAACGGCAGTGCCATCCTGGCGGACACCGGCAACGGCATCCATGGCGAGGGACTGTGCCACTTCCATCACCCGGACGGCTTTCTGATTCCGATGGATGCCGCCGTCCATGGCGCGCCTGCGTTCATGGTTGGCCCACTCTACCGCACGCTGGGCGGAACCGGCTTTTATAACAAGGAGTTCGACAATCTCTATCCTCTAGGCCACCACATGCACCCTTGGAAGCCGGAGGCCTACAACTTCAACCCCTGGCGCAACAAGCGATACAGAAACGACTGCCACACTTCGGTTGGGCTGCTGGACTACTACAACGAAGAGATGCTGGCCGATGCCGTGCGCGATTTCATCAACGGTAAGGACAACCACATCCGCAGCCACGCCCGCAATTTTCTGGTGCGCATGGGTACCGGCTACTTCACCCCCACCCGTATTCTGCACGGACCCGCGGCGGTAAACACCGAGGAGCCGCAGCGCGACCGTGACGACTTTCGTTTCTACCAGAGCCACGTCCTCGCGCCCGATGGCGAGGTCTTCCTCGGCCAGGATCTGCTTTTCCGCCACCTGCCCGAAGGACTCGAAGGCGAGGACCGGGTTGCGCGCCTGGTCTCTGACATCGACATGGTGCGGAATCAGGATCCCTACATTGTGGAGAAACACCTGCTGCTACCGGTGGTGGACCATCAGGTGAGCCAAGGCGGCTTTCACGACGAGTGGCGCGTCTACGGCAAGCCCAACGGCGACGAGTTTTTCAGCCTGCGCCAGTTCGAGTTGGCGCCAGGCGCGGAAACCGTCCTCACCGGCCCTGCCGCGCTCTGCATCATCCACTTCAGCCACGGCCAGGGCAGCATCGGCAATCACAAGGTAGAGGTCAAGTCAGGGATCCGGCTGGGCGAACCTCTCGATGACGAGTTCGTAATTCCTTACGATCCGGCCAAGAACGGAGGCGGCGTCAAACTGGTGAACACCAGCAGGACCGAACCGCTGGTCGGAACCCGCTGCTGGGGACCGGAAGCCTGGGGTCACAAAATGCCCAAGGCGCCGTTTGAAAGCTGGGACTGAGGGTATCTCCAGGCGCTACCCGTTATTAAGGTTTCTGTTTGTACCCTGCAGGGCGGAACCAGCCCCGCGGAAGATGCCAGCTCGCACCGGTTCGACGTCAAGTACCCCCAGTCCACTACCCGCCCATCCGTCAGGTGGGCAAAGGCGCCGGTCATCACTCCGCTCCCTCTGCGATCTGCTCCGCTTCGTAGAGCCTCTGTTCGATCAATTCCATCTTCCGGCGTGGTGTGGCACGACCAATCTTCCATTTTTTCTGGAACGCAGGAAGCACATCAATAGCCCCGTAAGAGTGCATGATGTTCCGCTGGACTTGACAATCAGGCTGGTGAGGACACCCGCGGGAGAATCGAGGCAGGACCTTCGATCTGTATATTCGATGAACGAGCTGGCGGTGAGGGTGGGATTCGAACCCACGGAGGAGTCACCCCCTCAACGGTTTTCGAGACCGCCCGATTCAACCGCTCTCGCACCTCACCGCTTGCGGTTACCTCTTACTATAGCCAAGTTTCCCGGCTCGCGGCGCCTTGGCTGCTAGGTTATCCTGAGTAACTTCGATGCGTTTTGGTAGAAAATCTTTCGCAGGGCCGTCTCATTGGGCGCCAGGCGTCGCAGCGCCGCCTGCTGGTCATGCGCGACGCACTGCCGGTCG
>JADZGD010000082.1 GCA_020854055.1 Bryobacterales bacterium | reverse complement strand
GCGACCATCAGGACAATGACCGAGGTCATGATATCGATCACCAGCAGGAAGTCCAGCAGCGCCGCTGGCATGGGCACGATCAGGGCGATCACGATCGCCAGTACGGCGATGGGAATCCCCAATTCCGCCCAAGCGGAAACGCCGGGCGCGGCATTCCCCGCGGCGCTCTTTCCCGCGGCGGATATAGGAATGGCTTTGGCGGCGGCCATAGACAGTTGGGCTGGCGGACAGAGTTAGAGCAATTTCCCTGCCTAGGCGGGCGTGCACGATCCGCGCCCGTGCATTAACTTGTAGACGTAAGCCAGAATCTCGGCCACGGCCTTGTAGAAAGGAAGCGGGATCTCCTGTCCCACGGCGACAGCGCGATACAGGGCATGGGCGAGCGGCGGGTTCTCGACGATGGGGATTTCGTGTTCCGTCGCGATCTGGCGGATCCGCCTGGCCAGATAGTTCTTGCCTTTGGCCACCACCAACGGCGCTCCGTGGGCCTCCATATCGTAGCGCAGCGCGACCGCGTAGTGCGTCGGGTTCACGACCACCGCCGTAGCCAGCGGCACCTGGCTCATCATCCGCCGCCGTGCAGCGTCGCGTTGCAGACGGCGGATGCGCCCCTTGATCTGCGGGCTGCCTTCCGTCTCCTTCAGCTCTTCCTGAATCTCGTGGCGGGTCATCTTCAGCGCGTCCATATAGCGGCGGCGCTCCCGTAACAGGTCAAAGACGCCAAACGCTAGAAAGAAACCCGCCGCTTTCCACAGCAGGCTGTCGAAGGACTGCGTCACATGGGAAAACGCCGCCACCACGCCCGTCAAGGGAAGCGCGAAATACGCCTCCATGTTGTCCTTGCTCAGCCGGTATACGACGTAGAGAAACACCGGCAGCATGACCAAAGCCTGCCCCGCGCCTAGCAGATTCTGCTGCCAGATCGATTTCAGCCGCGGTCCGGGATTCAGCCGCTCCAGGTTAGGTGCCAGCCCCTTCACATGCAACCCGAACCCAGTGACCAGAAGTTGGGCGAGCAGCATGAGGACGAGCAGCCCCGCGCCTCCCAGGATCAAGGGCAAGAAGGTGCGCCAGCCCACCTCGCGCAGCAAATACACTAGTTCGCCACTGCTAAGGTCCCTGGTGGAGGCGGCGCGTTGCAGCAGCCCAATGCTCATGCGCTGGAAGTCTTGAAACCACGGTCCGCCCACCCAGGACAGCAGCGCTACGAAACCGGCGAATTCAAGGCCGGCAACCAGTGCACGAGCAGACGGGAAACGCCCCTCTTCCCGCGCCTTGAGCAGCCGCCGCGGGGTCGGTTTTTCCGTGCCATGGCCCGCCATCCGTTCACCCGGTTAGTACCGCATCACCGAGCGCAACACGCCCAGCATCTCCAGCAAGTAACGCTCGTACACGCGCACCACCACGACCAGCACCCAGGCGAGCAGAAACAACGCCACCAGCATCTTGGCGGGAAACGCGATTTGCAGCAGTTGCAGTTGCGCGTTGATACGGCTCATCAGTGCCAGGGCCAGATCCACTAGCATCAAAGACGCCATGACCGGCAGCGCCAGGCGGAATCCGGCGCTGAACAGGCCGGCGGTCAGGCTGACCACCGTGGGTGCCAGCTCAGCGCCGAGGGTGAAACTTCCGGGCGGATAACTCTCCAGACTGGCGGCGAAGGCGCGCAGCACTTCCCGGTGCAGACCGAAGGCGAAGAAAAAAAAGCCCGCCAGCAGTTGGCCGAAGATCTGGAACACGCTAGAGTCGGCTTCCGTGGTCGGATCGATGGTCGACGCGAACGTGTAACCTGCCTGAAGCCCCAGCAGCTGGAAGCTCAGCAGCAGGCACTCCGTCACCACGGACACCACCAAGCCAATGGTCAGTCCCAGCGCCGCTTCCTGGAGCAGCCAGACCATAATCTGTCCCGCGAGAGGGCCGGAAACGGCCGGCTGCGGCCATCGCGGCAGCAATGTCAGCGTAATACCCAACACCAGAACCGCCTTCGCGACAACAGGAGTGTTCCGGTGGCCAGGCATCGGCACAAATGCCATGGCGCCGCTCACCCGGGCCAACACCAGCAGGAAGCCGAGCAGCGTTGGCAGCCGGAGCGTGAGCTCATTTGGCATAGCGCCCCAGATCGGATATCAACTGAACCGTGTACGTCATGCTCTTGCCGAGCATCCAGGGCAGCAGCAGCAGCGCGGAAACCAGAAACGCAATCAGGCGCGGAATCGTGCTGAACGCCATGTCCTGGATCGAAGTCACGATTTGGAGCATGCTCAGCGCAATGCCTGCCACAAACGCGATCAGCAACAGCGGCGCGGCCAGCCAGAACGCCGTCAACAAAGCGCCTCGCAGTAACTCCACTACCATTTCCGGGCTCAATCACGCCCCTCCAGTGTAGAAGCTCTTCACCAGAGCGCCAACGATCAGATTCCATCCGTCCACCAGAACAAACAAGAGAATCTTCAATGGTGCCGACAGCATTACCGGAGGCAGTTGGATCATGCCGATAGAGAGCGTGATCGACGCCACCACGATGTCGATAATGAGAAACGGAAGGAATAGCACGGCTCCGATCTGGAAGCCGGTTTTGAGCTCAGAAAGGATGTAAGCGGGAATAAGAATCTTCAGGTCGAGGTCGGCGGATGTTCGCGGCGGCGGCGTGCGTGTGATCTCCACCAGCAATTGGATGTCTTTCTCCCGGCAAAACCGCAGCAGGAAAATCTTCATCGGCTTGGAGCCTTCGGCGAAGGCCTGCCCCGCCGTTAACTCCCCTTTCTCCATCGGCTCCCATGCTTTGCTGTAGATTTCACTCAGCACGGGCTGCATGATCAACAGGCTCAGGAACAGCGACAACCCGAGCAGCACCTGGTTTGACGGGACCGTTTGCGTCCCGATGGCCTGCCGGAGAAAATGCAGCACGATGGTCAGGCGCAGGAACGGCGTTACCGACACAATCACCGCCGGCAGCAGCGTGAGCGCTGACAGCAGCAGCACGATCTGCATCGGCAGCCCCAGCCCGTCCTGTGTCACCCGGAACAGGCCGCCGGGAGCGGCGGCGGCGTTTCGAGCGGGCGCGGCCGTGAGCGCCCCGGCCAGGATGAGCAACCAACCTGCCGCCGCGGAGACGCTTCTGCTCACGGCCGCCCTCCTTCCCGTAAGTCAGGAGAATCGGGAGAAGAAACCTCGGCCCACGCAAGCCGTTCCAAACAAACACATCCGCCGGGCGACACTCCGACCAGAAGCGCCCGGTCCGCCACACGGACCAGATGCACCGAATGCTGCGGCGTGAGCATGACTCGATCCACCGTCTCAAGCGGTGCGCGGCCTTTCCGCGGGGCGCGCCGGAGCGGCGCGAATTGGGCAATGCCCCGGCGGCGGAGCAGCCAGAGTAAAGCTCCCATCAACGCCAGAACGCCAAGCGCCGCAATCCACTGTCCGAAGAAATCCATGGGCTCAGGGTTTCCCAGGGCACGTGCGCTGCCATTCTCTCCCGCGCGCCTTCTAGCCCTCGGGCCGGAAATCGGTGATCCGCACCCCCATGCTGTTTTCGATGATCACCATCTCGCCAAAGGCCAGCAGTATGCCGTTGATGTACACATCCATGTTCTCCCCGGCGGATCGCTGCAACGGAAGGACGCTTCCCGGCTCGAGCGCCAGGATATCGGCCAGGCGCAAAACGCAACGGTCCAGAATCACTTCGACATGTACGGGCACGTCCGCCAACACGGCGATTTCGTCTTCCGCGAATGACGAAGGCTCTAGCATTGCTGGTGTCCTGTCGGACATGGCCGCTTACCGCTTCAGGTTGATAGTGTCCTGAGTCAGTTCATCCACCGTGGTGATCACCTTCGAACTCGCCTGATACCCCCGCTGATAGGCGATCAAGTTGGTGAATTCCCGCGCCAGGTCGACGTTGGAAAACTCCAGCGCCCCGCCTACGATCTTGCCGCGCCCGCCGGTGCCGGGTTCGCCGATGACCGCCTGCGCGGTCTGGTTGGTTGTCTGAAGATTGTTGTCGCCCACAGCCACCATCGTTTCCGGGTTGCGGATGGCGGCCAGCGCTAATTGCGCCACCACATATTTCTGGCTGTTAGAATAACTCGCAACCAGCAGGCCGCCGTCGGCCATGCTGATCCGCACCAGTTGCGCGGCACCCGACCCGTCTTGCGAGTTGGCGCTCACCGCCGAGGGGGCGCTGTATTGCGTGATATTCGCCCCCGTGATGACCCACTTCACCGTCGTCGATGGAGTTGTGGCCAGCGTCACATCAATGTCCGCCGTGGGCGCGGTCAATTTGCCGTCCGCGTCGAACGTAAACGAAGTGCTGCTCAGGGTGACGTTCACGTCAGCGCCCTGCGAATCTCTCATGGTTCCGGCCGCGGTCCAGGTGTTCGCCGTGCTGCTCTTGGTGAAAGTGATCGTCAGCAGACTCCTCTTACCCTGGGCGTCGTATACTTCAACCGGCACGGAGAACTTGCTGTCCGCCGGGGCCGACGCATTCAGGTTCAGGTCCATGGTGAACTGGGTCGTCTTCTTCGGCTCCAGCAGCGGACGCGCTGGAGCCGTCACATCTGTCAGAGTCCCTGTGGGCACGCCATTGGCGTCCACCAGATAGCCCTGCACGTACTCGCCGGTGGCCGTCACCAACCGTCCCGCTTTATCCAGTTGGAAGTTGCCGGCGCGGGTGAACAGACGCTCCCCGCTCGCCGTCCGCAGCACGAAGAATCCGTCTCCTTGAATGGCGGCGTCGAACTGGCCGCCGCTCTGCTGCATGGTGCCTTGCGTGAATCGCCGCATCGTCATCGGCAGCCCGGACCCGAATCCCACCTGTGTGCTGTTCGACCCCGGGCTCATGGATTGCGACATCAGATCGCGGAACGCGACATCACTGCCCTTGTAGCCCACCGTGTTGATGTTCGCCAGGTTGTGGCTGACCACGTCCACCGCGGTTGCGTTCGCGTTGATTCCCGAAAGTGCAGTCGAAAACGATTTGAACATACGACGATTCGCTCCTTCTTCCCGCGCTCTTTGCTCAAAGACCCATACCAGCCTGTGGTTCTTCCTGGCCCTGCGCCGCGGGCGCGGCGTTGCCAGACACCAATTGGCCGATGCCTTCCCGGATGGCAATGATCTGCTCAAGCTCCGTGAATTGCGCCAGTTGGGTGACAAACTGCATCCCGTCCATGGGGTTGAGAGGGTTTTGATGCTGGAGTTGCGCCACCAGCAATTTCAGGAAGACCTCTTTGTTCGCGAACGAATCCGCGCTTTGTTTGACTGGCGCTTCGGCGGCCGCGCCGCTCGCGGAGCTTACCGGCAGAATCGGGGATGCCATACCATATCTACCTTTCTTCCTCCATCCATTCCTCGAACCGTTGACGCCTGTGGCGTTCCTGCCGGTTCTCCCCGCCGTAATCCTCCGCGGTGAAACCCGGATCTTGCCAACTGCTGTTTGGCGAACCTGTCAAGAATTCGGGAATGCGTGACTCGGGACCACTTGCAAGCATCGCGCCACTTTCGGGGATGGCGGCCACGGCATGCACCCCGCTCCTCTCCAGATCTTGTAGCAGTTCGGGCAGTCCTGCCCGCATCGCATCCGTAAGCGGGCCAGTGTTCGTGCGCACCGCCACGCGGACTTGATTGCCGACCTGAGTCAGATGAACGCGCACCTGGCTGCCTTCCCGGTCCATCTGCAAATGTAGCGTTGGCGTGCCCGGAGTGGCGGGCCGCTGGCCTGTTTGCGGCGCGTCTTCCCAGAGCAGGGAGGACGGAATCTTGGTCGCCTGAGGGGGGGACTGTGCGGGGCCGGAGTGGTCAACACCCACGGTGGGCGCTATGCGGTCGGATATTGGCGCGCCGGACGCCGCTGGCCGGAGCATCTCCCGCGGACTGTCATATTCAGGCGGGCCGTCCGGCTTCTCATCATGGCCCGCGCCGGCTTGGGTGCGCAGAGTGCGGGATTCCACGTTTCTTTCTGCTTCCGCCGACGGAGATTCGTGCAAGCGGACTTCGAAGGCTACGTCTCCCGCTTCCGGGCTTTCCGTGCTCACGAGCGCACGTCTCTCTCCACGTGACACTGGTGAGAGGGGGTCCTCTCCAGGAAGTGGTTTTTCATCTGGCGGCGTCTCAGGATCGGCCCTACTGCTGCCTGGCGCTTGGACAACTACGGCGGGCCCGTTTTCTGACACGGTCGTCGCGGGCGTGGCAATTTCCTGCGCAGGCGGTCCGGGGTCTGTTTCCGTCATGTCCCCCGGATCCGCCTTCCGCGCCTCAGGCGGCAGGATTGCGGGACTGATGGCCCGAGCCAGGCGCGTCTCGACGGATGGGGCTTCCATTTTCCCCGTTGCGGCCGCCTCCGGAGTCTGTACGGAGACTTCCTCTGCCGTTGCCACTGCCTGTTCCGCCGTTTCTAGCTGCGGGAGCGGTGCAGGGATGAGGTCTTCCCCTTCAGGTACAGCCGCGCCCGCCGGCGGCGTTTCCATGTTTTGCGCCTCCGGCATGAGGGCGCTCTGCGGCCACAGCAAGTCTGCGCCTGCGTCTGCATCTGCGCGTGCGATCTTGTTCTGCTCCGTTCCCAACCCCAGTTCCTGCGGAAGCGTCCAGGGGAGCGGCTGGCTATGCGGCGGAGGCTGCCAGGCATACCACAGCATCCATCCGGCGTCCGCTGCGGGATTTGTTTCTGCCGGGGCCGCTCGATGGCCCGCCGCAGGCACGGTTCCCTCCTCATCAGCTAGGACTTCCGTTGCCGTTGGGCCTTCTGTCAGAATGCTGAGGAACTCGCCTTTTTCACCGGTGGCCGCCGCCGCGGCGGCCACCCCTGGCGGCCCTTCCTGCTGCGGCCACGGAGATTCCCAGCACCCCAGGAAGTCCAGCGGCAATCCGAATTGTTCCATTCCCTGGCGTGAGTGCAATTCTCCAACCAATGGCCTTACGGAACGCAACGTGCAATCTGGGGAGCAAAGATTTATGG
>JADZGD010000081.1 GCA_020854055.1 Bryobacterales bacterium | reverse complement strand
CATACCGCAAGTCCAGCGACTCATGCCCCACCTGGGCCAGAAAGTGCGCCGCGCGGAGCGGCGTATCCACAGCCGCGGCCTGCATCGCCTCCACCAGCGGCTCGCCGTAAATCAGAAATCGCGCCGGAGGAATCCTCGGCATCGCCCGTTTCACGTCCTCGAGTGTCATGGCTGGTTACTGTTGGTATATCCAGCCGCTCTGGCCGCCCTCGCCGCCGCCGCCGCCCTCGGGCGCCGCGAACTCTCCATCGGTGTCCAGCAGCAGCCAGAACGGAACCGCTTCGCCAGAGGTCACGCTCCAGGCACCGCCCGAGTATTTGATACTCTGCATCCCGGCAAACGGCAGAAGCGCAAGCGAATCGGCGCCTGAATCAACCGGCCATTTGTTGGTGTTGAAGTAGTTGGTGCTATCGTCGGCTGCCGTGTTTCCGGCGGTCACAGAAAGCTTCGTCCCCCCGGCAACGGAGATGGTGCTCGGGAAATAGGAGGTATACAGCGAGCCGATGCTCGTGGTGATGTTTCCGCCCGGGATCGCCGCCGTGGTCGCCAGCAGCGTAAGCGACGTGTAAGTTCCGGAGTACAGGCGAAAGCGGACATTGCCGGACGGGCTGCTGTTGCGCTTGATAAACATTATGACTCCGCGCACGTTCAGAGTCGCATTGGCCGGGGTCGTGAAGTAGCTGCCGACCTCCTGTGCGCTCCCCGAATTGGTATACAGCTTCTCCGAGGCCGCAATGGCGCCGGCGAACGAGCCCACCGGCAGACCGAAATACGCATCGTCGGTTCCATCCGTAATCCCGATGCGCAGCCCGATGACGGAGTACCGCCAGGCGGTGCTCCACGTTGAACCGTTATCTGTGCTGGCGACCGCCGTCATTCCCCAGGCCTGGTCGGATCCACCGGCGCCCGAGGATGTAGGAGGGTGCCCATATGCTCCACTGGACAGATATTGCAGCGCAACCGTGCTGCTGGTCCCAGAGCTGCACCGCAGCACCACCCAATACTGCGTTCCGGCAGTGAGATTGGACGTAGACGTGAATCCGCCAAGTGAATACCACACCCCGTTGGTAAGCACGCCGCTTTCGGTCCCGGTTTCAATCACCGAGCCCGGCAACCCGTTGCTATCGGAATACAGCGCGGCCGTCAGTTTGGGACTTCCGGATTGCGTGCCGGTGATGATTCGCACATCCTTCAACCGCATCGTTCCGCCAAACGGAGAGCTTGGCGCGACAAACGAAAACGCGCCCAGAGCGGAGGTTCCCCCGCTGTTGGTCATCGTATAGGAGCTGCTCCCTGTGGCCGGACCGAATCCCACCGTCAGCGGCATCGGCTTCTGCACCGTCAACACCGCCGCCGAAAGCAGGACTACCGCCAGTAACCCAATCGAAATGAGCCGCATTAGAAGTACTCCAGGATGATCTTGGCGTCGGTTGCGCTCCCGCTGACAGCCGACAACTGGACACACAGGTTGTCGCCGGCCGCAAACGTGGTTGAAGCGAGATCGGTGAGAGTGGTCGAGTGAACCTTGGTTCCGCTCGAGATGGCGAAGCCGCTGGTCGAGATGGAATTGCTGACCGTCGGCAGCGCCGTTGCGCTGGAGTTCTTCCACAGCTTGAACGTTGCCGTTCCCGTGTCCACCTGGATGGTATACCCCACCAGCGTCCCCGCTCCAGCCGCGGTCGTGCATACCGCATATTGCGGAAAGGTCGTACCAGCCGTGAGCGCCGATCCGCCATTGACAAAGCCAGCGCTAATCGTGCGAAGCGCCGTTTGCGGAGTCCATACCGCCGTTCCAGCAGCCCCCGTCGTAGTGCAGTAGAACAGGTTCTTCCCCGCCGTCGCATCGCTCTGAAAGTAGGTTTCGCCTACCGAGCTACAGCCATCCCGCCCCACGGGAGAACCCGTTCCGGTACGGTTTGGCCGGGTGATCGATGCCGCGCCGGCGTCGATCCGGTATCGCACGCCGATATCATAAGTAGGCCGCTGCGCCATCGCCGGGGCACAGAGCACGAGAAGCGCGAGTAGTTGTTTCATTAGAAGGTCCCTATCAATGTCACGGTGTACGTTAACCCAATAGTCGGCGTGTAACTGCTGCCCGACAGGTTGCACATCTCCACAATCACCGTTCCGCTCGATGGCACCTTGGCCAGTTGCAGATTCACGCCTGCCGCAAACGGCGTATTCACCGCTACCAGCCCGGTCATTCCGGTCACTGCTCCAGACATGGAAAACGACTTCTGCCCGCAGGCTCCATTGGCAATCGTGCTAATGTCACCGCTGAAGGATCCTTGCAGGTAGGACGGAACCACCGCCGTATCCACCGCGATGGTCTTCGTCCCCGAACCGCTTACCGTAATACCCTCGCCCGCCTCCACCGTGTCGCCGCCGCCTGTCCCGGAGCCGCCGGCATTGATAATGCACGTTCCCGTAAACGCGGACGGGAAGGTAAACACCACCTGGTAAGTACTCTGATTCACGCTCATCGAATAGCCGTCTACCGCCACCGCGGGCGTTACGGTGGTGTCGTAGCAGGCGCCAAAAAGGTTTGCCGTATCAAAGCCGTGCGTGGCCGCGGTGATCGTCTTGCTGGTTTCGCTCGAAAACGCTACCGCGTAACTCGGCCCCTCACCCCGTCCGCACGGCCCACCGGTGCTCACAACGTTGCCGGCGCTGTCAAATTGTGCGCACTCTCCCTCCGCCGTCGTCCCCCCGCCGAAACTGAGCAGCGTTGAACCATCGCCCTGCTTCCCGGTGATGCCGGTCAGATCCGTCAACGCATGACTGTGCGAAGCGGCCGCGGCCCCCAGGTTCGTCCTCGCCCCTGCCGCCGTCGTCGCTCCCGTGCCGCCCTGCGTAATCGCGGCCATGCCTGATATCTGTGAAAACGAGTAGTCGCCGGTCTGTGCAGTAACCACTCCGGCGCGTCCGAACACGCTGGCAACACCGCCGCCGCCCGTTACCCGCCACACTCCGTCCTTGCAGCCGTACAGGTTGGCGCCGGCCTCGGCCGTGGTCAAAAAGAACGTCTCTCCCGTCGTGCAGGAGGACGGTAGCGCCGGCCCCATGCGGTTGGGCCGAGTCAGCGTGGCTTCGGCGAAGTCCACCGCCTTGCCCTGCGTCTTCAGATCGATCCGCGTTTGCGCGCCCGCCGGCCATAACGCCATCACCGGCAGAAGCCACGGTAATTGCCAGGCGCGGAACAAGTGCCTGCTCATTGTTTATCCCCCGGTCTCCGCCCGGTGCGGATGCGGTAAGTGCTCTCCATCAAACGCGTCTCCATCAACAAGAAACGCCGGCTGCCTTTCGGCCGCCGGCGTTTAATGAATGTTCGATTAATTGTCTGTTCCGGCTCGGAGTGAGCCGTGCTCGGATCTTAACTAAGCAAACCGGTTCCCGCGCATCACAACACGCGCCCGGGAATCGTCTTCCTGACTGGAGACTAACACGCCCCCGCGCTGCTCAAACCCGCTCCCCGCCATAACTGATTGAATCGGCGACAGAAACAGTGCTCACAATTCCGGAAATGGCGCCCTTGTCAGCTTTTATAAAAGCGGGCAGTCATCTGGCACAGAAACTCCAGGCTCTCTCCCGGAAGTTCGGGATAAACCGGCAGCGCCAGACTCGTTGCCGCCAGCCGCTCGCTTACCGGAAAGTCTCCCGCGCGGTAACCCAATCCACGGAAGCACTCCTGTAAGTGCAGCGGCAGCGGATAGTAAATCTCCGTCGTTATGCCATGTTCTCTGAGATACTCGCGCAATGAGTCGCGGCGCTGGCAGAGAATTACAAACTGGTTGTAGACGTGGCGCGTCTGGTAGGCTGCCGGCCGCGGCGCGGCCACCGGCGCCCCTAACTCCGCCAGCAGCGTCCGGTAACGCTCCGCATTGTGCTGCCGCGCCGCCGTCCAGGTATCCAAATGGCGCAGTTTCACCCGCAGTACCACCGCCTGCAGCGCGTCCAGCCGCGAATTGATGCCGGCCCAGCGATGATGATACTTCTCGATCGATCCATGCACCCGCAGCCCCCGCAACCGCGCCGCCAGTTTCTCGTCATCGGTCGTCAGCAATCCCCCGTCGCCGTAACCGCCAAGGTTCTTGCTCGGGAAAAAGCTGAAGCAACCGATCTTTCCCAGGCTCCCCGCCCTGCGGCCCTTGTACTCGGCGCCAATCGCCTGCGCCGCGTCTTCAATCACCGTCACCGGCCGCTCTCCAATCAACCTGCCCAGCGCATCCATGTCCGCGCAGCCGCCAAACAGATGTACCGGAATCACCGCCCGGATTCCCGGATGCGCCCTGAGCGCATCCTCCACCCGGTTCATGTCCAGGTTGAATGTCTCCGCCTCCACATCGGAGAATACCGGCCTCGCCCCAATCTGGTGAATCGCTCCGGCCGTCGCAAAGAACGTGTAGGGAGTCGTCAGAACCTCGTCGCCGGCCCCCACGCCGGCCGCCATCAGCGCCAGGTACAGCGCATCGGATCCCGATGCGCACCCCGCCGCGAATCGCGCCGAACAGTAGTCCGCTATCTCCCGCTCGAACCCGGCGACCTCCTCGCCCAGGATGAAGCGTTGCGAATCGATCACCCGCAACAACTCCCTCAGTACCTCTTCGCGAATGGAGCCGTGCTGCGCCGTCAGGTCTAACAGAGGAACTTCCCGATGCTCGATCATGCCTGATTTCAGCCTATCAGCCGCCGCGCCCGGCGATTCGGCCGCCGCCCGGCTCGCTACCAGAGAGGCAGTCCGCGAGTCGGCGAGTACCCGAAACCGCCGCTTACCGTAAGTGACGTCGGCCGGAAGTTCGGCCCGTTCAGATCCATGTGCCGCGCCCCCACGCTCGCCACCAGATGGAACGAATCAAGCACCCGGTAGAACAACGATCCCGTGCCGCCATACTGATTGAGCGGCTTGTAATTGCCGGACAAGTCCGTCTGCCGGTAATAGTAGCTTCCTACCATCACCGAACAACGCTGCTTTAGAAGGTAGGAGTAAGTCGCCATCGCGCCGTCTACCTGCGAGGTCAAAAAGATGCTGTTGCCCGCTCCCACCGTGCGGTAGTAACCAAGCGTCGCCGCCGATCGCCGGAACGTGCCCTGTAGCGTCGCCTTTCCCTGGCCCCGGTACGCCGATCCTCGATAGCTTTGAATCGTGAAGGATTGCCCAAACAGCGCCGCCACCGCCGGATCCAGCGCCACTCGAGTCAGTTGCGCCATGTTGACCCTGTAGGCCCCGCCCTGTACGCCAAACGTCCAGTTCTGGTTCAGCATCACCCCGTAGCCGATCCCCGCCATGTGTACATTGGCGTCCCCGAAGCTCCGCGTGTAGTCGTACTTCATGGCGGAGTACTGCACGCCAACCGACTGGCGCCGGCTCAGCATGTAATTTACTCCGCCATAGCCGCTTCCGCCGTTGGAACCCGGAGCGCCGTCCTGCTTCCTGCGCACCACGAAGCCGCCGCCCCCGGCGAACATACTTAGCCGTAACGACTGTTGATAGTTCACCTGCGCGCTCGTCGACGAGTAATACACCCGGTTGTCGAACGGTTCGTTGGTCGGCAGGGAAGACAGGTTCTGGTCAATCGTCCCCAAGCCCGGCAGAATGGTGGAGCTCCCCAGACCGAACAGCGCGCCGCTGACCGCGTTCACCGCCGAGCCTGCCGTCTCAGTCAGCGCAAACGACGTCCGCCGCGAGATCCGGTGCTCCAGCCCCAGCGCCACGAATTCATTATTGATGTCCGGTGCGCGGCCGTTGATGTAATGGCGGTAGCTGCCCCGCGCCGTAACTCCCAGCGTCGTCCGCTCCCAGCTATGATATCCGTCCACTCCTGCTTCGCCGCTTACCGCCGAGGCGGAGTATTTCTGTAATTCTCCGCTGCTCGGCCCGGCAATCGAGTTGGTGAGATCGTAAGTTCCCAGAACGTCGATATACGGCGTCAGCGTAACCAGGTGCTCTCTGTTGCTGCCGTGCGGAAACAACGTCCCGCCCTGGTTGGCGCCGCCGTTCAGGCCGCCCATCTGTCCGATTTGCCCCTGGCAGAGCGGCTCAAAGAGCAGCGTAAGACAAAAAACAAAAACGTATACGATTGTACCGGAGCCGATACGGGCCATAAGTGTACACCAGTTCAGCATAGTCCCGGCGGAAATGTCCACCGGCAGCGTGCATACGCTCGCCCGTTCGCCCAGAATAGAAGATACTCGTGGATCACCTCCGTTACGCTCCACTCGGTCTCTGCGCCGTGCTCTTTATGGCTGCCGCCGGCCTCTGGTGTCTCTACCGCAACCGCCGCCTGGCCCGCATCTGGCTCGCCGCCGCATTTCTCTTTCTCTGGCTCATCTCCTGGCCCCCGTTTGCCGCCTTCGCCATCGGCACCCTGGAGTGGCAGGCCCCCCGCCTCACAACCGCGCCGCACAACGCTCAGGCCATCGTCGTGCTTAGCGGCGGCCTGCTTCCCGCCGATCCTCCCCAGCCGCCCGCCATCGCCAACACCGCAACCTACGCCCGCTGTCTCCACGCCGCCTGGCTTTACCGGAACGGCTGGCGTCTCCCCATCGTCGTCACCGGAGGCAACACCAGCCAGGGCTTCAATCTGGCCAACGCCATGGCCCAAATCATCCGGCAACAGGGAGTGCCGTCAGATGACATCTGGCAGGAAGGAGCCGCCCAGTCCACCTACGAGAATGCCCGCTTCACCGCCCGCCTGCTGGCGCCCCACCGCATCTACCGCATCCTGCTCGTCACCGAGGCCTATCACATGCCCCGCAGCCGGGCCGTCTTCCGCCACGCCGGTTTCGACGTCGTCCCCTCGCCCTGCTTCTTTCAAAGCTCCCGCTTCCCGGGCCACTGGACCGACTGGATTCTCCCCACCCCCAACGCCATCCTGACCTGTGAAGACGCCTTCCACGAATGGCTTGGCCTGATCACCTACCGCCTTCGGGACCGCCTCTAACCCCACATGAACGGACCACCCGCCCGCCCCACCACGTCGCTATCTCCCCTCGCCACCCGGACGCCCTTCCCGAACCTCCGCCACCGCCTCCCAGGCCGTTCCAAACCGGTACCGCCTGAGCATCGCCTCCAGCCGCCCTGCCGTCCCCGCCAACCCCACCCGGTGCCGCCACAACTTCGCCCAACCTACCCCCCGCGGCTTCGGCTGGCCGGGATCAAACTCCCAGGGATGTAGATAAATCACCGCCGGCCGCCCCGCCCGGTTCATCCGCTCAATCGCCATCCGCGTTAATGCCAGGGGATACAGCCGGAAATACCCCCCGCCCGCCACCGGCAACCGCATCTTGCCCACCTCCAGCACCGAGAGCGGAATCTCCCACAACCCTTGCTCCCGCCGGTGAATCTGGAGCGGTGCCTCCGGCATTCCATATACGTCATGCCAAACCGGGAAAATCGAGGAGTCATACACATACCCCTCCTCCGCCAGCACATCCAAAGCCCACAGCGTCTTCCGCGTCACTGAAAACGTCGGAGCCCGGTATCCCCGCACCCGCTCTCCCGTCAAGTCTTCCAGCAGCGCCCGCGATCGCGCCACCTCGCCGCGAAACGCCTCCCGCCCCAACCGCCACACCGGAGCGTGTGACCATCCGTGGCTCGCAACCTCATGGCCCGCCGCCCTAATCTCCTTCACCATCCCCGGCGTCCTCTCGGCCAGCCACCCCAGAACAAAGAACGTCGCCCGCGATCCGGTCCTCTCTAAAATCTCCAGCACCGTCTCCACGCTCCGCTCCACCCGCAACGGATAACTCTCCCACCGGTCTCCAGCAATCGCCCCGGCGAAGTTCTCCACCTGGAACCAGTCCTCGACATCAATGCTGATAATGTTATTCACGCCTTTTTCAAAACTCGATCCGCCCATCCGTCAACCACTTGCGCCACCATCCGGCTCCTGCCTGCAACCCCCGTGCTATCGCTGGGGTGACATGAGCACCGCCGCCCAAATCACCGCCAACCGTATCAACGCCACCCGCTCCACCGGCCCCCGTTCCCTCGAAGGAAAGAAGAAGGCCTCGGCCAACGCCACCCGCCACGGACTCGCCGGAGCCTTCCACCTCCTCCCCGGCGAAGACCCCGCCCAATGGGCCGCCCTGCTTCACGCCTACCGGGAAGAGTTCCGCCCCACCGGCGTCCACGAAGACTTCCTCGTCCTCCAACTCGCCCAATCCCGCTGGAAGATGGACCGCATCGGCCGCCTCCAGGCCGAAGCCGCCAACCAGGCGCTTGCCTCGGCCGATTCCGCCCAATCCACCGACGCCCGGCTCGTCACCGCTCTCGCCCAGCCCGGCAACGTCTTCGACCGCCTTCAACGCTACTTCGTCCAGGCCGAGCGCTCCTACCACCGCGCCCACCGCGAATTAACCCAACTGCGCCGCCAACTCGCCCGGGATCACGCCGCCGCCGTCAGCGACGAACTTAACCACATCATGAACGCTCCCCTGCCCAACCATCCCGGCTTCACCACCTATCGCGACGTATTGCAAAACGAAGCCAATCTGGAACTGCTCACGCCTCCCCAATACCGGTCCCACCCCTCCACGCCGCCCGCAATGGAGGTCGGCGCCGGTTGAAATCACCGTGCGCCGTAGTTGATCTCGTAAAAACGCTGGTATTCGCCGGACTTCACCCTCTCCACCCAGCCCGGATTGTCTCTATACCAGCCCACCGTCGCCTCCAGTCCCCGCTCGAACTCCATCACCGGAGCCCATCCGGTCTCCGCCGTCAGCTTCGCGCTGGTCAGCGCATAGCGCCGGTCATGCCCCGGACGGTCCGCCACCATCCGGATCAGCTCCTCCCGCTTGCTGGTGGCCTCGAGGATCTTACGAATCACATCCAGGTTGGGAAGGCTGCGGTTCCCGCCAATGTTATAAATCTCCCCCGCCCGGCTCTTCTCAATCACCGCCACGATAGCCCGGCAATGATCCTCCACGTGCAGCCAGTCCCGCACCTGCAACCCATCGCCATAAACCGGCAGCGGCTTGTCTTCCATCGCGTTGGAGATCATCAGCGGAATCAGCTTTTCGGGAAACTGGCAAGGGCCGTAGTTATTCGAAGCCCGCGTCACCGTCACCGGTACGCCATAGGTCGTGAAATAGGAGAGCGCCAGCAGATCCGAGCCTGCCTTCGATGCCGAGTACGGACTGCTCGGCCGCAGCGGGAACCCTTCATCGGCTTGTTCGGGCGCCGGGATGCTCCCATAAACTTCATCGGTCGAAATATGCACAAACCGCGCCACGCCCCGCTTCCGCACCGCCTCGAGCAGCGTGAACGTACCCCGCAGGTTGGTCTCAAACACCGGCTCCGGAGAAAGGATGCTCCGGTCCACATGGGACTCGGCCGCGAAATGCACCACCACCTCGGGCCGGAAACCCTCGAAAATCGCCTCCACGGCCGGGGCATCGCACAAATCCACTCGCGCAAACCGATACCGCCCATCGCCGGCAACCGCCGCCAGATTCTCCGGATTCCCCGCATAGGTCAGCTTGTCCAGGTTCAGCACCCGCGCCCCCCGGACCGGTTCCTGTGCCCCCAACACCATCCGGATGAATGCCGAGCCGATGAAGCCGGCTCCGCCCGTCACCAGTATCTTCATGGAATGACCCCGCTTTCGCTTCCCGCCAGTACCGCCGCCGCAATCCGCCCGCTCGCCCTGCCATCGCCATAGGGATTATGAGTCCGCGCCATGCGCTGATAGCCCTGCTCGTCATCGAGCAGCGCGGACGCTTCCCTGGTAATCCTCCCGGCATCGGTCCCCACCAGCTTCACCGTGCCCGCCGCCACCGCCTCGGGCCTCTCCGTCTTTTCCCGCAGCACCAGCACCGGCTTGCCCAGCGAAGGAGCCTCCTCCTGCACACCGCCCGAATCGGTAATCAGAAAGTAACTCCGCCGCATCAGATCCACGAACGGAACATAATCGAGCGGCTCAATCAGGTGGACCCGCTTGAGCCCCTTCAACCGGGCCTCCACCGGCCCCCGCACGTTCGGGTTCGGGTGTACCGGATAAACAATCTCCACATCTTCGCGCCGGGCCAGCCACGCCACCGCTTCCAGGATCCTCTCAAACCCCGCCCCGAAGCTCTCCCGCCGGTGCGCCGTCATCACAATCAGCCGCCGCCCCGGGCCGCTGTCGAACCCGCCAAAACCCGCCAGTTCCCCCGCCTCCAGCCGCCCCTTGACGTGCAGTACCGCATCGATCCCGGAATTGCCCGTCACCACGATGCCGCTCTCATCCACCCCTTCGGCCCTCAGGTTGGCCGCCGCCCGCTCGGTCGGAGCAAAGTGCCACCGCGCCAGCCGGCTCGTCAAAACCCGGTTCATCTCCTCGGGAAACGGCTGCTCCATGTCCCCGGTCCGCAACCCCGCCTCCACATGCCCCACCGGAACCCGCGCATAGAACGCCGCCAGCGCCCCGCAGAATGTGGTCGTCGTATCCCCTTGCACCAGCACGATGTCCGGCTGCTCGCCGGCGATCACCGGCTCCAGCGCCGCCACCATCCGCGCCGTCGATTCCGGCAGGCTCTGATTGGGCCGCATCAGGTTCAAATCATGATCCGGCCGGATCCCAAACGCCTCCAGCACCTGGTCCAGCATCTGCCGGTGTTGCGCCGTCACGCATACCCGGACATCGAACGCATCCGGCCGCCCCCGCATATAAAGCACCACCGGACTCAACTTGATTGCCTCCGGCCGCGTCCCGAAAATGAACAGTACGCGCCGTTGTCGGCTGCTCTGACCAACCGGTTCCATCGACACTCTAATGAGTGTAAAGGGCGCCCCCCGCCACAAGCCACCCGGCGTCACTTCCGCTGAGAACTTTCCCCGCCCGCCGCCACTACCTCCAGCGACGCGCATGCACCTGGAAACCCGGCATCTCGGCACGGTGGAGTACCAGCCCGATGACATCATCCACTTCCCCGAAGGTCTGCCGGCCTTTGAAGACGAACACGAATTTGTTTACATCGCCGGCCACCCCGGCGTGGAACCTCTGGTGCTGCTGCAAAGCAGCCGCACGCCGTACCTGGGCTTCTTCGCCGTCCCGGCCGCGTCGCTCGACCCCGCTTACACCCTGCGCCTGGAACCGGAACACCGCCGGCTTCTCGGCTGGGAGCAGGAACAGGACCCCGAAATCGGGAGCGGCGGCCTGATCTGCCTTGCCCTGCTTACCCTCGCCGGGCGGCCCGCCGCAAACCTGCTCTCGCCCGTCGTCATCCATCCCGGCGCCCGCCGCGGCTGCCAGGTGATCCAGACCGGCTCGCCCTACTCCTGCTGCCACCCGCTATGCTGATCATTCGCCGCAAGCCCCAGGAATCGATCCTCATCGGTGAGGACGTGGAAATCGCCGTCCTCGATAGCTCCGCCGGCAAGGTGACGCTGGGCATCATCGCCCCCCGTCACGTGACCGTGTTGCGTAAGGAGATCCACCAGACTGTCGAACAGAACCGGGCGGCGGCCCAAACTCCGGCTACCCTGGATCTGCCCGCCGTGCGGGCGCTGTTTCACCACTCAGACCCCGCCCGTTCCGGCCGATAAGAAGCCCAAGGAGCGCCACGCATGTCTTCCAGCCTGTTCACGCCGCTCAAGTTCACCGGCATCAGCAAGTACTCCACCGACTTTCAAACCATCATCGATCGCGCCGTCGCCATCGCCAGCCTGCCGCTGCAAATGGCTCAGAACCAGCAGGCCGATCTGCTGGCCAGGGAACAGACGCTGTCGGATCTGGGCCTCTCGGTAAACGACATGGCCGCCAAGCTCTCCGCGCTCGGCAAAGTGGGCAGCAGCAAGGGTATCGCCGCCTCCAGTTCCAGCCCGGACAAAGTGGCCATCCTTTCGTCCAATGCCTCCTCGCCCGCCGTCTACGACATCACCGAAGTCACCTCCCTCGCCAAGGCCGCCTCGGAAACTTCCCTCAGCGGCTATGCCGCCTCCGACAGCACCCCGGTCTCGGCCAGCGGCCGCGTGGCGCTCATCTTCGGACCCCCGGGCCAGGAGACCACCACCATCATCGACCTCGATCCGGCGGCCAACAATCCAATCGGTCTGCGCGACCGGATCAACGCACTCAATCTCGGCGTCAATGCCAGCATCCTCACCACCGGTACCGGCAGCGATCCCAACTACCTCTCCATCTCGGCCAACGCCAGCGGCCAGAACACGCTGCGGCTGGTCGAAGATCCCGGCGGCGCCGCCACCGATCTGCTCACCAGCGCCAACCAGGGCGCCAGCACCGTCTTCAAGCTCAACGGCGTCACCATCCGCAAGCCGGGCGCCGTGATCAACGATGTCGTCCCCGGTGTCTCATTCAATATCCTCGCCACTACCGGTGAGGGCGAAAGCGTAACCCTCACCCTCGGTTCGAATCCAAGCGCCATCTCACAGGCCCTTCAGGACCTGGTCGCCAGCTATAACTCGGCCGTCGCCAAGGTGGATGCGCAGATCGGCGAGCACGCCGGCCCGCTGTCGGGCGATAACATCGTGCGCGAGATCCAGCAGAGCCTGCGTTCCATTGGCACTTACAACAACGCCGCATCGGGCTCCGTCCAATCGCTGGCCGCGCTCGGCGTCGAGTTGGGCAAGGACGGCAGGATGAGCTTCAACGCCGCCACCTTCAACGCCCTTTCACCCTCCACCATCAACGACGCCTTTACCTTTCTCGGTAGCGCAACCACCGGCCTGGGCGCGCTGGCCAACCGCTTCACGGCGATCTCGGATCCGGTCAGCGGGATGATCAAACTGCAGCAGGATCAGTACGACTCGACCGACAACCGCTTGAGCAGCCAGATGAGCGATCTGACCGCCCGCATCACCAACATGCAGACGGCGCTGGCCTCGAAACTGGAAGTAGCCGACCAGCTTCTGGCCTCGCTCGATTCCCAGCAGACCATGCTCACCGCTAGCATCGACAGCCTCACTTTCGCGCTCTACGGAAAGCAGACCGGTAACAACTGATGGAACCTGAATGGCTGGAGGCGGTCGAGGCCTTGGACCGGCTGAACCGTCTGCTCGATAGCGCCGGGTGCCGCCAGTTGCCTCAATTGCTCGAGGAGCGAGCCAGGGCGGTCGCACACATTCACACGCTGGCTGAAAGCGGTCTGCCGGCCAGCGAGCCCGTGCTGCAAAGGCTCAAAGCCGCACTCGCCCCAGGCGTCGCCGTTCGCAACCGGCTCGCTCTGGAGCGCGGCAACATCCGCATCCAGTTGGAACAAGCCAACCGGGCCGCCATCCTGCTCGGCCGGCTGCAAGCTCCCGCCCGCGGCCGCTCACTGATCGACTGCGAAGGCTGATTCAATCAGCGCCCGCCGCACCTCCCCGATTACGCCGTCCCAGTCTCCGCGCCTCCGTTGCCGGAACAGCCGCATGCTGGGATACCACGGCGAATCGGAGCGATCCAGCATCCAGCGCCAATCCGGGGCAAACGGCGCCAGCAGCCACACCGGCCGCCCCAAGGCCCCGGCCAGATGCGCCACTACCGTATCCACCGAGATCACCAGGTCCAGTTGTTCGATCGCCGCCGCCGTCTGCTCCAGATCCGTGAGTAGCGGGCCCAGGTCGAAGCTCCCCGCTCCGCTGCCGTCCCCACCCTTCTGTAGACTGAACCACTGCACGCCGTCCATTTCAAGTAGCGGCTTGAGCCGGGCAAGCGGCATCGAGCGGTTGCGGTCATTGGGATGACGCGGATTGCCCGCCCAGGCTAAACCCACGCGCCTCCGCCGGCAATCCTGGGTCAGGCCGGCCATCGTCCGTTTCCATTGTTCGATAACCGCCCGCCGCGGGAACAGATAAGGCACCTTGGCGGGAATCGTCGCGGCGGTCACCCGCAGCACACCGGCCACGCTCATCAGCGGCAGATGGTAGTCAAAGCCGATGCCGTCCGATGGGGCGGCCACCACCTCGGCCACTCCCGGCACGGTCGCAAGCAGCGCCGCCGCCGCCGGCTGGCACTCCACAATCACCGTCGCCCCCTGGCCGCCGAGCACCGGCGCGAAACGGCTGAATTGGATCGTGTCGCCCAGCCCCTGTTCGGCATGGAGCAGAATGCGCCGCCCCGCCAGCGGTTCCCCCCGCCACCGCGGCCGGTCAAAGTGGCGCGCCACCACGCCCGGTTGCGCCGCGCGGTACTCGAAACCCTCCCATCCGCGGGCGTAATCGCCCGTCAGCAGGCGGGCCACGCCAAGATTCAACGGCGCCTCCGGGCTTGACCGGTCATACCAGCGGGCACGCTGGTAGTGGCTGATCGCTTCGCCGGCACGGCCCAGCGCCACCAGCACGTTACCCAGGTTGTTGTGGGCGCTGGAGTTCCCTGCCCCGCCGCGCAACACGCGGCGATAGGTCTGCTCGGCCTCTTCCAACCGGCCGGCGCTAGCGAGCGCCACACCCATGTTGTAAGCCGCCCTCATGTCGCCGGGTTCACTGGCCAGCGCCCGGCCGTAGCTGTCAATCGCCTCCTCCAGCCTCCCGGCCAACTGCAGCACGATGCCGCGGTTGTTGTGGGCATCGGCGTAGCCGGGGTCGGCCGCAACGGCCGCTTCAAAACAGGCCAGCGCCTCCCGGGCGCGGTTGGCCATCATCCAGGTAACCCCCAGGTTGTGTTGCGCCCGCGCATGGCCGGGGTCGAGCCGGACCGCCTGCCCATAGGCCAGCGCCGCCTGCTCCAGCTTGCCTCCCAGATGATACGCGTTGCCCAGTTCGTACCAGGTCTCGGCATCCTCCGCACCGCCCGGTCCGGACAGCGCGGCGCGGCGCGGACGGGAGTATACCCTCCAGCCTTTCCTCATGGGTGTTCAACGGCCTCCTTGCCGCTGCAAGCAGACCGCGGCCGCTGTCACGCGGCCGCGGTCTGCGAAACGGTGGCTGCCAGTGGCGGTAGCCAGGGCGTCAGGTTACCCCCGCAGCAGGCTGAGAATCGCCTGGGGAGCGGAGTTGGCCTGGGCCAGCGCGGCGACACCGGCCTGTTGCAGAATCTGCGCCTTGGTAAGGTTGGCAGCTTCGGCGGCCAGATCGGCATCGCGGATGCGCGATTCGGCGGCCGCGAGGTTGGTGATCTGGGTGGATGCCAGGTTGATGGCATAGTTGAACTGGTTCTGGCCCTTACCGATAGCGGCCTGTGCGTTGCCCAGCATCACCACGGCGTTGGCCAGGGTGGTTACCGCGCTTTCGGCCGTGCCCTGGGAACTGATGTCAAGCTGGCTGCCTCCCGCGGTCTGCTCGGCTCCGTAAAGGTCGCCCTGCCCCAGCACGCCGCTCGCTACCGTGCCGTCGTAAACGCCGACCGGAGCCGCCGCCGTGGAACTGCCCACCTGGCTGACGCCTACCCGCAGCGCATTGTTGGCGCTCAGGAAGCGGATGCCGTCCTGGCGTCCGTCGTAGGTTGTCTCCTTCACCGCCACCACCTGCTTCAAGGCCGGATCGGAGGAGGACTGCAGGGCCGAGTTGATGGCCTTGATCGCTTCGTCCAGCGAGCGGGCATCCATCGTCCCGCCCGCGGCCAGGCTGTTTTGCAGCGTTACCGCCACGCTGCGCTGCGCGCCGCTGCTATCGTTGACGATGACGTTCAGCGTCTGCGCGTCGCCGGCGTTGCGCTCGGTGGAGAAGCGGAACACATCCTTGTCCGAGCCGAGAGCCGTGTTGTAGGCTCCGCCCGCGTTGACCGTGGCCGAGTTGGGGATGTTCGTGTCGCCCACCGAGAGTCCCAGCGCAGCCAGCGCCGTAGCCGAGCCGCTGACGACACTGATTTTGGTATTGGCCGAGTCGCCGGTGATTGCCGTGCGGCCGTTCACCGTGGCGGCGCCGATGCCCGCCACGCCATCGATTGCAGTGACCACGGCGCCGATATTCGCCGCCCCACTGATGTCCAGGGTAGTGTCGGTGCCGTTGATGTTCAGTACGAGTTTGTCGCCGGCGGATCCGGCGAACGCTCCCTGATCGGCCGTGCCGCGCAGAACGTCGTTCTTATTGGCCACAATGGTTGCGCCGACACCGCCAAAGTACATGTCGGTGGCGTCGCCCGCGGTGGTATTCACCCGGAAGGCCGTGCCGTTGGAGGATTCCACCCGCACCTGGCCGCTGCCATTATCAACGGCGCGCAGCCCGGCCGCCTGGGCTTTGGCGTCGGTGGCGAAATAGCTGTTCAGCAGGTTGACGGCCCCCGTCACGCGCGCCGCCGCGTTGGCGCCCGCCACCGCCAGATTGCCCGTATCGATCAGCGTATCGCTGCCGTTGACCGAGATCGCGAGACGAAGAGTTTTGTCGTTTCCCCAAGCGCCGCCGCTGGTGATCGAGCTGTAATCCAGGCTGGTCGCCGCGCTCGGGTTGGCCAGCGCGTAGGTGCCCAGGCCAAGGATGTTGGTCGTATCGCCGGCCGCCTCCACCGTGAACCGCTCGCCGTTGCTGTTTTGGAACACCAGGCTCTGGTTGGCGGTGCCGTTGGCCAGCGTAATGCCGGCCGCCTTCAGGGCCGCGTTGTTGGCTACCTGCGAGGTCAGGTCGGAGAGAACCTGGCCGGTGGTGGTGGTGCCGCCCGTGACGGCCAGTTTCAAATCCACCGGACCGGCCAGCCCGCCGCCCTGGAAACGCACCATGATGTTGCCGGCCGTGGCGGCTGTGGTGCCCGCGCCGGCAAACGATCCGCCGCCCACAAAGGTGGTGGTCATATCGGCGCCCGACGCGCCCGAGGAGAAGTTGCCCAGCAGGGCATTCGACATCCGGTCGCCGGCCGCTACCTGGAAGGCCGCCGTCGAGCTGGTGAAGCCGATGCGCTCCGATACGGTCCCGTCCGGATTCTTGCTGGTTACCACCACCGCCTGAATACCGGCGTTCTTGAAAGCCGTGGCCGAAGCCGTGGCCCCGTCGCCCGAACTGGCGATGGCGTCGTTGATGGCCGCCACCATGGTCTTGGTATCGGTCACGCCCGACAGATTGGCGCTCACCCGGATGCGGCTATCGTCGGAAAAGCCCGGTCCCTTGAAGTAGAAGTCGGTGTGGCCGGACGTCTTGAGCGATCCCAGGTTGGTGACGTCGTTGACCACCGATTGCACGCTGGTTGCCGCCGAACTGGTGCTCAGGTCGGTGCCCGCCTTGCTGACCGCCTGCATGCCGCTCAACCCCAGGCTGCGCGCGTCGACCGTCGATTGGCTCAGGTCCACGTTGACCGACCCGTTGGCGATGGCCGAGGTGCTGCTGGCGCGGCCGCCGCCGATAAACACCGACAACGACTTGGCAAACGCCCCGCCGGTATCGAGGCCGATGGCCTGCGCCTGCCGGTTCACTTCATCAAGAACACTGGAAAACTCGGCGTTCAACACGTTACGGTCGCCAGTGAAGGTGCTCGAGGCCGACTGCGTGGCCAGCGTGCGGGCGCGGTCCAGCAGCTTCGAGATGTTGTTGATGCCGCCATCGATGGTCTGCAACGTGCTCAACCCGTCGTTGGCGTTGCGGACGCCCTGGTTCAAAACCGCCAGGTCCGACCGGAAACTGTTGGCAATGGCCAACCCGGCGGCATCGTCGCCCGAGGAGACAATGCGCAGGCCTGAAGTGACCCGGGCAATGGTTTTTTGTTGGAAATCCTGCGTCGTCCGAAGGTAATCCTGCGCCTGCAGAGACGAAATGTTGGTGTTAATCGTATAGGCCATGAACGTTCTCCTGGGAGCCCTCTAGCAGCGATTCCTTCGCGCCGGACGTGATTGCCCGTCCCCGGCTCCACTGCGCTTATCGGCCGGAGGTGGTGGACTTTGAATTACCAGCGCTCGGCCAACAGGCGTAACTCGCTCTGTTTGCTGCCTATTTCCGGTGCAGTCCAGGTAAGAGTGGGGCTTTTAGGGTCTGCTATGATGAGGGCTTGCGCGCCAGCCCAGGTGTAGCTTCAGCTCCGGCCAACCGGGTCTCCACCCGCTGGCGCGATCTCTCCATCGCTTTATTCCTGGTGGCGGTCCTGTTTGCACCCGTCATTTATGGAATGGCCCGCGAGTGGGTCACCGACGACGACATGGGACACGGCTTTTTCGTGCCGGCCGTCGTGGGCTGGATCCTTTGGAGACGCCGTGCCGAACTGCGGGCCATCCCGGCGAATCCCTCCTGGTGGGGCGTGCCGGTCGTCGTTTACGGCCTGATTCAGTTCGCCGTTGGAACCCTCGGCGTGGAGTTCTTTCTCAGCCGCACGGCGCTGATCATTACGCTGGCCGGCACGGTGATCGCTACCTGCGGCATCCGCCTGTTCACCAGCCTGCTGTTTCCCTTCTTCCTGATGCTGTTCATGATCCGCATCCCGGCCATCATTTATAACCAGATCACCTTCCCGCTGCAGTTGCTGGCCAGCCAGGTGGCCGAAAGCTCGCTGATGACGCTGGGAATTCCAGTACTCAGGGAAGGTAACGTGCTCGAACTGGCGAACCAGAAACTCTCCGTTGTAGAGGCCTGCAGCGGCATCCGCTCGCTGCTCTCGCTTTCGTTTCTGGCGCTGGTGTACGGCTACTTTTTCGAGACCAAGCCCTGGCTGCGGGTGGTGGTGTGGCTGCTGACGATTCCCATCGCCATCGTCGCCAATGCCGGACGCGTCGCCATGACCGGCGTTCTGGCCGCCACCCGGCCTCAACTGGCGGCCGGCTTCTTCCACCTGTTCGAGGGATGGGTGGTCTTTCTGATCGCCATGTTGCTGATGGTGCTTTGCCACCACCTGATCAACCATGTCTATCGGTCCTTCGAGGCGGCTAAGCGATGACTACACCCCGGTTCGCTCCATCCCGCCCGGCCCTTGTGCTGGTGGTTCTGTTGCTCATCTCCATGGCGGCCTTTTACGGCCGGCCGCGAGAACGCCGGGTGGATCTGGCGGCGCCGCTCGGCACGCTCCAGCCGTCGCTTTCCGGCTGGCAACTGGCTGGTGAGGGCACGGTGGACCCGGAGACCCAGGCCGTGCTGCGCGCCGACCAGACGCTGCTGCGCGACTACGTCAACCCCGCCACCGGCGAGCGGGCCAACCTCTACATCGCCTTTTTCCGCTCGCAGACCGCCGGCGTCGCCCCGCACTCGCCCAAGAACTGCCTGCCCGGCTCGGGCTGGGTCGCCTCGAAGGCCGAGATCCTGCGCATCGCGGTTCCCGGTTCGGCCGCCCGCATCCCGGTCAACCGTTACATCGTCAGCCGGGGTGATGACCGCGCCCTGGTGCTCTACTGGTATCAGACGCACGACCGGGTGGTAGCCAGCGAGTACCGCGCCAAGTT
>JADZGD010000080.1 GCA_020854055.1 Bryobacterales bacterium | reverse complement strand
GTGCCGATTCCGATGATGTCGATCAGCCGTTCCGATCTGATGCCGATCAGAGCGGAGCGAAGCGACGCAGGGCTTTCTCAGTGTGAAACAGTGATCGACATCAGTCAAGAGTTTTCGTGGTTTTCGGCGCCGCCGTTTCGGTTTCCGCCCTTCCTCCGGTCCCATGTTTTTGGGCGCTGACGGAAGGAGCCCGTAGGGCGACTGGAGTTAGCGCCCAAAAACATTCCGCTGGCCCGCCGCCTACTCCGCATCCTTGCGCGCCCCTTTCTTCTTCCGCATCGACTCCCCCTGGAGTTCGATCTTATGCGCGCCGTGCACCAGCCGGTCCAGGATGCTATCGGCCACCGTGGGGTCGCCGATCTGTGCGTGCCACTTCGCCACCGGCAACTGGCTCGTCAGCAGCGTGGATCGCGTCAGATAACGTTCGTCGCAGATCTCCAGGAAGGCGCGGCGCTCCGTTTCACCCAACGGCGCCATGGCCCAGTCGTCCACGATCAGCACGTCCACCTGGCTCAGCGTCCGCAGTCTTTTGCCGTAGCTGCCGTCGGCCCGCGCCATCTCCAGTTCGCGGAACAACTGGGTGGACGTGGCAAAGTACGCGGTGAAGCCGTCCCGGCAGGCTTTCTGGCCGAACGCTCGCGCCAGAAAACTCTTCCCGATCCCGGTTGGCCCCACTAAGAACAGATGCTGGTGACGGCGCACCCAGTCCGAGTCGTGGATCAGCGAGCGGATCACCTGCTTGTCCAGGCCCCGCGCCGCCCGGAAGTCGATGTCTTCCACGCACGCGGTTCCTTTCAGCCGGGCGTCTCGGATGCGCCGCTCCAGCGCCCGGTTCTGCCGCCAGTTCCACTGACGGTCCACCAGCAGCGCAAAGCGCTCCTCGAAGCTGAGCTGCGTGCTTTGTGCGTCTTCCTGTTGTTGCGTGAAGGCGTCGGCCATGCCGCGCAGGCGCATGGCGTATAACTTCTCGATGGTTTGTTGGTTGAGCATGGTTTGTACCTACTGGATTGCCGGGGGTTCGGCCTCCGGCGAGAAATCGAAGTAACCCGCGCCGCGAATGTTGTCGTGCTCCACGGCGGGCCGCGCCACATCGGCTTCGGGCAACGGCGCGCGGTCCAGCCCGTTCTTCAGGATCGAGTCCATGCTCCGGTAGTTGAAGGCGCGGGCCCGCAGGCAGCGCCCGGCGGCGGCTTCCATGCGCTCGGCCGGGTAGGTCTTCGCCAGCCGCAAGATTCCCAGGCAGGACCGGTAGCCCATCTCCGGATGCGGCTTGGCCGCCAGGATCGCTTCCAGCAACTGGCCCGTCGCCGGCCCGACCTGCCGGCCTTCTTCGATCAGCCGCGCCGGCGTGCGGCCCACATACCGCTGGTGCGACTTGGGCATGTGCTCGGGCAGCGTCGTCGCCTTGGCGCGCTCGTGGGAGCGGACGTGCGAGGCCACACGCACGCCGCGGTGGAGGACCTCCACGGTGTCCGCTGTGAGATGAATGTCCAGTTCCTGATGGATCAGCGGGTACGGCACGCTGTAGAAATGCCGGTCCACTTCCACGTGATAGTCGAGGTTGACGCGGGCTTTCTCCCATTCCCCGAACTGGAAGCGCGTGGCCGGCAGCGGCTTCAGAGCGGGCCGGTCGAGTTGCGCGAACAGGCTGGCGCGGCAGCCCTCGCGTTTGCGGAAGGGCCGCTCGTTCAGGCGCGCCAGCAGTTCCGCAATCGCCTGGTTCACTTCCTCCAGCGAGAAGAACTTGCGCTTGCGCAGGGCGGCCACGATCCAGCGTTGAACCACCTGAACGCCGACCTCGGCCTTAGCCTTGTCCCTGGCGCGGTACGGCCGCGCCGGGATGACCGCCACGCCGTAATGTTCGGCCAGGTCGCGGTAGGTGGGGTTCAGGTCCGGCTCGTAGTAGCTGGGGTGCGAAACCGCCGATTTCAAATTATCGGGGACCACGACCTCGGTCACACCGCCGAAGAACTCCCAGGCCCGCATATGCGAGCCGGCCCAGTTCCGCAGGTCCTGCCCGGTGGTGGCCTCGGCAAAGGTGTAACTGCTGGCGCCGAGCACCGCGACGAACACGGCGGCGGGATGCGCTTCGCCGGTTTGCGGATCGTAAACCGGGATGGTGGCCCCGGCGTAATCGACGAACATCTTCTCGCCGGCGCGATGCTCCTGTCGCAGTACCCAATCAAGCTTCTTCAACCAGCCCCGGTAGAGCTCGCAAAAACGGCTGTATGCATAGCCGCTGGGATCGTTCTCGCGGGCCTCTTGCCAGACCAATTGCAGGGTCAGGTCTTTGTGGGCTTGCAGGTCCCGATGGATCTTCGTCCAGTCGGGCTCCGGGTACTTGCGCCAGACCGCGGGCGCGGGGCGCTGCGGAAACAGCGTCTGTTCGATCCGGCGGTCGTCCCAGTTCTCGGGCACGGGCCAGGACACGCCGGCCGCTTGCGCGGCGGACACGTATTCATGAACCGTGCTCTGGGAAATGGAGCAACTGCGGGCGATCTGATGCTGGCTCAATCCGAGGGAATGGAGCCGCAGAACTTCCTTCAACTTGCGCATGGTCAGCCTCTTCTGTGGCAACGGGGGATCTCCACTTACCAGTGGAACCCGGCGCCACGACTGCCCTGCGTTTCATTCCAATCTCATGCCGATCACGATTCCGAACTACAACCGTAAAACTGATCGGCATCGGTTCGGAATGCTGATCGGCG
>JADZGD010000079.1 GCA_020854055.1 Bryobacterales bacterium | reverse complement strand
TCCACGCTGCGATGGGCAAGGAGCTGAATATCCAGGTCATCCGCCGCTCCAACCGCAACGACGAGACCGCCATCGAGCTCTTGAGCAGCGGCAAGGTGCCTACCGCCATGTTGACCCATCGCATGGCTCTCGAGCAGACCCCGGCGGCATTCGAGCACCTGGCCAACTACACCGGCGGCGTGGGTAAAGTCGTCATTACGCTGTGACGGAGACGAGATCCCGATGAGCAACTTCCTGGCGGTTGACCTTGGCGCTGAAAGCGGCCGGGCGATCCTCGGCAGCCTGGCTGATGGCCGGCTCGAGATCGCAGAGCTTCACCGTTTCGCAAACACCCCGGTACGGATCCCCGCGGGATTGTACTGGGATACATTCCGCCTGTTCCACGAGATTCAGGAGGGCCTGCGGCTCGCCGGACGCGATCGCAGGGTGGCGCTGGACGGCGTCGGTATCGACACCTGGGGCGTGGACTTCGGGCTGATCGGCGCCGATGGCGGACTGGTCGACAATCCGCGGCACTATCGCGACGCGCGCAACAACGCCATGCTGGAGACCACCTTCGAGCGGGTTCCCAGGGAGGAGATTTTCCGCCACACGGGCCTCCAGTTCATGCAGTTCAACTCGCTGTTCCAGTTGCACGCGATTCAGCGGTCCAACCCGCGGGCGCTGGCGGCGGCCGAGAAGATGCTATGGATGCCGGATCTGTTCAACTTCTGGCTGACCGGCGTGGCCCGGGCGGAGTTGACCATCGCCAGCACCTCGCAGATGTACAACCCGGTGGAGCGGCGCTGGGCCACCGAACTGCTGTCGAGCCTGGACATTCCCACTTCGATTCTCCCCCGGATCGTGCAGCCGGGTGCGTTTCTCGGCCCCCTGCTGCCGCACGTTGCCGAATTCGCCGGATTGGGCGAGACGCCGGTCTACGCCACTGGTTGCCACGATACGGCGTCCGCCGTGGCGGCGGTGCCGGCAACGGGTCAGGACTGGTGTTACATCAGCTCCGGCACCTGGTCGTTGATGGGCGTCGAACTCGATGAACCGGTGGTGACCGGACGCTGCCTGGAGCTGACCTTTACCAACGAGATTGGCGCCGAGGGCAAGGTCCGGCTGCTCAAGAACATTGCCGGCCTGTGGCTGCTGCAGGAGTGCCGCCGCGCCTGGGCGCTGGAAGGAACCGAGTATTCCTACGCCACTCTGGCCGGGATGGCCAATGCCGCGCGGCCGTTTGCCGCGCAGATCAATCCGGATGCATTTCTGGAGCCCGGCCGGCTGCCGGAGAAGATCGCCGGCTACTGCCGCAGTACCCATCAGCAGCCGCCGGCGGACGCCGCCGAAACGGCGCGGGTGATCCTGGAAAGCCTGGCGTTGCGCTACCGCCAGGTGCTGGAGATGCTGGAATCGATGCTCGGGCGCCGGCTCGGGGTGATCCACATTGTCGGCGGCGGCGCCAAGAATTCGGTGTTGAACCAGTTGGTGGCCGACGCCACGCAGCGAACCGTGGTGGCGGGACCCACCGAGGCGACGGCCATTGGCAACGTCGTCATTCAGGCGATGGGAGCCGGAGGTTTGCGCGGACTGGCCGAGGCGAGGGATGTCATTCGTCGGTCCTTCCCGCTGACCGTGGTGGAGCCCCGCTCCGCGGCAGGTTGGGACGCGGCTTACGAGAGGTTCGTCAGCCTGCCAAGGTAGGAGCGGTCAGCGCACGAACGGAACATAGGCCTTGACCCTGGAGCGGTAGTGGTCGAATTCGGGACCAAACCGCTTCCGTAACAGGTTCTCCTCGACAGAAACGCGGATCTCGGTTCCGGCAATGAAAATCGCCGTGGCAAGCAGCAGGCTCCAGACGCGGCTGACCATCAGCCCGGTGGCCAGCAACATTCCCATCAGCCCCAGGTAGATGGGGTGGCGCACCAGGGCGTAGGGCCCGGTATGAATCAATTCGTGGTCGGTGGTGACCACCGCTTTAATGCGGAAGTGAAGTCCCAGCTCCCGTACCGCGGCCCAGGTCATCAGGATCGATACGACCGCCAGCGCGGTGGCGGCGATTGTCACTCCGAAGGTGGGCGGATGCTGCTCCATGAAACTCCAGACCACCATGAAGGACACCCCTTCAAGCGCCAGGCCCCACATCGATCGTGGATCCCGGTAATCGTTACGGCGCGCCTGTTCGCTCTCGCTCCGGTCGCGGCGCACTCTGCGGAACTGAACGATTAAGATCAGGGAGTAAAGAACCCAGTATCCATAGACGACTGCGATTGTCCACCAACCGATACGCATTAGTTAAGATTGTATCGCGTCCTTTCAGAGCGTTTTCCTCGGAGTGAGCCTACGGCCTTTCGAGCGCCACTAAACGCCATCGCCCCATCTCAAAACCGAACTGCGCGCGAGGCATGAGAGGACTCATCAGGTCGCGGCCATTCATATAACCGGTTCGGCCATCCAGCGTGCGGACGCGCAGCCAGTGTATCAGCGCCTGTCCGGTATCGGGCGCGCCCAGTTTTACGACGATGTCGAAGGATAACTCCGCCTCCACGGGCGCTTTCACCGAAGGTGCGGCCCGCAGCGGCGCGTCGTCGCGAACGACAACCATGTGGGTGGACATGTCCAGATCGCGAGGAAATCGCCAGACCAGGTACGGGGAGACGAACAGCCTCGGATGCTCTCGGACGAAGCCCAGCGACAGCAGATCCGAAAGCGCCGGCCAGAGATCGGAATCGCTCTCATCGGGATGCCACCGGGCAGCGAATTTTTCCCATCCGGTGTCATCGGCGCCGGGGCCCGAAACCACATCGTCGTCCACCAATTTTCGCAGCGCCTTCACGTTGCGCGCCGCAACGGCGGAGCGAAGCTTGCCGGTGAAGGAACGAAAAGCCGGATCCCGGCTGGTCTCATCCACCGGATAGAGCCGGACAGCCGTCCGGTTCTGGGCCTGAGCTGCCAGACACACGAGAACCAGCATCACCCGGCGGGCGAAGACGCCGCTCCTGCCCGCCGGCGCGGCGCGCTGAACATGCAAGTCGGCCACAGCCCATTGTCAGACACTGCGGTGCCGCGCCGCATGGTATAAAGTGCCGAGGAGCGTTTTCACATGCGGATGCCGGGTAGACTGGCGATCAGCGCTGTTCTGTGTGTTATCGTAATCATCCCGGCGCTGGCCGAAGTGTGGACGCTGATCCGCGCTCCGGCGGCGCCCCAGGCGGAAATCCTGCTCCCCGCCACGGCCATCGCGATGATCACCGGTTTCTTCTGCCTGGCCTTTGCCGCCTGGGGAGTTGCCACCGCAATTGGATTATTGCGGCGTCTTTCGTGGGCGCGATCGTCCATCCTGCTGTTTGCTGGCCTGGTGATCATAACCAATGGAGTGGGCGTTGCCGGTTACTTTCTTACCGCGCACGAGCCTGGCGGCGCGGGCATTCTCGTTCCCCGGTTCCTGTTGATGTTCGTTGGCGCCTGGTGGTTGATGATCTTCGGCGGCCAAAAGGGGCAACGCGAGCTTAGCGCAACAGCACGGTCTCGGTAATGCCCTCGCCCATGTGTACGTGCAACCGGTTGCCGGCCGGATGAACCCACATTCCGGCTGTGCCCGGACGGGGGATTCGCGAGGCGTCCCTCACCACGATATAGTTCTCGCGTTCCACGCCGTTGAGGAGTCTGCCAATGTGAACGTGGCCGTGGCACTGGCGCCGCTGGCGCATCCCGTTGTAAGCCAACCCCCAACCGTCGCCCCACAACTCACGGCCTTTGCGGATGGCTGCGTTCCAAAAGGCGGTCCATTCGGCATCGCTCAGGCCGTCGATGGAATAACCACCGGGATAGTGTTTGCGCGGCAGAATCAGCCAGCGGTTGGCCTTGACTGGATTATTGTCTTTGAGGAAGAAGTAAGGCGCGTCCTTGGGCTGCTGTTCGGCCACCGCGCACAGGCTGCATTCAAACCGCTTCAACGCTGCGGCGTCAAAGGGATCGCAGGCGCAACCGGTCACATCGGCGGGCAGCGCTCTTGCGAGAAGCAAGGCGCCCAGCAGGATCGCGAAGCGGACCGGAGAAGGCATGTCCCAAGGGTCATTATACTTGAGTAAGTGGCGCGACAATCGGGCACGGCAGGCCGCGCGGCCTGGATATTACTCATCATTTTCGCTGCGTATTGGCTCTATCTCTTTGGATTGACGGCGGTTGGCCTGCTCGGTCCGGATGAACCGCGATACGCCTCCATCGGCCGGGCGATGGCGCTGACCGGTGATTGGGTGACACCGCGATTATGGGGTGTGCCGTGGTTTGAAAAGCCGGTGTTGTTGTATTGGCTGACCGGCTGGTCATTCCGGGCCGGCCTGTCACCGGATCTGGCGCCACGGTTACCGATTGCCATCGTCAGTGTGGCCTTTCTGGCGTTTTACGGCTGGCGCCTGAAGCGCGAGTTCGGTGCGGCGCCGGCGGCGCTGGCCACGACAATCCTGGCGGCCAGCGCCGGCTGGCTGGGCTTCAGCTTTGTAGCGGTGACCGATCTGCCGCTGGCGGCTGCTTTCTCCGCGGCACTGCTCGTGGGCCTCGATTGGCTGCGCAGCGGTGGCCGCAAGATGGCGTTCGCCGCCGGAGCGCTTCTGGGCGTGGCGGTGCTGGCGAAAGGCCTGGTTCCGCTCGCGCTGTCGATTCCGCTGTTCTGGTTTGCCCGGAAACGCTGGCGCCAATGGTGGCTACCGGCGCTGGGCGTGCTGGTGACCGCCGGACCCTGGTACCTGCTATGCGCGCTGGACAACGGGCGCGTCTTTCTGGTCGAGTTTATCCTGAAGCACCATTTCGGTCGGTTCTTCAGCAACGCGCTACAGCATGGCCAACCGGCCTGGTTCTACATCCCGGTGCTGGCAGGCGGCCTGTTTCCCTGGACCCCGGCCGCCCTGCTGTTATTCTCACGCCGGATCTTTGCGGACGAGCAGCGGCGCGTGCTGGCCTGGACCGTGCTGTTCGGGTTCGTTCTGTTTAGCGCCGGCGAGAACAAACTGCCGGGCTACCTGCTGCCGCTGTTCCCTGCCCTGGCGGCTCTGATTGCATTGCGGGTGGTGGAGAGCCGCCGCAGGGCAGTGTGGCTGGCGGGTTGTGTGGTGTTGCTGGGCCTGGCGCCGGTAGCGGTGCGGATTTTGCCCGCCGCGCTCGCCAATGGCATCCGGCGCTCGAGCTTTCCGCCGGCCCTGGCGCTGTGGCTGATCCCGTCCATCCTGGTTGCCGCCGCCGTGCTGTGGCTTTCCCGGCGGCGGGCGTGGTGGGTTCCCGCGGCCGTGGTGGCGGCAGGCACAACCGTGGGAGTGGTCTACGTAAAAACGGCCGTTGCACCGTTGCTCGACAATACCTCCATCCGGCCGCTGGCGCGCCGGATCTCCACCGAGGCGCCGCAAGTGTGCGTTGGGGCGTTGCATCGCTCCCTGCGCTACGGGTTGAACTACTACACGGTCCAGCCGCTGCCTGATTGTGCGGTGGACCCCCGTCCCCTGCGCATCGAACAGACGCCGGGCCATGCTCCTCAACTGGTTGTTAGCCCCTCGTCCTCTTCTGGGCCGCGGCCAGCGCCTGCTGGATCTTCGTCTTGAGCTCTTTGGATTCCTTGGAATCGGGGACGCCCTTCAAGGCATCGCTGGCAAGAGTGCAGAAGCTCTTCATCCGGTCGGGCTGATCGAGTTTTCGGGCCTCGTAGAGTTGCGAGCGGTCGTAGAGCGCCTGCGCCATGGCCAACTGGAACGTCTCACGGGGTACGCTCAGATCGGCGCCGGCAAAGGACTGCTGCGCCTTGGCCACGTCGCCGGGGGCTCCCACCGCGCTGCACGCCGCCAGGATGATGGCCCGTTGCATGGACCGGCCCTGCGCGTTGTCAGTCTCCTCCGGAGTAAGCATGATTCCCTGGGCTGCCTTCAGCAGGGCGGGCGGTTGGGCCGCCGATCCGGTTGGAAACGGGAACGCAATCGGAATCCGGGTGTCCTTATCGGCGGTCTCGAACTTCTGGTAGGTCTCGGCGAACGCCAAACCAACCTGGTTTGCCCGCATCCGGTATTCGGAAACCAGCTTGCGGAACGGCGTGGGATTGGCCTTGTTGGCGCGAGCGCCGTACTCATAGTTGTCGGCCAGGTCCGTATAGCCTCTGGCAATTCCGGCAGTGAGCACCAGCCGCCAGGGTAATGCCTTCGGGCTGAACTCACTTTCAGAGCGGCAAAGGTTATCCAGATGATCAGCAGCCTTGGTGAAATCCGCGGCGGCATAAGTATCCCTGGCAGCCTGCCAGTAGAAAGCGGGGCTGCCTTTTTGCGGCGCCCCCGGTCCGGAGGAGCAGGAGGTCAAAAGCAAAGCTAAAATCGGACCGGCAGCGGAAAGAAGAAGTTTCTTCACGTTCATGGCGCTTGTCCTCAACTTGCGCGGCCGGCAAGCACCGCGCCGAAAAAGGATTATCACATCCTGAACTTCGATGCAAGCGCACCCGTGGCGATGCCGGAACTCAAGGTGGAAAGTGCCGGAAAACCACGCCCCCGTATAAGGTACACGGAGCACCGCAAACCCACCATCGAAAGCCCGACACTACGATGGCTTCCTGCAGTCGGCTGGTTAGAACAGGACCTTGAGACCAAATTGCATATCCCGCGGGTTATTCACCTGCGAACTGATCCGGGTGTAAGCCCCGCTGGCGGGGCTCAAATTGGGAGCGCCAAACTGTGGGCGATTGAACGAGTTGAACGTTTCCCAGCGGAACTGTACGCGGAACCGGTCGCGGATTGACGTTTCTTTCACCAGGGAGAGGTCCCAGTTGTCGATCGCGTCGGCTCGCAGGGACGCTAATCGCAGCGGAAGGCTCCTCGACGTGAAGGCCGGCAACACGGAGAATGCAGCGCCGTTAAACCAGTTATCGATGCTACGCGCGCCCGGGTCGAGACGCGGATCGATTCCGGTAGCCAAATTTGCCGGAAGCACCAGACCTTCGCCGCTCTGGAACGTCTGAATCACGTTCAATTGCCAGCCACTGATGAACTTGTTCACGGCGTTGCTTGAAGCCGCCCAGGGTTTGCCGGCGCCAAACGGCAGTTCGAACACGCCGCCGATCGTGAATCGTTGCGGACGATCCAGATCTCCCAACATCTTTGTCAAGCCGGCATCGGAGGGGTCGAGAAAGCGTATCTTTTCAACAGACTTTGAGAATGTGTACGAACTGAGAAACTGGAAGCCGTGCGAAAAATTCTTGGTCAAGCTTGCTTGAAGCGAATGGTAGTACGACTTGCCGAAGGTCTGCCGGGTTGCCGTGACCGAGGTAAATTCCGGATAGGTCGAAAGCAGATTCTGAACGGAGATTGTCTTGGCTCCCAGGGCGCTCGAAACCGGCAACAATCCGAAGAACGGGTTGCTTACCGTTTGCAGAAGCCTGGATTGCAGCGGCAGGAACTTTTGTGGCAGATAATGCAACTCCCGTTTATCCTCGTTCGAACCCGAGCCCACCGGCACGTCCATTCCAGTTGAGCCGACGTAGTTCAACTCCGCTCGGATATCGTGCGTCAACTGCCGCTGAAATCCGAGACTCCAGCGCTTGTTGTACGGTTGCGTTCGATACTGATCGTAGAAGCTCATTCCTGTGCCGAGCAGTGTCGCCAGCCCCTGGCTGGCGCCCATCGGCGCTATCAGGCCGTCTGGAAACGGGTTACTCAGATGGTTGAGTGGCGTAATTCCGTCGATTGACGCCGCGTAGGGCGTGTCAACACTGAATCCCAACTGTTGAACGTAGGGCGCCCACCAGTAGGTATAGAAGAAGCCGAAACCGCCACGAAAGACTGTCTTGTCATTGATTCTGTAGGCAAGACCCAGGCGCGGACTCCAATCGCCTTTATCCGTGAAGCCGGCGCGGCGCAGCGTCTGATCAGGGAACATCAGCCCGCCAAGAACCTGAAACTGACTCACTGGGAGCTCAGCAATCGGGTGATTCGCGTAGTTCGCCTGAGCCTGAGCGGCGATGGGGTTGGCTGTGGTATAAGCAAAGCCGGTGTTCATACGAGCGTAACGTTCCGTCGCCGGAAACAAAATCTCGTACCGCACACCCAGATTCAGCGTCAATCGCTGCGACACACGAAAATCGTCGTGGAAGTAGAAGCCATAGTACGGCGCTGCCGTCGCCTGGCTGGCGCGAGTACTGACGTAGCCGCTGGCCGGAAGACCCAATAGATAACTGGCAATGCCGTCTCCGATATTCGACCCTTTCGCCGTCGGATCGGGACCCTGTGTGAACGCGCGGTTAAACGTATAGGTTCCCGATGGCCGGCTCCCGGGAATGGCTACACTCTGCTTGATCTGAGTCTGAAAACCCCACTTCATACTGTGGCGGCCCTGAATGTGCCGGAGATTGGCTTGGAACGCCCAGGTGTATGTATTGTCATAGCGGTCACCCTCACCGGCTCCAAAGCCAACCATATCGGTAATGCTCAATGTCGGTACCTTCTGCTCTTCCAGCTTGCTCACGAACCCGGCTGGGAATCCAAGCTTGATCATATCGGCCACCGGCCGCGCCATGGCACGGGTATATTTTGTGAATCCGGCGCTTGCATCCACGATCGTCGCCGGCGATATCATAAACGTATCGCCGATGCCGATCGATGCCTGAATCCGCTTATCGCTGACCTTTCCGCCAATGTCAACCAGGTAATCGGTCTGGATGTTCGTTTGTTCGCGTGAGGCGCGGCCGAAGAAACGGTTTCGCGATGATAATTCAAAATCCGTACGGATCGAGATATCATTCATCGGAGCAATGGACATTAACGTCTTGGAATAATTATTGGTTCCGGTGTAGCGGTCTCCGGCGCTCATCGGCGCCGGCAGAAAGGCCGCCAGATTGCGTGCTACCGGATCGATCTGTGCCCCCGGTATCGAGTTTCCGGGAAACTGATCGCGGATGAACTTTGCGGGATTGTTCGGGTCGGATCGGGTGGAATACGGATCGAAGACCTTGATCAGGTTGTTCTTGGCATCAAACGTTTGAGAGAAGTCTCCGTGGATCTGCTGGCTGGTAGGCACCGTCCCTACACTGGTCGACGGCCTGGCCTGACGAATACCCTCGTAATTAGCAAACCAGAACAACCTGTTCTTGATAACCGGACCGCCGGCTGTTACGCCAAACTGGTTGAACCGGAAAGGCGCCTTGCCAATGTTAGTTTTGTTATTGTAGAAGTTGTTGGCGTCAAGGGCTGAATTGCGCAGAAAGTCGTAGATCGACCCGTGGTAAGAGTTTGTCCCGGTCTTGGTCACGACATTGATAATCGCACCTCCGGCGTGCCCGTATTCCGCGTCGAACGTATTGGTCTGAACATTGAATTCTTCCACCTGGTCTACCGGCGGGATGTAGGCAACACGATCGGAGATGTTATTCGGCACGCCATCCATCAGAAACTCATTCATGCGCTGATTGGCTCCATTGGCAGAGACGTAAGCCGTATTGACATCTTGCATATCGCTAGCCCGCGGCGGGCTGGTCTGGACGACCCCCGGACTGAGCAGCATAAGTTGGTATGGATTGCGCCCGGCCAGTGGTAAATCGCTAACCTGCCGGTTCGTAATAACCGCGCTCAGTGAGGCAGAGGCGGCCTCCACGGACGCTCCTACAGCCGTCACTTCGGTGACTTGTTTGACCTCTCCCAAGCGCATCACGATGTTGACACTCGATTGGATTCCAGTTTGAACTCTAAACTCCTGGACGTAGGTCTGAAAGCCCTCCTGCGTTGCTTCCACCCGGTAGGTACCCGGTAACACCAGGGGAAATCGATAAAGACCCAGATCATTGGTGGCGGCGGATTGCTTAACTCCAGTCTGTGTGTTGACGATAGAGACTTTGGCGCCCGCCACGACAGAGTTACTCTGGTCTTTAACAATGCCTTCAACGGAACCCGTCGGTTGAATTTGTGCTTCGAGCGCGAACAGCGCAATGAGACCGATGGCCGTTAACCGTAACGAATTTCGCAGATTCATACTTACCTCCGAATGGACCACACTTCGCCCTCCAGTCCGGACGCACCTGTAGACAGACTGTCTTAGCCGGAAGATCACCCTAGCGCGGTCTTAACCCAGTATTAGTTCAGTGTATCGAAGCTCGATATTTAGAGTTAAGTTTATCTACCAACGGACACTATCACACATCAACGTGCGAGTCAAGATAAAATGTTTAAGAAAGTTTCCATCGATATGTGCAGTATTACTGGACAAGTTGTTCAGTATGACTGGAATTGATCCGTGATAAATGCAGTTCAAGATACTGGAGTGAATTGCACCGCGCCATTTTGGCGGTCGAGGCCGGATTTCAGCGCCGGTTGCCCAGTCCGGCCCGCCTCCCACCGGACGGGCACGGCCGGTGATGAGTCAGGCGCGGGTGGCTGAACCCCACTCAACCGCCACGGTATGTTATCGTCAATGCCAACCAGGCACTTGGCACAGGAAATCCAATGGCGAACCGACCTCGACTGGCAGCGATCATCACCGAATATCGAAAGCACTCGCACGGTCAACACATCGTCGATCGTTTCATCGAAGGCTATGGCTGGAATGGCGACCACTATCATCCCGACGTGGACGTCGTGTCCCTTTACGTGGACCAGCGCCCCGAAGGCGATCTCACCGCCGACCGCGCCCGGCGCTTCCCCCTGATGAAGGTCTACCCCACCATCGCCGAAGCGCTCACCCGCGGCGGCTCGAAACTCGCCGTTGACGGCGTAGTGATTGTGGGCGAACACGGCACCTACAAACGCAACGAAAAGGGACAGACCGAATACCCGCGGTACCAATTCTTCCAACAGGTGGTGAAGGTATTCCAGGATAGCGGCCGCAGCGTGCCCATGTTCAACGACAAACATCTCTCCTGGAACTGGGATTGGGCGAAACAGATGTATGACACCTCCAAACGCATGGGCTTTGCCTACATGGCGGGCTCCTCGCTGCCCGTCACCTGGCGCACCCCATCGCTCGAGATGCCCCATGGAGCGCGTATTCGCGAGTCCATGTGCGTGGGCTACGGCGGCGTGGACAGCTACGATTTCCACGCTCTCGAAACCGACCAGTGCATGGCGGAGCGCCGCCACGGCGGTGAAACCGGCGTCCGCTGGCTGCACGCCTACCGCGGCGATAATTTCTGGAAGGCCCTGGACGAAGGTGTCTGGTCGCGCGACCTGATGATCGCCTGCCTCTGCCGTAGCCACACCCTCACCCCCGCCCGCGAAGGCTTCAACGACATTCTGCCCACCGTCGACGACATGAAGCGCCTGATGAAAGATCCGATTGCCTACGACTATCTGCACGACGACGGCGTCAAATCCACCATGATTCTCGCCAACGGACTGGTGCGCGACTTCAACTTCGCCGCCCGCCTGGAATCCCCCGCCCGCATCTTCTCTACCCAGATGTACCTGCCCATGCCCGATGGCCGCACCACCGCCGCCAACTTCTTCAGCCCGCTGGTAAACAACATGGAGAAGATGTTCCACACCGGCAAGCCAACCTACCCGGTCGAGCGCACGCTGCTCACCACCGGCCTCACCGCGGCCGGCGTGGAAAGCCTCTACCGCGATCAATCGCGTTACGAGACACCACACCTGAAGATTTCCTACCGCGTACCCGTCGAATCGTACTTCTGGAGGACCTAGTCCATGCTCACAAGACGCGATTTTCTAGCCACTACCGCCGCTGCGCCGCTCCTGGCGGCCGCACCTGCCGGCGGCCCCAAACGCATCGCCATTGTCGCCACGGTCTGGTATTACCTCTCGCACGCCCAGCACATGGGAGACCGTTTCCTGGTCGGCTACCCGCACAACGGCCAGTGGCATCATCCCAACATCAAGGTCGTCTCCCTCTATGTAGACCAGAAGCCGGCCAACGACCAAAGCGAACAGCGCGCCCGCGAGTTCGGTTTCAAAGTCTATCCAACCATCGCCGAAGCCCTGCGCTGTGGCGGGCCAAAACTGGCCGTCGACGCCGTCGTCATCATCGGCGAGCACGGCAAGTACCCGCGCAACGAAAAGGGGCAGGTGCTTTACCCGCGCTACGAATTCTTCAAGCAGTGCGTTGAGGTGTTCGATAAGGACGGCCGCGCCCTCCCGGTCTACAACGACAAGCACCTCTCCTACAGCTTCGCCAAGGCGAAGTGGATGGTGGAACAGAGCAGGCGCCTCCGCTTTCCCATGCTGGCCGGTTCGTCACTGCCCGTAACCTGGCGCTTGCCCGATCTTGAACTGCCGCTCGAGTCGGAAATTGAGGACGCAGTGATGGTGGGCGTCGGCGGCTCCGATCCGATGGACTTTCACGCCCTCGAAGCCCTTCAGTGTTTCATGGAACGCCGCAAAGGCGGCGAGACCGGCGTCAAGGCCGTGCAGATGATCACCGGCGACGCGGTTTGGAAGGCGGGCGACGAGGGCCGCTGGTCCAAGGACCTCCTACGCTCCGCCATCTCCCGCAGCGACACGCCCCAAGGCCACGCCGTTCTGGACGGCCGCACCGAGGACATGGTCGGACTCGGCGAGGTGCAGCGTTTGGCCAAGGATCCAGCCGCCTATTTCATCGAATACAACGACGGCGTCAAAGCCACCCTGCTGATGTTGAACGGAGTGGTGGCGGATTACAACGTGGCGGTGCGCATCAAAGGCATGCCCCCGCAGGCCGTGCAGTTCCTGCTGACACCGGTGCCTAACGTAACGTACTCAGCCTGCCTGGTCTCCAAAATCGAGGAGATGATCATGACCGGCCGCGCCCCCTATCCGGTGGAGCGCACACAACTGGTGAGCGGTGTTCTCGAGGCCTGCCTCACCTCGAAGCTGATGAACCAGCAGCGTCTGGAAACGCCGAACCTTGCCGTCAGCTACCGCGCACCCGTCAAACCTCAGCACGCCCGCGCCTGAGCCGCCAGACGCGCCAGAAAGACCGCCTGCGCGCCAACGATCTTTTCGGCTGCCGCCTGCAGCGTAAACCATGCCGCGCGGTCCACTTCCGGGAACTGCCGGAAGCGGCCGGAGCGCGGAGGATACTCCAGCGAAAACGTGTTGCTGCGAATCGCCGCCGCGTCGTAATCGCCCTCGAACGCCCAGGCCGTCACCACTTTTCCGCCCGACTGGCGCGTCTGCCCCAGCTCCAGGAAGGGCTCTCTCGGCGCAAAGCCGGTCTCCTCGCCGAACTCCCTGACGGCAGCCGAAAGAGGATCTTCCCGCGCCTCGTACTCGCCCTTCGGAATGGACCACACGCCACGGTCGCGCCGGGTCCAGAACGGGCCACCCGGGTGCACCAGCAACACCTCGATCCCACCCGGCGTGCGCCGGAACGCGACCAGCCCTGCGCTCATCCGGGCCATTGGCTGCCTCCGTCGAAGTACGATAGTTGAGTGCGATCGCTATCGGGAAAGCTCGCCGGGCCGGCCCTGCTGTTGCTCATCTGTGTCGGATTTTACTGGAAACTCACCCTCACCAGCCAGTACACCTGGCTTGACAGCCCGGACATCGCCAACATGGACGCCCCCCGGCTCCAGTTCATCGCCACGCAGTTGCGCCACGGACACTTTCCACTCTGGGATCCGCACCACTGGATGGGCCAGCCGTTTCTCGGCCAGTTCACCGGCGTCGCCTACCCGGTAAACTGGCTGCTCGCCCTCACTCCATTCAACAAGGCCGGCAAACTCACGTCCAGTGTCTTCAACTGGTATTTCGTCATCATCCGCTGCATGGGCGCGCTGTTCTGTTACCTGCTCTGCCGCAGCCTGGCGCGCTCGCGCGCCGCCGCCATCATCGCCGCCATCGTCTTCGTGCTGGGAGGCATGATCGGCTCCACCGACTGGCCGGAGGTGATCAACGGCGCCATCTGGATGCCGCTCGTCTTCCTCTTCCTGCTGCGCGCGCTGCGGGGTGAAAAGCCATGGGCCAGCGCTGCGTTGTCCGGCGTCTTCCTGGGGATCCCCTGGCTGGCGGGACACCACGAAGTTCCCATTTACATCTCCTTCACCGTGGCCGGCGTCTGGATCTACGCCGCCATCGATGCGCGCAGAGACGCCCTCCGGGTGATGAAACTGGCCGCCACCGCGCTGCTGTTCGCGGTATTGGTCAGCGCCTTCCAGACGCTACCCGGCTATGAGTTCGGCAAACTCGCCATGCGTTGGGCCGGCGTCGAGCAGCCGCTCGGTTGGAAGCAGGCCGTGCCTTACCTCGTGCACGCCGAATACTCATCCAGCCCGGCGGCGTTTCTGGGAATCGTCTTCGCCGGATTGAACCGTCACGTAGACCCCTACATTGGAATCATCGCCCTGGCGCTGGCCGCCAGCGGAACCGTGCTTGGTTGGAAGCGCCGCGATGTGCGCATCTTCGCCATCGTCAGCCTGGTTGCGCTTCTGTTCTCCATCGGGCATTACAACCAGTGGCACGGCCTCCTCTATGCCGTGCTGCCGCTGTTTGGCGTGGCGCGCATCCCCGCCCGCATGCTGGCCGTCTTCGGCTTCTCGGTAGCGGTGCTGGCGGCCTTCGGTCTCGATCTGATTCGGGAGCATTTGAACAGCCGCTGGGTCCAACGCATGATCATTGTCCTGGCCTCGGCGGGCGCGGCCATTTTCGTCATCACCTTCAGCTTCGCCATGGCTGCCCGCTTTAATCCCGATCAGTCCCACGTGATCACCGCCGTCGCCGCGCTGCTGTTTGCTGCCGTGCTCGCCGGTTGGAGGCGCGGTGCGGTGTCCCCGGGCGCGGCCCTGCTGGTGATTCCGCTCCTCATCGTCGTTGAGTTGGGCAACGGCGGAATGGCCTTCGCCTCCCGCTACGATAAGACCCGGGGCGGCTGGGTAAGCCGTCTCCACCAGAACCAGGACATCATCCGCTTCCTCCGCCAGCAGAACGAACCGGTGCGCGTTCATTACGACGATCGCGAAATCTCCATCAATCTCGGCGACTGGGAAGACATCGACACCCAGGGCGGCTTCACTGCCGCCGTCACCCGCAACCTGGTGCTGGAGGAAGGCCACACCAAGCGCACCCGGGATCTGTTCGCCATCAACTTCACCATCGCAAAAACTCCCACCCAGCCCAATCAGGAAGTGGCCTGGCCCGCCGAGAGCGGGCTGAACGTCTACCGCAACAAGGATGCCTTCCCCCGCGCCTGGGCAGCCCACAACGTCATGGCATTCGCCTCCCGCGAGGAGTTGATTCCGAAAATTCAGGATCCGGCCATCAACCTGCGCCAGACAGTTCTCATGACCGGCAAACCGCCCACGCTCGAAACCTGCGACCCGGCCGCCGATCAGGTCACCTACCTGGGAGCCACCGCGAATTCCGTTAGCCTCACGGCCGCACTCGGCTGCCGTGGAATCGTCGTACTGGCCGACACCTGGTTCCCCGGCTGGCGAGCCACGGTGGACGGACGCCCCACACCCGTCCTTGAAACCTACGGAGCCCTCCGCGGCATCGTAGTGGAGAAAGGTACGCACCGCATCGAATACCGCTACCGCCCGGCCACCGCCATCGCCGGTGCCGCCATGAGCCTGCTGGGACTGCTGGGCGCGGTGGCCCTGGTAATTCGCGGACGGTGACTCATGCTATACTGAGTTCGTTCTTCGAACATCCCCTGAAGGAGTGGTTTGTCCTGTCTCCAGGGGCACTCAAATTCCTCGGAAAGCATTGAAAATGCCGAAACTGAAGACCCACAAGGGCGCGGCCAAGAGGTTCAAGAAGACTGGTAGTGGCAAAATGATCCGGCACCACGCCAATGCCCGTCATATCCTGACCTCCAAAACGCGCTCCCGCAAGAGAAGGCTTGGTGAGGGCGTGGTTGCCGACGATACCAACCAGCCCGAGATCAAGCGCATGCTGCCCTACGCCTGAAGCGTAACCGGCCAGCCGGCGAGTAAACGGAGCGCGAGGCACGTGCCCGTAAGCCGCCAAATTGAATTCATCCACCAGGAGGAGTGAAACGTGCCAAGAGTCAAACGTGGTCCCAAACGCCGCGCCTCACGCGATAAAACGCTGGAGCTGGCGTCCGGTTTTTTCCTCACTAAGAGCAAACTGCACCGCGCGGCCCAGGAAGCCGTCGAGAAGTCCCTGCGCTACGGTTATGTCGGCCGCCGCCGCAAAAAGCGCGACTTCCGCGCCCTGTGGATCATCCGCATCAGCGCCGCCTGCCGCGCCGCCGGCACTTCCTATAGCCGGTTCATGGCCGGCCTCAAGGCGGCCGGAGTAGAATTGAATCGCAAGATTCTGGCCGATCTCGCTTACAATGATGAGGCGGCATTCCGCCTCCTTGTCGAGCAGGCAAAGGCCGCCGCGTCCAGGTAGGCGCGCCGTTGATTTATCCGATTGCCATGCCAGGCGTCCGGATGGCATCCGCCGGCGCCTGTCCTGGCCCGGGGAGAAAATAGCAGCATGGAACTACTCAACCAAGAGGACATTGATTCTCTCGCCAGTCTAGAGGAACGTATACGCAAGGCCGTCGATCTGGTGGCGCAACTCAAGACCGAAAGGGACGGCCTGCAGCGCCAGATGGATGCGGTCGCATCCGAAAAACAGACGCTCGTTCAGGAAGCCGAAGAGGCCCGCGCCCAGGCTGCCCGCCTGGCGCAGGAACTCGAAACGCTCCGCTCGGAGCGTAAACAGGTTCGTACGCGAATCGAAAAGTTACTCGGACAAATGGATCTGCTGAGCGCGAGCTAGTGTCGCGTCCGGCGCGAATCCGGAGAGATGCCCAATGTCTGCCGGTTCTTCAGATAAGAAGCCAGTTCGCGTCTTCATCTTCAATCAGCCCTACTCTCTGATGGCAGCCGGTGATTCCGCTGAAATTGAAGAACTGGCTGCCAGCGTCGATAATCTGATGAACAACATCGCCGCCCGCGCCGGCACAAGCGATGCGACCCGCGCAGCCGTGCTCGCCTGCCTCCACCTGGCCGACCAGCTCCGCACCATGGAAAAGGAACTGAGCGTGCTCCGCCACCGGGTGGATGAAAAAAGCCGCGAGTTTTCACTGCTGCTGGACCAGGTGATGGAAGTCTGACGCGCCCGCCGCCGCGCCACCCGGTTCGACTTTCGCGCCCCACCATACTAAACTGTCTCTTTCACCGCATTTTCTGGAGAATCACGCGTGTCCGCCTATAAATTCATCCTTCACGAAGATCAGATCCCTCCGGTGTGGACCAATGTCATGCCCCACCTGCCCGAACCGATGGCTCCGCCGCTGCATCCCGCAACCCGGCAGCCCATCGGCCCGGCTGATCTCGCTCCCATCTTTCCGATGTCGCTGATCGAGCAGGAAGTGTCGACGAAGCCCGAAATCGACATCCCCGGCGAGATCATCGATATCTACAAGCAGTGGCGGCCCACACCCCTGCACCGAGCTCGAAAACTCGAAAAGCTGCTCGATACCCCCGCCCACATTTATTACAAGTATGAAGGCGCCAGCCCGGCCGGAAGCCACAAGCCGAACACCGCCGTCGCCCAGGCATATTACAACAAACAGGCCGGCATCAAGCGCCTGGCCACCGAAACCGGAGCCGGACAGTGGGGTAGCTCCCTCGCTTTGGCCTGCAATCTGTTCGGGATGGAATGCACCGTCTACATGGTGAAGGTGAGCTATGAGCAGAAGCCCTACCGCCGCATCATGATGAATACCTGGGGCGCGGAGGTCTTCGCCAGCCCCAGTGACAAAACAAATTCCGGCCGCGCCGTGCTGGCCTCCCACCCCGATTCGCCCGGCAGCCTCGGCATCGCCATCAGCGAAGCGGTGGAGGATGCCGCCACTCACAGTGATACCAACTACTCCCTGGGCAGCGTCCTCAATCATGTGCTGCTTCACCAGACCGTCATCGGCCAGGAATCGAAACTGCAAATGGCGCTGGCCGGGGATGAGCCCGACGTCGTCATCGGCTGCTTCGGCGGCGGCAGCAACTTCGGCGGTATCGCCCTGCCCTTCGTCCCCGGCAAGCTTGCCGGAAAAAACGTCCGGTTGCTTGCGGCCGAGCCTGCCGCCTGTCCCACGCTCACCCGCGGCGCCTTCGCTTATGATTTTGGCGACCTGGCTAAACTCACCCCGTTGCTGAAAATGTACACCCTCGGGCACGACTTCGTTCCACCCGGCATCCATGCCGGCGGCCTGCGCTACCACGGCGCCTCCCCGCTGTGCAGCCACCTGGTGCACCTCGGCCTCATTGAAGCGCGCTCCTACCTGCAGCTTTCCTGCTTCGAAGCCGCGCTCGCCTTCGCCCGCAGCGAGGGGATTATTCCCGCGCCCGAATCCTCGCACGCCATTCGCGCCGCCATCGACGAAGCGCTCGAAGCCAAGCAGGAAGGCCGTCCCCGCACTATCCTGTTCTGCCTCAGCGGCCACGGCCACTTCGACATGTCGTCTTATGAGAAGTACCTGAGCGGGCAGATTCATGATTACGAATATCCCCAGGAGGAGATTCGCCGGGCAATGGAAGCGCTGCCCGCCGTCTAGCGTCCGATGATGAAACCATTTGCCGTCCTGTTCTGTGTAGCCCCGCTGCTGGTTGCCGGCCCGGCGTTCGAGTTTATCTTCGAAAAGGCGCCGTTTCCCTCCTGTCACGCCGCCACCATCGTGGAAACACGCCCCGGCCAGTTCCTCGCCGCCTGGTTCGGCGGCACCGATGAGGGCAACAAAGACGTCGCCATATGGGGTTCCCACCGGGTGAACGGCCGATGGTCTCCGCCCGAGGAGTTGGCTCGCGAACCGGGCACGCCCACTTGGAATCCGGTGCTCTTCTATAGCGCCGACCACACCCTCTGGCTCTATTACAAGTTCGGAACCAGTCCTTCTTCCTGGACCGCCGGCCGCCGCGCCAGCCGCGACCATGGGAAAACCTGGGGAGCCATGGAACATCTGCCTGCCGGCCTCATCGGGCCGGTTAAGGACAAACCACTGGTGTTGCCCGGCGGCGCCATCGTCAGCGGCAGTTCGGTCGAAAGCTACCACTCCTGGGCAGCCTGGATCGAACGCAGTACCGATAACGGCGCCACCTGGACCAAGCACGGCCCCATCACCGTCCGCCAATCCGTCGCCGGCGGAGTGGAATCGGTACCGCTTGCCGCCGTGCCCGGGTCCAGCGCCTGGAACCAGACCTTCGGCCTGATTCAGCCTGCCGTCGTTCCCCTCGATCGCACCGGCAGGCGCCTGCGCCTGTTCGCCCGGGCCACGTCCAACATCGGCTGGATCTGCTCGGCCGATTCCAATGACGCCGGCATCACCTGGACCGATGCCCGCCCGACAACCCTCCCCAACCCGAACAGCGGTATCGATGCCGTCGGCTTGAAGGACGGCCGCATCGTCATGATCTACAACCACACGAAGCGCGGCCGCACGCCATTAAATTTGGCGGTAAGTAAAGACGGCGGCGAAACCTGGAATAACTTCGTTGCGTTGGAAACCGAACCCGGAGAATACTCCTATCCCGCTATCATCCAGGCCAAAGATGGTTCCATCCACGCGGTCTATACCTGGAAGCGCCAGCGGATACGTTACATTACGTTAAAGCTTTCGCAAATCCCCTGACATCCATCCGCCGCGCTTCGCCAAACGTGCGTTCTACCCATTAGTGCGGTTGATTCATTGTCAACTGGTCAATCGGTGAACATACTAAAAGGTAGCATTTGTCCCGGGCGCATCTTCGAAATGCCGGGACGCTTTGGCGCGGCGCAGCGATCGCGGATACTTACAGTACGCGCGCTCCAACCCTTTATCTGAAGGGCCGCCAATCGAATGGGCTCGTTACAGGAGAACAGAATATGAGTAAATTGGTGTTAGCTGCTCTTTGTCTCGGCGCGCTTCCGTTGTTGGCAGCGGCCGAAACCTGGACCGACGTCCCGCTCATCGATCAGAATTGTTCCACCAAGTACAACTTCAAAACGGCCGATACCCATACGCGAAGCTGTGCCCTTTCCTGCGCGTCCAGCGGCTACGGGATCCTGACCTCCAGCGGAACCTACCTGAAATTCGATAAGTCCGGTAGCCAAAAAGTGTTGAAGGAACTGAAGGCGTCCTCGAAGAAGGATCATATCCGGGCTACCGTTACGGGCGATCAGGAAGGCAGCTCCATCAAGGTTCAATCCGTCAAGCTCGATTGAGCGCTCCCGCCCGCCACATCCGGAACGGGTTGCAGCCGCGTACCAGCCGGGCTGCAACTCTCTCCGCCGCCGCCCGCCGTCCGGCGCGGCCGGTGGAATGACTACAGGAGATATATATGTCCGATTCTATTTATCCGCCGCCATCGAAGGACCTTGCGCAGCGTCATCGCGAGCTGGGGGCAGCCGCCCAGGCTGCCTTTGAGAACTTCAGCCGTACCGTTTTCGCGGATGGCGCGCTACCCGCCAAGACCAAACAGTTGATCGCCGTCGCCGTGGCACATGTCACCCAGTGCCCCTATTGCATCGTGGGTCATTCCAAGGGAGCAATCCGCCATGGCGCAACCGAACAGGAGGTGATGGAGGCGATCTGGGTAGCCGCTGAAATGCGCGCCGGCGGAGCCTATGCCCACTCTCTGCTATCGTTGAACGCCATGGACGAAGAGGTTGCGAAACACAAAACCGCTTCCTGATAGCCTTCGCAGCACTCACCCGCCGGCTCGGGCAGCGCGCCGGAGCGTCCATCGGCGGAACGGGAATCGTGATAGGATGATCGAGACTTGTCGGTCGCGAAGCCTGTCATGCTGGATTCCACACGTATTCCACGGTTTGCCGCTCTTGCATTGTTTGCAACCTCTGGCTGGATGCCCGGTGCGCCGCCTCGGTTGGAGACAAAGAAGTTTTCCCAGGGCTGGTACTTCCGCCTGGGCGAATTCGACCTGCCCGGCGGCGGCCAGGCCATCGGAGATTTTGAGGCCAGGTTCCGCTGGAAGCCGGTAAACCTCCCGCACTCGTTCAACGCCGAGAATACCTTCATCCCCGTGCGCGGCTACTATCGCGGCGCCGGTTGGTATCGCAAGCATGTAAGTCTCACTGACGCTCAGTGTGCCGGAAAGGTATTTCTCAATTTCGGCGCGGCCTTCTCCCAGGCGGACCTCTGGGTGAACGAGCAGCACGTCGGGCGGTACCTCGGCGGCTACACCGGCTTTTCATCCGATGTCAGCGATGTCGTTCACCCGGGCGACAATGTCGTCGCGGTCAGGGTAACCAACGTCCACAATCGCGACATTCTGCCCGGCAGGGAGATCCCCGATTACGATCTTTACGGCGGGCTGTACCGCGAAGCCGCGCTGGTGCTCAAAGATAAGCTCTACATTCCACTCCACGGTATCCGCGTGACCACGCCCGAAGTAACCACTGCTTCGGCGCGCGTCAAAATCGAGATCGCCGCGCGCAACGATTACAACGTGCGCCGTAACTGCACGGCCGTGGCGGTAGTCCGCGATCCAGCCGGGCGAACGGTTGCCCGGCTGGAGGCCACGCATCCGGTCGGACCGTTCGCCGAAGCCGCGTTTACACTCGAGCCGGACGCCATCCGCAATCCCGCTCTGTGGTCCGTGGATTCGCCGCAACTGTATTCGGTTCAGGTGACCCTGCGGGACGGAACCAGGGAGGCGGACACCGGGCAAGCTTCCTTCGGACTGCGATGGTTTGAGTTTCGTCCCGGCCAGGGCTTCTTCCTGAACGGAAAGCGCGTCGAATTACACGGCGTCAACCGGCACCAGGATTACGCCGGACTGGCCAACGCCGTCCCACCCCGGTTGCAGGTGCGCGACGCCGAACTGATTCGCGAGATGGGCGGCAACTTCGTGCGCACGTCTCACTACCCGCAACACCCGGCTTTTCTCGACGCCTGCGACCGCCTCGGCATTCTGGTTTATGAGGAGATCGCGTCGTGGCAATTCATCGGCGGCGAACGCTTTGCCCGCAACGCCGAAGCGATGCTGCGGGAGATGATCGAGCGCGACCGCAACCACCCCTCGATCATCCTATGGGGACTGTTCAATGAAGGCCGGTCGGCGGAACTGTTCAAACGGCTGAACCAGGTCGCCCACCAGGCCGACTCCACCCGGCCCACCATTTACGCGGACAATAAACCCGAAGTGGGTAAGACCCTGGGAACCACCTCGATTCCCGACGTTCTGGGAATCAACTACCGCACCGAAGAGATCGACAAGGTACACCAGGTGGTAGGAGACCTCAAGCTGCTTTGCAGCGAGCACACCAACTTTGACCGCGCCGTACGTGGTAATCCTGAGGTGGAGCTGGCCCAGATCGACCGCCTGAAGCACAACCTCGATATCCTCGAGAGCCGGCCCTACCTGGCCGGAGCCGCGCTGTGGTCCATGCACGACTACGGCACCGATTACGAACCGGTCTGGCCCGAACAGCACTCCGGAGTCCTGGACTCGGTCCGCCTGCCCAAGGAGGCTTTCTACTACCTGAAAAGCCGCTGGACAACCAGCCCGATGGTCCACATCTGTAATCACTGGACCTGGCCCGGCAAAGAAGGCGTCAAACGCGTAGTGACCGTGGTCTCCAACTGCGGCACGGTGGAGCTGTTCCTCAACGGCCGCTCACTCGGCGTGCGCGAGAGCGAGAACCCCGCGCGTTGGGAAGTAGCCTATGAGTCCGGCGTGCTGCGCGCCGTTGGGCGGCACGGCAGCCGGACCGTGGAGCACCAGGTGCAAACGGCCGGCGCTCCCCGCGGGCTAAAACTCGCCACCTCTGCAACCAGCCTCCATGCCAATGGCGCCGACGCGGCCGAGTTGACCGTGACCGCCGTGGACGGCAAGGGAGTCATGGTTCCATTGCAGCAAACCGCGGTCCGCTTCGAAACCCACGGACCGGGCTCCATCCGGGGCATCGGCGGCAATCCCTCGGTCGAACTGCGAGGCGGCATCGGCCGTATCATCCTGCAAAGTGGCGTCACACCGGGAGAGATCACGGTAACCGCAACCGCCGAAGGTCTGTCCCCGGCAGCATCGGTAGTCAAGACCGAGTAGCCCGCCGCACCAGGCCCTCGTTTACTTCGGACCTCGAACACCGCGCAAAGCGGTTACATGAAACAACAGTACAGCGTCTGACCCGGGGTTGCCCAAATTGTTCATTGTAGAGTTATCGGGTGGCCAGGTCAGAAGTGCGGGCTAAATACCGTTTTCTGACGAAATAATTTCCGTTGACAGGCGAAACGATCGAAGATATACTCCCAGGCCAGCGAGGTTATGGCATGCCCTGGAAGCGTTTGCTTTGCTTGTCGTGTTTCCTTTCCCTGCCGGTTCTTTTCGCGCAAGAGAATCGTGCATCCATCTCGGGTTCAGTGAAAGACTCCAGCGGTGGCGCAATCCCTGGCGCCACGGTCATTGTGACCAGCGTCGAGCGCAAGACCACGACCGAGGCTGTCACTACCGATACCGGTCGATTTGCTGTGAATTTCCTAAATCCCGGGCCCTACTTTCTTACAATCGAACGCTCCGGTTTTAAGAAGTACATCCAGGAGAACATTTCGCTGGACACCGGCGAGAAGCTGGGTCTCGACGTCATCATGGAAGTCGGCCAGTTGAGCGATAGCGTAACGGTCAGCGAGCGCGTCGGCCTGCTCGAGACTGAATCGTCCTCCCGCGGCCAGGTGATTACCAGCAAGGAACTTCACGAGATTCCCAACCAGGGCCGGAATGTGTTCCAGATGGTCTGGGCGGCCATGGGAGTCACCAGGACCACCAACAGTTGGGGTGGCATGAGTCCTCAGGGTGTGGCCAATGCCACCAACTTCATGCTCAACGGCGGAAGACCCGGTGAGAATGAGGTGCTTCTGGACGGCGTGAGCGATGTCCACGGAGGCCGTCAGGTCAAGAACGTTCCCAACCTGGAAACGGTGGAGGAGTTTAAAGTTATCGCCAGCCCCTACGATGCGCAATACGGCCGGACCGGCGGCGGTGTCATTACATTCACCACCAAGGGTGGGACCAACAATCTGCACGGCGTGGCCTGGGAATTTGTCGCCAACCGGATCTTCAATGCTAATTCGTTCGCGCTGAACGCGGCCCGCCAGCCGCGCCCGCAGTCCAACACCAATGTGTTCGGCTTTGAATTCGACGGTCCCGTGTATCTGCCCAAAGTCTATGACGGCCGCAACAAGTTGTTCTTCATGTTCTCGTACGAAGGCTGGCGGGGGCGCGGCACGGACACGCCGCGGTACACCATTCCGTCGAACGCGCAGCGTGCGGGAGATTTCTCCAGCTTGCTCGCGAGCTCCGGACAGATGATCACCATCTACGATCCGATGACTACGGCCCCCGACGGCAAGGGTGGTTATGTCCGCACCCCCTTCAGCGAGAACCGTTTGCCTGCGAGCCGTATCAATCCTATCTCAGCCAAGGTCATCAGTTACTATCCGCAACCGACGTGGGCGGGAGAAGGTCCCGGTCAGGTCAACAACTACACCAAGGCCACGCCCAATATCTGGGGCATCAATCAAGAAGTCGCCCGTATGGATTACCAGCTCAACGCCGCCAACCGGCTCTTCTTCCGGTATTCCAATACGCCCTTTAAGGAAGTGAGGGCGATAGTCTGGGGAACCAACGAAGCGGAACCTAGCGGAAACGCTCCGCTGACTCGCAACGGTGTCAACTGGAGTCTGGACTGGACCTCTACGTTTACCCCCACCGCCGTGTTCAATCTGCGCTTCGGCCTCACGCGCTGGGAGGATCATTACAGCAACTACTTTGGCAAAGGCTTCAATCCTACCCAATTGGGTTTTCCGCAGAGCCTGGTCTCGCAGTTCAAGGAATTGCAGTTTCCGTACTTCACTTTCGGGAACAACTACTCCCCGATTGGCAGTTCGCGGCCAGCCAATTGGGAAAAGGACTACGCCTATAGCCTGCAACCCAACCTGAACCTGGTGCGCGGCAGCCACGTGATCAAGGTCGGGACCGAATTCAAACGATTTGAAAAGCCACGCATTCCCTGGGGAATGATCGACGGTGTATACAACTTCTCCACGGCCTACACGCAAGCCGACCCCTTGCGCGCCAGCGCCACTTCCGGCAACGACATCGCTTCCTTTCTGCTGGGCTATCCGGCGGGCGGAGCCGTGGATGACAACATGCATCCGTTTTACAAGAACTACTATTACGCCGCCTACGTTCAGGACGACTGGAAGGTGACTTCCCGCCTGGCCTTGAACCTCGGATTCCGCTGGGACTACGAGGCGCCACTCTCGGAGCGTTACAACCGCATGGTGCGGGGCTTCGATTTCGATATGCCCAGCCCGATCGCTTCCAAGGTCCAGGGGCTGACTCTCAAGGGAGGGCTCCTGTATGCGGGTACGAGTGGGGAGGCCCGTCAGGCGTTCAATCGCGACTATAGGGACATCCAGCCGCGCGTGGGTTTCGCGTTCAAGATCAATGACAAGACCGTCATGCGGGGCGGCTACGGAGTGTTTTTCCTGGGACAGTATGAAGAGGGTGCAGGCACAGGCTTCAGCCAGCAGACCCCGCTGATTTCAAGCCTCGATGGCGGGCTGACCCCCGCTGTAACGATCTCCAACCCCTTTCCCGGCGGCCTGCTGAAGCCGATTGGCAATACGCAGGGCGCCGCCACGAACCTGGGGCTAGGTATTCCAGCGCAGTACCTGGACCGCCCTCTGCCCTACTCGCAACAGTGGTCCATTGGGTTCCAGCGGGAATTGCCGGACGGGTGGATGGTGGACACCTCATACTCGGGCAACTACACGAACAGGCTTCCGGTGGGAGCTTCGGCCAGCTACATTCCTACCTCCGAGCTGTCCAAACCACCCAGCTACTACACGACCAAGGTGCCCAATCCCATGGCCGGGCTGTTACCGAACAACGCGGCTAAGAATGGGGAGACAATCCCCCGCCAGGATCTGCTGTTGCCTTACCCGCAGTATACCGGCATAAGCCTGTCGAGCGTACCGATGGGCAAGCAGCGGTATCACAGTTGGCAGAACCGCGTCACAAAGCGCTTCGCGCATGGTTATACCTTGCAAGCCACCTATGTGATCTCCAAGACCATAGAGGCAGTCAGCCTGTTGAACGCGCAGGATTTCAACGTGCGCGACATCGGGGCCACTTCGCTTGAGAGGCGTCTGTTGCAGTACGACGTTCCTCAGAAACTGGCCGTTCTGGGCACTTACGAGATCCCCGTCGGAAAGGGTAAGAGCGTCGGAACGAATATGAACCGGTTCTGGGACGCCTTCGTTGGCGGCTGGCAGTTAAACGGGAACCTGACGCTCCAAAGCGGTTTCCCTGCCGCTTTCCCCAACGCGGCGCCGCTGGAGGCGCGCAGCGCGGATCTCTCAGGCTCCGGCCAGCAGTCATGGACGCGCTGGTTCGACACCTCGTTGTTCCCCAAAGTCGCCGGACCGGCTCCTTATACCCTTCAGACTTTCCCGACACGCTTCCCCGACGTGCGCCTGCACGCGCTTCGTAACTTCGACGCGTCCCTGTTCAAGGACTTCCGCATCCGTGAAGGGATGAAGCTCAACTTCCGTCTGGAGTGGTACAACGTCACCAACACTCCGTGGTTCTCCAATGTCAACACCACGGTGACATCGCCGACATTTGGTTACGTGACCCTGAGCCAGGCCAACTCGGCCAAACGCGCTAACTTGGGTCTGCGATTGGTCTGGTAGGAGTGCCCTGAAAGTTCGACTCATGCCAAGACTGCTCTTTCTCTACGCCGTCTTGACGATGGCGCTGGCGGCAGCGGGGCCCGTCACCGATTCGAGCCCCCTCGTCGACAAGGCTAAATTTCTTCAGCAGGATTTGCTCCAGTACCACTGGCTTGACGGGCTCTACGTGTCCATCGTGCCGGTCTTCCCTCCGGGAAGCAAACCGCGGCACACCGTGGACGAACCCGGCAACGTCATCCACTCAGGCGTATGGACCGGCCGCTACCTGGCCGGTCTGGGCTACCAGTACGCCGTCACCAAGGACCCCTGGGTGCGGCAGCACGCCGGACAGGTGCTGCGCGCTTTACGCATTCAGCGTGAGATCACAGGTAAACCCGGACTGCTGGCCCGAGGCTACATGAAAGGGCACGGTCCGGTCGAAGACTGGGAGCGCGATGGGAAGGACTCCAGGGAGTGGCATCAGGGCCAGGGACGATTCGCAGGCTATCGCTGGTACGGCGACGTCAGCGTCGACAACCTCAATGCCATCCTGTACGGCTACGCCGTTTACTATGACCTGGGCGCCGACCAGGCGCAGAAGCGTTGGATCGCCCACGAAGTGGACCTGCTCGTGACACACGTCCTCGACAACCACTGCCGCATCATCGACGTAGACGGTGAGGTCACCATGTGGGGCCACATCGGCATAGATCCGGACCCGGCCTTCGACGAGTACTACCGCAATCTGTATAAGACTCGCTTCGCGCGTCAAAGGATGCCCACCACCGGGGAATGGAAACCGCCGCTGCGGTCTTCCATGTTCCTGCTGGCCGACCTGCTCATCGCCGATCACGTGACCGGCAAACCCCGCTACAAAGAGATGTATCGAAAGGTGATCGACAGGTTTGGCGACAATCCCGACTTGCGACGGTGGGGCGGTCCGTTCTCGCTGGAAAAGGCTGCCAGGATCAATCATTCCAGTGAGGGCCAGGCCTACGAAGCCTCATACATCCTCTATCGCTATGAGCATGACAAGGCTCTGCTGGCTAAGTTCCATCCTTGGGTGGAAGAACTCTGGACCAACAACTGGATGGAAGGCAATCCGCTTTACACCTACATGACGCTGGCGATGCTGACGAAGAACATCGAACACGCCGGCGAGAGCCTGCGCCTGTCGCGCGAGACGCTGAAACTCTACCCGATCGACCGGGTCCTCCGCCCGGTTATGAACTCTGCCCGCAAGGCCGTCGAACTCAACCCTTACGCGAACGAGAAAGGCCCCAAGCTTACGGTGAAGGTCCTGCCGATCAACCGGCGGCCGAAGGACAACGAGTACGAGTGGAAGGGCAATCCTTACCAGGCTGACGGTTGGCTGAAACCCATCGTCACGGCCATGGAGTTCGCCTGCGACGACCCCATGGTCGCCTGGTTCGCCGACAGCGCCGGCGGCCTCTACATGTCCCTGGACGGCTGGAAGACGTGGCGGGACGTATCGGGCCCGCTCATGGGCGTCAAGGTTAACAACATCGTGGCTTCGCCGAAGCGTACGTTCGTGCTTTGGGCCGACACGGCAAAGGGCGTCTTGCTTACCCGTGACGGGGGCATGAGTTGGCGCCCTGCTCCGGAATCAGAACCCGCGCCCGGCTTCCCCGTGCGCGACGTCAGCGATAACGGCAGCACGCACAAGACCTCGCGCGGCACGGTGATCAGTACTCCGCTGGGCGCCTTCCTGGAGGACAACTCGGGCAAGCGCTCCGAACTGAAGCTCTGGCGCGAGCAGCGCACCGGCGCCGCCGATTTCGTTCACGGCTACTGGATGGGCCGCCACTACGGCTACGTTTCGGAGAATTGAGAGGATTTCTTGATAGATTGAGTGGACCATGCGGATTCTCTGTGTTCTCCTTCTGCTCGTTGCTTCAAATCCATGGAGCGCCTTCGCCGCGATTCAGGCCGGCGTTGCCAAGACCGACATAACGCCCCCCATAGGCACGCCGCTGGCGGGCTTCAGCGCGCGCTTGGGCAAAGCGTCCACCGGCGTTCACGATCCGCTGGAAGCACGAGCGCTGGTGCTGGCCGCGGGTGACGAGAAAATCGCTTTGGTGGCCGTCGATCACCTGGGCTACGATCACGCCATGGTGGAGCGTGTCCGCGCCTTGGCCGCACAGCCCGCCGGGCTGCCGCCCGAACGCATCCTGGTGATGGCCACGCACACGCATTCCGGCGGCGGCGCCTTCTGGGATGGCCTGGCTTTCCTCTCGGGCCGGTATGATCCCAAGGTGCGCGCCCTTTACGAGGAACGCGCCGCGGAAGCCGTCAAACTCGCCGCGTCAAGCATGAAGCCCGCGCGGCTCGGATTCGGCTCGGGCGCACTTCCTGGCATGAGTCGTTTCCGTTCCAGGTGGCCGCCGGAGTCCATGCCTGAGCTGCGCCCGGTGGATCCGGAATTGGGCGTCCTGCTGGTGGAGGACGCAGCGACCTCCAAACCGATGGCGGTACTCATGAACTTCGCGGCGCATGCCACCCTACTGGGAGCCGACAACATGACCTTCTCGTCGGACTGGCCCGGCTACGCCCGGACCACACTGGAGCGCCTGACCGGTGGAGGAGTCATGGCCATTTACGCCAACGGCGCCCAAGGTACGATCTCGCCGCGTCCGCCAAAGGGGAAGACGGCCTTTGAGCGCGCCGAGAACCTGGGCGCGATCGTCGGCATCGAGGCGTACAAGGTGCTCCACACGATCACGGCGGCTGATGAGGCCACGTTGAAGTTCACGCGCGCTCCGCTCACCCTCAAACCTCGACTTCCCGCCGGATTCACCGCCTTGCGCGCCTTCGACGAAAGCTACCCGAGCGAAGTGGCCTGCATCGCCATCGACGGCAAGGTCGCCATGGTCGCCGTGCCGGGGGAATTATCCAGCATCCTCAACCGCGATGTGAAAAACCGCGCCCGTGCGCTCGGCTTCCAGCAGACCTTCCTGCTCGGCATCACCAATGATTGGGCCGGCTACATCATCAGTGAAGATGAGTACCGGCACAAGACCTACGAAGGCAGCATGTCTTTCTTTGGGCCGCACTTCGGGAGCCTGATCGCCAACGAGGCATTCCAGTTGCTCGAACAGCTCAATCCGCCCACCGTAAAGAAGTAGGCGCGTGCAACCTGATTACCGGTCCACGCGCTTGGTGACGGTCTCCGGGGACGTTCCAGTCGATCTCGTACCCCAGGCCAGACGGGTGCGTAAGCGTAGCAGTCCTTGGCGATTTGTCCTGCCCTTAAGCCATCCTGCTGGTGAGCTCTGAACAGGTCCTGGCGAACTTCGCCGGCGTCCGGTGATCCAGGCTGCTGTGCAGCCGTTCGCGGCTTGATATCGGCCGGCGCCGGATTGTTGCCATAACCCGGAGCAATCCTCCAGCCAGCCGCACCCGCGTAGAGAAATCCGTGATTGCGGAGATGATCGTCGCTGTTCAAGGTCAGGATATTGAACGCGATCCACCGCCACGGGGCGTGCATCTGGCTGTCATGCCGGCCCATGGCCCCGCGTCAGGTCGTCATGCCGCATTTCATTCTCCAACTGCGCCACGGTATCGGCTGCTTCCGGTCCCTCAAGGTCATGCTCCAATCGCCGCAATGCCAGCCCTACCACATCGCGGTGATGCAACTTGCTCCCCACTTGATCGCTTAATTTCAACCACAAGTCGTGTAGCCGGTCCAGGTCTTCGGGCCACAACCGGGGTGGATGCGGGCCAAGATTCACATACATGCTGGGGCGGTCCGTGCTGATAATCTCCAGTGAGAATGGATGGCGCGGCTCGGCCAGCCTCTCCCACGCCAGTCCGATCCTGCGCGCCAGCTCTGAAGATTCCATCTTCGGGCTGACCCCGGTCACCAGTCTCGACGCCTTCAGTTTCTCCGCCGTCTGCACCAGCGCGTCGAATGGATTCACGCCGGGCACCACCAGCAGGTCCACGGTCTTGCCTTCCTTCTCGGCCATGGCCACCACACTGGTGAATAACTCTTTTTCGTAATCGGCGAATAACTGTTCGTCCCGTAATTCGTACTCGCCCGCGCCAGCCGACATCTGCCGCATCGTCATCACCACAATGTCGTGCCGCCGCAGATTGGTTTTCCGCAATACGTTCTGCAGATGAAGCATGTGGTTGTAATCGCGAACCGCCACCAGCACACAACCCGGACGCGCATGAATCGTCTGGTCGGTGATCTCCACCTGCGGCTCCAGGTTGAACTCTTCCAACTCGTGCTTGCGCTCCTGGAGATTCCGATGATTGATCTTCTCAGAGATGGTGAAGATCACAAACAGCACCAGCGTGAACAGCAGTCCGTATATCGTCGCGACCTTTTTCGAGAACAGATTGGCGACGGCCACCAGCAACAGAACCGAGGTGGTGATCATCAGCCCCACTGGAATTTCACGCCCGCCGATCGTCAGATTGCCAGGATGCTTGTACTCCTGGTCGGTGCGCTTGAAGCGCAGTACCAGCACGCCCAGCGATTTCAGGAAGAAACTCCACACCACGCCGAAGGCGTATGCTTCGCCAAGCAGGTAGACGTCGCCGCCGCTGGCGATGATCGTCGCCACCTGCAACAGCGTAATCAGGTTGATCAGCCGGTAAGTGGTGCCGAACTTGCTGTGCGGGCGCCGGAACCACGGCAACAGCACACGGTCCTCGGCCACCCGGTTCAGCACGCCATTGGCGCCGATCATCGACGTATTCACGGCCCCGGACAGGATCAGCACACCCACAATCACCACAAAGATGTGGAAGATCAACCGCAGAATCTGTGGCCCGGCCACGTACATCGCCAGCCCGCCCAACAGGTTCTCGGAATAGTTGGTTCGAACCGCGTTGGGAATAATCATCCCCGCCATCACCGTCACGATGCCGGTAGATGCAACCGCGTAAAAGCAGACGATGTTCGCCGTAATCTTCAGGTTGCGCAATTTCGGGTAGGCGATCTCCCGGTACACCTGCGCCAGCGTCTCAAAACCGCTCATCGACAGCAGCGAGTGCCCGAAGGCGATGATGATCGCTACCACCGGAATGGTGGGCCACACCGTTCCTTTGAACCACCCCAGCCCTTCGTCGCTGAAGTGCAGATTTTGTACCGTGGGCACCGGAGGAACCTGCGACGGGCCGTTTATGAGAATGGTGAGCGGACACCAGATCAGGAACAGTACCACCATCACCGTGGTGATCTGCATAATGCGCAACGCCTTGCCGCTCGATTCGTGAATGCCCTTGATGTTGTTGCGCCAGAAGTATCCCGTCACCACCAGGCCGAATACCGCCGCGAACTGGCTCGGTGGAACCTGCACGTTGACATGCATCATATCGGCCAGTTCGTTCAACAGGCGCCCCAGATACTGGCCCGCGCTGACGCTGCTGATCGGTCCGGTCAGAATGTAGTCGAAAATCAGCGCCGAAACCGACAGCCGCGCCATGAACGACCCCATCGAATCGCGCACTACAACGTACACTCCGCCCCGGACGAACATGCTGCAGCTTTCCATGTACACCGAACGGATGGCAAAGCTGAACAACATCACGCCCAGAATGAACCACGGAGCGCTCGGCCCGATGGCTACCTCGGCAATGCCCCCGGCATAGAAGGAGGACGAAGCTAAATCGCTAAGAACGATGGCGGCGCCACGCCAAAAGGAGATGAAGGATAGGGCAACGGTGGTCGCAATAACTACTTTCGCCGTGCCCTTATGATCAGCACCAGTCGCCATGGCGATTAACTTGGACTCTCCTCGTCATAAGACGGCAACCAGGGCAATCCCGCGGAGGCATACGCCTTGGCATCAACCGGCGTCGCTGGCGGCGGCGCTCCCGTGCGTTCCTGATAACCGGCCGCTGGAATCAGTTCCACTTCCAGGGTGCCGGAGCGGTCTACGTCCCACATCCGCTTGCCATGGGGATCGCGGTAGACGCGCTCACCCGGCGCCGCTTCCCCCGGCCGCGAATCGCTGCCCGAGCCCGGCCGGTGCCGAATCTGCTTCAGGTCTTCTCTCCCCTCAAATACCACCAGATGAAGCGTGGAACCGGCCTCAAATCCGTCTATCCACGGCTGGCCGGGACAAACCAGGTAGTTTTGTGGCCGC
>JADZGD010000078.1 GCA_020854055.1 Bryobacterales bacterium | reverse complement strand
TGTCGGCGGCGTGATAAATGACGACGCCGCCACCATCGCGTACGTACTCGTCGAAGGCGGAGCGGGTTTGCCCGCTCCACGCATCGCCGTTGTAGTTCAGTACCACGGCCCCGTATCTCGAAAAGACGGGTTGGAAGCCGGACATGTCGCCGCCATGCGGCGGGCTGGTGGCGACGTCAACCGTGAAACGGCCGCTGGCCAGCAGAATTGTCTTTAGAACGGGAGTGGTGAGCTTCCAGTCATGGTTGTTTTGTCCATCGACGATCAGCACCTTGACCGGCGTGGCCGCATATACGAGGGAAGTGAATAGAAAAAAACAGAAAGTGCCTTTCATACTGCTTCATCCTACTATGTTGGCGCCGTCCTGCCTCGATGTGAAGATGCTCCAGAATAATGTCACCCCGGGCGCAGGCATTTCGCGGCGGCGCTGCAGGTTGTGATCAACTCCGCCGCTGAAAGCCGGCAAGTTGTTTGTGCATCTCGAGAGCGTTGTAGATGATGGGGCACAGCGGCGCCCATCGGGCGTGAGCTGACGGCCGCCCGCCTAATGAACGGATCCTCGCGCCGATATGCGGAAAATCACGGCAGGCCTTCGGGCGAGCTTCATAGATAACGCAGAGGTTGTCATCCAGAAACACGCAACCATCTCTCGATGTCCGCAGTATTCTCGATCCTGGCCGCTCGCGGTCCGGATCGGTGTAGAGTTGGATGACCGTACCCGCGGCGATATTGAGGGAGGAGGCGATTTGCCCGATGTCCGTGCTGCTGACGGCGACGATCGAATGGCGGCAGCAGTTGGCGCAGGCAGTGCAGTCGATCTGTTGCTGCACCCGGGTGGCGAGAATCGGAAACATCCTGCCGGAATCGTGGCGCGCGGAGAGGTAGCGGCGAAAGTCCAGATTCTCCTTCGCGCGCGCGGTCCCGAGCCGGAAGACTTCAGCCAAATCGGTAACCACCTCCCAAGCCTATCCCGGCCCGCCGATTCCGGCAAGCCCGGGACTCCATCCGGCCCGGGAATCCATCCCGTTCGCGGGCAGTAGCCCTTGCCAAACAGCGCGATGTACCATGGAGTGATTCAATGAAGGCGTTACTTGAAGCCCTGAAGCCGAACGATCCTGATCGGTCCCTGGCGCTATCCATCGATCCGCAGCGGCTGCCCGCGCATGTCGCCATCATTATGGATGGCAATGGCCGCTGGGCGAACAGCCGCAATATGCCCCGGGTTGCGGGGCACAAGGCCGGGATCGAGCCCGTGCGGATTACGGTGGAAACGTGTGCCCGGCTGGGGATTCAGGTTCTCACGCTCTACGCGTTTTCGGTGGAAAACTGGAAGCGCCCCCGCGCCGAAGTGGACACCCTTTGGCGCCTGCTCCGGATCTACCTTCGTAAGGAACTGAACAACCTCATGGAGCATGAAATCCAGTTGAGCGCCATCGGCCGGCTGGAGGGGCTTCCGATCGAGATCCAGCGCGAACTGCATGCCGCCGAAGACGCCACCGCTTCCAATACCGGTCTCCGCGTGAACCTGGCGATCAATTACGGCGGCCGGGCCGAGCTGGTAGACGCCCTCAATGTCCTGTTGGACGAAGCGCGCGACGCGGGACGCCTGTCGGAGTTGCGTATCGACGAAGAGGCCATCGCCTCCCGGCTCTATACCGCTGGGCTGCCGGATCCCGATCTGCTCATCCGGACCTCGGGCGAAATGCGCATCAGTAATTTCCTTCTTTGGCAGATCGCCTATGCCGAGCTGTATGTGACCGAGACCTACTGGCCGGACTTCCGCCGGCGGGACCTGTTGGAGGCCATCGTCGATTACCAGAAGCGGGAACGCCGTTTCGGCGGCCTGAAGCGGTCGGAGTTGAATGGCAAGCGCTGGTCCGGAGCGGTCGCCGTTCCCACGCAATGAAGCGCGTTTTCACCGCGATCGTTCTCGCCCCGGTCATTGTGGCAGTCGTTCTGTTCGCCCCGGCCTGGATTTTTCTGCCCGTGGTTGTTGCTGTCGCCCTGCTGTGCTTCCACGAATTCACCGGCATTGTGCGTGCCCACGGGGTCACGCCGCCGGATTGGGTAGCGATGCTGCTGGGCCTGGGACTGATGCTTGCCCCGGGCGCCGGACCCGGGGCGATGGTTGCGGCGCTGGTGATCGTGCTGGCGTTGTCGCTGCGGCTCGACCCGCTCAACGGGGTGTTGCCGTACGCCGGCGGTGTGGCCCTGGGGTGGCTCTATGCCTTTGGTCCCTGGCGGTGCGCCATCGGACTGTGGAGGAACAACCCCTACTGGCTGCTTTACGCGCTGGCCCTCAACTGGGTGGGCGATTCAGCGGCTTACTATGCGGGCCGCACATTCGGGCGGCACAAACTGGCGCCCCGTATCAGCCCTGGAAAATCGGTGCAGGGCGCACTCGCCTCGGTTGCCGCGTCCATCCTGTTCGGATGGATCTGGCTCCATTTCTTCTCACCAGCCACACCTCTGGTTGATGCACTTCTGTTTTCGGCACTGGCGAACGTGGCGGGTCAGCTAGGAGATCTGGTCGAGTCGGCCATGAAGCGCGGCGCCGGTATCAAAGACAGCGGTACACTACTGCCCGGCCACGGCGGCTGGCTCGACCGGGTTGACAGCAGTCTGTTTTCCATTCCGGTCGTTTACTTCCTGTTGAACTGGGCGCCCCGCTAGAACGTATTGACATCCGCGGGCGTCGTAAAATCAAACGAGGAGGCGGCTGACACCGTGCTTTTATCTACCGGTGAGGATGTTCTGGATCGTCTCGGTATCCGTAAAGTAAACTCGGGCGCCTGCGCCGGCGATTGGATTCCGGTTCCGTCCGGAGGAGAACTGATCTCCTCGAATCCGTCCGGCGAGTCTCCCCTGGCCGCGGTTCGGATGGCGGGGGAAGACGACTACGAACAGGTAGCGGCCAACGCCTGGGAGACGTTTCAACGATGGCGCCTGTTGCCGGCCCCGAAACGTGGTGAGATCATCCGCCAGATCGGTGACGAACTGCGGCGGAACAAGGACGATCTCGGGCGCCTGGTCGCACTCGAAAACGGAAAGATTCTCGCCGAGGGGCGCGGAGAAGTACAGGAGATGATCGACATCGCCGACTTTGCCGTGGGCCTCTCGCGCCAACTGTACGGCCTCAGCATGCAGAGCGAGCGTCCGGGCCACCGTATGTACGAGCAGTGGCACCCGCTGGGTGTTTGCGGCGTGATCAGCGCCTTCAACTTCCCGGTGGCCGTATGGAGCTGGAATGCCCTCATCGCTGCTGTTTGCGGCGATACGGTGGTGTGGAAGCCATCATCCCAAACTCCGCTGACGGCGATTGCCGTTCAGAATATCTGCAACCGTGTGTTGGAGGCCAATGGCTGGAAGGGGGTCTTTTCCGTGGTCATTGGGCGCGGCTCCACGGTGGGGGAAAGGATGCTGGAAGACCGGCGCATGGCGGTGATTAGCGCCACCGGCTCCTGCGCCATGGGATACCGTGTGGCCGAGGTTGTGGGCCGGCGTTTGGGGAAGACGATCCTGGAGTTGGGCGGCAACAACGCGGTCATCGTGATGGACGATGCCGATCCGGAACTGGTGGTGCGCGCGGTGCTGTTCGGCGCCGTGGGTACCGCCGGGCAGCGCTGCACCAGCATCCGGCGCCTGTTGTTGCAGAAGGGTATCGCCAGAGAGATCGAGCGCCGCCTGGTCCGGGCCTATGGCCAGATTCGGATCGGCGACCCCCTCGATCCGGCGACCTTGATGGGTCCGCTGATCAACCAGGCAGCGGTAGACGAGATGATGAGCGGTCTGGATGAGATTCGCCGCCAGGGTGGCGAGATCCTGTACGGCGGCAGGAGGCTGAGCCGCCCGGGCTATTTTGTGGAACCGGTACTGGCGAGGGCGCAGCCGTCGATGCCCGTTCTTCAGCGCGAGATCTTTGCGCCGATCCTCTATCTGATGGAATTCGACCAACTGGATCAGGCGATCGCCTGGCACAACGATGTTCCGCAAGGGCTCGGTTCGGCGATGTTCACCAGTAGCCTGCGATCGGCCGAAACGTTCCTCAGCGCCCGCGGCAGCGATTGCGGCATCGCCAACATCAACATCGGCACCAGCGGCGCGGAAATCGGCGGCGCGTTCGGGGGCGAAAAAGATACAGGCGGCGGCCGCGAAGCCGGAAGCGATGCCTGGAAGTCCTACATGCGGCGTCAGACTGTGACCGTTAACTGGAGCGGTGAATTGCCACTCGCCCAAGGAATTGCCTTTGAGTTATAGCCACGCTTCCGCATGCGCATCGAGTGGCCGCTGATCTACAAATGGAATATAGAGATGGCTGTCTATACTTGCAATGACATGGTGCACGACTGCCGTGCCCGGCGTCCGGAGGGCTGGCGGCATTTTATTGCCGAGTATCTTCCGTTTTGCCGCGCCGTCATCCTGCACTACCTGCCCGAACGCGGCGACGATCCCAATAGCTTGCCGGCTCTGATGGCGATCTTCTCCCGTTCCGGATGTACGGTCTTCGAGGTCTCCGGAATCGCTACCGAACGTGAGTTTCTGCTGGGTTTGCGCGACATGGTGATCGAACAGTTTGCTCCTCGCGTTCAGAACCGGCCGGCTCCAGAGCCCGCCCTGCTCACGGGTGTTCCGGCGCTCGAGCGCCAAATTGGCTGGCTCGAAGCCATGGGCTATGATGAACACGCCTCCGCCCGGATGCTGAATCTCGACCATAAGACCGTCGCCGCCGTGCGCGCCAAACTCAACGCGGCTTTACAGGGCGCCGGCCTCTCGTGTATCGTTTTGCCCGCCGCCGGGCCGGGTTGTGCCAGCGCCCGAACGCTGGCCGATTACTCTGACGGGCGTCTCGTCTGGCAGACGCGGCAGAAGGTGGAGCGGCACCTGTGCGAATGTTGGCGCTGCGTGGACCTGTTCTGCCGCCTGCGGGAATCCGATTTTCTGATGAGCCGCCGGCAGCCGCTAAAGCCGGCGGAAGTCGAAAACATATACGAGGCGATGGATATTAAGCCGCCGCCAGCCGGATTCTGGCGCAAAGTATTTTCGGCCGGCTGGAGCTAACCCGAATTACCCTCACCGTGTTTCGGCCGCGGCCGGGATGTGCACACGCGGTAACCTCTCCGCCAGCGGCGGCAGGGCGGGGAAGTCGGTATACGGCTCGGATTGGTACCAGTAACCCACCGAATAGAAATTATCGGCCCTGTCGTTGTCGTGCCCGTGCTCCATGGTGTGCTTCAGATACCGGGTAAAGGTTACCGGATTGTCGCCGTGCCAGCGGTAGCAGCAGTAGCGTCCGCCCACCCGCTCGGGATTGACGATCACCGGCGCGCCATAAAATCGGTGTGCGAACGGAATCGCGCCATCGCGGCCGCCGAAATTCCAACTTCCCAGGAAATAATCCTCGCTGCCCGTTCCGATGATCGCCGGCCGGGTTTCGTCATCGACAAAGATCATGTCGTCACCCTCGCCGCCCCAGCCATCCTGGTTGAGCAGAATGCCCAGCGTCACACCCATCAGATGGCCGCGCCCTTTGGTTTCGCAATACACGTAGTTCAACCGGCCATCCGGGTTGCGGCGATCGCCGCCATTGTGCGCCAGGCAGGGCGCCTGCTGGCGGTACTGGGCGTGAAAATAGACGGTATCGTCGGGCAGCGCGGGCATCTCCTGGTAATCGATGTTTGAGTAGAACGCGCCCACGCGGTCCGTGCCCTCGTTGGTCACCGTCAATCGAGCGCCCTTCTTGTACGGCATGACGAAGTAGCAGTTCAGGGACCTCCCCGGCGAGCAGGCCAGATAGGCCGATTCGTAAATCTGATAGTGGTTCAGGTTCAGTCCGAAGAAATCGCCGATCGGCGTCTCTACGCTCGGTTTGGCGTTGCCATCCCAATAAGCGCGCAGAATCAGATCCTTCAGATGATTCCGTCCACCGGCGATGGTGAACCAGATGTGCGTGATCACACCCGGCCCGTCGGCGCTGAAAATCTCTTTGGTCTCTCCTTCGGCGATTGGCCAGGCGTCACGATTCCCGCCCGTGCGGTCGAAACTGGACTGCTTCAACGATTTGTAATTTTGCAACCGGGCATAAGATGGCAGAGGCGCGATCCTGCGCCCTCCTCGCGGTGTCTGCGGCTGCCCTTGCACAATGGCAGGCGCAGCGGCGCCGGCTCCCACCGCCGCCATCATGCGCCGCAAAAAACCGCGGCGATATCCAGTATCCATGTTAGCCATAGGTTCTCCTGATAAAACCAAATTCGAAAGATTGTAATCAGGCGGATTATAGCGCACCCGCCGTGGCGGCCGGACCGGCACTCCTGCGTTTCCTGTATTCTGATCTTGAATCCATCTCGGGAGCCGGCATGTATCCCAAACAACTTTTCTTGACTCTTCTCGCGATTCTCTCGGTGGCGGTTTCGGCCGTGGGCGGCCCACTGGCGCCCTCCGCTCTCCGCTGTGAATATATGAAAAACCCCGTGGGAGTCGACGTGGCCCAGCCACGCTTCTTCTGGACCCTGGAACACACTGCCCGCGGCGAAAAACAGACTGCCTACCAGATAGCCGTGGAGCCCGGCTGGGATAGCGGTAAAATCGTCTCGCCGGAGTCCACCCAGGTGGTTTACAAGGGGCCTGCACTGCGCTCCGGCGCCACCTACCATTGGAAGGTCCGTTACTGGGACAAAGAGGGTAACGCCAGTCCCTGGAGCGCTGCCGCCAGCTTCGATACGGGTCTGCTGTCGCCTTCCGACTGGAAGGCCAGGTGGATCGGCGGAGGTAACCAACTGCGCAAACAGTTCGAACTGCCCTCCAAACCCATTCGTGCCCGTGCCTATGTTACGGGCCTTGGTTATTACGAACTCTACCTGAACGGCCACAAGGTAGGCGACCACATGCTCGACCCCGGCTGGACCACCTGGCGCAAGCGCATCCTATACGCCGTCTACGATGTCACGCCGCTGCTGAAGAAAGGCTCCAACGCCACCGGCCTGATGCTCGGCCAGGGCTGGTTCAAGAACCGCATTGGACTTCTCCAAATGAAGATCGAACTCGAAGGCGGACGGCAGGTAGAGATTCTCAGCGATGGGACCTGGAAGGCTACCGATGGTCCTATCGTGGAAGACAGCCTCTATAACGGCGAGTCCTACGATGCGCGGCGTGAAACTCCAGGTTGGGATCAAGCAAGTTATGACGACTCCGCCTGGAAGCCGGCAACGCTGGTCCAGGCGCCCGAGGGCGTGCTAAGCGCTCAAACCATGCCGCCCATTCGGGTAACCGGTGATATCCAGCCGTTCAAGCTGACCAACCCCAAGCCAGGCGTCTTCGTCTACGACATGGGACAAAACTTTTCCGGTGTCGTCCGCTTGAAAGTGCGCGGGCCGCGCGGCGCCACAGTGAGACTGCGCCATGCTGAACTGCTCTATGACGACGGAACGCTCAACGTGGAGAACCTGCGCTCGGCCCGCGCCACGGACTACTACACCCTCCGCGGCGATGGCGAACAGGAAACCTATCAGCCCCGCTTCACCTATCACGGCTTCCGCTACGTGGAACTCACCGGCTATCCGGGAACGCCGAAACTCGATACCGTGGTGGGCCTTCGCGTCCACAGCGACGTGCGGCCTACAGGGGGATTCTCCTGCTCCAAGCCGATTCTGAATCAGTTGCAGCGCATCATCATCTGGGGCATTCAGTCGAATCTGGAATCGGTGCCTACCGATTGTAACCAGCGCGATGAGCGCATGGGCTGGATGGCCGATGCGCACCTGTACTCGGAGAGCGCCATGATGAACTACGACATGCCGGCGTTCTACAGCAACTTCGTTCGCAACATCCGGGACAATCAGGAGACTCACCCCGACGGCTCGGTAAGCGATACCGTCCCGCACGAGCGCTTTGTTTCCGGCCCCGCGGACCCGGCCTGGGGTAGCGCCTATCCCTTGTTTGTCTGGTATCTCTACGAGCGCTATGGCGACCGACGCCTGCTGGCGGAAAACTTCGATGGAATCCGCAAGTGGGCCGATTCGTTGAAGGCCAAGGCCGACGGCAACATCGTCAACTTCTTCAAGTACGGCGACTGGGTCCCGGTGGAGCGCACCCCGGGCAACCTGGTCTCGACTTTCTTCTACTGTTGGAGCGTGGATATCGTCGCCGAAGCCGCCCAGGTGCTCGGCAAGAACGCCGAAGCGGCCGAATACGGAAAGCTCGGCCAGGACATCCGCGCCGCTTTCCACAAAAAATTCTACAACCCGGAAATCGGCGCCTACGGCAACGGGTCGCAGACCTCCCAGGTGCTGCCTCTTTTTCTGAACATGGCTCCGCAGGACGGAAAGCGTGCCATGGGTTACCTCAAAAGCGACATCGTATACATGAAGAACACTCATCTGTACACGGGCATCATCGGCACCAAGTACGCCATGCCGCTGCTCACTCGCAGCGGCTCCCCGGACCTGGCCTACGATCTGGCCGTCGGGACCAGCTATCCGAGTTGGGGATTCATGATCAAGAACGGCGCTACCACGCTGTGGGAGCTCTGGCAGAACAAGACGGGTCCTTCCATGAATTCCCATAACCACCCGATGTTCGGCGGCGTGGGCGCCTGGCTATATGAGGCGCTGGCAGGCATCAACTACGATGTCAAGGCGCCCGGCTACCAGCACATCAACTTCCAGCCGCAAATGGTTCGAGACCTGGAGTGGGCCAACGGCTCCGTTGAAACGCCGCGAGGCATTATCGCATCCTCCTGGCGGCGCACACCAAACACTGTCAATCTGGATGTTGAGATCCCCGTGGGCAGCGATGCCGATGTGATATTGCCCAAGTTCAACCTGAGCGGTATCGAGGTGAGCGAAGGCGGCCGCCCGATCTGGCACGGCGGCGCCTTCCAGGCAGGAGTCCAAGGAGTGGACGGCGCTTCGGAAACGCCGGCTGCCATCACCATTCGCTGCGGTTCGGGCCATTACGCATTCCAACTGCGCGGCAAGTGAGGCTCAGGCGTTAGCCGCGGCATAGTCTTACCGGGCCTAACAGACCCGAAGCAATCAGGGGCGAATCCGGTTTATAGACGGTGAGATTCGTCTCGGTATATCGTCTCGTTGCCGTGGGTAGTGAATCGCCAATCAGCCGGTTCGGCCACAGGTTCACAATGTCGATCTCCAACCGGTTGCCTTTGCGCTTCAGCCCCCTGCCCAGCCGGACGCGCCAGGGGGCGCACCACACCACGCCCAGGGTCTCACCGTTCACTCTGACCTCGGCCACATGGTTCAACCGGCCCAGGTCCAGCCAGAGCGCTTCACCCGCGGCTGCCGCGGGAGCGTCGAATGCCTTGGCGTAGGTTGCCTTGCCGGAGTAATAACGAATCCCCTCTTCGGGGCGTTCGGTCCAATCCACCAACTCGTCGAACACCACCCGCCGCGGTCCACCCCAGGCGGGATCGAAACTCACTTCCCATTGGCCGGTCAGTTCGTCCACCGCTTCCAGTTCGGGAAAATTCTTTTGTGGGCCCGGCCCTCCCGCCGGTTTTCGAAATACGACGAACCAGCTCTGTGAATCCTCAAAACGCAGGGGAACAATCGGCTGGCCGTTCTCGACATGCCACTCGCCCAGTTCGCGCATCTCACCGGACACCGCGTCCCAGAGTTCGGGTTGACGGCCGGTAACGCGAAACGCGCAGAGTGCATCCTGCCGCCTGGTGGATTGGTTGGAGAGGAAGTAAATCTCCGCCTTTGGCGTTGTGCGATGAATGAACCGGATCGAGTCGCGGGCCGCCGCGTCTCGAACATCGAGGTCCGGACCGATCCGCATGCTATCGAGCACGGCGCTGAGCGGCTTTCCCCACACCAGCCGTCCCGCGCCGATCTTTCTTTCGCCCTCTGCTGACTGGGTGCCCCACAGCGAATGGATTAGCTCGCTCACTGGTTTCTCAGAGCCACCCAACCCGGGCGCCCACGGGCGGGGACGATCTCCCGCCACCGTCGCCCCAGCCTCCATCAGCCGCCGCAGTTTCTCCAGGCTCGCGGCCGAAAGCGCAGCCTGATCCGCCACCACCAGCAGGCGGTACTCCATGCCGCTGTCGAGCACAATGCGGCCCCGCCGTACCGAACAATGGTGGAGCAGGATTTCGGCGTTCATATAGTCGCAGTCGTATCCCGGCGGCAGTGCGGGCCGCATGTATGGCCGGCCGGGTACGAAATTGGTAGCGCCTTCGCCGTAGTAGTAGCACAGGTCGGCGTGAAAACGTCCCGCGCCCAGCAGGTGCTGGCAGCGGCCCAGGTAGGCGAGAAATGCCGCCGCCTGCGGCCACCAGGTCAGGTTCCGGTCCAGGTGTGTGCCGGCGAAGTACTGGATTCCCGGCTTCGGCCCGATTTTCGGCTGATGCGTGTACTGGTGCACCACCACCCGCGTTAGTCCGTTGGTAAACGCCTCATCACCCAGCGGCTTGAGGCTTGCCGGCCATTCCCGAAAATGCGTCCAGGCAGTAAACGCCTCCGCCTGGATTATCTTCTTTCCGTAAACATGGCCCGCCGACGCGACGGACCGAATCACGTTGCAGAAGGGGTCGAACTGCGACATGATGTCAGTGCCGTACCAGAACTCGCCCGTCGTAACATCGCACTTGCCCGCGCACTGCAGGCCGTCGATATGCGGATGCGGATACGTGCCGTAGCCGGTTTTGCAATCGATGCCCATGCCGCGCGCGTGCGCCAGTTCGGCGAATCGCCCAAAGAAGCGCTCCGCCATCAGGTCCCCGATTGTCCGCCGGATGTCCCACAGAAAGCGGTTTGTCTGCTCCCGCCCGTCTACGATCCTCCGGGCCAGCGCCGGCAGATATGGCAGCAGATCGTAACCCCTCCGTGTGCGGAACTCATCACGAAATGCCGCCGACCACGTCGGCTGCTGCCCGCGGCGGTCGGCGCCCAACTCGTAGCTATCCACGTGAAACGTTTTCAGCGTGCGCCCGGCCAGGCTGCCGGCCACCTCCAGCACCGGCAACGCCACGGCCTGGAACTGCTTTTCGATACCCCGCGCGTCCAACATATCGGCCTCCCAGCCGTTATGATTCGTGCTGGATTCCCGGGTCTCCTGCCCAAGTAGCGTATAGCCGAAGCGCAGTATCGTCCAGCGGCCGGCCGGTGCGGACCAGGTCAGCCGCCCGTTTACGCTCATCTTCCGGGAAAGATCCACCACGTCGCCCGCCGCCAGATCGCTTGCGCCGTCTTCGGCGTACTCCTCATCGAGCGCGCGTGGACCTTGCTTGGGGTAATCCCAAAAGCTCCGGTTACCCGACTTGAACCACCACCATTTGATGCCGGGCCGCGCGGCGACGCGATCGCCATTTCGCAGTATCCAGGCCTGTGCCAGCCGGACGTCGGGCAGCCAGGCCGAGTGGATCAGCAAGCGGAAACGGTCCGTGTGAATTTCTGAAAAGTCCTTCCGGAAGACGCCCTCCGAAGGCATCTCAAAAGTGCTGACGGTATGCCATGTTGCATCGCTACCGGTGGCCTGAAGTTCGCAAGCGCGCGGTCCGCCGCCGGGCGCCGCCGCCAGCTGGATGGCCGTTGCCGCAAGCGGCTGGTGGTAGCGCCACTCCACCCATTGCGGCTTGCCGCGGATGTTGGAAAGCTTCGGGTTCGCCCGCCAGAACGTGTAGGGGTCGTTATCCACCAGATCCAGCGGGTGCCAGTTCCACTCCCGGCAATAACCTTCCACCGAGGAACTGACAGTCACCGCCGCTGGCTGCACCGGCCTCGGCTCGCGCTCCCGAAACGCCAGCACGGCTACGTCGTGGTAATAGCCGCCGGTCGTCTCGGGCGCAGGCAGGTTCGCGCTATACTCCGCTGGCCCGTCGATCTGGGTTTCTGAATAGACCAGTCTCTTGTTGGCCTCTTCGGGAGTAATCCAGGGGCCGCCCGAATCCCACCCATCGCAGAGATTGACGCTCATCTCCATTCCAAGGCGGGCCGTTTCCTCCAGCGCAAACCGGAACAGTTTCTTCCATTCGTCACTCAGAAAGCGCGGTCCCACCGGCAGATTTCGTCCGCCTCCGCCGGCGTGAAACAGCAGTACGCCGTTGATGCCCTGGCGCTTCATCTCCTCCAGGTCGCATGTAATCCCCTCGCGAGTGACGATGCCGTTCAGCCACCACCAGAAGACCCACGGCTTCGATCCATCGGGCGGCGTCCGGAATCCCTGTTCCAGCCAGCCATCGCCCATCGGCGTCTTCTCCAGGCGCGCCGCCCGCGCCGCCAGGCCGGCGCCATAGAGGAACACCCTGCGGGTGAAACGTTTACGTCTGCTCATCCTGTCGCTACAGTCGCTCATTTGGAAGTCTCCCGTCAAAGCCGCCGAATGGCATATTTCGGACATTTGTGCATGATATGATTAATTGTCATGCCCGAAGGATACCTGCCGATTTTCCTGTTTATGGTAGTTGCGATCCTGTTTCCTATCGTCGCCATCGTGGCAGCCAGGCTGATCCGGCCCGGCAACCCCTTTGCCACCAAACTGGAGGCGTATGAATGCGGCATTAAGGCTGCGTCGGATTCGCGAGGGCGATATACGGTTCGCTTCTACATCATCGCGATCCTGTTTGTCATTTTCGATGTGGAGACCGTTTTCCTGTACCCCTGGGCAGTGCGCTACAAGCAGCTTGGCTGGTTCGGCGTCACGGAAGTAGCGGTCTTTCTGGCGATTCTGATCGTCGGCTACATCTGGGCATTCAAGAAGGGCGCTCTCGAGTGGGTTTAGCCTGAACCTTGGCGCCGCGTGATGGCCACCGAACGGCTTTACTACGACGATTCTTATTCCACCCGTTTTACCGCCACCGTTGTAGACAGTCGGGATCCGCTGCGCGTTTATCTCGACCGCACTGCGTTTTATCCCAATTCCGGCGGCCAACCCGCTGATACTGGTTCGCTCAATGCGAGCCGCGTGCTGGACGTGATCGATGAAAGCAATCGCATTGCCCATTTACTCGACCGGCCGCTGGAATCGGCCGAAGTGACCGGCGAGATCGACTGGCGCCGCCGCTTCGATCACATGCAGCAACACTCAGGCCAGCACCTGCTCTCGGCCGTGCTGGCCGAAGTTTACGGCTTCGCTACCGTCAGCTTTCACCTCGGCGCGGACGTCTCAACCATTGATGTCGAAGCCAAGGCTCTCGACCTGCGTGAAATTGAGGAGCGCGTCAATCTCGCGGTGTATGAGAACCGCCCCATCGCCGTCAGTTACCAGGACGACCTGGATGGGGGCTTGCGCAAAGCGGTGGAACGCGAAGGACGGTTGCGTATTGTCACTATCCGGGATCTTGACCGCAGCGCCTGCGGAGGCACACACGTTCGCGGCACCGCCGAGATCGGTCCCATTACCCTGTTGCGCACCGAGAAAGTCCGTCACACGCTGCGGGTGGAATTTCTCTGCGGACTGCGGGCGATTCGCCGGCTGAGGCAGAACCTGGATGCTGCCAGCCAACAACTTGCCGAGCAATCGGAACGTCTTGCAGCCATCGCCAAAGCCCGGCAGAAAGCGGCGGTGGAACTGGCCGGATACCAGGGCAGGGAAGCCTATCAGTCCGCTCCGCGGCTGCGGCGCACCGGCGCCATCGACGAGGAAGCCCGCGCTTTCGCGCAAGCATTCACCGCCAATCCTGGCGCTGTTTTTTTGCAGGTGTGCCTGGATCCGCCGTCCTTCCTGCTGGCGGTTTCGCCCGATAGCGGCATCGATGCCGGAGCACTGGCAAAATCCCTGGTAGCGGCCGCCGGCGGTCGTGGCGGCGGGAACCGGCAGATGGCTCAGGGCGGTGTGCCCGGGCGCTCGGCACTCGATTCCATCCTCGCAACGCTGTCCAAGCAACTGAATATCGAACCGTAGTGAGTGGCCGGCATCAGGCAGCCTTCTCTCTATCGCCGTTCTTCCGCCACCCAGTTCAAACATTATCGGTCAGAAATGTATTGACGATTGCGGCGAAAGCCGATAGCTTGGAAGAGAGGAGAATCCAATGCCAGAAGACATCAAGCGGGTGGAGTACTACTCCGCGGTGATCGCGAACAAGATTGGAGAAGGCGCGCGCATACTGAACGCGCTGCGCGAAGGCGGCGTGAACTTCACCGCGCTCTGGGGATATCCGTTGAAAGGTAAGTCGGCCCGGCTCGACATGCTGCCGGCTGATGCCGGGTTGTTCCGCAATGCGGCGAAGAAGGCCGGCCTCGTATTAACCAGGCACGCCGGCGTGCTCGCACAAGGCGCGGATCAACCGGGTGCGATGGCGGCGGCACTCTCGAAACTGTCGGCGGCAGGCATCAATGTCGTCGCGGCCCAGGCACTGGCTTCGGGAAGCGGCCGGTATTCGCTGATGATTGAAGTGGACGATGCGGCTGCCCGCGCGGCACTGAAGGCGCTCACGGCAGTTCCCAAGGCTGCGCCGGTAAAAAAGACCTCCGCGGCGAAAAAGAGCGCACCCGCAAAGAGCAAGCCGGCTGCGAAAAAGAAGTAAACGCGTCCGGTTACGTTAAGGAAAAAGACGGACGGGGGCGCGCACAAAATGGCCCCCGTCGCTGTTAGGGTTATCCGCGAGTCACTTTCCGCAGCATTTCTTGTACTTCTTGCCGCTGCCGCACGGGCAAGGTTCGTTGCGCCCGACCTTTTCCGTTTTGGCCGAATTCTGTTCCGGTTGCTCTTCGCTCTCGATCTGCGCTTCCTGGTCCTGGCCGGAGAAAACGGTTCTCATACCGTTCATCGCCAGGCGTTCATCAATCGCGAACTCAACAAATTCCTGCTCGCTCAGCGTGAGGCCGCCGGCTGCCTGTTCCACATTACGCAGCAGGTGGTTGGCGCGTCCTGGCGTCAGCTCGGTGGGCACCGCCATCGCATAGGCGAACAGTGCCTCCGGCCTGATCTTTTCATCGTCGAACATGATTCGCAACCGCGCGCACTCGGAAGAGAGGCGCAGGTAGCCGGCGCCGCGAACGGCCTCCCGCCGGATCGAGGGATTATCGTCCTCCAGATGCTTGATCATGTACGGCGCCCAATCACGATCGAAGCTTCGCCACATGGCGCGTAGCGCCAGCGCGCGCGATTCTGGAATTTCATAAAACGCGGTGAGGTAGCCGCGGAACTCCGGATCGTCTTCACCGATCAAGGACACCAGGCAGGCCGCGCGCTCGAGCGGCGGCGCTGCCGCATCGTCCAACTTTTCGTGTAGCGCATGATGGATCTTCTCGTCTTCATCCATGTCGCCGAGCGATTGCCAGGCGGCCGCGCGCACACCGGTATTGTTATCTTCCCGAGCGAGTTGGAGCAGCGCGCTACGAACTTCTTCGCTGTCATCATCGGCGCCGAAACTGGCGGCCGCGGCGCTCCGGTAGGAAGCCTCCGGGCTTGAAAAGAATTCAAGCCGGCTCGTGCGGTCGAGCAGATCGAAGCGCGGCTCATCACTTTCCGGATAGAGGGACCACAGATCGGGCACGGGCAATAGTTCCGGTCCGGAAGAGTCTTCACTGAGACGATCGATCGCTTCGAGAATCTCCGCGCGCAGCGGAGCCTGCTCGGAATCCTTGGGGTCGAGAGCGGAGAGAATCTTCTCTAACGGCTCACGGGCGGCTGGATCGCCATACATACCCAGGCAGAAGGCGCCGTCGGTAGCATCGTACTCGAAGTAGTCGAGCAGAATGGCGAGCAGGCGCGGATCACGAATGCGTAGCGACGATAGCAGGAACGCAACCTCGCCGGCGCGCTCCTCCTCAAGTTCATGATAGAGAGCGATCAGCGGTTCCAGCGCTTCGGAGGCGAGCGGCACCAGCGCTTCCACCAGTTCATCAGAGACGTCGCCCGGTTCACGGCGAATGCAATCGATGAAGAATGGAATCGCCTGTGGCGTTTTCAAGTACCGCAATATGGCGATAATGTCTTCTTCCAGATCGATCGGGTGCGTCCCCGTGCCGCTGATGCCAAAGCGGACCAGATCGGGGATCGAGCTTTCGGCGTCGTCGGTCAGCGCATGAAGCAGTCGTCCATCGAGAGGAACGATGCCATCGGCCGCGGCTTCAAGCAGTTCGAAGGGAGTAACCGAGGAATATTGATTCGGGGCGAGTATCATCAGTACGTAGCGCGGCCGCCACTGGCATCGTAGCACTGTCCGGTGACGAAGGAACAGTCCGGGCTGGCCAGGAAGTGTACGACCGCGGCAATCTCTTCCGGAGTACCGGTGCGGCGCATCGGTATCTTCTCGCACATGTAGTCGATCTGGGCTTGTGTGAGCTGTTCGAGAATGCGCGTGCGGACCACGGCTGGCGCAACCGCATTAACGCAGATGCCTTCGGTGGCCACCTCTTTGGCCAGCGACTTGGTGAAGCCGATGACCGCGGCTTTGGTTGCCGAGTAGGCGGTCATATTCGGATTGCCTTCCTTGCCGGCAATTGAGGCAATGTTGACGATCCGGCCATAGCGGCGCTCCCGCATCTGGACAATGGCCGCGCGGCAGAGGTTGAATACGCTGTCCATGTTGACGGCGATGGCGCGGTGCCAATCTTCGATCGTCTGCTCCCACAGGGGCGCCGCCTTGCCGCCAATGCCGGCGTTATTCACCACGATCTCAAGCTTTCCGGTTCGCTCGACAACGGCTTGGTAGGCGCGCCGGACGGCCTCCGGATCGGCGACATCCAGCGAGACGGCGAACGCCCGCCCGTTCGCTTCGGCGGCGATGGCTGCGGCTGCTGCTATGGCCCCCTCTGTGTCGATGTCGGTCACGGCAACCGTGGCGCCAGCCAGGGCGAGCCGGCGCGCAACCGCCTGTCCGATACCGGTGGCCGCGCCCGTTACCATGGCGGCCTGACCGCTGAGATCAAAAAAGGACATATAAGCCTGCTAACTGAGATTTTCAGGATTGCAAATTAGAGAGTGAAATGCCAGTGGGGGCGGATTTTCTTCCGGACTTGGAGAATCCCCCCGAGGGAGTGGCGCCCCCCCGGGGAGAAACGGGTTACTCTTCGCGCGTGACCTGAACCTTGATTTCCACCGTCACTTCGCGATGCAGGCGTACGGGAACGGCGTAGTCTCCCAGTTGCTTGATGGGCTCCGCCAATACCACCTTGCGGCGGTCGACGCTGTAGTTCTGGCGTTCGAGCGCATTGGCGATGTCTTGCGCAGTGACCGAACCGAACAGTTGGTCCTGCTCGCCGGCCTTCTGGACGATGGTGACTGCCACGCCGGCCATCAGTTTGCCTAATTCCTGAGCGTCGGCGATCTCCTTCGCCTCGCGGCGCAGGTGCGCCTGGCGCTCCTGTTCGACAATCTTCCTGTTGGCTTCGGTGGCGGCAACGGCCAGCCGCTTCGGCAGCAGGAAGTTGCGGGCGAATCCGGGGGCCACTTTCACCAGTTGGCCGCGGGTTCCGAGCTTTGCGATGTCTTCTCGAAGAATGACTTCCATGGTTGCTGCTCCCTGTTAAACGCCGGCTGCAAACGGCAGCAGAGCGATGTTGCGCGCCTGCTTGATGGCTTCGGCCAGCCGGCGCTGGTGAGGCGGGCAGACACCGGAAATGCGCCGCGGGGTGATCTTCCCGCGCTCGGAAACAAAGGACGAGAGCATTTTGACGTCCTTGTAATTGATGTCATCGATCTTGTCGACGCAGAAACGGCACATCTTCTTGCGCCGGAAGTACTGCTTCTTGTGGCTGAGCACGGCCTTATCGCCACCGGTGGGCCGCTGGGAGGCCGCTACCGGCCGTCCGCCTCTACTGGATTGTTCCGCCATTTTCGTGTGATCCTTTCCCGATTCCCCTGGTTACTCGGCCGGAGCCGGTTCACCCGGCATCGGTCCGGCGCTCGCCATTTGCTGTTCCACGGTGGGCGCCGCCGGAGCGTGAACCACCGGCGCGGGCTTGCGCGCGGCGCGCTTCTCCCGCATTTTGCGGCGCTTTTCGATGCGCTTCATCTTCTCATCAATCCGCACCGTGATGAATTTGATGACCAGATCGTTGACGCGCATCCGGCGTTCGATCTCCTTCACCGCTTCCGGCTTGGATTGAAAAACCAGCAGAATGTACAAGCCCTCGTGAAACTTCTCCACGCGATAAGCAAGGCGGCGTTTGCCCCACTTGTCGGCTTTATCCAGCGTACCGCCCGCGGATTCGATGATGCCGCGCATCTGTTCGATGTAAGGATCAATCTGTTCATCGGTCGCGTCGGGGCGGACGATGAACAACTCTTCGTAGATTCTCATTCTTCCTCTTTTGTACCGTGGGCGCGACGATTGAACATCGCCATGGCCTTATCGACGCCCTCGGAGATAATGAACTCCACTGCCCGGCTACAAGTGTCGAGCAGCGAGTCCAGGTCCTGCCTTTGCGCCCGCCCCATTGGAGCGAGCACGAATTGCGCGCCATCCCGGATGGGATGGCCAGGGTGAATCCCGATTCTGAGCCGGGCAAAATCACTCGAACCCAGACTTCGAATCACCGACTCCACACCGTGGTGACCGGCGGAAGATCCTTCCCGCCGAACCCTGACATTCGTCCACGGCAACGCTAATTCATCGTAAACGAGCAGCAGTTCAGACAGCTCAAAACCGTACTTATCAACCAGCAGACGAACCGGGGTTCCACTCAGATTCATGAACGTCTGCGGTTTGGCCAGCATCACCGGCATGCCCGCGATCCGGCCATTTCCCACCAGTGCCTTGGAATCCGGCTGTGTAATGCGAATTCCATGAACCTCGGCCAGCCTGTCTACAACGGCGAAGCCGAGATTATGCGGTGTTCCAAGGTACTGTTCGCCCGGATTTCCCAAACCGGCCACCAGCCAGCGGCCGGGGCGAGGAGAAGCAGGCGGGTCCGGCATCTACTTCTTCTTCTTCTTCGCGTCCTCGCCCGCTTCTTCCTCCTCTTTCTTGCCCCGCTTGATGACTTCAGGCTCGGCGGCCGTCTCGGCGGTCTCCTCGGTTGTGGCCGCGGCTTCAGCCCGTACCGAAATGACGTGAGCCAGCACGGCGTCGGCGGCGCTCAGAAGAATGATCGAGCCAGTCAGGGGAAGATCGGAGGCGCGGATCACCTGGCCGATCAGCAACTCGGAAATGTTGATGGTGAACGAAGCGGGAATCTCGTCCGGAAGGCACTCGATTTCCACCTCGCGGGTAACCAGTTCGAGCACCCCACCCTGTTGCTTGACGCCCTTGGCTTCGCCGGCCGCCTGAACGGGAACCTTGACGGTAAGGCGCTGACTCAGGTCGATGCGCTTCAGGTCGGCATGCAGCAGATTGCCGCGCAGCGGATCGCTTTGCCAGTCGACAATCATCACCGGCGAACTCTCGCCCTGGGCTACCGATAGCGTAAAGATTGTATTGTGTCCGGCGCCGCTGCGCAGGACCGCTGCCAGTTGTTTCGGATCGACGCTGATCGCTACCGAATCCGGCGCCCCCCCATACACCACGGCGGGGATCTTGCCCGATACCCTTAGGCGCCGGGCTTCATTCTTACCGCGGGAGTCACGCGACTCAGCCGCAACCGTAATATCCTTCCTCATTCCCACTCCTCCGGCCGGAAACCGGACGGCCCGGAGCACCGGGCCTCCCGGCCGATTCTAAACAAATAGCGTACTGACCGATGTCTCATCGTGGATTGACTGAATGGCCCGCGCCAGCAGCGGGGCGACCGACAACGTACGGATGCGGCCGCACCGGAGGGCCTCTTCCCGAAGCGGGATGGAATTCGTCAATACCACTTCCCTGAAGGGCGATTCTGTAATCTTAGTTACCGCTGGTCCCGAGAGCACCGCATGGGTAGCGCAAGCGGTTACGCTGGCCGCGCCGCGTTCCAAAAGCGCTTCGGCTCCTTTCACGAGTGTTCCCGCCGTGTCGATAAGGTCATCCACCATCAGGCAGTTTCTTCCGGCCACGCGGCCGATGACATGCATCACTTCGGCGACATTCGCCTCTTCCCGCCGCTTGTCAATGATTGCCAGGGGCGCGTTCATCCGCTTGGCGAATGCCCTGGCACGCTCCACGCCGCCGGCATCGGGTGATACAACCGTCAGATCCTGAATTTCGGCGGCCCGGAAATGGTCAATCAGTACCGGCGCGGCAAACAGGTGATCCACCGGAACATCGAAGAACCCCTGAATCTGAGCGGCGTGCAGATCAAGCGCCAGAATCCGGTCCGCTCCGGCAGTCTCCAGCAGGCTCGCGATCAATTTTGCCGAAATCGGCACACGAGGCTTGTCTTTACGATCCTGCCGCGCATACCCATAATAGGGTAACACTGCGGTGATTCGATCCGCAGAGGCGCGCCGCAGGGCGTCGATCATCAACAACAACTCCACTAGATGGCGTTCAACCGGCGTGCAGGTCGGCTGGACCACGAACACATCCATGCCGCGGACGTTCTCGTGTATCTGTAGATGAATCTCGCCGTCAGAGAAGTTACGAATCGCCGCCACGCCGAGTGGTTGCCCGAGATTCACGCAGATTTCCTCGGCCAGAACGGCGTTGGCAGTCCCGGAAAAGACCTTGAGATCGTCTCTCATCTTACGTATCGGCTTTGCGGCGGCCATGCCATGCTTCTCACGTGCTCCTTGAGATTCTTCATCCAGAGCGAACGATAGCGCTTACGAGTCACGAATCGGGCTACCTTGACCCACTCTCCGGGAAACAGAAGCGAGGCGTTGGCCGCTTCGGCGCCGCTATCGTATACCCCGAACAAAGCCGCGCCGCTGCCGGTCATCAGGGCAGGCCCGGCTCCGGACTTGGAGAGTTTCACTTTGATCGACTTGAGCAGAGGGTACTTGCGGAATACAACCCTTTCAAAATCGTTCTCGCAGAAAAAAGACTGTTCGCGAATTGACGACCGCTCCCCCAAAATCCAGGCAAGTGACTGGAAAATATCTATGGTAGGCGACCTCGACACGGTTGTCAAATCGCGTCCAAGGTCGTGGTATGCCTCGGCGGTGGTGACGTGAACCGGCGGCGCGACCACCAGCACGGCCTCCGGCCGAAGATCCGGCAGCGGGTAAAGTTCCGTTCCCCTTCCCAGCGCCAGGGCCGTGCCGCCGAGCAGAAAGAACGGCACGTCGCTGCCCAGTGAGGCGCCCAGGGCGATCAGTCGTTCCATCGGAACCGGCCGCCCGGTGAGCGCCGGCAATCCGAGCAGCACTGCGGCGGCATCACTCGATCCTCCGCCCATTCCGGCGCCCATCGGAATCCGCTTGTTCAGCCGGAAGCGAACCGTGCCGGTGGCGCCCGATTCCTTCAAGAGGCAGTCGGCGGCGCACGTGACAAGGTTCTGGGCAACATCGATCGTGCTCTCCAGTTCAATGCCCGTCCGCCGGCCCGGCGTGAACTCGGCCTCGATCCGGTCGGCCAGCGAGATGGTCTGAAACACGCTGCGGAGTTCATGGAACCCGTCGCGCCGCCGGTCGAGTACCTTCAGAACGAGATTGAGTTTGGCCAGGGCCGGGAACGTAGCCCGCCGGACGGTCGGCTTCATTCGGCGTAGTTCAGAAGCGAGAAGACGTCGTAACCGGCTAACCGGTCGCGGCCCTTCAGAAAATCGAGTTCGATCACAAAACCCAGGCCGGCAACCTTCCCTCCCAACCTCTCCACCAGTTGCGTGGTGGCGCGAGCCGTGCCGCCGGTGGCCAGAACGTCATCGACAATCAGCACGCTCTGTCCGGATTTTATCGCGTCGCGATGGATTTCCAACCGGTCCGTGCCGTATTCGAGAGCGTATTCGACAAACTCACTGGCGGCGGGAAGCTTCTTCGGCTTGCGGACCGGAATGAAGCCGGCGTTGAGGGCATAAGCCACCGTCGGGGCAAAGATGAAGCCGCGCGCTTCGATGCCGAGTACCAGATCGACGGGAGTCGGCTGGTAGTGTTCCTTTAGCCGCTCGATCACTGCGCGGAAGCCGGAGGCATCCTTGAGCAGCGTGGTGATATCGTAAAAATTGACGCCAGGTTTCGGAAAGTCCTGGACTTCGCGGATCAGGGGCTTGAGTTCAATCATCTAGTATTTGATCTGGAATCCCTCGTATTTTACCACCGCCGCCTCCCGCTGCTCGATACCGCGTACCTCGGCCCAGCGGGGACCCCGATAGAGCAGCCCCGCCAGTTGGTCGAGTTGTGTTGCGCTGCCCACGGCATATACGTCCACCCGGCCGTCCGGCAGGTTGCGGGTGTATCCGGTGACGCCGGCCTCTCCGGCGGCCCGGACGGCGAAAGCACGGTATCCCACGCCCTGCACCCGGCCGCGGATCCAAAAGTGGCGGGCCAAGGTGGCGGGCGTGGACATGAATCCATGGTAGCGGTCCGGCGCCGTAATGTGACAGACCGATGCACGGATAGAGCCACCCGGTTCGCCCCACTGATTGCGGCCACCACCAACTTCCGTAAAATCCCTGCTTCCACCTCATTCTGATTTCCGGCATAATTGATATGAATATCCGATTAGATCGGAAGGAGAGCCGGACCTCGTGCCGAAACGTCTCGCGTCGAAGCTGACCCTGTCCCTGACGGTCATTGTGGTCATCATCGCGGCCGGGTGGGGCTATATGAATGTCCGCGCCGAGCGGCGCCAGCTTCTCGATCTGATGGTGATGGGGGCGGATCAGTTATCCAAAGGGATTGCCAGCGCTACCTGGCACGCCATGCTGGCCGACCGGCGGGGGGATGCCTACCAGGTGATGTACACCATCGCCATGAAGCAGGGTATCGACCGTATCCGGATGTTCAACCACTCCGGCCTGATCGTTTATTCCACGAATCCGGAAGATCTGCACGGCCGCGTGGACAAAAGCGCGGCCACCTGCGCGGTCTGCCATTCCACGCCGAAGCCCCGCGTCGAACCGTCTCTTCCCTCAAGGGTGCGCATCGCCCGCGAGCCCCACCGGCGCCGCGTTCTGGCAATGGCAACCCCCATCTACAATGAGCCTTCCTGCAGCCAGGCCGAGTGCCACGCCCACCCGGCTTCGATGAAAGTGCTGGGGATCCTCGACGTCGCTTTAAGCCTGGATGCGGTGGACCGCGAGGCCGCCGACATGAGGTGGCGCGTTGTGTGGATCACCGCCGTCGAAATTGTCCTGATCGGCATCTTTATCGTCCTTTTCACGCGGCGCTTCGTCTCGGTACCGATCGCCCAGTTAATCAAAGGCACCAAGGCGATGAGTGAAATGGAACTGGATAAGCCGTTGCCGGTGGTGCGCACCAGCCAGGAACTCGAGCAGCTTTCCACATCATTCGACAACATGCGGAAACGTTTGCGGCTGGCGGTAGCCGAGATCAACGACTTCACCCAGAGTCTCGAATCGAAGGTCGAGCAGCGCACGGAGCAGTTGAAAATCGCCCACCAGAAACTGCTGCAAACCGATCGCCTGGCCTCACTCGGGCGGCTGTCGGCAAGCGTCGCCCACGAGATTAACAACCCGATTTCCGGCGTGCTGAATCTGTCCATGCTCATGCAGCGGGTTCTCACCGATAACGGAATCCCGGAAGGGCGGGTGCTGGACTTCAAGCGCTACCTCGGCCAGGTAGTCGGGGAGACAACGCGGGTAGGAAGGATCGTTTCCGACCTGCTCTCCTTCTCCCGGCGCTCCAAGCCGCAGCGCGCGCCAGCCGACCTGAACCGGATTATTCGCACTACCACATCGCTGGTGTCCCACAAGCTAAAACTATCCAGTGTCGATCTGGAATTGGAACTGGATGAACATCTTCCGCTTGTTCCCTGCGACGCGTCACAGATGCAGCAGGTGGTGCTCAACCTGGTGCTGAACGGGGCTGAGGCGACGGCAGGCAAGTCGCAACGGAAAGTGTTGCTCAAAACCTGTCTCCGGGGCGATCGGGCGCAGTTGCGCGTCCGCGACAACGGCGAGGGTATCCCGCGGGAAAACCTGACGAAAATTTTCGATCCCTTCTTTACTACGAAATCGGAAGGGAAAGGGGTCGGCCTGGGGCTGGCGGTGACCTACGGAATCATTGAAGCCCACGGCGGCGAAATCGAAGTGGAGAGCCAGATGGGAGACGGCACTACGTTTGTGGTGTCGTTGCCGTTGAACGATCAGGCCGCGCCGGCCCTGGCCGGGGCCGAAGCAGGCCATACGCAGTGATTTGGATCGCGATGATAAGGGTTGGCGCGGTTGAGGACGCAGTCCCGGACGCGGTTGCTCCGCGCCTTGAAGCGGAGTTCGGATTGGAAGTGCGGCAGATGGCGGCGCTGTCCGATCCGGCCTACGCGTTCGACGCCCGGCGGGCGCAGTATAGCTCGGTCGAGATTATGAAGCGGTTGCTCGATGCCGCGCCACCAGGCGCCGGACGCGTGCTGGGAATCACCGGCCGCGACATCTTTATCCCAATGCTGAGCTTTCTGTTTGGACAGGCGCAATTGGGAGGCCGCGTGGCGCTGGTCTCAGTGGCCCGGTTGCGGCAGGAGTTTTACGGAATACCCGGTATGACCCACCGGCTTCAGGAACGGGCGATCAAGGAGAGCCTGCACGAGTTGGGGCACACATTCGGGTTGACGCACTGCCCCGACGCACGGTGCGCCATGTCTCTTTCCACCAATCTGCAACAGGTGGATACAAAGGACGCGGTCTTCTGTGCGGCCTGCCGGGGCAGGCTCGAAAATTCGAGATTGGGAGCGGCTGAACAATGAAGACACACTGGCAGATTCTGGTGGTTGACGACGAGGAGGTAATGTGCGAGTCGCTGGCGGCGTGGTTGCGTGAGGACGGCTACCTGGTGGATACCGCATCGTCGGGAAGAGACGCCCTAGAGAAAGCGCGCGCTACCGATTACGCCATCTACTTCGTCGATCTCAAAATGCCCGGAGGGATGGATGGCATCGAGACGATGATGGCCGTGCGGCAACTGCATCCCGAAGCCTCCATCATTATCATTACCGCTTACGCCACGGTGGATACGGCGATTACGGCGATGAAGGAAGGCGCGATGGAGTATATCGTCAAGCCGTGCAATCCGGAAGAGATTTCGCTCCTGGTGAACCGTATCATCAAAGTCAAAAACCTGCAGCGCGAAAACCAGATTCTGCGCAAGAAACTGGCGCGCCAGTACTGTTTCCAGGACATTATCAGCAAGAACGCGAGGATGCGGGCCATTCTCGAACTGGCTGAAGACGTCGCCGGCCGGCGGTCCACGGTACTCATTCGCGGGGAGAGCGGCACCGGTAAGGAGTTGGTGGCGCGGGCGATCCACAACTCGAGTGATCGCGTGGCGCAGCCGTTTGTGGCCGTGAGTTGCGCCGCCCTGGCCGAATCGCTGCTCGAATCCGAACTGTTCGGTTATGAAAAGGGCGCCTTCACGGGTGCGACCACACAGAAAAAAGGCAAATTCGAACTGGCCGACCGGGGCACGATTTTCCTGGACGAGATCGGCGATATTTCGATGAAACTCCAACTGGACCTGTTGCGCGTGCTTCAGGAGCGGAGTTTTTATCGCGTCGGCGGTTCCCAGGAGATCTCCGTGGATGTCCGGGTGGTGGCGGCGACCAATGTCGATCTTCAACAGGCGGTGGAGCAGGGTAAATTTCGTGACGACCTGTTCTACCGCTTGAATGTAATCGAAATTAAATTGCCCCCGCTGCGCGAGCGCCGTGAAGACGTGCCGCTGCTGGCACGCCACTTCATCGAGAAACTGTCGCCCGAGTTGGGTAAAGAGGTGCAGGATATCCGCGAGGGCGCGTTGCGCATTCTGATGGATTACGATTGGCCGGGAAACGTCCGCGAATTGGAAAACGCGGTCGAGCGGGCGCTGGTAACCGCGCGGTCGGAGATTCTCGAGGAGGATGACTTCGCGTTTCTGGCTGCCAGGGCTCGCCCGTTCAACTGGCAGGCGCCGGCGAATCTGACGCTTGACGAGGTGGAGCGGCAGGTGATCACCGCCACGCTGGCCCGCAATAGCGGCAACGTCAAAGAGACGGCGTCAGTGCTCGGAATCGACCGGTCCACGCTGTATGAGAAGATCAGGCGGTACGACATCGCAAGGGAGTAAGGGTTACAGCGGCTCAAACAGCAGTTGATCACCCTTTTCAGTAGCGGTTGCCGCCGCCGTTCCGGCCGGCAGTTCCAGAACCGAATGTCCCAGCAGATCGAGTGCGATACGGCGTAGCGGCATCCGGCGAATTTTGCGAACACGTCGCTGTTTATCCAGAAACAGAACGTCGATTGCAAACTTCATGCCGAAGGTATGTACGGCTTCGCTCGGCACAATCCAGAGCCCGTCGCCCGGTGGCAGCGCCGTATGCTTCAACAGTCCTGTGCGGCGGAGTTTGCTGGTGTCGGCCACTCCAGCGCTCTCGGCCAGAATCGTACCTCGGGTGGTATTTGAGACTCGTACGCGGCGCATAGGTATTCTGGCGCATTGTTGCACTCCGGCTACGAATCATTCAACCGGTGCCATGCGGCGCTGCCGGCGCCGGCTGGAGGAAACCGGAATAAATGACATTAATAAAGCGGTTCGCCCGCCGCACCGCTATAATATTTACGCGTCAATCGTTATGCCGCCAGAACCGCAACCTCCCAATAACGATCCCTCGGTGGAGCTTTTGCACGCGATCATTGATTACTCCCCAATCGGAACGTGGATTACTTTTAAGGAACGCATCATTTACATTAACCGCGCCGGACTGACGATTCTGGGGGCAAAAGACGAGTCTGAGGTGCTCGGCAAGTCGCCGTTTGACGTGGTCCATCCCGACTTTCACAGCAGAGTTCGTGAACGCATGAGCGCCGTTTTGGCGATCCTGCATCCGGTCCCAACCGAGGAAGAGATCTTCCTCCGCGTGGACGGCACACCCGTAGCGGTTGCGGTTACCGCCTATGCCATTCCATACGCGGGCGGACAGGCGCTGCGGGTCTCGTTTCAGAGCCTGACGGAGCTGGAAGTGCATGAGCGGGAACGGCTGGAAAGCGCCAGGCGGTTCCGCAGCATTCTGGAGACGGTGCGCGCGCTCGGGTTAATGCTGGATGCCGAGGGCCGCATTACCTTCGTAAACAACTTTTTTCTGGAATTGACCGGCTACGGGGAGACCGAGGTCCTGGGGCGTGACTGGTTCGGCCTGTTTACTCCGGGAAACACACCCCTACGGCGTGAATTCATGGAAGCCGTAGCCGGAAACCGGATCTTTAGCCATGGCGAGAACCCGATCGTAACCCGCTCGGGAGAGAGCCGGCTGATTTCCTGGGATAACACCATTCTGCGCGGGTCCGACGGCATCGTTCAGGGCACGGCCAGCATTGGGCGCGACATTACCGTGCAACAGGCCGTGATGGAAGAGTTGCGCCAGAGCGAAGAGCGATTTCGCGCCCTGGCCGACGGCGTGGCGCAGTTGGTTTGGATGGCGGATCGTCAAGGGCACATCTATTGGTACAACAGGCGCTGGTACGAATATACCGGCACAACGCCCGAGCAGATGAAGGAGACCGGCTGGCACACGCTTCACCATCCCGATATCGCTCCGGTGGTTGCCGGCCGCTGGAATAGTTCGGTCACTCATGGCGCCGAGTTTGCGATGACGTTTCCGGTTCGCGGGCGCGACGGCGTGTATCGCCCCTTTCTGACGCGGGCAGTGCCCAGCCGCGACGAATCGGGCGCGATCCTCGGCTGGATGGGTACCCACACCGATATTACCGAGCAGAAGCGCAGCGAAGATCTGTTAAAGCGCTCCAACGCGGATCTTCAACAGTTCGCCTATGTGGCCAGCCACGACCTGCAGGAGCCGCTGCGGACCATCATCAGCTTCACCAATATCCTTCAGCGGCGGCTGGCGGGATCGCTGACCCGGGAGTGCGAAAAGGATCTGGGCTTCATCACCGAGGCGGCGCGCCGGATGAGCGCGCTGATCGACGCGCTGCTCTCTTTCTGCCGCATCAGCCGCGATGAGACACGGCGGTACTCCAATGTGGATCTGAACGCCACCGTGAACGGCGTACTGGAGAACCTGAAGGCGATGGTGGCCGAGACCGGCGCACAGATCACCGTGACGCCGCTGCCTTCGGTGTTTGGCGATGCGACCCAACTCGGACAGGTGTTTCAGAACCTGCTGTCCAACTCATTGCGATATCGCAAGCCGGATGAGTGTCCCCTCATCGGCATCCGTGCCGACCGCATGGAAAACGCCTGGCAGTTTTCCGTTTCTGATCACGGGCAGGGATTCCCCCCGGAGTACAATGAGGCGATCTTCGCCGTCTTCCGCCGCCTGCACGGGCACGAGATTCCCGGCACCGGTATCGGGCTGGCAATCTGCCGGGCCATCGTCGAACAGCACGGTGGACGAATCTGGGCCGAAGGCCGCCAGAACGGCGGGGCAACCGTCTGTTTCACCTTGCCGGCCGGCGCCGGGGTGAAGGACGAACCGCTGTAACACACCGCAATTGCACCGTTCGCGTCCGGATGAATACCATTACAGTTTATGCGTGTCGTTCGTCTGACCATGCGCGGAGCGGCCTTGGCTGCCGTTCTGCTCCTCCCCCTCTTCGCTCAGCGCCCGCTGACGATAGCCGATGCCAACTCCTGGAACGCGATTCTTTCCCCCACCCTGTCGCCTGACGGAAAGTGGGTAACCTATGGCCTCTATCCGCAGGAGGGCGATGGATTCATCGTGGTTCGTAATCTGGCGACCGGCCAAGAGCACCGTTATCCCGGCGGAGAGCGCCCGCCCGCGGGCCCCAAGGATCCGGAACGCGAATCGCCGCCGCCGCAACCGGTGAATACGATCCTCTATTCCTCCGATAGCCGCACGGTGCTGGTCAATACATATCCGCCGAAAGCCGCGGTGGCCGCGGCGAAGAAGGCGCATAAGAAGCCGGAGGAAATGCCGAAAAATGGCTTGTTGATCGTCAGCCTGGTGAGTGGCAAAGAGACTTCCATTGCCCGCGTCAAATCCTTCCAGGTAGCCGAAGATGCCGGAAGGAACGTGGCCTATCAGAAAGAACCCGAACCCGCGCCCCCCGATGCGAACAAGGCCGCCGGCCAGGAGAGCGCGGGTGAGACGCCGAAAAAAGAGAAACCGCCCGCGGTTTCCGATGTAGTCATCCGAAACCTGGATACCGGGGCCGAGCGAACCGCCGGATCGGCCACCGAATACCTTCTCTCCAAGGATGGTACGACGCTCGTCTATGCGGTTTCAGCCAAAGAACCGGCGTTAAGCGGTGTCTTCGTGATGGAGGGTGCGGCCGCCCCCAGAGCGCTGGTTGAAGGCAAGGGTAAGTATGTTCATCTGACCTGGGACCGCCAGCAAAAACAGTTGGCCCTGGTGAGCGACAGGGACCAGGAATCGGTCTTCAAATTGTACCTATGGACGCGCGGCGGAGGGCGGGCGGCGGAAACGGTGTCGCCCGATACGCCGGGATTTCGGGCCGGCTACGGCATCAGCGAAAAGGGCGCGCTGAGTTTTTCGCCAGACGGCCGCCGCGTTTATCTTCCCTGCGCGCCGGTAGCCGCCAAGCCGGCCCCCGCGGGCGGCGCGGATGTCGAAAAGCCGGTATTCGACCTGTGGCGGTGGAAGGACGATTTTATTCCTCCGATGCAGAAGGTTCGCTACGAACGCGAGCGCAATCGCAGCTACCTGGCGATGTTCGACCTCGCCACCAGGCATTTCGTGCAGTTGGCCGATCCGTCGCTCGCCGACGTTACTCCGTCCGAGCAGGGAACATTCGCCCTTGGCACCGACGACCGCGCTTACCGGCGTAGCATTGAGTATCTGACGCGGCGCTTCGACGCGTACCTGGTGGATACGGGAACCGGGAGCCGCACCCGGATCGGCAAGCAACTTTATCGCGGCCTGAGTTGGTCGCCCGACGGGCGCTACCTGGCCGGGTTTGAAGACAAACAGTGGTATACGGTGGCGGTGCCCTCCGGCGTGCGCACCGTGCTGACGGCGAATCTGGGCGTGAACTTCTACAATGAACTGAACGATTCACCCTCGGATCCCGGGCCCTACGGCTCGGCCGGTTGGACTAAGGACGGCAAGTGGCTGATCGTCTACGACCGCTTCGACGTCTGGGCGCTATCGCCCGACGGCTCAACGGCGCGCAACCTGACGTCGGCCGAAGGACGCCGGGAACAGAACGAACTGCGTCTGGTGCGATTCCCGAAAAACGCCGACGACAAGTGGATCGACCCGGCTCAACCGCTGCTGCTGCGAGCCGAAAACCAGGACACCTACGACAGCGGCTTCTTCCGCGTTCCCTTCGACGGCTCGTCGCGTCCCACGAAGTTGATGATGGCGGCCCGGTATTACACCCCGCCGTCGAAGGCTAAGAACGCCGAGGTCTACCTGTTGACCGGCTCCACCTTTGAGGAATTTCCCGATCTTCTCACCACCGGCCCCGGTTTTGAGCAACTGCGCAAGGTAAGTGACGCCAATCCACAGAAGAAGGAATTCTTGTGGGGCACCTCTGAGTTGATGGGATTCCGCTCAGCGGACGGAGTCCGGTTGAAGGCCGGCCTGTTCAAGCCGACTCATTTCGACCCCCGCAAAAAGTATCCACTGATTGTCTATATCTACGAACGGATGTCGCAAACCGTGCGGCGCTTCGTCGACCCGCGTCCCTACCATGTGATCAATCCGAGCCAGTACACCAGCAACGGCTACATCGTGCTGATGCCTGACATCGTATACACCATCGGCTACCCGGGCCAAAGCGCGATGAAGTGCGTGCTCCCGGCCGTAAATGCGCTGGTGGCCAAAGGATATGTGGATGAAAAGGCGATCGGAATCCAGGGCCACAGTTGGGGAGGTTACCAGATCGCCTACCTGGTGACACAGACCAAAATGTTTAAAGCGGCCGCGGCGGGAGCGGTCGTTTCCGATATGGTCAGCGCCTATGACGGCATTCGCTGGGGTCCGGGATTGCCGCGCCAGTTCCAGTACGAACACCAGCAGAGCCGTATCGGCGGCAGCCTGTGGGAGTATCCGGAGCGCTACATCGCCAACTCACCCATCTTCCAGGCGGACCGCGTCGAGACCCCCTTATTGCTGCTGCATAACGATGCTGATGATGCCGTGCCGTGGTATCAGGGGATCGAATACTTTCTGGCCCTGCGGCGGCTGGGTAAGGAAGTATATATGTTCAATTACAACGGTGAGTATCACGGTCCACGGAAGCGCGTAAATGCCAAGGACTATGCTCAAAGGCTACAGGAGTTCTTCGACTACGAACTGAAGGGCGCCGGGGAACCGGATTGGATGAGCAAGGGAATACCTTACCATCGCCCGTAACCTTCGCGCCGCCTGTTACCATAAGCCGAAGAGGAGGCTTATGGTAAAGAAATTTCCCGCTCTACTAACTGCCGCGCTGAGCCTGGCGATGGTGGGAGCAATGGCGAAAGAAAAGCCGGCGACGGCGGTGTTGAAAGATGCCGGAGGCGCCAAGGTGGGTACTGCCACGTTTCGCGAAACAGGTGGCGGAGTGCTGGTTTCCGTGAAACTCGATGGCGTCAAGCCCGGCGTGCATGGCATTCACATTCACGCCGCCGGTTCGTGCGTGGCCCCTGCTTTCCTGTCGGCGGCCGGGCATTTTAATCCCGCCCACAAGCAGCACGGATCGATGAATCCGCAAGGAATGCACCGCGGTGATCTGCCGAATATCACGGTAGCCGCCAACGGCAGGGGGAGCCTTCGGGCGACCGTCACCGGAATCGATCTGGGGACCGGAGAAAACGGGTTGTTCCATCCGGGTGGCACCGCGCTTGTAGTCCACGCGAACCCCGATGATCTGAAGTCCGATCCGGCGGGCAATGCCGGCGCGCGCGTGGCCTGCGGCGTCATCGGCCGGTAACTTCCACCGGGAGGGCGAAATCTGGAATCATGGTCGGTGAATGACCCGACTGAAACTCGCCATCCTGTTCGCTGCCGCCGCCATGCTCAGTGCCGGTGACTTTGATCTGCCTCATTCCCGGTGGAATGCGCGCTGGATCTCAACCCCCGGCGCTTCAGGCTACGACTTCGGTGTTTTCCACTTCCGCCGGACGTTTCAGTTGCCGTCAAAACCGGCGCACTTCCGCGTCAACGTGAGCGCCGACAACCGCTATCAACTCTTTGTCAACGGTATCCGGGTGGGTTGGGGACCGGCGCGCGGTGACCTCAACCACTGGCGCTATGAAACCTTCGATCTTTCGCCGCACCTGCGCGCGGGAAAGAATGTGGTGGCGGCCGTGGTGTGGAACGGCGGCGAATTGGCCCCGGTAGCGCAAGTCTGGAGCCAGACCGGCTTCGTCCTGCAGGGAGACGATAAAACCACGGAGGTCCTTAACACCGGCAAGGACTGGAAAACGCTTCGCAACCCGGCCTACGAACCGCTGAACGTCACTTCGGCCGAGACGGGAGGGTACACGGCCGTGGGCTTTTGTGAGCGCTTCGACGCCCGCAAGGCGCCATGGGGCTGGCAGCAGCCCGAGTTTGACGACTCTGGCTGGGAACCCGCGCGTGTGGGACCGAACGCCGCCGGCCGCCAATCCTCCGATTCTCCTTCGCGATGGATGCTGATTCCCCGCTCCATACCCATGATGGAGGAGGCGCCGCAGCGCCTGGCCAGGGTCCGCGCTATCAGTGGCATAGTGCCACCGGCTGGTTTTCCCGCTCATGCCGCGACCTTCACGGTGCCGGCGCATACCAAAGCCACCATGGTGCTCGACCAGGGTTTTGAGACGGTCGGCTATCCCGAACTGGTGACTTCGGGCGGTAGGGACGCCTCCATCCGGTTACTTTATGCCGAAGCGCCCTGGTATCCCCAGCGTGGGCGGGGCAAGGGGAATCGCGACGAGATTGAAGGGAAGGTCTTCCGCGGCCTGCATGATGTGGTGATCGCCGATGGTGGCAGCCGGCGGTTGTATCGTCCCCTGTGGTGGAGGACCTGGCGCTATATACAGGTGACGATAGAGACCGCCGCGGAACCGCTGGCGATTGAAGATCTGCGCTCCACCTACACCGGCTATCCATTGGTACGCCGGGCGCGGTTTGAAGGCGGGCCGTCCGATCTGGCGAAGATTCTCGAAATCGGCTGGCGTTCGGCGCGGCTGTGCGCGCATGAAACCTACATGGATTGCCCCTATTATGAGCAGCTTCAATATGCCGGCGATACGCGCATTCAGGCATTGGTGACCCTATACAACAGCGGTGACGGGCGCCTGGTGCGCAACGCTATCGATCTGCTCAACACTTCGCGGACTCCAGAAGGCGCTACCTATAGCCGCGCGCCTTCGCAACTGCAGCAGTACATCCCTCCCTTCTCGCTCTGGTGGATCGGCATGCTGCACGATTACTGGATGCTCCAGGACGACCCGGCCTTCGTCCACCAAATGCTGCCTGGTGTGCGCGCGGTCATCGGTTTTTTTGCCGCGCGGCAAAAGAAAGACGGTTCGCTCGGCAAGATGCAGTGGTGGAACTTCGTGGACTGGGCAAAGCCGTGGCGTTCGGGCGTACCCCCGGCCGAGGCGGATGGCTCCAGCGCGCCGCTCGATCTGCAGCTTTTGCTGGCTTACCAATGGGCCGCGGAACTGGAACAGCAGATTGGATTGCCATCCCTGGCGGCTGAATACCGCCGGTCGCAAACGCAACTGCGCCAGACGATTCGTCAGATTTACTACGACCCTAACCGCAAGTTGCTGGCCGACACTCCAGCGCACACGATCTTTTCGCAGCACACCAATGCTCTGGCGGTGCTCGCCGGTGTTTTTACAGCCACGGAGGCGCCGGATGTGATGCAGCGCGTAATGACGGATCAGTCTCTCACGCAGTGTACTATTTACTTTAAGTTTTACCTGAACCGGGCGCTGGCAAAAGCCGGTTATGGAGATTCTTACCTCGATCGTCTCGGCGAGTGGCGGGACATGATCGCGCGAGGCTTAACCACCCTGGCGGAGATGCCCGAGCCAACCCGGTCCGATTGCCATGCCTGGGGCGCCAGCCCCAACATAGAGGTCTTCCGGACAATTCTCGGTATCGAATCTTCGGCGCCGGGATTCCGTGCCGTCCGCATCGAACCCCACCTGGGAGCGCTGGCCGAAGCGAGCGGCGCCATGCCGCACCCCAGGGGCAAAATCCAGGTGAGTTACCGGGTTACCGGCGGTAAACTGGCGGCTGAGATTACGCTACCGGAAGCGACTACCGGCGAGTTCGTCTGGAAAGGCGCCACTCGCCCGTTGACTCCCGGACGCCAGAGCCTTCAGTTCTGACCGGCAAAGGACCGAAGCATCAACTTGAAGCCCGCTGCTGGCGGATTCTGTAGTCTTCGATCGCAGGCATCTTGATTACCTTGCACATCTCGTAAAGCCGCGAGCGCGCGCGCATGCCGATCTTTTCCTGTAGCGTGATGCGGTACTCGGTCTTGCCCGGCACCATTTGCGAATGCTGGACAATCACGCTGCCCGCATCCGGGTCCGGAAGGTTCGTGGTGGCGATGATGGGCTTCTTGTTGTTGCAGCGGTAGGTGATGATCGATGTGACCGTGTCCTCCACCCAATCGGTGACGCGATGAGCGCCGAGGTCATCGAGCAGCAGGATCTCGGCGTCGAGCGCGGTGCTGTAGGCCTCGCGATCGGCCGTGCCGGAAGCTGCGTCATAACTCGTCCGGATCCTCTGCAACAGGTTCTGGTAATCAAAGAACAGTCCCTCGAAGCCTCGATCGAGCAGGCTGCGCAGGGCTGCCACCGCAAGGTGAGTCTTCCCGGTGCCCGGTTCCCCTAACAGCAGCAGACCCGGACGGTTCGTAAGCGGAAATTCGCGAGTGTAGGCGCGCACCTGCGTCATCACCAGCGCCAGGTTGTCGCGCTGGACCGGGTTATCCACCGGAAGCATGAAGTTGTCGAATGATGCGCCGCCGTACAGCGGCGGTATACCGGCTCTTTCCACGGCGCGCCTGGTTCGCTCCCTTGCCGCGCAATCGCACCGCTCGGCTGCCGGAATTCCGTGCTTTTTCACAATCACGTAACCCGTGCCGGCGCACTTCTCGCACTCCCGTTCGGCCATACTCAGAATTATCGCAGGGACACTGTTGCCGTACACTTCCGGGTTCTGATAACGTTGGCGGGCGATGAGACGAATCCCGTGGTTACTGTTGGTTCTGGGCGCGGTGGCCGCATTTCTCGCGCCAGGCCGCGCGGTGCCGCAGGCCGCTGCGCCCGCCAGCTTTCACTTTTCCATTGTCGGTGACCGCGCCGGCGGCACCGAACCCCAGATCTACGGACGCGTGTGGCGCGAGGTAGCCCTTCTGCGGCCTGACTTCGTGATCACCGTCGGTGATGCGATTCTGGGAAACGACGACGCCAAACTCGACGCGCAATGGGCAGAGGTTCGTAAGATCTGGGCGCGCTATGGAGAGTTCCGGCTTTATTCCACTCCGGGAAACCACGACATCTGGGATCAGCGTAGCCGGGAAGCCTTTACGCAAAATACCGGTCTTCAGCCGCACTACAGTTTCCGGCACAACAACGCCCTGTTTGTGGTGGCGGATACGGGGCGCGGGAACGAATTTCCGCCCGCCGAACTGGATTTCATCGAGCAGGCGCTCAAGGCCAATCAGGATGCCTCCCCGAAGTTCGTGTTTTTCCACAAGCCCTTCTGGCAGCAACTGTTCCTGACCGGCGATACCGGTTTCCGGCTGCATGCGCTGGCCCGCAAGTACGGCGTGGCGGCGGTCGTTTCCGGGCACGGCCACCACTTTGCCTCCACGCTGCGGGATGGCATCAGGTACATGGAGGTGGGCAGTTCCGGCGGAACCATGCGCGGCAAACTGCTGCGCGGCGAAGGCTTCCGTCAAGGCTGCTTCTACCACCACGTCTGGGCCACGGTGGAAGGCAGCCGGGTCTCATTTTCAGTTCGCGAGATCGACGGGCAGTACGGCCAGGGCCGGATGTTCGATGCTGCTGATTGGGACGAGAACGGCCCGCGGTTTGAAACCGATGATCCGGCCATCTCCAAACATCCCGAGACCTAGCCGGCGTGGGATATGTAATCGGTGCGGCCGCCGTCAACCGTTAGCACCTGGGCGGTGAGAAAATCCTGCGCCAGCAGAAAACTGACAGCCGAGGCGATATCCTCCGGCCGGCCGGTACGCCCGAGCATGGTCCTCGAAGCGATGTCGGCAATCAGCGCATCCGCCTCCGCTGCCGTTCGATTCTGGTAGACCATGTCGGTGAGAATAAAACCCGGGGCGATGGCATTCACGGAGATGCCGAACGGCCCCAACTCCATCGCAAAGCGCCGTGTCAACAGGATGACCTCGGCTTTGGTCGCGGCATAAAACGTGGTTCCGGCCATCAGGGTGCCCAGAGCGGCGATCGAGGCGAGATTTACAATGCGGCCACGCCCACGTTCCTTCATTCCTCTTGCCGCGGCGCGTGTGACATAGACCAGGCCATCTACATTGACGCGCCGCATCTCCGAGAACTCGCTCTCGCTGAATTCATCGAGCGAAGACCGGCGGAAGATACCGGCGTTGTTTACCAGCAGATCAATCGGGCCAAGAGCGCTCTCGGTCTGCGCCACCAGGGCGTCGGCTTCGGGGGCGGCGCCCACATCGCCGGCAATGGGTTCCGCGTCGCCGCCGCCGGCACGAATTTCAGCCACAACCAGTTCGGCCATGTTTCGCTGGTGGCGGTAGTTGACGGCGACTTTCACTCCCTGCGCGGCCAGGTGCAGGGCGACGGCGCGCCCTAATCCACGCGATGCGCCGGTGACCAGTGCGGTGGTTCCCTGAAGGTTCATTTGCTAGGAACTTCCCTCGCGTAGCCGGCGGATGTAGGCCAGGTCCGCGGCCATAAACACATCGACCGGCTGTGTCTTGGAGGAAGTCTCCAGGTTGGCGAATTTGTCATAACCCATCTGTTCCAGTGTCCTGATGATTTCCGGAAACGGAATTCGTCCCTGTCCCAGTCGGATGTCGGTGGGGTCTTCCTTAAAGTGCATCTGGCAGATACGGTCGCGGCCGAGCCAGGGCAACTCCGCTAATACATCGTGGTTCCAGCGCGTCGAGTTTCCAACGTCGTAATAAACCTGCACGGCGGAAGACCGGGAACGCTCCATGATGCGCGCGTTGGCTCTGGCCGAGAGTTGATCCTCCAGCCCCAGCCGGATACCAGCACGCTCGGCTTCGGGCGCAATCTCGCGCAGCGCATCGCCAACGTAATCCTGCTCGGATTCCGCATCCGGACTGCCTTTATAGAATAGCGGCAGCAGCACCACTTTCGCGTCCAGGTATTTTGTGATCCGGATGGCGTCGGACACATATCGAACTGCCCCCTTCTCGCTCTTAAGCGGCATGGTATGTAGCAGCTCGAGGCAGGTGCCGGCCAGCCGGAGATGATGCCTCTTCGCGTCACTGATGTAACGCTTCATCAACTCGGGTGAATCGAGCGGCAGTCTGCCGTCCTTCAGTTGGTGGCCAAGGCTGACTTCGACACCTTCAAAGCCCAGCCGCGCGGCAACGGCCACCGCTTCGGGATTGGCCGCTAGACGCAGATTCCAATCCGTAACACCGATGGGGAAAGCTCGCCGGGTAGCGGCCGGAAGGGAAACCCCCGCTGCCAGCGCGGTGAAAAGTCCGCGGCGCGATATCGGCATGGAAACTCCTTAACTGCTTCAGGTTAGCATTCCCAATCGCAGCGGTCACCAGCGGGCCGGAAGGTCCAATAAAGTAAATCGGATTAGATAAATCATATGATATGATTAGTCTGTCCATGTCCTTTTTCGGTGCTCCGGTTAGTGAAACTCTCCACGCCCGTATCACCCACACACTTGCCCGGCGCGTTCTCCAATCGAACGGGATTCTGACCTTTCCCAAAGAAGCCGACCTGTGCGCCCAACTCGGCGTATCCCGCACCATTCTGCGCGAATCGATGAAGGTTCTGGTTGATAAGGGAATGGTGGAGATGAAGCCGCGTGCCGGTACCCGCTCCCGTCCCCGCGCCGCCTGGAGGCGCCTCGATCCTGACATCCTCGCCTGGCAAGCCGAAACCGATCCGTCGCCGGCCTTTCTCCTCGACCTGTGCGAAGTCCGTCTGGCCATCGAGCCGACGGCCGCCGGTTTCGCCGCGGTCCGCGCCACGGCTACCGATCTCGCCGCTATCGAATCCTGCATACGGGAGGCCACAATCCCCGGCCTTTCCACCGGCCGCATCATCGACCTCGATCTGGGGTTTCATGCGGCCCTGGTTGCCGCCAGTCACAGCCCATTGCTGGTTGAACTGAGCGAAACCATCCGGGCTCCCATTCGCACCGTCATGGCCTGCATGGCGCGCTTTGCCGCCACCGTCGAGCTTGGTGCCGAATCCCAGCGGATGATTCTCGGCTGCCTGCGCCGCCGCGATCCGATTGGCGCTCGCCGCGCCGCCGAAGAGGCCGTCGGGCTGGCCATGCTGGTAGTGGAACGAGTCATCCGATCTCAGCAATCTCACACCAAGGAGCAGTCCGGTAACCATTCTTAGCCGGAAAACTGATATGTCTTCCACCTACACTACACTCGCACTCGCGTCGCCGCGCGATCTCGTTTTCGGCCGTTCCCCCAAGCCCGTCTCATGCGGCTTTGGCCTCACCATCGGGGACGGCATGGTCTTTCCCGAAGTCAATTTCACGCTCCCGCCGATGCTGATCGACGGGTCTTCGTGGGATACCGTGAAGGCTCACTACGAGGAGATCGCCCGCAATGTGCTGAAGCGCGCGGTCGCCCTGCGCGTCCCTGGTATCGTGCTCGAATTCGAACTGCTTCCGGCGATGACCGAAACACCCGAGTTCGGCGCCGAAATCACCGCGTTCCTACATGGCCGCCTGCGGGAGGCTTACGAAAAATACGGCCTGAAATCCGCTCTCCGGGTCACACCCACCGACATTCGGGATCAGGGCAGGCCACCCGAGTTGCGCACCGGCCAGGCCTGGGAGAAGCTGCGCCGCTCCTTTGAGTTATGCATCGCCGCCGGCGCCGATATCCTCTCCATCGAATCCGTGGGTGGCAAGGAAGTTCACGACCAGGGCCTGATGTACGGCGACGTGGAATCCATGGTGTTCGGGCTCGGGGTGCTCGCCGTGCGCGACATGGCCTGGCTGTGGGACCGCATCTCGGAGATGTGCGCTGCCGGCGATGGTGCGATCTCGGGTGGCGACACGGCCTGCGCCTTCGCCAACACCGCCATGCAACTGGCCAATCAGAAGATGCTTCCCGAGGTGCTGGCCGCCGTGGACCGCGCCATGAGCGCTGTGCGCAGCCTGACCGCTTTTGAGCATGGCGCCGTCGGCCCCTCCAAGGACTGTGCCTACGAAGGGCCGGTGATCAAGGCCATAACCGGCTGCCCCATCTCGATGGAGGGCAAGTCGGCCACTTGTGCCCATTTCAGCCCGGTAGGCAACATCGCCGGCGCCATGTGTGACCTGTGGAGTAACGAGAGCGTTCAGAACATCCGGCTTCTCTCCGGCAACGCCCCCGAAGCCTACGCCGAGAGCCTCGCCTATGACTGCCGCCTGATGAATACCGCCGCCGCCCGCGGAGAGGCTCTCACCTTACGTGACTGGCTCAGCGAATCCGACGAATGGCTCAGCCCTCAGGCAGCCGTACTCTCGCCGGAAGCAACCTGCCGCATCGCCGAAGCCATCGTATCGGCCCGCGGTGGCTACCGCCGGACTATTTCCGCCGGTTTGGCCGCCGTCGCTATCCTGCGCGACGCCAGGCTCTCGCTCTCTGCCAGGGAGAAGCAGTGGCTCGATCGCATCGAATCGGCGCTCGAATCGATGCCGGCCGAAGAAGCGCTGCTCGAAGAGATGTCCGGCCGCTATGGCTCGCTGTTCGCCCGGTTCAGCTACGGACTCTAGGCGCCCGTCCAGGGCCGGCTGTAGTGTGTGTTCCAGTCCACCAGGTCGATGCTCAGCAACTCGTGGCTCTGGCGGCGCTGGTCGGCTTCCACAACCAGGTAGGCGTTGGGATCGTACCGGGTCGCCGCGATCACCAGGTGCTGCGGTCCGAAACTGCGCCCGAATTCGAACCACTTGTGCCAGTGGCCGGAGATGACACGCTGCACGGTATCTTTATTGCGCTTCAGCAGCGCCAGCAGGTCGTAATCCTGCTGTTCGCGGGTGGCGATCAGTTGCAGCGGGTAGTGGATGAAAACGAATGTGGGTTTGCGCTGGCCCAGTTCGGCTTCAAACCAGTTGAGCTGCTCCTCGCCCAGGCTTCCTTTGTTCTTGTCGTAGCGCCCGTCGCCGGCCTGCCAGGTGACGCCCAGGAAGTTGTTCAGATGAACAAACTTGAAGCCCTTATGCTCCACCGAATAATAAGGTTTCAAATTCAGTTTCCGGCGAAACAGCTCATGCGTGTTCTCGCGGCTGATGGCCGGCACGCCATAGTCGTGGTTGCCGAACCCCGCGTGGACGGGCATGGCAAAGCCATCGGTAAGCTCTTTGGCGTTGTCGATTCGCGTCTTGTGCTGAAAATAGAAATCCAGGTTCGTGGATGGGTAATTGTGGAAATAATCGCCCACCAGAAACACGCAGTCCATCGCCGGGCGAAGCGCGTTGATCATTGTCCGCGCTGCCTTAGCGCGTCCGGTGGCCTTGAGGATCGAATCAGTACTTTCCGGCGATCCCTCCCAGCCGGCGTAGAGCTCGTCGATGATATGCGTGTCGGCGATCACCGCGAACCGGAATTTACCCGGCGCCGCCGCTCCCAGCGCGGGAACATTCCTCAGAGCAAGCAGCCCTCCGGCCGCGCTTTCGATGAAACGTCGTCGATGGATCATGAAAACACCCACAACAGGATATCAGACCCGACCGCATCCGCAACCCGGCTCCGGCCGGAAGCAACCATCACCACCCGCCGAGTGGTGGCAACATCCGGTTTTTTGGGTCGGCTTGGTCGAGTCGGTGCCAAAATGAACAGTGAGAGGAATCTAGCATGCTAATCCGCAAAGAGGATGCACTGGAGTACCATGCCGCTGAACCGGCCGGCAAAGTCTCTGTCGTCTCTACCAAGCCATGCAGCACTCAGCGTGACCTGAGCCTGGCCTACACGCCCGGCGTCGCCGTTCCTTGCCTGGAGATCGAGCGCGACCCGGCGCTGGTGTACAAGTACACGGCCAAGGCCAACCTGGTGGCCGTGGTAACCAACGGGACCGCCGTGCTGGGATTGGGAAACATCGGCGCGGCGGCCGGCAAGCCCGTGATGGAAGGCAAAGGCGTCTTGTTCAAGCGCTTTGCCGACATCGATGTGTTTGACATCGAGCTGAATACGAAAGACCCCAAGGAAATCATCCGAGCCTGTCAGTTGATGGAGCCCACCTTTGGCGGCATCAATCTCGAGGACATCAAGGCCCCGGAATGTTTCGAGATCGAGCAGGAGCTGAAGCGGACCATGAACATTCCGGTCTTTCATGATGACCAGCACGGAACTGCCATCATCTCCGGCGCCGCGCTGCTGAACGCGCTGGAAATTGTCGGCAAACGGGCTGACCAGGTGCGCGTGGTGTTCAATGGCGCCGGGGCCAGTGGAATCGCCTGCGCCGAACATTACATGCGGCTCGGCGTGCGCCATGAAAACATCCTGATGTGCGACACCAACGGTGTACTCTACCAGGGCCGCACCAAAGGCATGAATGAGTTCAAACAGCGCTTCGCCCAACATACCGATCGCCGCACCCTGGCCGATGCCCTGGTGGGCGCCGACGTTTTCTTCGGACTCTCGGCGGCCAACTGCGTCACCCCGGAGATGCTGAAACAGATGGCGCCTGATCCGATCGTGTTCGCCATGGCCAACCCCGATCCGGAGATTCCCTACGACGTGGCGGTGGCCGCCAGGCCGGATGTCATCATGGCTACCGGACGTTCGGACTTCCCCAACCAGGTGAACAATGTCCTCGGCTTCCCCTTTATTTTTCGCGGCGCGTTGGACGTGCGGGCAATCGCGATTAACGATGAGATGAAACTGGCGGCCACCAGAGCCCTGGCGGCGCTGGCCAAAGAGGATGTGCCCGATGCGGTACGCCGCGCCTATGCCGTGGAGCACATGCAGTTCGGGCGCGAGTACATCATCCCCACGCCGTTCGATTCCCGCGTTCTGATCTGGGTCGCCTCGGCGGTGGCGCAGGCGGCGATGGAAACCGGTGTCGCGCGGCAGGCGGTCGATCTCGACCAGTACCGCGAACGGCTGCAGCGCCGGCTGGGCAAGGCCAACGAGATCACCCGCATCATGATCCACAAGGCCCAGCGATCGCCCCGGCGCCTGGTGTTTTCAGAGGGTGAGGAGCCGAAGATCCTGCGCGCGACACAGATCCTCATCGATGAAGGCATCGCCGAACCGGTACTGATCGGCGACAGGGAGAAGATCGCCCGCCTGGCGCGGGATCTGCATTTGCATCTCGATAGAGCGAAGGTAGTGCAGCCGGCATCATCCCCCGATTTGCCCGTCTATACCGAGCAACTCTATCGCATGAGACAGCGCAAAGGAGTCACCCGCAACGAGGCCGGCGCCCTGATTCTCAACCCCCAAATGTTCGGCGCCATGATGGTGTATATGGGTGACGCCGATGCGCTGCTCGGCGGCATTACCCATCATTATCCGGAGACCGTCCGCCCGGCGCTGCAACTGATTCCCTTGAAACCCGGGCTGCGCAGAGTGGCCGGAATGTATATGATCATTACACCCCGCGGCAAGGTCTACTTTCTGGCGGACGCAACCGTGAATATTGAGCCGTCTTCCGAAGACCTGGCCGAAATTGCGCTCGAAGCGGCTGCCACTGTGCGCGGGTTCGACATCGAACCACGCGTCGCCATGCTCTCGTTCTCCAACTTTGGCAGCACCCGTCATCCTCTATCCGAAAAGGTGCAGCGTGCGGTGAGGATCGTCAAGCAGCGGGATCCCAACTTGCAGATCGACGGTGAAATCCAGGCCGACGTGGCCGTTACGCCGGGTGTCCTGCAATCGACATACCCGTTCTGCACGCTCAAGGACGGAGCGAACGTGCTGATCTTCCCTTCACTCGAAGCCGGCAACGTAGCCTACAAACTCTTGATGACCATTGGCGGCTGCGACGCGATTGGACCGATTCTGATGGGCATGTCCCGCCCGGTACACGTGCTGCATCGCGGCGCCGAAGTGAGCGAGGTGGTAAACATGGCCGCGCTGGCGGTAGTGGACGCGCAGAACGGCTCTAGTCCCGGCCCAGCAACTCGAGAATCGTCGCCGCGTCCGACGGCCGAATCTGAACCGGCTTCTGCATAGCGGCCGGGTTGGCGCGTTCGTTGAAAGCCTGAAACAGCGCCATTTTGGCAACCGCATAGCGCTCGGTAGGGCTGAGGTTGAAATCCGCTACCGAGGAGGAGGGCATCACTACGGTTACCGGAAACCAGTTCTTGCGATCGGCCGAGGTTTGAAACACATACTCGGCGGTCTCTCCCGCCGCCCGGCAGCCGCGATAAAAATACTGGTAAACATAGCCGCTTTCGGCCGAGTAAGTCTTCATACGGGGATTGGATGGCGCTCCGCGTAACGGTTCGGGAGCGCGGCGGATCTTTCTGAGCAAACCGAGCCAGTCGATCACAAAGCAATCTTATCGAAATCGGCGCCGGGGCTACATGTATTCGGGTACTTCGATTCCCAGGATACCCAGCGTGCGCTCCAACTGCGAGCGGAAGTAATCGGTCAGCCACAGCAGGAAAGCCCGCCGCTCCGGATCCTCTTCGGCCAGCACGGCGTACTCGTGGTAAAAGCTGTTGAAGGACTGAGCCAGTTGGAAGGCATACTTGGCAAGGTGCGCCGGCTCACCGCTCAGCACCGCTCGTTCGATGGCGCTGTCGGCCTTGGAAACCGCCAGCAACAGCTGCCAGAAGTCCTCGCTCCGGAGCTGGCGCGCCATCGCCTCTTCGGTCAGGACAGCCGCGAAATCGGGCATCACTCCACCGCGCTCTTCCAGCTTGCGGATGATGTTGCGTGCCCTTACGGCGGAATATTGAACGAACGGCCCGGTCTCGCCTTCGAAGCTCAGCGCCTCCTGGAAGTCGAACGCGATTACGGAATTGCGCGTGAACTTCAGCATGAAGTAACGCAGCGCCCCGGTGGCGATCCGGGTTGCCACCTGGCGGCGCTCTTCGGCAGGCGCTTCGGGATGGCGCGAATCGACCTCCACCAGCGCCGTCGCGATCAGCTTGTCGATTAAATCATCCGCCTTGACGCCCAGGCCCTTCCGCCCGGAGACTTCAACGTGGGACTTCTTGCGATCCTCCTCGGAAAGTTCAAGCCCCAGTTCCACACACGTGCGCGGTGACAACGCGACCATCTCGTAGGAAAAATGAGTGGAATTTTCGGCTGCGTTCTGAAATCCGACCGCGCGCAGGCCGGCCACCACGACATCCTGCAGATAGCTCTGCCTGGAATCGATCACGTTGTAAACCCGCGCGCCCGCTCCAAATCGTGGCGCCTCGCCGCGTGCTTCAATCGCCGAGATCCACACCGGGTGGCCGTCGGGATAGCTCTTGAGTAGACGGTAGTGGAAATCCTTCCCCAACAAGCCGAACTTCCATAGCTGGTAAGCAATGTCCTTGCCGACATAGGTTACCGTTCCGTTGGAACGAACAATCACCTTGTCATCGGGATTTTCCGTGTCGGTGGAAAAGGCCGATCCGCGCATCACCCAGCATCCGCTATTTTTGCCTTCTGTTTCCAGGTAGATCGCCTGCCGTTCTTTCAGCAGTTCAAACGCCGTCGCCCAGAAACGCAGGTGAAGAATCTCGCTCTCCCGCGGCAGCACGTCATACTCGATCCCCAGCCGGAGCATCGTTGCCAGATGGCAGTCCACAATCGCGTCCGCGACAATGTGCCCCAACTCGGCCAGATCGCCCTCGCCCGCCTCAATCGAGTGCAGGGTTTGATGGCGCCACTGTTTCGCCTCCGGGTGGTCGCCATAATAAGAAGATATGCGCGCGTAGAGATCCCAGCAGTAATAGTCGAAGCGCGCTTCGGCCGCCAGCGCCGCTACTTCCGCCGGTGTCCTTTTCTGCAGGAAGTGAAAGCCAACCACTACGTCCGCCACTTGGACGCCGGTATTGTCGATGTAGTTCTGCACCTCTACCGTCTCGCCCGCGGCGCGCAGCATGCGGACAAATGTATCGCCCAGGATTGCGTTCCGCAGGTGCCCGATGTGCGCCGCCTTGTTCGGGTTGATGTTGGTGTGCTCGACGATGGTCTTGCCGGGCCGGCCTTGAATCCAGGCGCCGGCCGGTTGGTCGACCAGCGCGCGGCCGTACCAGCCGCGGTCGAAGCGGACATTCAGGTAGCCGTTCCCGGCAATCTCCAGGGCGCTGATCCCCGCAACGCGCGGCATGCCGGACCTCAGTTGTTCGGCAATCGCGCGCGGCGGCCGCTTCAACTGGCGGGCAAGCTGGAAGGCGACAGGCAGCGCCAACTCCCCGAAGGATGGCTGTTTGGGCTGCTCCGTGGTGATAATGGCGCTGGCGTCAAACTCCGCGCGCACATAGGCCGCGATGGCGCTACGAAGCTCTCTTTCAATGTGATGGAACACGGCTGGAACTGAAATTATAGCAGGCGGGTGAAGATCGCTCGCAAAATCACAGCTTTACCGGGCGGCAGTGGAGAATACCGACCTCCGGCGCGGCGCCGGCCACCACGTCTGTCTTAAGCAGCAGTTGGAAGTAGGGAAACGTATTCCCATTCTTCGGTCCGGTCCGCTGCGCCAGCCGGGACATCCAATGCTCGCTCGTCAGGAACTCGCTGCATGCCTCGGTGCCTTCCATTTCGGAACCGGCGAAGTAGAGCACGTTTCCGTCGCCGGAGGGATTCGGCAGGAAAGCGATGACGGCATAACCGAGCCGCGAGGTGCGGCTAAGGCGCTTCACACTGTACACTGCCGGTCCATTGCCCGCTGGAGCGCGGTCTTCAATGAATGCGATTCGCTCCGCCTCGTTGTATCCGAAACGGAAGTCCAGGTGGCCCTCAATCAATTCCACCCAGGGATTGGCCCTGCGAGCGCCCGCCAGAATGACGTTGTCGAACTTGAAGTGGCGAATGTGAAAGTCGCGGGCATAGAACACCTGGAATGGCCGCGGCCCGGTAGTGCCTATCAAGGAGAGCTTCCGGGCGAGGTTGGCATCTCCAATGGGAGTGTTTTGCCGCTGCATCAGCATGATGGCCGCTTCGTGAAGTTGTGGATTGGCTGCTAGTGGTTCGGCGATTTGAGCGTAGTCCTTGCTGACGTATTCGGCAAGAGAAAGCGGCCGGTGGATCAGGTCGGCAAACAGGCTCAGGCTGGAGTCGGAAAGCACAAGGTCTGCGGCGCGGTCACGCGAAAAGAAGGTGGCCCAGAATCGGCTGACGGTGGGGGAGTTCCTTGGAATCGCCGGAGAAGGCGCTATCAGGTAGTAGTTCTGAACTCCCAGAAAGACACACACGACTGCCAGCGCGGCGGTCAAACCAGCCAATGGCCACAATCGCCGGCCACGTTGGACCGCCGCGGTCCCTGGCGGCGCGGGGGGTAATAACTTCTGGTCCGCAGTAGCCCTTCGAAGGCGAAACTGCGGAGCGTAATTGCCTTTGGGAATCTCGATGATCCAGGCCTCCCGGCTTCCTTCGCCCGAAAAGAACTGCTCCAGACGTTTGCGCAGCAGGGAAGCGTGGACCCGGACGATACTGTCGCCACCCTCGGAATCGAGCGGACGGGCAAATACGGCGCGGGCGATTTCATCTTCGTTAATTTTGGATGCCGGGTCATCCAGGGCGCGCCCGGCGACATAGGAGAGAAATTCCCGCAGGCGAGCTGAACGTTCAAACAGAGGACTGGCGACGATGCGCTCTACCAGTCGCCGGCACTCCTCCAGTTCGTTCGCTCTCCGGTCTCCAGCAGCCCCGGGCATGGCTCTTAACAAGCGGTTAACATCCTTCCGCAAGATGATATCATGCACCGGCGCCATAAACCCATCAAACGGAGCGTATGGCGGAAACTTCGCCCTTCCACGCGCGTTAATTCTCCGTTAATTTGCTTGAGCACGACGGTTTCCGGATGCTACAGAAGATGCACAGCCAAGCCATGACCAAACAAATTCTGATTCTGCTTGCGGTGTTTTTCCTGGGTGAGTGTCTGTTGCCTGCACAACAGATCACGGGCACCATGGTCGGTACCATTACAGATACCTCGGGTTCTGTTGTCCCGGATGCAACCATACGGGTTGTCAACCTGGCGACGAACGCCGAACGCGAAGCGAGGTCGGACAGTACCGGTAACTACTCGGTGCCTTTTCTGCCTTCCGGACAATATTCGGTTTCGGTTTCCATGAAGGGCTTCAAGACACAGAAGGTGGATCGCCTTCCGCTGCAGGTCGCCCAGACCGCCCGCGTGGACTTCCACTTGGAAGTGGGCGAAGTGGTACAAAACGTGGTCGTATCGGCCACCGCTGTCGGACTGCAAACCGAGAATGCCTCCGTCGGAACGGTTATCGATGCAGGCAAGATTCAGGATCTGCCCCTGAACGGTAGGGACTTCGTCCAATTGGCTCAACTCATTCCCGGCGCGCAACCCGGGACGCCGGGTTCCATCACCGTGCGGCGCGGCCGCGGGTCAATCGGCCAGACCGATTCCTCATTCGGAACCACTGGACTCTCGGTGAACGGCATCCGCGATACCGCGAACCGCTACTTCATCGATGGAGTGGAATCCATGGACGGCGATGCTTTCACCTACGCCTTCCCGCCGTCAATCGATTCGCTCGAAGAGTTCAAGGTGGAGACCAGCACCTACTCCGCCGAAAGCGGCGCGTCTCCCGGCGCTCAGGTAAACCTGATCACCAAGAGCGGCACCAACGATTACCATTTCACCCTCTGGGAGTTCAACCGTAACGACGCGCTGACCGATACCTACGACGCCATCGGTAACAAGAGTCTTAAATCCGGACGCCTGAACCGGAACCAGTTCGGCGCTAATTTGGGAGGGCCCGTCTGGTTTCCGAAGCTGTACAACGGCAAGAACCGCACCTTCTTTTTCTTTAACTGGGAGTATGGCTTGCAGGCGCTGGGGGCGGTAGCCGGCTATGCCATCGTCCCCACCGACGCCCAACGCTCCGGCGATTTGTCCGGCCTGGTAGACGCCCGCAGCGGCGCTCCCATCACGCTGATGGATCCATTGGGGAAGGTGCCGCTCGCCGGCAACAAGATCCCCACCTCGGCATTGAGCCCGCAAGCGATGGCCTTTCTGCAATTCGAACCGCACGGCAACACCCGGAACGGCCCTTACAACTTTATCTCTTCGCCCCAAAGTCCGGTATCGACCCAGATCAACTACACGGCCCGCGTGGATCACAACTTCTCCTCTAAAGACAGCGTGATGGGCCGCTATGTCATTAACGACACGCTGGAAAAAGGAACTCCCTTCTGGGGTCACGATCAGCGCGATAACCTGGCCCGCACACAGAACGTTTCCACCGCCTACACCCGCAGTTTCTCGCCCTATCTGCTGAACCTCTTCCGGGTGGGCTGGAACCGCATGAACGAACAGGAGATCTTCGGTACCACCAATGATCCAGCCTACGATGTTGCCGGTAAGATGGGTATCCCGCTGGCATCGCGCCGGCCCGAGGACTACGGGCCGCCCTCCATCGCCATCGGCGGACCGGAAGGTGGCTTCTCCATGTACAACCTCCAGCGCCAGATCGGACCCCGCGCCCGCCATTACGGTGTCTGGCAGTTCGACGACTCGCTTTCCTGGCAGCGTGGTACGCACTCCCTGCGGTTCGGCGCGGAACTCGATTCGCGTAACTACTTCTTCACCCAGGCCCGCAACGCCCGCGGCTCGTTTTCTTTCGACGGAACTTACACCGGTTCGGCCCTGGCCGATTTCCTGTTGGGCTATGTGAAGCGAGCCAACATCAACTCGACGCCCACCCGGACCAACATGAACAGTTGGTGGCAGGCCTACTATGTGAACGACGAGTGGAAAGTAAGTTCCAACCTGACCCTGACCCTTGGCCTGCGCTACGACTATTTCCAGCGCTGGCGCCAGGATGACAACAAGATCATCGACATATATCAGAACGGTTTTCTGGTTACCGGCTTCGTGGGACCAAATGACTCGCCCTACGGCCGCGCGCTGCTGGCTCCGGATAAGAATAACTTCAGCCCCCGCGTCGGATTCGCCTGGCGCCCGTCCATGCTCGGCGAGACCGTTATTCGCGGCGGCTACGGCATCTACTACCAGATGGAGCATCCCAACGCCAACTTCTCGATGGTGGAAGGATTCCAGGCCACCGCCGGCGGCTCGGTGATCGGCAGTTCGTCCGGCGTACCGGATGTCTTTTTCAGCAACCCGTTCCAGCAACTGGTCTCCTCTGGCTCGCTGAACAACACCACCAGCATCGACCAGAATGAGCGTGACGCCTATGTCCAGCAGTGGAACTTCACCATCCAGCACAAGTTGCCCGGCGGCATCATGCTCGATACCGGATACGTGGGCAGCAAGGGTACCCGGCTGTCAATCGCGTTTGACGAAGACGGCATGGCCTTCAACCGCCCGATCCAGTTGGTGGATCCCCGTACGCCGGGCTTGGCTCCGCTCAATGACCGGCGGCCGAATCCGAATTTCGCCCGCATCGTGGAAGGAGTCAAGACCGTGGGCGACTCTACTTATCACAGCTTGCAGGTGAGGGCGGAACGCCGTTTGTCCCGCGGTCTCACTTTTCTCACTGCCTACACCTGGGCGAAGTCCATGTCCGGTCCCCACGACCAGGGAGGGCTGATCGGCAACGGCAGCTTTATCGGCACGCCACAGGATTACTACAACTTCCGCAACGAGCGGTCGATCTCCGGCTTCGACCAGACGCAGCGGTTTGTCGAGACCGTGCTCTACGACGTGCCGTTCTTCAAGTCGATGCACGGCGTGGGGCGTTACATCCTCGACGGATGGCAGGTATCTGCCATCATTACCGCGCAAAGCGGCTTCCCGGCGGGAGTTAACTATGGTATCGATACGACGGGCACGGGCCAGAATTCGCGGGCCGATGTGGTACTCGGCCAAAAGGGCAACCTCGATAGCGGCCAGCGGACCTGGAAGCGCTGGTTCAACACCGCGGCCTTTGCGCCGGCGCGGTGGGGCTATTGGGGAACCTCCACCCGCACCGGCGCCATTCGCCTGCCCGGTTTGGTGAACTGCGACTTCTCGGTGAACAAGCAGTTGCCGTTTGGCAAGGAGCGGGTGCGGCGCGCGGAACTTCGCGCTGAATTCTTTAATCTGAACAACCACTTCAACCCGGCGCCGGGCAGCGTGGACCGTAGCGTTCGCTCGCAAACATTCGGCGCGGTGGGCGGCGGAGTCCAGGGCGTGACCACGCGGATTATCCAACTGGGAGCCAAACTCTACTTCTGACCGCCGCCAATCAGTCCGAACCGAACACGCGGCCGGCTTCGTGCCGGCCGCGTGGCTTTTTCCCTCTTGGGCCCGCCTTTTCAGAAAATCAGAAAAGAATTGTGAAATGTTGCCGGCCATGTTGCAAACCGCCAGGACGGCTGCTAATCTTGAAAAGTACCGACGAACGACGTGAGGCACGGACGCGGTAAGCGGAACTGTGAAACGCAGTAAAGCGCACCGGAGTCGAAAGCCAGGCGTCGACAGCCTGCCAGAAGCTTCTTGAGGTTTTCACGGTCACCAAATGCAGTATGGGGTGGCTGTGCGCGCGGGCTGAGTCGTAGCCTTTCGAGGCCACCGTCCGGCACTTTTTCCCAGGTGAAGAACTTGGGATCGAGTGTGCGGGGCGGCAAGATCATTGACAATCTGGTTGGACGCAAGTCGAAGTCACTAGTCAGAACTCTGAGTA
>JADZGD010000077.1 GCA_020854055.1 Bryobacterales bacterium | reverse complement strand
CCCGCATCGGGTGCACCTGCTGGAAACCCAGATCTTCCATGTAACCGAGCACGATGTGTAGAAAGTTGGCTTCCCAGGGGGCGGCCACGGCGTAAACCTTACTGCTGTCAATGGTCGCGTCCAACTGTGCTGGCGCTCCCAATCCGGCGAAATGCAGCGGATTGCTCAGCCCCTGGCCAATGTAGTCCCGCCCGAAACGCCACAGCGTATCTTTGCAGGGAGCCTTGCAATCGGGCGCCGGTTCATAGTAATTCCCGCTGGCCAGCTCGTACTTGCCTTCCTTGATCGCAATGTTGTTGTTCAGCTTTTCGGTAAAGTACGCCTTTTCCGCCGAACCGTCCCCGGCCGCGAAGGCCGTCTGTGCCAGCGTCCTTAATCCCCATGCCTCGGCTCTCACCGAAGCGCTGTCGTGGATGTAGCCGGCGCTTCCCAGGCGGCAAAAGTTGCAATATCCCGGATTGCCCGAAGCTACGTCGAACGACGACCAGAAGTACATCTCCTCCAAGTAATACCAGTCGCCCGTCACCAGATACGGAACATACGCCATCGACGGCTGGTGCTCGATGTCCACCTGCCAGTCCCCCGGCGTCATGGTCCCCACCGCGGATACCCGGTCCTCCAGCTTCGTATCCGAGAGCGTCATCAATCCCGGCATCAACCTCACGGTCGGCCGCGCATCAATCGAAACCACCCGTCCGAAAGCCGGCGTCGTCCTATCTGCATCAAAAAGACGTCCGTCGGCCAGCGATTCCCGGAAATGAACCGGCGCGGTGCCGCTGGCGTTCCCGTTGCCCAGCATCAGTTCTTCCATCTCCGGCCGGAACGTGTACAGATAGATCACATACCACCGCGGCAGAACTCCCAAATCACCGCGGCCGCCGGTAGCCGGCATCACCACCTGCCAGTTGCCCGTCCCCATCGGATTGCCGGGATTGGACTGCCGGAAGGCCTGAACTTCCCTGGCTACCGCCGCCGCGCTCACCTTCACGTCCGGGTCGTAGTTGGGAATTGCGCCTGTAGTGGTCATGTAACGCAGATTGTGATCCACCTGAACGGCTGGCGGCCGGGCTCCCAACCAGAACGTCTTGCGCCAGCGGGTCGCCGCCGGCTGTACAATCTGCCCGCTCCATAGCTCCTCATCGCCGGTTCCGCCCAGCAGACGGGCCTGATACACCTGGTCTTGCATCCTTGTCGCCCAGGTGTTTTCGAGAATGTAATCCACCTTCACCCCGGACCAGTTGGGGTAAAACGTAACCACGAAAACCGGATGCAGCGAACGGTACTTGTCCTCGGATGCATCGGTCCACCCCTGATCCGCCGCCAGCACCCGCCCCGCCGCGTGTGGCTTGGCTTGGGTGCCGTTTGCCCCGCGGCCGTCCTTGCATACCGTCAAAGCCGTGCCGTTAGCCGAACAAAGCCGGATCTGCTCTGCGTTCACATAAGCCGTCAATGGAAAGGACCATTTGGATACCGCCTCGGCATCGGCAGTGCGCGTCGTAATGGTCTGGTCGGTCGCATTGATCGACGCCGCCAGTACCGCTGGAGCCAGCGCCGTCCGCCAGCCAAAGTCCTCTCTGAGCGACGGCGTCTTATCCTCCACAATCAACTGCGTGCAGATGGGTCCCTTCAGCCAGTGCCGGATGCCGTTCTCCGAGTCCGTGCCGTCCCAGTTGGCCAGCAGTTGCCGTAGCGCGACTTTATGAACTGCTCCTTCTCCCCCGGCCGTATTTGCCTTCGCCTCGATTGCCGCGTCCCAGCGCCCGGCAAGCAGCGTCTTAGCCAGTTCCGCCGCCGGCGTCTGTTCCGCATCATTGCCGCTGCTCTGTCCGATGAATTGAACCTTCACCGCCTGGTTGCTATTCATTGCCACCCAAAAGGAGAGAATGGCGTGACGCAGGCTGCCGTCCGGCCAGCGCGATTTTACATCGCATTGTGTGGGAGCCTTCTGCCCGCCCACCACTGCCTGTGCAAACTGGGGAACTTCGCCCTGCCGGAAGACACGCGAAATCGTCACCGGCCGCGGCGTGCCTCCGCCCTGGCCCAGGTCGCGGAGATAGATGAAGTTATCGGCTGCCGGAGCAACCGCCAACCGCGGACCGGTTGAGTCCAAGGCCGCCCACAACAATCCCGCCACCATCCCCACTCCGCAAGCGGCCGCCGCCATTCCTTTCGCGGTCATCATCATCCCTTCCTGTTCTCCTCCAACGCCACTGTCTGCCGCCGGCCCTGCCGGTAGTGGTGTTCATCCCACCGGGCCAGCATGAGCAGGTTCCACAGCGTCACCTGGTGATTGCGGAATCCGGCCTGGTGCTCGGCCCAGATCCGCTTCACCTCCCGCGGCGAGACATACCGTTCCATCTCCGGCCGCAGTACCGCCGCTTCGAATACCGGCTTCAGGCTGCCGTGAAACCACTGGCGGAGCGGTACCGAAAAGCCCATCTTGGTCCGTCCCAACAGGTCGGTCGGCAAGTGGGGGCGCATCGCCGCTTTGAAAACATACTTGCCCACGCCGCCCTTCAGCTTGTAGCTGGCCGGCAGCCGCCCGGCCAACTCTGCTATCCGGTGGTCGAGCCACGGCGCCCTCGATTCGAGTGAATGCGCCATTGTCGCCCGGTCCACCTTCACCAGAATGTCGCCCGGCAGATACGTCTCATAATCCACCGCCTGCATCTGTTGCAGCGCGGGCAGATGGGCGTATGCCTGGAAGCGCTCACAAAAAGCCGCCCGCGGCGTGTAATCCGCCCGCGCCCGGTTCATCTCCGGCGATAGCATCGCCGCCAGCGCGCCGTCGCCGAGCGCGGTTACCGCCGAGTAATAGGCGCCGGCTAACCCGGTTGAAATACCGGCCAGCGTCGCCTTGGCGCGGAAGATGCGCGGCAGATAGTCGAACTTCGGGTAATAGCGAGCCGCACAACCAACCACCCGTTCGCGGAACCACGCCGGCAGCGCCAACCGCGCGCGGTCCTCGGCCACTCCCATCCGGTAGCGCCGGTAACCGCCGAACACTTCATCGGCTCCGTCGCCGGAAAGCGCCACCGTTACGTGCCGCCGCGTCATCCCTGCCAGGTAGAGCGTCGGAATTGCCGAAGAGTCTCCGAACGGCTCATCGTAATGCTCTACCAGGGTGTCCAGCACGTCCTCTACCGACGGCGTCACCGTGGTCTCATGATGGTCCGTGTGGTAGCGCCCGGCCACCATCCGCGCAAAGCGTGTCTCATCGAACTGCTTCTGCGTGAAACCGATCGTGAACGTCTTTACCGTCCCCAAAGCCTTGCGCGACATCAACGCCACCACCGCGCTCGAATCCACGCCGCCGCTCAGAAATCCTCCCAGCGGCACATCGCTCACCATCCGGCGCGAAACCGCGTCTTCCGCCAGCGCCTCCAACCCCTCCACCGTCCGCTCAAAGTTCGCTCCGCCGTCAATGTCGAACTCCGGCTTCCAGTAGCGCCGCTTCCGGCAGCCGTTTGCAGTCACCGTCAGGGAGCGCCCCGGCTCCAGCTTGTACACGTTCTCGTAGATGGTCTCCGGATCGGGGATGTAGGAGAAGCTTAGAAAGTCGGCAACTGCCCGCGGGTTCAACTTCTGCCCGAACCCCGGAACTACCGTCATCGCCTTCAGTTCGGAAGCAAAGCAGAACCGCATTCCCGGAACGGCCGTCGTGTAATACAGCGGCTTTTCCCCGAACCGGTCCCGCGCCAGGAACAGTTGCTGCCTGCGCTGGTCCCAAATTGCGAACGAGAACATCCCGTTCAAATACTCCGGCAACCGCTCCCCGGCCTCTTCCCACAAATGCACGATCACCTCGGTGTCGCTGCGTCCGGCAAATCGGTGCCCGCGCTTCACTAAATCGTCATGCAGTTGTTGGAAGTTGTATATCTCGCCGTTGAAGACAATCTGCACCGAGCCGTCTTCGTTGCCCAGCGGCTGTTTGCCGCCCTCCACGTCGATAATGCTCAGCCGTGTGTGTCCCAGCGTGGCCGTGCCGTCATGAAAGTAACCATACCCGTCCGGGCCCCGATGCCGGATCTGGTGGCACATGCTCTCAATCAGCGCCCGATCGGGCCGGCTTCCCGGCTCGCTCAGATAGCCCGCAATTCCACACATGGTTTCAAGAAGCCTAGAACTAAAGTGTATCGGAATGCATCCGCATAAAACATGCGCGTTACTATATGGTGTAAGGCCGCGCGCCATCCTTCAGCCTTGTAAACGAATGTCTCTCGTCATCCGCGACTTTCAACCCCCGGACACCGCATCCTGGGACGCGTTTGTCCGGCAGCATCCCCAGAGCAGCCCCTTCCATCTCACCGCCTGGAAAAACTCCATCGAGCAGACGTTCGGTTACCGCCCGCTTTACCTGGCTGCCTTCCATGGCGATCGCATCGCGGGTGTCTTACCTCTTTTTCTTACGGATGGCTTCATCGCAGGCAAGGCGCTCATCTCGACGCCTTTTGCCGTCTATGGCGGTATTCTCGCCGAAGATTCCGAATCCCGCCTCGCTCTCGCCGCCCGGGCTGCCGAACTTGGCCGCGCGCTTCAGGTGCAGCACGTCGAACTTCGCAACGCCTGGCCCGTCCAATCGGCCGGCTGGACGCCCTTGCGCCGCTACGTTACGTTTACCCAACCCCTTCACACCGCCGATCCCGATGGCCTCCTCGCCCAACTCCCCAAAAAAACCCGTAACATGATCCGTAAGTCTCTCCGCACACCGTTTGAAATCCGCCGCTCCCGCGATCCCCGCGCCTTTGAGCGCTTGCACTCGCTTACCCTGCGCCGTCTCGGAACTCCCAGCTTCCCGCCTGCTCACTTCAACCGCCTGCTGGCCGAATTCGGCAGCCAGATCGACCTGTGTGAAGTCGTCCTCAATCAGCGTGCCGTCGCCGCCAGCATGAGCTTCGTCTTTAACGGCCAGATGCACATCTACTACGCCGCTACCGATCCGGCCTTCAACCACCTCGCCCCCAACTACCGCATGTATTTTGAAAACCTGCTCTCGGCCGCCCGCTCCGGCTGCTCCCTGTTCGACTTCGGCCGCTCCAAGCTCAACACCGGAACCTTCGACTTCAAGCGCCATTGGGACACTACCCCGCGTGAGCTTCCCTATGAAGTCCTGCTGGTGCGCCGCAAGCAACTGCCTAACTTTACACCCGTCAATCCCCGTTTCGATCTGGCGATCCGCCTCTGGCGCCGTATCCCGCTTCCGGTTACCCGCGTCATCGGCCCCTGGTTGATCCGCCAGTTTCCATGAGGAGACAGTACGCAGCAGATGATCTTCCGTGTCAGCTTCCTGCTTCTGATTCTGGCCGCCTGCAACCTCGGCCGCGCCGCGGTTCGCGAAGTCGGCCCGAACCGGAGCTATCGCACACCCTGCCAGGCTATCGCCGCCGCCGCCGATGGCGACCAGATCCTGATCGATGCCACGGGCTCTTATGATGGCGATGTTTGCGTCATCACCGCCAACCGCCTCACCCTGCGAGGCATCAACGGGCGGCCCCGCCTCAACGCCGCCGGACGCTCCGCGGAGCGGAAAGGCATCTGGGTAATTCGCGGCAACTCCACTCTGGTCGAAAATATCGAGTTCACCGGAGCCCGCGTGCCGGACCGCAACGGAGCCGGCATCCGCCAGGAAGGACTCCACCTCACCGTGCGCAACTGCTACTTTCACCACAACGAAACCGGCATTCTCACTGGAGCCTCCGGCCGCGTCATCGTCGAGTATTGCGAATTTGCCTACAACGGCCACGGTGACGGCCAGTCACACAACCTCTACGTCAACCACGCCTCTTCGTTTCTGATGCGCTTCTGCTATTCCCACCACTCCATCGGAGGCCAACTGGCCAAGTCCCGCGCCGCGGTCAATTACATCCTCTACAACCGCCTCACCGACGAAGGCGGGTCCAACTATGAAATCGATCTCTCCAACGGCGGATTGTCTTATGTCATCGGCAACGTAATTCAAAAGAGCTCCACCGCCACCAATCGGGCCGCCATGCTCAGTTACCTGGCCGAAGGCGCCAGCCCGGCCAACCCCGATCATCGCCTGTTCGTCGCCGGCAACACCTTCGTTAACCACGGCCCCGCTTACTGCCGCTTTCTCGCCATCTTTCCGCCCTCCAGCGCCATCGTGCGCAATAACATCTTCGCCGGCGCCGGTATCCTCGCCAAACAGCCTGGTGTAACACTGGAGAACAACTTCACCGGCGACCCCCGCTTTGTCAATCCTCGGGCGTTTGACTACCACTTGACCCCCGCCTCGCCCGCCATCGGCGCCGCCCGCGCCCCTGGAGCCGATGGCGCCTTCAGCCTCGCTCCTCAGTTTGAATACCGTGACCGCGCCTGCGGCTGGCGAATCCTCCCGGCGGCTAAGCTCGATGCCGGTGCCTTTCAATCCGGCGCCAGCCGCGAAGCGCCGCCCGAACAGCCGCGCCGCTGTTCGCACTGATCACTCCGCCCGTCGCACCGCGCTGCCGGTAGCCACCACCGCTCCCTGCGCATCGCGATAGGTCCACCGCAAGTAAATACTCGTATTCCTGGTGGCGGGGACGTATGCCGTGCATCCTCCCCCGCACGACATCGCCGCCAGAGCGCTCCCGTAGCTATCCGTTGCGCCATACTCTACCAGCGCACTACTCACCGCCAGCATCGCGGGCGGTTTTAGTTTCAGCAGAATAGCAGTAGCCGATCCTGCCGCCAACGTGGTAACTGTCCCACTGGTCCGCGCCGTGCCACCCATCGCGCCAGCCGTGATCCGGTAGTAGTAAGCCGTACTGGCCGAGGCCGCAATGACGGCGAGGCAAGACCGTCCCGAGCAGGTCGCCGCCGTGTCGCCACTGTCGAGCGACGAATCCGCCGGCGTGGTGGCCAGCCGCACCTTGGCTCCGTCGCCCGTGGGCGCGGTGAATCGGAAAATCACCGCATTGGACGCAGGGGTAACCACCAGGTTGGTAATCTCAGGCCGCGGGGTGATCATCCACAGCGGGTTCTGGCAGTAGGGGATCGTATACCCGCAAGTGTCCGCATTGGCGAAACTGGAACTGCTGAATCCCACATTCGCCCGCATCCACGCATAAGCCCGCCGCGCCGAGTAAGCGCCGCTGGTGATGCCGAACTGGGCGGCCGTAGCCAGGTGCGCCGTCGCAATTACCGCATATCCACCGTCGCGGTTGTCGATATTGGACGTGCGGAACCCTGCATCGGCCTTCTCATCCGGGTGAAACGCATCCCACCAGGTGGACCAATCGCTAAAATAACCGCCATCGCCAATCGGATCGCCAACCGCCGAGGCTCCCCGCGCCGCGTACATGCCGCCGGGATAGTCGCCGGATACCGAAGTGTAAATGCTGCTGGTGATGCTAAAATGCGTATCGTCGATTACGGTCACAGTCAGCGGGTAGAAATTGGCGTACTTCCAAT
>JADZGD010000076.1 GCA_020854055.1 Bryobacterales bacterium | reverse complement strand
GCATGCTGGCTGACGGCTTCCAGAATCTGGTCGAATGGAATGACAACCGCTTCGAAATCCGGCTGGAAGATCTTCAGTGCAAGGTAGGCGGTGGTCATCTTGCCTGGAATGGCGATCTTCCGGCCTTTCAACTCTTCCTGAGCCATCGGACGCGCGGAAACCACCAACGGTCCATAACCATCGCCGATACTCGAACCACTCGCCATCAACACATACTTATCAGCGACGTATGGATAAGCGTGGTAGGAAATCGCGGTGATCTCGTATAAACCGTTCAATGCTTTACGGTTGAGTGATTCGATGTCCTCCAGCACATGCCGGAATCCGACCAGGCGCGACCGGACCTTTCGCGTCGCAAGCCCGTAGAACATGAACGCGTCATCGGAATCCGGACTGTGGGCGCACACAATCTCACGAACTTCGGAGGGTGTCATAAGTTGCGAACAACTTACACACTATAGCAGACTGGGAGGCTGCGTTCGCCGATCTCTGCCTGTGAGCCGTGATTACGGCTCTTCACACAACGAGATCAAGGCACAACGCAAAAGCTCGAGCGAGGTTTCCAGGCGGGCCAGGCGCTCGGCGGCCCGGCTGAGGTCGCCGGTCTTGCCGGCGAGTTCCAGTTGAAATGCGGCTTCGTGCGCGGACTCCGCTCCGAAATTGCTCACTGACCCCTTGAGGCTGTGCGCTGAATGCTCCAGAGCCAGGGCGTCGCCGGCCACAACCGCCTCTCGAATGTGGCTGAGCAGGGCAGGGTATTCTTCGAGGAACAGCGCAGCGACTTCCTGCAGGAGTTCAAGATCGCCGCCAACACGATCCAGGGCGGCTTCACGATCGAGATCGATGGCCGGATTATGGGGCATAATTCGCTCAAAAGTCGAACACGGTCTAAAGTAGCATCTTGAGAGTTCAAGACCAAGCTTGAGATCGGCGATTCCCGCGCAAAAGTTTAGGGGTGATGGACAAAAACGTGAGTGAAGGATGGTGGACGGCATGGGACTCGAACCCACGACCCCGGCGTTGCGAACGCCGTGCTCTCCCAACTGAGCTAGCCGCCCACTTGCGCACACGAACCGCTGTTAGTATAACACGCACCCCTCAAACCGGGTTCATTCGGGCAACTGGCGGCAAAGTTTAGCGATCTTAATGCTGTTGGCCGAACCACGTTAGAATAAAAATTTGCCTAAGCTTCAGAGGACTTCGCTCCATTGACCAACAGATTAGTGGTAGAGAACTTACGCCATCGTCCGATCCGCACCCTGTTGAGCGTGATCGCCGTGGGTATACAGGTAACCATGATCCTGACGCTGGTGGGGATAAGCTACGGGATGCTCGACGACTCCAACCGCCGCGCGCAGGGCGTGGGCGCTGACATTTTGGTAAAACCTCCCTCGGCCGGCCTGCTCAGCTTCAGTACCGCTACCATGCCCGACGGGATGGTGGATTACTTCAAAGGACAGCCACACATTACCGATGCCTTGGGCACCGTAGTCTATGTGATCCAGGGCGGCATTACCGCCGTAACCGGTCTCGACCTGAACGCCTTCCGGCACTTCAACGGCGGATTTCGCTACCTGACGGGAGGACCGTTCCAGGGTCCGGACGACATCCTGGTAGACGAATTCTATCAACGCGAAAAGAGAGTTCACGTCGGGTCCATCGTACGGATCAGCAACCGTCCCATGCGAGTGTGCGGCGTGATCGCCTCGGGCAAACTGGCCCGCCTGGCAGTGCCCATCCAGACGCTTCAGGACATGATCGGCGCAAAGGGCAAAGTCAGCCAGATATGGTTGAAGGTGGATAACGCGGATAATATCAACCGGGTTATCACCCAACTGAAGGCAATTCCGGAGTTGGCCAACTATGGGATCTGGTCGATGCCGGAACTGGCCGCCTATTACAGCGTGGACAACCTGCCCGCACTCAAATACTTCATTTACGTCATCATGAGCCTGTCGATCATAGTCGGCTTCCTGGTGGTGTTTCTCTCCATGTATACCGCGGTGCTGGAGCGTACCCGCGAAATCGGCGTGTTAAAGGCGCTGGGCGCTTCGCCGGCCTACATTTTGAAGATCCTGTTCCGGGAGACGTTACTGCTGGCCCTAATCGGGTGGATCGTTGGCATTGGGTTTACCTACGGAACCCGCTGGCTGATCATGACCCTGGTTCCCGCTTCGCTGACGCAGGAGATCGTCTATCTCTGGTGGCCGATCGCGGGCGTCATCGCCATCGCCGGCGCCCTTCTCGGCGCTTTCTATCCCGGGCTGAAAGCCGCCCGCCAGGATGCCATCGAGGCCCTTTCCTATGAGTAGCGATTTCATGATCCGCGTCGAAGACCTGCGCAAAGTCTACCGGGTGGGTGAAATCGACGTCGCCGCCCTGCGGGGAGTCAATCTGGAGGTGGCGCGGGGCGAGTTCGTCTCCATTGTCGGCCCTTCCGGCTCGGGCAAATCGACGCTATTCCACATCCTGGGCGGATTGACGAAGCCCACCTCCGGCTCGGTCCACATTGACGGCAAGGACCTGCGGAAAATGAGCGAAGCGGAACGAACGGACCTGCGCAAAAAAACCGTGGGCTTCGTGTTCCAGAAATACAACCTGTTGCCGACTCTGACCGGAGCCGGCAATATTGCGATCGCCCAGGACATCGCCGGCATCCTGCCGGGCTTTGATAACGACTTCAAAGCCATCCTGAACCTGCTCGGAATCGGCAACCGCCTGCACCACAAACCCCGCGCCATGTCGGGCGGCGAGCAACAACGGGTGGCCATCGCCCGCGCCATCGTCAACCATCCGGCGATCCTGCTGGCCGATGAGCCCACCGGGAACCTGGATACGGAGAATTCCAACGCCGTGCTCGGCGTCCTGCGCGATTTGAATGAGCGGCTGGGGCAGACGATCCTGATGATCACGCACAACCCGGAAGCGGCCGCCTACGGCCACCGTATCATACACATGCGCGACGGCCGGGTGATCTAAACGGCTCCCAATCCGGCCCCGGTCAGCACGCCGGTCTGCATGCGGCCATCCCGAATCACAAAAATACCTGGAAACCGGGCTTCCCACGGCTTATTCGCCGCCGGGCAGAACTGCCGGGCGTTGGCTTCGATGGCGGCAACACCGGGGATGCGCGCCGCCAGTCCGGCCGAATGGATCAGCGAGGCTCCCGGACAGGTGAGATCCTGCACGCACAGGAACATCTTGTGCTTCTGGGCCGCCGCCGCCATCAGCAGAACCTGGCTCTGCCCCTTGCATGCCTTGAGCGCCGCTCCCGAATACCCCATCTCGCGGGCCAGCAACAGGTTCTCCACGCTGGTCAGCGATTCGTCGATCACCACGGGCCGCAACCGGGCGGCGGCGTGCATCACATTCTCCCGGTGCGCACGGAGATCGCGGCCGGTTGGCTGCTCGATGTACTGGATGCGGTCGAACGCGCGTGGAGCCCGTTCCTTTACGCGATTCAGAAAGTCGATCAGGTATCCGACATTGGGACATCTCTCGTTAAAATCGAGTGAATAGACCAGTTGGGCCGATTTCGGACCGCGCCAGGTCTGCTCAGCCACCTGATTCACCCGGATAACGCGTTCCGAGTCCCAGTCCAGGTTATCTCCATCGAGTTTGATTTTGAGGTGCGTCAGCCCGTTGTAGCGGATCCACTCGGGCAGTGTCTCTGGAAGCCCGTCGCCGATGCGTTTTTTCACATCCGAATCGGCCAGCGGATCCACGGCGCCCACCAGGTGGTACACCGGCATCCAGGTCTTCGGCTCCCGGGTGACGTAACGGTCCAGATACTCTCCCTTGAAATCCGGCCCCAGGTAGTAGGACAGGTCATGAGTCATGAAATCCGGGCCATAGGTATGGTAGACATTCACGCCATGCAACTTACCGTAGGCGTCGTGTAGCGAAGCATCGAGCGGACTGGCCGTCACCAGGGTGCAAAGCGCCGGGATCGGCTCGGCAAGTTCTAACTCCCGGGTCAGGTCCGCGGCTGCTTTCAGAAACAGCGGCTCCAGGCCTAACCCCAGATCCAGCGCGTGACCGGTTTCCTTGTATCTGTTGGCGCTGGCGGTAAACCGGGCGGCCATCGCCTTCATGGCATCGAGCGTCTGGTTGTAGGTCAGTTCGCGGGAGGGAAACGACCAGACGTTGCCGAGCGTCATCGAACCGAACCCGCTGGCCGTCTTCCCGCCCGGGCCCTCCACCACCGTGGTCACGTTGAGCAGCGTGCAGCGGTCCGAGATGACCCCGCCAAATTTGAGCGGCGTGCGGTACTGGTAATCTTCGAACGCATGACTCACTTCCCGGATGCGGATACCGCGCCGGGCGGCGCCCCGCGCCACGGATAGCGCAGGCATGGCGGAAGCGGTCTTAAGAAAGCTCCGGCGGGAGTGCGGCATTATCGGCGGTTCCTTACTCTTCACATTCCAGCCGGGCGCTCCGGCTGGGGCACATCAACCGTCCAATGGTAGAATAAAAGCAAACTCGATGTCCGCCAAAGGCGATTTCTCCCGCTTCCCCGTCCGGCAATTCGCGGAGCGTTTTCGCAGCGAACTGATTCCGCTGAGCAATACATTCTCCTACTTTTCGGCCGCCATGCCGCTGAGCGAGGAGGACATCCGGGAGTACCTCCAGGAACCGATCGCTGCCCTGCCGCCCTCGGTGGCGGCGGTGTTGCCGAAAGTCTCCATTCTGCTGGTTCCCTACGTGGAAAAAGCCAGCGCGAAGGACCGCCAGGCCGGAACTCAGGATTTCATCAGCATCGACCCGCCTCCGGCCAGGCGCCAGTCCCGCGTTTCGCTGACCATCGGTGATGCCGGCGTCACCCTGGCCTTTGGCTTGAAAGAACAGGAACTGGACGATTACCACTACCGCTTCTTTCGCTCCATTGCTACCTTGATGGCCGACCGCTGGACAGAGGCGATACGCCACCGCTACGCCGGCGTCATCCGGGACGAACTGACCGCCCAGGTGCATGGCGAAGTGGACGAAGACAGTTGGCAACTGAAACAGTCCCTGCTGCGCCGCCAGAATACCTTCCGGCGGGATTCCAAAGCCTTTCGCGAGTACGTCCGCCAATCGTACATTGATACGCTGACGCTCTACCTTCACGGTATCTGCTGCGATATTGACGTCGAAACCGCGCCACGGCAACTTCCCAGCCGCTCTCTTCGCCGGCGGTTGGAAGTTCTGGCGGAAATCTATCCGCCCGGCAAGGGCTACGCCGTGTTCCCCGAAAACCTTGACGAATAGATCCCCCGTTCGATTGGCGGCCGCGGCGCT
>JADZGD010000075.1 GCA_020854055.1 Bryobacterales bacterium | reverse complement strand
GGTCCATCGTGTGGGCGCCCATGTCGCCCATCTGGCCCACGCCGAAGTCGCGGTACATGTTCCAGAAGATGCAGTTCATGCCCATTGTGCCGCCGAAGTACTGCGGTGAGTAGGGGTGGTAGGGAGAGGGCCCGATCCACTGTTCATAATGCAGAAAAGCGGGTGGCATGCCCTGGCCGGGGGGATAACCGGGGCGGGGAAGCCGGCGGCTGTCCCAACAGTGAATCGTCTTCAGTTCACCAACGGCGCCGTCCAGGATAAGTTCGCGGATGCGCTCGAAGTTAGGGTAAGCGTGACGCTGCGTCCCGTGCTGTGTCGCTACCTTCGCTTTGCGTTGCAGGTAGTTGGCGCGAACCGTGCGCACTTCTTCGATGCTGATGCCTAGCGGCTTCTCGCAATAGACGTGCTGGTTGCGGTTCAATGCCCAGTTGGCGATGAAGGCGTGATGATGATCGGCGGTACAGATGATCACGGCCTCCACGTCTTTCTGATCCAGGCAGCGGCGCCAGTCCGAGTAGGTTTTGGCCCCAGGGAATATCTCCAGAGCTTCCTTGGTGCGATTGTCGTTGGTGTCGCAAAGCGCCACGACGTTTTCGCCACGCAATGCGGTGTAGTGCGCGGTTCCGCGGCCCCAGACACCGATCAGGGCGACGTTAATCCGATTGCTTGGCGCGTTGGCTCCGCGGAGTGTGCCGCTCTTCAATATCGTCAGGCCGGTTCCGAGCGAAGCGGCCGATTTCAGCAGATCCCGTCGCTGCATGTAGCAATTCTCCTTTATAAAGACAGACTCGTGTTGGACGTCTCACATTTTATACGGAGAAGGACGGGTCCGGGTGAATCTCAGCCCGCGCACTCACCGCGGCCGAGTTTGAGCGAGAACGCCGTATCGTCGCCCCAATCCTGAAACATCTCCTCCACTCCCGCCGGGGGCTTGGCCAGATCGGACGTCATCGTGCGGAAAAACTCCACCTTGTGGCGCAGCACATAATCGCGGAAGCTTTCTCCGGAGTTGTGGTTGGCGCGGTAGTGATCCAGCACCCGGCTGGTCGCCTGGAGAATGTGCCGTGCCGGCAGACTTTGAATGGCCAGGCCGAAGCGCATCATGCCTTCCTGGTCGTAGCCGCCGCCGAGCAGCATCTGATAGTAAGGAATTTCGCGGCCTTCGATCTTACGCGCGTTTCCATAGAAGCCCAGGTCGGCGACCCAGTGCTGGCCGCAGGAATTGGGGCAGCCGCTGATTTTGATCTTCAGCTTGCGCACCTCGGGATCGGTTTCATCCCGGAACAACTGGCTCAACTCCGAGCCAAGATTCATCGACTTGGTCAGTCCCAGGTTGCAGGTGTAGGCGCCCGGGCAGGTAGTAACGTCGCCAATCTCGTTGGCTCCGGCATCGGCCAGGTCCAGAATTTTTAGAGCCGCATAGAGAGGCCGCAACCGCGCCAGCGGTATGTAGGCGAGTAGCAGGTTCTGATCCACGGTTACGCGGAAAAAGCCGTCGGCGGCATCCGCGCTCAGTTTTGACAGGCCGCGCATCTGGCCGCTGGTCAGGTTACCCTGATCCACGCGGACGAAGACGCTGGCGTAGCCTGGCTGCTTCTGCTCCCGGACGTTGGTTTCCAGCCAGCGGTCGTACTCAGGGTCTGGGGGATTGCCCACCACCGGCAGATCCTTGCCCTGCCCGAGCGGCGGCGGTTCCGCGGTGAAGCCGCCGAAGCCTTCGGGAATCTGTTCCGGCAGCGGGGTTCCGCCGTTGGCCAGAATGTCCTGGAACTCCCGTTCGATGTTCTCCCGCACCCAGTCGAAGCCACGCTCGCGAATGATGAACTTGAAGCGCGCCTTCATTTTGTTATTGCGATTACCGTGCTGGTTGAAGACCCGCAGCATCGCCTCGCACTTCGGCACCAGGTGCTCTTCGGGCACGAACTCTTCGAGCAGCCGCGCTTCGTTTGGCAGCGAGCCGAGTCCGCCGCCGACCACCATCCTGAAACCGCGCCTGCCGTTGCGAATCACCGCCTTCAGGCCGATGTCGTTGATCGCCGCCACCGTGCAATCCTGTCCACAGCCGCACAGAGTGATCTTGAATTTGCGCGGCATGGCATCGGTCAGCTTGTTGTGCAGAAAAGCCAGCGCCACCTTCTGCGCGTAGGGTCGAACGTCGAACACCTCGTCAGGGTGCAGGCCGGCGTTGACACAACCGGTGACGTTGCGAACCGTGTTGTAGCAGGCTTCCCGAGTGGTCAGCCGGAAGTCGGCCAGCCGGGACAGCATATCGGGAACCTGGCGTAGAGGAACGAAATGAAATTGAACATTCTGGCGCGTGGTCAAGTGCGCCCGGCCGGTGGAGAATTCGTCCGCCAGGTTCGCCATTTGGGTGAGTTGCGCGGCGGTGAGCAATCCGCCTGGAATCTTGGTGCGCACCATCTGCACGCCGGGTTGGCGCTGGCCGTAAATGCCCCGGCGCAGGCGAACCGCGCGGAATTCGTCATCCGACAGGGATCCGGCCAGAAACTCCTCCACCTTGCGGCGGAACTGTTCGATGTCCTCCCGGACGATTCGCTCGTATTCGGCAGTCAACGTCTCAGTTTGGTCAATCACCATAATCTCTATGGACAATATTATATTCATTCGCGGGCGCGAGCGCCAGTGCTATCCTTGCAATGATTTTGGCGGCTCCTCACGAGCCCTGCCTCGGGGGCATCATCGCGCGCGCCAACGGTGGCCACCACGCCGGTTGCCGCCTCGCCGAATCCCGCGCCAAACGCCAATTGCAGAGCAAACGCGCGGGCCGAGTTCATGGTCGGAGAGGGAGCCGGAAACAGGCGTTGCATTTATGATGGCGCACCCGGACCGGTCGCCGGGCGAGACGCATCTAACGGTCGCTGTTGTACACTGTTTCTCACATGGGAACAAACAAACTGGTGTGTCTTCTTGCTATGGGTGCGAGCCTGGGATTGGCTCAATCGCCGGATCTGAGCGGCGTGTGGAAAGCGAACTTTGCTCAAAGCAGCCTGGATGATCCCAGCATAACCAGCTACGCGATCTTGCTGGAACAATCCGCCGGCGGTCTTAAGGAGACGGCCGATACCGTAAACCGTTACGGGCCTTACCGCTCCATCACCACTTACCAGTTCAGCGGGCGGGAGGCTCGCGGCAGCGTCCACGGCATTCCGGCGCGAATCAAAGCGGCGTGGGAAGGCGGCGCGCTGGTAGTGGATATGCGGATTTTCAATACTCAGTTGGAAACGCTGCACAAGACGTACCGGCTGGCCGGGGACGGCAAGACGCTCACCATGGAAACCTCGGGAACCAGGGAAGGACGGCCGGCGCAATCGAAGGTGATTTTCGAGAAGCAGCCGGACGCCGCGGGCGCCCTGCTACGCCAGCCCGAGCAAACGGCGGCCCAACGCTTCAAGAATGTGCAGTTGTTGAAGGACGTGCCGGCGTCACGCTTCATCGACGCGATGCATTACTTCACGCTTTCGGTGGGCGGCGACTGCGAAACGTGCCACGTGCATGAGGATTTTGCGTCCGACGCCAACAAGCACAAAGTAACCGCCCGCAAGATGATCACCATGACCAGGGGCATCAACGAGCAATACTTCGAAGGCAAAAACGAAGTCCGCTGTTACAGTTGCCATCATGGCATGAAGCATCCGCAGATTGCCCCGATGCCCAAGCCGTAGTGGGCAGAGGGCGCATCACTTGGCCCGGCGAACGGCCAGAACGCGAACCGGACCCTCCAGACCGTTGGGATGCAGCGTTGGCAGCCGGTCTCGTTCGGAGGCGAACCTCACCCCCCAGGATCCACCCTCATAAATCGGGGGACCCTGCGCCATCCAACCGGCGTTGGAATTGGCCACGCGCACCAACAACCGGTTTACCCCGGGTTTCACAAAACCGGTGATGTCGATTTCATACGGACGCCAGGCGCGCTCACCGGCTTTCCGGTCATTCACCCAAACCGCGGCCGCCAGTCCCACCGCGCCCAGGTCGAGTACGATGCGCTCTTCCGGTGGAAGGCTATTAAGCGTGAAACTGGTGCGGTACGATGCTGCGCCGGAGTAGTTTGCCAGCGTAGAACCGGTCCAGGATCCAAGCGGGATTCTGGCGGTGCGAGGCGTGAACACGGCGGGCCGTTCGGGAATGGCATTCTCATCCATTTCCCGGTCAATGGAAGGTTCGGCTACGCCCGGCGGAGCGTTCACGGTATAGCGTACCCGCCGTGCCGGGGGCTTGACGGGTATCGCCTTGTCCCGGGAATAAACGATGTCGCGCAAGGTATTGCCTGCCGAATCGGTGATGCGGAACAGAAACCCCGTAGCGCCTCCATGGGCCGGACCGATCTTCAACAGGACGCTGTTCCACCCCTGGCGCAGTTCGATCGCCGGCCTCTTCGACCAGGCATCGCGGAGATTTACAAAGGGCGGATGGTCATGTTTTTCCAAAACCAGCTTCCCGTTCCACCACAGTTTCACGCTATCGAATGCGGCTACTGCCGCCTGAGCCGACCGGGTTTCCGGCGACCACACATTTACGAATGCGTAGTGGACACCGTTGCGTGGCACGGGCCGCACTGCCGGCGTTGGAGATTCGGTCCATTTCCAGGCCGGGTCGTTGGAATCGAAGCCCTTTTCCGGCGGATAGGCCTCGAAAAAGCCTTTGTGATCGTTGTATGGGAACGGTCCCGCCAGCCACCAGTTGCGGTTTGCCAGCCGTTCTGGCGCCAACCATACCGGTTTGCCGTCCACCTCCGCATAGGGCACCTTCACCCGGGATTCCGGCGTGAACTCCCAGCCGGTGTTAGGGATGCCGGCCAGAACCCGGCGTGTGGTCCGATGCTCGACGGGAGCCGTCGCCCGGCCGCCGTGGCGGACTATGAAGTACGCGTCCCAGGGGCCGAACTCCAAAGTCAGTCGAGATCCCTCTGATGGCAGAGTCCGGCGTACACCCGTTTCAGCATCCCACTTCTCGAAAACACCGGATCTGGCGAATTGAACCGTCACCGTTCGCGGCGAGACGGTGTCGTTCACTGCCCAGAACCACTCCACATCCCCCGCGAAGCGCCGCGAGAAGTAAAGATGGTCACGCGTGCCGGAAGCCACCGTCACATCGGGAGCCTGCCGCGCGCGAACCGCATCGAGCACCGGCGCCAGATCCTCCCGTACGGACTGAGGAGCTTGCACATATGCCGTGTAGTTCAACTGGTCCATGAATAATGTGTGGTTTCGAATCGGGAAGCGTTTCATGGCCACGCCGTCAAGCGCTGCCGGCTGCGGTCCTACCGCCAGCACCAGGCCACCGGCTTCGGCGAAGCGCCGGATCCGGGCGGCGGAAGCAGCGGCAATATCCGTCATCGGAGGCAGAATCAGCACCGGAAAATGCTCTCCGGCCAGTTCTAATTCGCTCTTGCCGATGTTTGCCCGCTCCAGGTAATAGGCGTCCATCATGTGGTAATCCCAGCCATTCCGGGCCAACTCCAACTGCAGGCCGGAGTAGTAATCCTGCGTCTGGTCCACCACGTTGTCCCAGCGCAAGGTGGTGCGCTCCCGCTCCTTCAGCAACCCGTCTGCTCCGGCAAACGCGGTTTCGAGCGGATAGTAAATGGCGATGCGGGCATCGTGACGGCCCTGCGCGTTCAGAAATAGCGCGCGGCGCGTCACATCGGCGTAGTGGTGAAAATAGGGCCACAGGGGCTGAGTGAGAAACCAACTGGGGGGATACTGAATGTGGGCCGGGTCGTATTCAAAGTAATGCGGAACGAGCCGGTTCACGCCCCACAGCACGCACATGTTGGTGCCCAGGCGGGCCTTCTCCAGGCTCCAGTAGGAATCGTGTCCGATGAGCCCCTGGTTTTCCACCATGAAGGGCCGGCCCTCGAAATGGGCGATCGACGCCGCTTCTTTGAAGTCCAGCGGCATGCGGGCGCGGTTGATCAGCGCATCGATATACACCACCGAGGTGGCCCGCCAGATGCTGAACATGTTTCCCGTCCACTTCACCTGAAACCGTAGCTGCTCTTCGATATCCGAGTGCGCATGCTGGACCCCGTGGCGGGTACACCAATCGGTCACCTGTTGCACGAAGTTGGTTGCATAAAGATGGGAGAGTGTCTCCAGATAATCCTTGCGAACCTCGGCGGCCTTGACGCCCGTCTGCTCCACCAGCGGAAGAAACCGCCGCAGATCGTACCCGTGCCGTTGTTCGAAGGTTTTCCATAGCGATGGCGTGTAGGCCAGCGGAGATCCGTAGGAGCCCTCGTGATCGGAGACGAAGGTCCGAATGGTGGTTCCCAGGTGCTGCGGGAAGCGCCGGGCATACTGCTCGTAGACCAGGTCCAGAAATACGCGTACCGCCGCCGGGTTCATCAGGTCCACGCGCGTGTTGCGCTCGACGGCAGCCTCCAGGGTGTAGGTGAAGATCTTCCAGTTGCCGGGTGACGGCGGCGTCCAGGATATATTGCGCCCGGCCGGGAGAAGCGCCAATGTGCCGGGTTCAATTTCGCCGGAAGCGTCCAAGCGCGCCGCCGCCACCGCTTCCGGGTCGCTTTTGAGGGTGATGGGAGAGCCGGCATCGTATTCGGACTGAACCAGGCGCCGCATGTGGTATTCCGGGTGAAGTTGCAGCACGCGGCTGGGCTCCGGATTCAGGGATCCGTAATCCCATGCCTCGCCGCTGGGCCACAGGTATTCGTCGGAAAAATTCAGCGTCAGCCCTTCGGCCCGCGCCGCATCGAGAGCCGCGCCCACCTGTTTCCACCACTCTTCGCTCAGGTAGGCGGGCTCCAGTCCGGCCCAGTTCATCACTACGGCTGCGCGCACGCCCTGGCTCACCATCTGGTGAATCTGGCGGTGCGTTTCGACTTCGGTCACCTTGCCGTTCCAGAACCAGTAGGGGCTGATGCCGTAGCCGGATCCCGGATCGCGAAAGGAGCGGTAGAGCGTTTCGACGGATGGAGCAGCCGCGTGGAGCAGGACGGCGAGAACGAGCAGAGTTATCAGGCGCACGCGACATGATACGAGGTAGCGCGTGTCCTCGTCAATGTTGCCAGCTTTGATTTGAAGATGCTCCAGAATAATGTCATCCCTTAACTGCAACGAAACCCGGTCACCCGGGGCGGCCCTGAAAGGTGATCCAGTTGAGCCAAACAGAGTTGACCAGCGCGCGGCGCAGCAGGTTGGCGTAGCCCGGCGCCGTGCTAAACTTCCACCGATGAAGTCCTGTGTTTCGGCAATGATGCCGCTGGCAGTGATCAGCGCCGCGATTGCCTTCGCCCAGGCACCGCCAAACGAGCCGATCAAAGAAGAAATCGCACAGGCGTACAAATCGAAGCTGGGCGAGGGCGGTAGCACCTTCATCCCCGGTGTTCGGTGGGAAAGATGGCGCGTCAAAGAGATCCGTGGATGGAAGCTGCGTTTCAAGCGGATCAGCGAAAACCGGTCTCCCGGCGTCATGACGCTCAAGTATCAGGCCGTCGCCAGGAAGAATGGATGGTGCGCGGACTACCAGATCACGGACACGCGGACGTTCCCACCGCCGAACCCGCAGATACTACCGATTTTTATTGTGGAACCGGATGGCGTGAAGGCGTGCCGATAGGAGCGCCCACTGGCTGCTGTGGCAGCTAAACGCAAGGTTCTGCCTGATCGAAGGACGTGACGCCACGGGCGTCAATTGTCAAATTCGATTGGGTCGACAATGTGGTGACAGAAGGTGCTTTCCGTCTGTCGCCACGTGTACTGACACGGAGCGAATGTGACCATTACGGCGGGAAAATGGTGTTTGAGTGTACTGTCACGGGTTTTGCGAGGACAGTGCCTGCTCGGGATCCTTGCCTTGATGGAACCAGATGCTTCCGTGCACGCGCACGGTTTCGCCGGGGGCGCAGTCGGGTAGTATGGGGTCAGCGTGCATGCAGGGGCAGCGCCAATTGCCCCAATTGCGCCCGGTGTGCTCCCAGCTTGTGAGGATCCAGCGGCCGCCAGCGGCGGAGTGCACCGCCGAAACCGGCGGACGGAATACTTTGTTATCGCGCGTCTGCGCGGCGAACTCGGGTGCGCCCTTCAACATCATGCAGATCTGGGTTTTCAAGCCGGTCAGCGGTTGCGCGGTACCGTTACGCAGCCAGAGTTCCATCTCTACGCGTTCGCCCGCCATGGAGATGTTGCCGCCGAAGCGGATGTCGTTTGGCAGCTTCCACTCCGAGGCCAGGGAGCCATCCGGGTTGCGGCGCCAATCGACATTCTCGATGATTACGTTGCGTTCGTCCCAGTATGTGGGGATGTGGGTGTGAGCCAGGTAGATGAGACCGAGGTTGCTGAAGATCGCCTCGGGCAGATCCACCACGAGATAAGCGGCGGGATCCCAGGGCAGAAAGATGGCTGCCTTGGTGCCGCGGTGCGGATTGATGGCACCGTCCAGAAAGCCGATGCGGGGATGGCGTCCTCCGGGGTAGGGGAGCAGGTTTCCCGGAGCCGGCTCCGCGGGTGGGAAATCCGTTGGACCGGCCACCTGAATCATCTCGGGCTGGCTGTAGTTGTGCCGGCGCATGACGGCGGTCCAGTAGGGGAGTTCGGCGCGGGTAGCTTTCATCTCCACGGGCAGGCGTTCGGGCCGGTTGGCCGGAAAGCGCTTGCCGAGCAGCAGATCGTCCGGATCCGGGCGGTCTCCGATAAACTGATCGAGATCACGCATGGCGATCACGCGGAATCCGTTGTCTTTCAAATACTGCATGTACTGGCGGAAGTTTTCCGGAGGTGTGTGGACCCAGGGGTGTGCAACATCGGGCACGCCGTGAAATTGCAGCACCACAACCTGGCCGGGGTTGGCTTGCGCAACAACCTTCTTGAAGTGATCGAGAGTCCAGGCGGGGTAGGCGTCGCCGGTGGTGGGAATCAACAGGCGGTGATGGCGCGAAGGGTCGAAACGTGCGCCGATGTCCAACTGGCCGTAGCGGCCATCGGGTTCCTCGCCGCGGCGGGCGAAGCGGTAGCCGCCATCGACCAGCACCTGGAACGCTTCGGGGCTGAAGGTGTTGCCCGGCCAGGAAAAGCTCACCGGGCGGGGAACGTTGACCCGTTTCAATTCGTTTGTCACCAGCGCCAGTTCGCCCTCCAGGCGGGCGGCATTGCGGGCGCTCGAAAAATCGGAGTGGGTCCAGGTGTGGTTGCCGATCTCGAAACCCATCTGGTGCAGTTCGGCGATCTCCTGCCAGCTCATGAAATGTTCCGTAGAAGGCATCCAGCAGTGAGTGACGAAAAACGTTGCGCCAAATCCCAGTTGTTTGAGCAGCGGACCGGCAAAGGTGCGATGACTTTTCACTGCATCGTCCATTGTTAGCACGACGGTTCGGCCGGGAATGGGGAGGGCGGCGGCGGCCAATCCGGTAGCCATGAATCCGCGGCGGGTCATATCAGCCATGGTGCCATCATTGTATTGAGTTGAGACGCGTACAGCAAGGATGGGGCTTTCGGAAAACGTCCCGTCTCTCCCCGGGTTTGTGTTCCGTGTCACCATGGTAAGGGGAGAGAATGGCAGAAGATACGGGCGGGTTGCACCCCTTGGTGAAGGCGACGGCGGCGTTGGCCTCTTCCTTTGTGCTCGCCGAGGCCGCCGGGCGGCGTCTGCGGCAGGTGGAGTTGATCCGGGGGATCCGGCAGGCCGGGGAACGGACGGAAGCGGCCGGTGGACGCAAGTATGTCCGCCTGCGTAACGGCCGCCTGCTGAGCTACGTTGAGCGCGGCGATCCGGCAGGTGCTCCGGTGGTCTACTTCCACGGTCCGTTGGGGGCCGGCGAGGAGTGGCCCCTTCACGGCGCTGAGCTGAGCGGCATCCGGTTGCTGGCGCCCGAGCGGCCTGGCTTTGGTGATTCCGAGCCGGTGCGTGAGCGCTTGCGCAGCGATTGGGTCAACGAGGTCGAAGAGTGGGCCGATCAACTTGGTTTACAGCGCTTCCCGATCATTGGCTGGAGTCTTGGCTGTTCCTATGCGTTGAACTGCGCCGCCTGGCTGCGGGACCGCGTGGCTGGTCTGGACCTGGTAGCCAGCCCGGCTCCCATTGAACGGCAGCACTGGTTTGAGGGCTATGGCAAGACGCTGGTTGCCGGAGCGGCGGTGGCGAACCTGCTGCCCGGCATCTCGACGCTGGCGGCACGCGCCTTCCGTACCGGCGCTAAACGGGCGTATGCGCTGGTGCAGGAGTTGGAGGTCTTCATTCAGCCGTGGTCCTTTGACCTTTATGAGATCCGGCAATCCACCACCCTGTGGGCCGGCGGGCGGGACAAGGTGATGCACGTGGAACTCTCCGAGTACCTTAAGGAAGGCCTGCGGAAAGCGGAGTTGTTCCTGCTGCCGGGCGGGTCTCACCGGTTGATCTATCCGCTCGAGACAGAGATTCTGCAATCGGCGCTCGGCAAAGCGGCGGACGTACCCTCACCTGCCTGAGTGGCTTAATCGAGAGAGCCGGGCGAGCCGGCGGAGTTTCGCCCCGCAACCTTGGTGGCGGCTGAAGGATCTTCAAACTCGAACGGAATGCTGGGGGCCGAGATGCGCGGCGAGCGTGTCACGTGAACGTGCAGATGGTAGCCGCCGTTTCGTCCGAACGTATAGCCGCTAGTGCCGGCGCGGGCCAGTGGCTGGCCGGCCTCGACGTGTTGCCCGCTTCGGACCAGGAATGTACCACTGGCCAGGTGGGCGTAGTGGCTGAATTCGCCGTCGCCGTGATCGATGGTGATGTAGGTGCCGAACGAGCGGATGGTCTGCGTTTGGCGTAGTCCGAGGTCGTGGGCGTAGACGGTCCCGGCGCGCATGGCAACAATCTGGCGGTCACCGCGGGGCGCAATGTCCCAGGCGTTGCTGCTGTTGCGCCAGTGG
>JADZGD010000074.1 GCA_020854055.1 Bryobacterales bacterium | reverse complement strand
GAACAGGACACCCGGGCAGGGACTGAGCGATACCCGGCACCGCCCCTTCACAGCCGCGGCAGCAGCCCGGAGTCCCCCAGAACCTCAATCCGCCGCCGGTCCGCCGTCCCAACGCCCATCCGCTCGGCCAGTAGCAGGGTGTTGGAACAGTGCTGGAATGCTTTCTCTTCCACTCTCATCACCGCCGTTCCCACCGCATCGGTGCACACCGCGTTGCGCCCGGCGATCAGAACTCCCGGCCGCACGTAACGGATCCCGGGGATCCACGGCCCTTCGCCGCCCGCAATCGATTCCACCCCGTCGATAATCGCCAGATCCACCGGCCGCGCCGCCGTCAATTCAGCCACAATGTGTGGAACCCGGTACCCGGGCGCCCGGCTTGAATGCGAGTCCAATTCCTGCGGCGCCGACTTGGAAGGTTCCCGCTGACCGCCGTGAAAAATCTTCACCCGGCCCTTGGTAGGATTTTCGTTCGGCTCCTCCACACCCGCATCGTCGCCGTAGATCGATGCCGGCGTAATCCCGAAGCAGTTTTTCAGCGACAGCGTCACCCCACAGGTGCCATGCTCTTTCAGCTTGGCCATGCTCACAAACACGTCCGTGTCCAAATAGGCCGGACTCACGTCGTAGGCGGGATAAATCAGTCCTCCGCCCGGTACCTTCAGCCGGCCGTACTGTTTGTTTTTACCCAGCACATTCGTGTTTTCGAACTCCACCCCGGCAGCAATGTTCTTCAGTCTTCGCACGTTCCATCCCGAGTCCAGCAGATACTCCTCAAGCGGCGCCGCCGTCTCGGCCGCCCCCTCCACCAGCCGGATCCGCCGCGCTCCGGCCCGCCCCATCAGGTATGTTGCCGCCAGTACCACCTTGGGATGCGTGTAGTGAGTTACCCCCGGTGGGCGTCCTTCAAACCGTAATGCCGGATTGCCCGTCAGGTTCAGCTTTACGGTTACCGTCTTGCCCTTGACCAACCGCTCCAGGCCCCCCAGTTGGTCGAACATCTTGCCCAACACTGCCGCCAGGTCTTCGTCGTAGGAATTGCACCGGGCCACCGACACCGGAGAAGCCGGCGCCGCTGCCCGAAGACCCGAAACCGCGGCTCCCCCCGCCGCCGCCATCCATTCCCTGCGAGTGAGTCTCATCGTTCCAGATGAACGGCCGCAAACACCGCCACTTTGTCGATGTCCACGCCCGTCCCTTCCTCCTCGGTACCGTAGAGTTCCAGCGATTTCGGCGCCTCGCCGGGTGAGTATAACGTCGCCCGGCGGTATTTATCGGCCATTTGTAATGTCACCTGCTCTACCGGGTAATTGGAGTAGTTCAACAGATAGACCACCGTCTGGCTGCCGGCGGCATCCCCCACCACATGGGACAGGATCGAGGACACATTAAACAGCCGCACTTCCATGTTGCGCCGGCCGATCATCGACTGAACCTCCCGCCAGATATCGTTCAACCGGTCTGACTCCGCCCTATCCAACGCCGCCCCCGTGCGCCAGCCGCCCGGTCCGTTCAACAGTGTCCCGCCTCCGCGCGTGAAGGTGGTCAGCATCTGCTTCTGTGCCGCCGTCAGCCGCTGCGGGTTGACCGCCACTGCAAACTTCACCCCGGCCAGCGATTCTTCTTCCAGCCGGCTCGCGGCCACCACCCGCGCCTGCGTGTGCTGGGTGGATATCATATCCAGCATTCCAGCCGCCAGCACCGGCCCATCGGCGGGATCCTGCACGATGGCCAGCTTCGAGCGGGCGGCCAGTCCCCGCCAGGCCTTTTGCTGCTCGAAAAAGCTCTCCATGCGCATCATTCGCGCCCAATCCCGGCGCGCCGCCTCGTCACCCGCCGCCAGTCGCCTGGCGAAGTCGCTATCCAGAGCAATCACCCAGCGCCCGCCCGGCATCGCCGCGTCGGCAATAGCCTGCAGGTAACGCTCCACCTTTAACACCGAGTGCTCCGGCGGCCGCACGTCAATCCACACCATTGCTCCACTCCGCGCCTGAACCGACCGCAGCAACCCCGCGTTGGTGTCTATCCACGGCGCGCCGGAAGGACCAGCCTTGACCGCGCCGCCCTGCTGAATCCGGATTCCCGGCCAGTAGCCCTCAAAGGTGCCCGCTACCTCCGCCGCCGGAGCCTCGCCGTAGAGCCGCGCCTTGGAGGTCAACTCCACCACCACACGTCCCGCCTCCGCTGGTGCCCTCTCCGCCGCCGGGAAGTCGCCCTCCAGCACTACCCCTTGAAAAGCTGGATCCAGCGCCGCCCTGTTCTCGCCTGGCCGTAACACCGCCAGGGGAACCAGTCCCTTCGTCGCCGCCGCCCGCGCCACCTGTGCCGCATCCCGCGCCAGCAGCAGGCAGTTCACCGGAGTACCCTCCAGCAGGTGAAGTTCCCTGGAATCACTCCACGGCCACCGCATCGGGATCAGGTTGCGGGGCGCCACCACCGCCCCCGCGGCAACCGGCACGAGCGCCAGCACCGCCATCCGTAGCGTACCCGGCATCTTCATGCCATTACTTTACCGCGAGCGGCTGAATCGATTGAACCAACAGAATCACACCCACCAGGGTGATCACCGCCGCGCTAACCACCTGCAACGCCCACACTGAACGCCCCCCGCCCCTCCACCGTTTCATTAGCGGCCGCGCCAGCACCATCGCCATCCCGATCAGAATCAATACCGCCGCCAATCCAAAGCTGAACGCCACCAGAATGCCCAGCCCGAACAGGATGCGCCCCATCGAGACCGAAATCAGCAGCACCACCAGCGCCTCGGGACAGGGAACCAGCCCGCCTGAGATCCCTAAAGACAGCAGTGCCCCGAGCGATGCCTTATCGCCGTGGTCGTGGTGGGGGTGATCGTGGTCGTGCGAATGGTTGTGCTCATGAGGATGATCGTGGGGGTGACCGTGCGGGTGGGTGTGGGAGTGCGGGTGGTCGTGATGGTGATGATGCTCGGCGGTTCGCCCGTTCAGGCGCCGGATCAACAGCCAGACTCCCAATCCGGTCACCAGCGCGCCGCTTGCTACCGCCAGCCAGGGAAAAATACGCTCGGGAGCCACCTTGTGAGATGCATAGAGCGTCACCAGGCCCAGCACGAACACACTTGCCGTGTGCGTCGCCGTCACCGTGGTTCCCAGGTAGACCGCGTCTCTCACCCGCCCGCGCGTCCCTACCAGGTAAGCGGCGACAAGGGTCTTTCCGTGGCCCGGCGTTAGCGCATGGGCGGCGCCGAGGAAAAACGCGATCGCAAACGCCCCCACCACTCCCCACGTTCCACCCGTGGCTGAAGCAAGCAGCCTCTCTAAGCGAGCCGGCTCAGCCAGCAGAAACAGGAAAGCGGTATAGGGCATAGGCGGTACCTATCAGCTTATCCTCCTATGCCTGCCACTGTTCGCCGCTACTCGATGGTCACCTTGACAGGTTGCTCGATCAGTTTGGCATCCTTCCCTTTTCCGGAGGTCAGGATCATCAGGGCAAACCGGCCCGCTTTTGCCGTCGCTGGAACCTTGAACTTGATCGAGGTGTCGTTTTGTTCGGTAACCGCCACTTTTAGGTCGTTTGTGCCATCGGTCAGGTATAGCTCGGCGACGTGCGCCGCGCCGAGATTCTCCCCGCCAACCACCAGCAGGTCACCCGCCTTCGCTGTCCCCGGTTCTACCGTGGTCATTCGCGGCATCGCTTCGGCGAACAACGCCAGCGGAAGCACTAACGCCAATAATACAACCGGAAGAATAACAGACAATCTCATCTCAAAACCATCCTCACAATTGAAATGCTAGTACCAATCGGTCGGGATTGCAATGGGCTTACAGGAGATAAATGTCCAGGAATGCGATAATCCGCGCTGCGCCCCGGCAACCGGTTTCGCGGCCGGCGTGCCGGTCTCGCCCCAACTACTTCAATAGCTTGTGTTTCCAGAACATAAGACGGTCCAGCCACGACTTGCTCGCCGCCTGCCCGGACCCGTCCGGCGCGTTCCCCGTCTCCGCGCCGGTTCCGGCGGAGTCCTGGCCGAACTGGATCGGTTCCTTACCCTGAAAACGGACACGGTTCGGGATGAACACGTAGTTACGCCGCCAGAACTGCCCGCTGGAGTCTCTCACCACCAGCGAAAAGGCTCGGCCCTGGAGGGTCTTCTTCCCCTCGCTGACCTGGGTCGTGTGAACCGTTACCGGGTAATAACCCTCCAGGTCCCGTTCACGGTATGCAGTCTCGTAGCGATGCCGGACGGGATTCCACGTGAAGACGCGAAATCCGTCGAATTCGTAATTCTGCCCCAGTTGCTTGATCGTGGTCCAAAGCCAGTCGTGTTTGACCGCATCGCCGTCGGCCACGTCGCCGAGCGCAAAAAACGAGGTAATGTGGTGCCCTTCGGCGTACTGTGCCACGTCGTCCGGGATGCCCATCACCAGGGGCCGGGTCAGCACCCAGCCGGTCTTGCCCTCTTTCGTGCGCACCAGCGTCCAGTCGTCTTTTCGTATCGGCTTGGCGTCCGGCGCGGGATCCTGCTCGGGCACTGGCTGCTCTGGTTGCGGGTCGCGAAACGAGAGCTTAAGCCAGTCTTCGGGTGGCTTGGGTGCTTCCGGCATCGGTGGCGCCGGAACTCGCGATTTGGACTTCTCTTTCTTCTCCGCCCGCGCCTTTGTCTTGTGCGGTGGAGCTTTCGGAATCAGGCTTGGCTGATTAGCCGGCGCGACCCGGTCCGTCACCCGGTGGCCGATCACCGTGACACTGGTATTCTCAGGAATCTGGTAGATGCTCGGCGCCCAGCGGCTCGGCTCGGTGTGGATGTTGAGCGGATCGAAGACCGTCGCCCGGCCCTGGGAAGGAAGCCTCGCGGCTTGCTTTGTGAGCTGGCGGAACGCCTCCATCTGCGCGGTGGAGAGGAGTTGCCGGCTGTCGGTCCAGCCCTCCACGCCCGAGGGCAGACGGAGCCGCACAAATCGCCGGCGAACCTGGATGATGTCGACCTCGTCGCCATGCTTCAGGGTCGCTACCGTAGGTGAGCGAAGCGATAGTTCCTTGCGGATGCTGATGCTGGCCGGACCCGCGAACGCATGCCCGATTACCGGCCTGCTATCGCGTCTCGACCCGCACGAAACCAGCAGTGCCAGCACGGCGGCCGTGATGATTCTCACCAGCAGCGAGCCAACGCCCATTGCATTCATTGTCGCATTGACCAGCCCGTCAGGGCAGGTAGGTACGTAGCAGTTCGGTTGGCGCCGCCGGGATCAACCGCGCCGCCGCCGTGCCCCTCGGAATCTTCCACATCTCGCCCGGCCGGTAACGCTGCGTGCCCAACTGTCCTTCCCCGCCAAGCACGATCAGCACCTGGAATCCATCGCCCGGCGGCGTGCAGTCGAGTGCGCTTTCAACCCTTCTCCAGTCGGTGGCGAAGTAATCGCACTTCACCAGGCGTTGCCATCCGTCGCCGCGCAATACCGGCCGCTCCGGCGGCCGCCACGGTCCCAGCGTGGCCACATCGGCGCTACGCTCCAGATGCAAGGGACGCGGCCGCCCGTAGTCGTACAGCCGGTAGGTCGTGTCCGACATCTGCTGGATCTCGCACAGCACAATTCCCGCGCCGATCGCATGAACCGTGCCCGCGGGAATAAACAGCGCGTCGCCCGGCTTTACCGGAATCCATTCCAGCAGTTGTTCAATCTTCCCGCTGAGCGCCGCGTCCACCAGTTGCTCGCGGCTGATCGGCTGGCGGAAGCCGGCCGCCAGCCGCGCCCCGGGTTCCGCCCGCAGCACGTACCACATCTCCGTCTTGCCCGGCAGGTTGTCCTTGGCCCGCGCGTAGGAATCGTCGGGATGCACCTGAACCGACAGTTTCTCGGAAGTGAAAATGAATTTCAGCAGAATCGGCAGCGGATCCGCGGGATCCTCGAACCACACCTCGCCGATCCTACGGCCATCGGAAGGGAACCACGGACCAATCTCCGTGGCTCCCCAGATTTTTTCCAGAAACCGGCTCTTCAGCCGCTGAGGCTGCCGCCGTTCCGTCATAGCGACCGGATGAACTGATCGATCCGGTCCAGTCCCCGCGCCAGTGTCTCCATCGACGTGGCGTAGGAAATGCGAATGTGACGATCCGTGCCGAAAGCCTCGCCCGGCACCACCGCCACGTGCGCCTTCTCCAGCAGCTTCTCGGAGAATTCGAACGGCGTCTTAATCCCGTTCGGGCTCAGCGCGCAACTGATATTCGGGTAAGCGTAAAACGCGCCCTTCGGCTCGGCCGTGGTGACGCCCGGAATCTGGCGCAACCGGTTGATCACGAAGTCGCGCCGCTTCCGGTATTCGGCCAGCATCTCGCCCACCGACTCCTGCGGCCCGGTGACGGCTTCAAGCGCCGCTTTCTGGGCGATCGACGTCGGGTTCGACGTGCTGTGGCTCTGCAGCTTGATAATCGAGCTCACAATCGGCGGAGGTCCAAGCACAAAGCCGATTCGCCATCCCGTCATCGCATACGTCTTCGACAGCGAACCGGCCACGATCACGTGCTCCTTGGCGCCCGGCATCGAGGCGATCGAGAATGGCGAACCCGAGTACAGGAACCGGCAATAGCATTCGTCGGTGAGCAGGAAAATCCCCCGCTTCGACGTCATCTGGTAAATCTTCTGGAACTCTGCATCGTCCAGCACCGCCCCGGACGGGTTGGAGGGTGAATTAATCAACACAATGCGCGTCTTGCTGGTCAGGTGAGGCTCAATCATCGCTGCCGTCAGCGTGAAACCCGCCTGCTCGTCCGTGTTGACAAAGCGGCACACCCCGCCGGCGTAATTGACCACGTCGTTGTAAGTGACCCAGTAGGGAACCGGAATCACCACCTCGTCGCCTTCCTCGATCAGCGCCTGGACCACATTGAATATGGCGTGCTTGCCGCCCACGTTGATAACGCACTCGGCCGGCGTATAGGCCGTGCCGTAATCGGTGGCGTGCCGCTCGCAGATGGCTTTGCGCAACTCGGCCGTGCCGCCCGCGGGCGTGTACTTGGTGAAGTTGTTCTCGATCGCGCGAATGGCCGCGCGTTTGATATTTTCGGGCGTCGGAAAGTCGGGCTCGCCGGCGCCGAAGTCCACCACGTCCACTCCTTCGCGGCGGAGACGGTCGGCCTCGGCTGCGACTTTCATCGTGGACGATACGGTGATGCGTGACATTCTGGCGGCTAACTCTAGCGTGGCTGGCATGATCTGTTTATTATTCTCCCAAAAGACGTTGCTTCAGCCGGCGTTCCACCGGGATTGGCACCAGCCCGCTAATGCTGCCGCCCAGCCCGATGACCTCCTTCACCAGCCGTGAACTGATGAACGAATAGGCCTCGCCGGCCATCATGAACATGGTTTCGATCTCGGGACGCAGGCGGCGGTTCATAAGCGCCATCTGCAACTCGTATTCGTAATCGGAAATTGCGCGAATGCCGCGTAGTATCAGGCGGGCCTCCCGGGTCGCGGCATAATCCACCAGCAGGCCATTAAAGGAATCGATTTCTACGTTCGGATAGACGGCGCACACTTCCCTCAGCATCTCCATCCGTTCATTCACCGAAAACAGCGGCTGTTTGCTTTCATTCTTCAGAATGGCCACAATCAGCCGGCTCACCATCCTCGAACAACGTGCAATCAGGTCCAGGTGCCCGTTGGTGATGGGGTCGAACGAACCCGGATAAATTGCGATAAGACCCGGCGATTGATCGTCCACTCGGTGGCGTTGTTCCTTTATGGTAGAGTGAACCTCCATTTTACATGCACCGGCCGGCGCCTATAGGCTCTTCAACCACGCCTCCAGTGTTTCCCCGCTCCAGGAGCCCTCCGCCTGCACTTCCACGTTCTTCGCTCCGGAATATGCGGCTCGCACGGTCTCCACACCCACCGCCGCTCCCGCCGCGTCGATCACTCCCGCCAGCCGGATCTTCCGCGGCGCGATCGAAGCCGCCACCTCCGGCAAATCGGTCGATTGCAGCAGCCCGAACGCCACATTGATGGCGTTGTTCGCTTCCCGGTCCGGGGTGCCATCGTAGCGGCCCCCGGCGTAGCGTTCCGTTTCCATCAGGTTCCGGAACGAGATCAACCCGCCGCTGAGGTATAGCGCCTCGATCGCCGGCTCGATCGCCGCCGCAAACAGCGCCGGCGCCGCCAGCGGACCACGGGCGGCCAGCGCGAACCCCCGCCCGCGCGAATCAGGCCGCTTCCGCAGCGCCGCCACCGCCGCCAGAATGTCGGTTGCCCGCTGCCCCACGAGCGGCCTGCCCAGAGTCAACGAAGCCCAGGCGTAAGGGTTCATGTCTTCGTGTGAAGCGGCATACCGCGGATTGCCGCGGCCGTAGTCGGGCCGCAGATCACCCGTTCCTCGAACATCCAACGCGCAGACGGCGAAGCCGCGCGAAGCCAGCGAATCCCACAATCCGCCTTCGCGCCACTGGCCGCGAACCTCGTTGCCAACCGCCAGCAGAATCGGCGCCCGCGCCGCCTTGCCGCGCGGTTGAAAGTACCAGCCCGGCAGCCACACCGAAGGCGCCGAGCGCACCTCGATCGCTTCAATCCCGGCCCGCGCGAACCGCGTTCCGGCCAGCGTTCGTGCCTCCACGTCCGGTTCCGGCCGGTCCACTTTCAAAATTTCGGCCAGCGGCTTTGAACTGCGGCGCACACCGTGCCGGCTAAGAATGGAGAACGGCGTGGCGCTGTGAAGATCCCGTACCACACTGTTGTTCGGCGTCACCCAGAGCGTGCGGTCCGCCTCGGCCATAGCCGCCGGTTCTTCCGTAATCGGTTGGAAACCCGGCAGAAGTTGGCGGCCCATCCAGTTATAAATCTTCATGCGGCTGCCAAACGCCAACCCGTGCGGCAGCGGCGATTCGTGCCACTCGATATCGTTTCCGCGCCCCAGCTTTTCGTACATTCCCTTTAGCAGCGCGAACTCCTCGCGCCCGCTGTTCAGATAGTTGGGCGAATACGTTCCGAAAAAGTCGTGCGCGCTCGCCATCACCAGCAGCGGTTTGGGAGCAAACGCCTGCAGCATGTCCCAGCGGTCGAAACCGGCCGGCACGGAGTGGATCAGGTTCTGCTCGCCGTCGTCGGTCGAACCGGGCGAGATGAAATCGGCACAGGCGAAATTTTCGGTGTTTCCCGAAGCGATCGCCACCGTCGCCAGCCGCGGATCGGCACACGCCAGAAACATGCTCGTCGTGCCCCCGCCCGATTGCCCGGTCGATGCCAGTCGCTTGGAGTCCACCAGCGGATGAGAAGCCAGGTAGTCCAGGCTGCGAATCGAATCCCAGGTCTGCCACAGCGTGGCCGTGTCTCCAATTAGCGCCGCCTGGAATGCCGGCAGAGTGTGCTCGTCGTCCGGTGAATTGCCGCCCCCGTAGTTCACCCGCTCGCCTTGTCCCATCGGGTCGAAACCCAGCACCACAAAGCCAAGCCTGGCCAGCCCGATCGAGCAGAGTTGGTACACCTTCAACGCCTTACCGTTGTCCGAGTGGCCCATCTGAAACAACACCCCCGGATAAGGCGGCCTGCCGCCCTCCGGCAGATACAGATTGGCGGAAATAAAATAGTTCGGGCGGCTCTCATAAACCACCTTCTCCACCCGGTATCCGTCGCGCTGAAATCCACCCACAACGCGCGCCCT
>JADZGD010000073.1 GCA_020854055.1 Bryobacterales bacterium | reverse complement strand
CGTCCGGTCATGGCCTTTGGGGGATCGAGGCCGTAGAGACGCAGCAAGGTCACGGTCAGGTCCTTGAGTTCCGGGTCGGGAATGGTGGTGCGGCGCGTGGAAAACAGCACTCCGGGGACAGCCTTGGGGTCCATGCAGTGATCGGCTACCCAGGCATCGTGGTTATCCGAGAACAGCGCGGTTTCGACGGCGCCGAGCGCCCCTCCCCAGGAGATACGGTAGCCGCGGGCGAATCCGACAATCAGGTCCGGGGCGAAACGCTCCGGTTCGGCCGTGGGACGGCTGACCGAGGTGATCGGAGTCAGGTTATTCTCCGGATCCCGCAGGGCACGCAGCTTGGCGCCGATTTCTTCAAGCAGGCGGCCGGCGCCGGCGCGCGGGACGATGCCGCGCTTTTCGCGCCCTGCCAGGTTTAGGTAGAGGCAGTTCAAGCCGAGTGTGTAGGCGCGGGTGCGAGTCCAATCGACGTGGGCGAACAGTTCGCCGGGACCGGTGTTGCGGGGGTTATCCAAGGCGAGATAGCCGTTTTCAAGCAACCAGGTGTTGAGGTTGACGCCGCGATTGAAAGGGGCGAAGCCGTGGTCGCTCATGACGATCAGGTCGTCATACTTGCCGCTGTCGAGAACTTCGCCGATCGCCGAATCTACGCGCCGGTAGGTTTCGAGCAGTTCGGCGTCGTGCTTGCCATAGAGCATGTGGGCGTCCTGGTCGGTGGCCGAAAAGTAGAAAAAGAGCAGGCCGTCGCGGTAAGTGGCCAGCGCGTGCCGCAGCGAGGCCAGGTCTTCCTCAAAAATACGGCGGCTTTGCGTTCGATACTCGCCTAGCGTCAGTGCTCCTTCACGGAGGGCGGCGGTATCTTCACGGATTCCCAGGGTGGAGTATGGTCCGATGGCGCGGGCCAGGGCGGCGCTATAGGAGGCGGGGACGGAAATGGGAAGATCCGGCGTATAGGGGTCGAGGTTGATGGCGCTGAGGTAGACGCGGAAGCCCGGGTGAAGCTGACTGGCGTAGAGACGGAACATGCCGTGCGCCGAGGCGAGACCGGGAATCAGGGGGAATTCAGCGCGAATCCAGGGCGACCACTCTCCCTGCTTGAGGATGAAACGCCGGCCGGCGACTGCGAATAACGCCGCCGGTTGATTAGGGTCCACATCGATGCTGAGAGGAAGGGTGGAAGGGCGGTGATCTTTGCGCAGCGAATTTGCCGGGCCCTCAATGGGAATCTCGAGGTGTCCGTCCTCGATCCGGACCTGAACGATACGTCCGCCCGAAACCGCGCGCGAGGACTCAAACGGACTGTCCGAGTAAAGGGTAAAAGTTCCGAAAGTCCCCCGTATATCCGGAACTCCCATGCCGGCCAGCGCGTGACCGCGAACCGCCTCGGGAGGGTAGTTAGCGGGCATGCGCAGGAGGGCAACGGGAATGCCGGCCGTGCTCAGGATCTTCCAGAAGGTATCGCCCCGGCGGAAGGACTCCACTCTCCCTTTCGATAGCGGCAGAATCCAGGGGCCGGCGGGTAGCGTGAAACGGGGTTCGTGCGTGACGCCAAGCGAGGAAAACGGCTCCATCGTAGCCGGGTCGCGATGAACAAAGTCAAAGATGCCGTTTTGGGCGGGGTCCGTGCCGGTGGAAAAAGTAGACCACGCCACCGGACTCTGGGGTGGATTCGAGGTACCAAGCCGAGTGTACTGGCCGCGGGCGGCCAGGCGGCGCAAATTCGGCAGACGGTCGAGGTGGGCCTCGACCAGCAGCGGATCCATTCCGTCGACGCCGAGAACGATCACCCGGCGGGTGGTGGTGGTCTTATCGCTGCATGCGGTGAACCCGATCAGCGCGATCAGCAGAGCGATTCGGCAGCGGCGGAGCAAATTTCATGGTAAAACGGACCGCGGTTGGCCGAAAAGCACCACTGCCGGTGCACAGTGGCCAATAACTGCCGCAGACAGGCCCGTCTTTTCAATCCTTTACATTGCGGCAATCGGCGTGCTGCAGAACTAAATGGAGTTATTAAGGAAGTGATTTATGAAGTCACATTCACGAAGTTCAATTTGGCGCGCTGGCCGGATGTTCGGCCTCGCCGTAGTGACGGGAACCATGCTCCTGGCACAGACAGCGACCGCTCCACCACCGCCAGCAACGGGAGAGGTACAAGACCAGCCCGCACCGGTCCATAACGGCTGGCCCCAGGCGTCTAATTCGGCGCCGGCGGTGAACAGTCCCGTAACCGCGCAGCGCAACGAGTATGGCGCGCCGGCCGGAGTAGCGCAACAGGGCGCGCCGGAACAAGGCCAGCCCCCGCAACCGGTGCCGCCTGCTAACCTGCCCGCGACGCTGACTCTGAAGCCGGGGACGTTCATAACGGTCCGGGTGAACGACACTCTATCTTCGAACCATAGCCACCCGGGCGACGCTTTCACGGCGACGCTGCTCAAACCAGTTGTGGTGGACGGCATCGTGGTTGCCGAAGAAGGGCAGACGCTGGCGGGCCGCGTAGTCTCGGTGGAGAAAGGCGGGCACTTCGGGGGCGTTTCTAAATTGGGGATCGAACTAACCGACTTGCCCGTGGTCGACGGCTCCCAGGTACCGGTTCAATCGCAGTTGATCAGCCGCGAAGCGCCGGGTACGGCAGGACGTGACGCCGGTACCGTGGCGGTAACCACCGGAACAGGCGCCTTGATCGGCGCGGCGGCTGATCTGGGCCGCGGGGCGGCGATCGGCGCGGGCGCCGGAGCGGCAGCCGGCCTGGTTGGTGTGTTGTTGACGCACGGACATCCGAGTGTGATCGATCCGGAGAGTGTCCTGACATTCCGGCTTCTGGCTCCAGTGACCGTCTCAACAACGCGAGCTCCGCAAGCGTTTCGATACGTGGAGCCGGACGATTATCAGCGTGCCCCTGCGCTTCAGCCGCAACGGCAGGTAGTGACCAGGTCCTACATGTGGAATCCATACTGGGATTCTATGTACTACCCATATTGGGGATGGGGTAGCTACTGGGGGCCGGGGCTCGGCTTCTATTACGGACCAAGCTACTTCGGTGGCGGTCATTACTTTCGCGGCCGAGGTCATTTCGGCGGAGGCCATTTCGGCCGTGGAGGTCATGCGCGCGGCCGTCGGCGTTAATAGCGTAAACGCAGAGCAGAGAGGAGTCCGGAAATGAAGACCTGGATTGCAGTCTTGGCAGCCGCGACGCTGCTCACTCCCGGCAGCCTGGCGCAACGCCGCGGCGGAGGAGGCGGCCGCGGCTCCTCCGGCGGTGGACACGGCTTTTCGGGTGGCGGTCGCGGCTTCTCCGGCGGCGGGCGCAGCTTTTCCGGAGGCGGCCGGTCTTACTCCGGCGGTGGTTTGCGTGGCTTTTCGGGAAACCGCTCCGGCAGGGGCTATTCCACCGGCAGGGGCTATTCCACCGGCAGGAGCTATTCCACCGGCAGGAGCTATTCCAATGGATACGGGCGAATGTACTCGGGAGGTAACCGGGGCTATTCGGGCAGTTACAACCGCGGGTATCGCGGGAACTATGGGAATAGTTACTCCAGCCGTGGGCGTTCACACGGCTATCGAGGCAACTCCTACTTCCGCGGCGGGTACGGTCACGGCAACCGCGGCTATTCGGGATACAGGGGCTACTACGGATATCGAGGGTGGCGGAGTCCCGGCTGGCGCAGTTACGGCTGGGGCACCTCCTATTGGCCTTACAACTGGGGGCTCTCTTTCGGTTACACATACGGATACTATGATCCGTGGTGGTATTGGCCGGGCTACTCCTACTACGATTCCTTTTACGATCCATATTATGGATCGTATTCCAACCCCTACTACAGCCCGTACTATTACCCGTCAGGCGGTGCCTCGGTCGTGATTTCGGCCGATCCGTATTGTAACGACGGCTTGTGGCACAGTTTCGGTCCGTAAGTCGAGCCTCGCGATGAATAACACGCGGCCCCGGCGTTCATAGCGCCAGGGGCCGCAATTTATTTTGCGTTCCCTTTCTCTCCACATTAAATACTTTCCAAAACGAAAGTTCAGAAAAGAAAACGACGCGTAGTGTAAAATACTTGCGGGCGAATTTACGCCAGTTCACGAGTAAGGAGAGATCGAAGAAGATGAAACGGCGTAGTCTATTGGGCATGGCCGGAGCGGCAGTAGCTGCCGGCTTGGGGACGGGCTGTAAACAACCGGCGCCTCGCGCCGGAACCAAGCAGGCAGACACTCTCGATCTGCGCGATTTCCAGCCAAAGAGTATGTTGCACGTCACCGGAACGAAGGTGGAAAAGGCCCGGTTCCCAGTGATCGATTTTCATACTCACCTCTCATGGGCGGCAAAGGGCGAAGCGGGCGTGCCGCTTTCCGAGGATAGGCAGTTCATTGCCACGGCGCAGGAGTTGCTGGAGGTGATGGACCGCAAGAACCTGAAGGTGTTGATTAATACCACTGGCGGACCGGGCGCTGGTGTGCGGCAGTCGGTGGAGCATTTCGATAAAGCTCATCCCGGACGCTTCTTTACGTTTACCGAGCCGTGGTACGCGAAGATTACCGAGCCGGACTACCCGAAGTTCCAGGCGGACGCGATCGAAAAGGCGCACCAGGATGGCGCGCGGGGATTGAAGATCCTCAAGACTCTGGGGCTTTACCTGCGCCAAAACGTCACCGCCGGGCCGCTGATCAAGGTGGACGACCCCCGTTTCGATCCGATGTGGGACGCCTGCGGCGCGCTGAAGATGCCGGTGGGGATCCATGTGTCGGATCCGGAGGCTTTCTTTCTGCCGATCGACCGGTTCAACGAGCGATGGGAGGAGTTACACAATCATCCCGACTGGTCCTTTCATGGAAAGGATTTTCCTTCCAATATGGAACTGCTCGAGGCGCGCAACCGGATGATCGCCAAACATCCCAAGACGCAGTTTGTCGTTTTTCATGTCGGCAACGATGCGGAAAACCTGGCATACGTGGGCGAGTGCATGGACAAGTTCCCGAACATGCACGTGGATATTGGCGCGCGAATCGGTGAACTGGGCCGTCAGCCGAGGACATCGCGAAAGTTTTTCGACAAGTATCAGGACCGGATCGTGTTCGGAACCGACGCCACGCCGCACGGCGATGAGTTCCCGCAGCAACTTTACGGCGACAAGCTGTACGAGATCTACTTCCGGTTCCTTGAAACCGAGGATGAGTACTTCGATTATGCTCCGGCGGCGGTGCCTCCCCAGGGGCGCTGGCAGATTTACGGGATCGGGCTGCCGCAGCAGATTCTGAAGAAGGTGTATTACGACAACGCTGCACGGCTGCTGGGATTGAAAGCATGAAACGGTTTGGCGCATTGGCATCGCTGCTGGTGACCGCGGCGGTGATGCCCGCCGCGGGCGGAGTGAAGGTTTGGGAAGGGACGCTCTCGATTCCGGTATACGAAGAGGGTTTGCCGGATGTGAACCCTCCCTTTGACACCTTCACCAGCTCGCGATTCAACTATCCATACACGCTTCGTACCAGCCTCACGGGAGCGCGGGTTACGAAGAACCTGCGGGCGTTGTATCTGGAGAACGAGTACCTCAAGTGCTCGGTATTACCCGACATCGGCGGTCACCTCTATAGCTGCACCGACAAGACCAGCGGCCAAGAAATGTTCTATGCCAACCCGTCCATCAAGAAAGCGCTCATCGGCATGCGAGGCGCCTGGGCGGCGTTTGGCATCGAGTTCAACTTTCCTGTTTCGCACAACTGGATGTCGATGTCGCCGGTGGACTTCGCCACTCGCCAGAATGCCGACGGCAGCGCATCGGTGTTTGTTGGCAACATCGACCGGCCATACGGCATGCAGTGGATGGTGGAACTGGTGCTGCGGTCCGGTTCGATGCTGCTCGAGCAACGGGTGACGTTGTATAACCGCAGCGACCTGCGCCGCCGTTACTACTTCTGGAACAACGCCGGAGTGGAGGCGACCAACCAGACGAAGATCGTCTACCCGATGCGTTGGAGCGCCAGCCACGGTTTCACGTTCGTGGACACCTGGCCGGTTAACCACGCGGGCATGGATCTTTCGATTGTCGGCAACCACACGGCGGGACCGGTTTCGCAGTTCTTCCACGGCACGCGTGAAGGCTTTCAGGGTATCTGGCAGCCGCCGACGAATACGGGCGTGGTTCACTATGCCGACTTCGCGGCGCTGCCGGGACGCAAGATCTGGAGTTTTGGTGTCGATGCGGACGGGCTGGACTGGCACAAAGCGCTTTCCGATAACGACAGCGGCTATGTGGAGGTTCAGGCCGGGCCGTTCCGCAACCAGGAGACCTACTCATTCCTTCCGCCACAGGATAGGCTGACGTTTAGCGAGTACTGGATGCCGGTGCGCGGAACCGGAGGCATCAGCCGGGCGAACCGCGAGGGAGTGGTCAACCTGCACCGTGCCGGCGGGAAACTGACCGCGAAGTTGAATGTGAACCGGTTGATCGAGCACGGTCGAGTGCGGTTGAAATACGATGGCCGCGTGCTGGCCGAATATTCAGGACGGCTGCAGCCCGCGGCCACACTCGGGTTGGGGCCGGTGGATGCTCCGCGGGGAAAGGCTACCTTCGAGCTCAGCGAGGACGCGAGGACGCTGTTGACGCACACCGAGGATACCTATGATTTCGCCGATCCATCCCAGATCAAAGTAGGGCCGCAAGAGCCGGTGAACCGCCAGAAGGATCCGCTGGAGCTAGGAACCGCCCAGGAACTGGATGGAGCGCTGATCGAGGCCTATTCCACCTTCACCGGGGCACTGAAGCAAGACCCGCAGAATTTCGAATTGAACAAGGCTGCCGGACGGCTGGCCGTGGCGCTGAAGAACTACGATGATGCTCTGCGGCTGCTGAAGCGGGCCGAGGTTCGCAATACTTCCGATGCGGAGATTCACTACTACCTGGGCCATGCCTACTACGACACCGGTGATCTGAAAGAGGCCGAGGCCGAGTGGGATTACGCGCAACTGCAACCGCCGTTCCGGGCTCCGGCACGCTTGTTGCTGGGCCGGCTGGCGGCGCTGAACGGCGACCCGGCGCGCGGGCTGGAACTGGTTCGTTCGGCGCTGGTGGAGAAGCCTTCGATGTTTCGAGCAGGAGCGGCCGAAGTAGCGCTGTTGCGCGTGTTGGGCAGGACCGAGGAAGCCCGCAAGTGTTCTGAAGGCTGGATCGAGCAGGATCCGATGAGCAACTGGCTGCGGCTGGAGCACGTGAAACTGGGTG
>JADZGD010000072.1 GCA_020854055.1 Bryobacterales bacterium | reverse complement strand
TTCTGATTTACGGCGAGCCGCTGGTGGAGGCGATGCAGGCCGCGGCTGTGGATACGCCGCTCCGCGCGGCGCACTTTCTGGCCCAGGTGGGGCATGAGTCGCTGGACTTGCGGTATGTAGAGGAACTTGCCAGCGGCGCCGATTACGATGGCCGCGTCGATTTGGGCAACGTTTACCCCGGCGATGGGCCACGGTTCAAGGGCCGGGGCTTGATTCAGTTGACCGGACGGGCGAATTATTCCGCGTATGGACGCGACATCGACCGCGACCTGATCTCCGATCCCGGCGCGGTGGCCGAGGAACCGGCGCTTGCCGTGGGCGTGGCGACCTGGTTCTGGACTCGCCATAACCTCAATGCCTTGGCCGATCAGAACGATCTGGCGCGGATTACACGCCGGATCAATGGCGGGCTCAGAGGCATCGAGGATCGGGCGGAAAGGCTGCTGACGGCGAAAAAGGCGCTCGGGGCATGATCGGAGAGCAAATGCTGTTCGTTCTCGCCCTGGCCTGCCTGGCTGCGCATTTTGAATTACGCAAGCGGTAAGCATCCAAACGAAAGAAGGAATCCGATGAAATTTATCAAATTGCTACTAGCCAAAGTGCTGACGTTCTTCACCGGCGGACAGGCCGCGAAGATTTTCGAGACGATCGCGGAACTGGTGCCTCGTGCGATTCCGATCGTGAATACCATTGCCGAAATGACGCCCAACAAGGCGGACGATGAAATCGCGGCTGCTTTCGCCAAGTACGGGCAGGAGTTCAGGACCGATATGCTCACCAGCGGGGTGGAGAGAGGATACCTGCTGCTGCAATTGGCAACCCGCGTTCTGGCCGTCGAGTTCCCCAATCTCGCCACGAACATTATCAACAGCGCGGTGCAGTTGGCCGTGACCGGGCACAAGGCGTCCTGAGAGGGCCGGCCGCGCTTGACTGTCACTATCAAGGCGCGGATGCCCCGGCCAAGACGACCCATGATGCGATCCGTGTTCTACATGGCGGCAATTACGTTTCTGGGGTTGTTGGCGTGGCCGGTAGTGGAGGTGGCTCTGATGCTGCGGGAGGTTCGTCCTGGGATCGAATCAACGGCCCAGGCTATGAAGTGGCTGACGGACTGCAAGGCGAACCGGGCGTGCCTGACTTCACAGATCCTGGCGACCACGGGCACGATTAAGGCCGCTTCCGCGCAGAGCTATCAATCCAGCCGCGAACTGTCGAAGACCGCGAGCGAGGTACGCCAACTGGTCACCGATATCCGGCCTCATGCGGCGCGAATCGCCGGCAACGGGGAGAAGATCTCCGAGCAGATCCTCTCGGCCAGCGGGGAGTTTAACCGCACGATGACGGAATTCTCCCTGATGGTTGGGGAACTCAGGCAAGACGCGGTTCCGGCCATGGCTCTGGCCAAGGGCGACCTCGATAAGTTGGGCAAATCCCTGGACAACCTGGACCGTCTGACGGCGGATCTCAGCCGCCAGCTGGCGGAGGGCGGCGATATCGCGGGAACGATGGCGGAACTTCGGCGGGCTACCGCCGGGTTTGGCGTGCTGGTGGAAGATCCGAACATCCGGCGGATACTGGCATCCTCAGCTGACACGAGCGAGCATTTGGCAGCCGGCGCCGAGTCCGTCGATATCGCGCTGCGGCCATGGCGCAAGAAAGCCAACCAACTGAAGATGATCCTTCGGAAAGCCGCCGGGATGATCAAATTCGTATGGGCATTTTAGGGAGTAAGGGTATGAGCCAATTTTCGCAGGCATTGGACCGGGCGGCGGCCGGCGCGGTGGATCTTCTAATTACACACTGGAAAACCAGCGGCAGCGGCACGGTGTTGACGGTGATGTTGGGGTTCGTGTTGTTCGCTCCACAGTACTTCCCGCCGCTGGTGGTGGACTTCATGAAGTACCTGACGGTGGCAGGAGTTCTGACACTGGGAGTAACGGCGCGTGACAGGCAAAAGAACAAGTAATGTACAGACTTATCCTTGCAGTATGCCTCGCCGCACCGGCGGCATTTGGACTGGACAATTCGGTAACGGTCTACAATGCTTCCGGCGCGGCCCAGACCAATCTCCCGCAGACGCATGGGCGCTATTTCGCAGAGGGGGAGATTCAGGCGGCTTGCGTTCAGCCATTCATCGGTGGCGAGGCAGCCACGGCCTGGCAGTGCGACAAGAAGAACGCCTGGCCGGATGGGAGCCTGAAGTTCGCGGTGGTGTCCTACCGGATCCCTTCCCTTGGGTCGGGCGCCAGCGTGACGGTGGACTTCCGGCCGAGCGCGAGCACGTCTTCGGCGGGCTCGGGGCTTACCAAGTCGGCGGCGGCGGCGCTGACCTGGTCGGCGGAAATCGAGTACTGGTTTAACAAGGGCACGGCTGACGAATTCGGCGGCACGGTTAGCGCCAAGACGATGCTCTCGGGGCTTGCGGAGAGTTCGTGCGGCGTTCGCAAGTGGCTGGATGGGCCGGTAGTGACCGAATTCCTCATCGAAGATGCCTGCGTGGGGGATACCTACGACTTCGGGGCGCAGTGGGACAACGCGAACTCCAAGTGGGTAACGGCTCCGTCCATTGGCTACAAGTCCCTGCACCCGGTGTTTCAGGTGCGGGTGTACTCCGATTATCCATCCTCGGGCGAGTATGCCGTCCGGGTACGGGAGATCGTAGAGAACACATGGCTTACCCGGCGGCAGAACCAGACGTTCAGTTTCGAGATGCGGGCGAATGGATCGGTGATCGAATCACAGGATCCCTACGCGATGCCGCACGGAACGCGATTCGGATTCGACGGAGCGGCCAATGCGAACTCTATGCCCGCCTCGTTCGTTGACCCCAACCTTCCCTATCTGATCTACAGCAAGGTAATCCCGGCCTACGAAACCGAACCGGTTACGGCGGATGGAGCCGTGATCGGCAAGGGCGGGGCGGATGAGGAGATTAACCAGTCTGGAAGTATAGCGGCATACGGATTCGATGCCACGCTCGGCACCTATAATTCGGAGCCGGAGCGCCCGCAGTACTGTCGGGCGACCGTGAACAAGTGCCGTAACGCCAGCGCGTGCTGTGCCCAGTGGACGAAACCGTTGACTTCTCCCGGCGCCGGTGGAGAGGTGGCTCCCATCCCCCGGTTCTACCTGAAGTGGCTCTACATAGCACGGAACACCGATATTCCGATCGCTACGCGGCTGGCCTACTTCAACAAACCACTGATCGGGAATGCCCAGGCGGCCACCAATGCTCCGCTACACTTCCGCGACGATGGGACCGGAACGGCATTCTGTGCCAATCTCTGTACAACCGGGGCGCTAAAGAGCCTCGACGTACATGGCCGGATCTTCAGCATCGACGCCTACCCCTCCAAGAGCCTGTGGAACAACCAACCGGTGCCGTATACCACGGTTTCAGGGTGCGCCTCCGGTCAGCCGTGCTACCCTACCACGAACGGATGGAGCGTACTGAGCGCCAACGATACGACCCATGCTTACGCCCCGGCGTTCGTTCCCTACGTCCTGACGGGCGACTGGTACTGGATGAGCGAGCAGATGTTCTGGAGCGGATGGTCAGCCGGTTCCAACAACCCCGGCGATTCGGGCAATATCGGGCGCGGCGGGCGCATCGGCTATCTGAACAACTCAGGCGGCGTGTTCATGCGCGGCCAATCCTGGCTGTTGCGCAACGTGGCGCAGGGGGCGGCGATCCTGCCAGATGGGCTCCCGGAAAAGGAGTACCTGCATACGATTCTCGATAACACTGTGGCGGTGGAAGAGGGCTATAACTCGCTGACTACCGCGGATGGCGCGGCGTTCTACGATCCGGCTCCCGAGTGTACGGCGCCATGCAAGACGGTCCCCTGGCGGTTCGGTCAGGATATCATTCGCGTGAAGAACTGGAACGGCTCCGTGGACCGGGTGAACCTTCAAAACCCATTACACTTTCTCCCCAAGTCGAACGCCAGCGGAACCAACGTGAACGGCACGCAGGGTAGCGACTCGACCAAAACCTATGGTGTCTCCACGCAATGGATGGAAGCCTATGAGGCAATCAGCCTGGGTATGGCGCGGGACTTGGGATTCAGCGAGGTTCAGTCCATGCAGAAGATGGTTTCGGCTCCGGCGATTCAGGTGGTGCAGAATCCCGGCATGAACCCGTTTTCGATTCAGGCGTACC
>JADZGD010000071.1 GCA_020854055.1 Bryobacterales bacterium | reverse complement strand
TCCCGGAAATTGGGCGAAGACGAACAGCAGTGATCCGTCACCCTCTCTGCTGCGTGATTTCGATTACCGGATCCACCCCCAGGCGCCACCATGGATGCCGAATCGCAGCTGTTTGACTTGTTCCGCCCGGCCTACTTATGATTGGACTTCAGGAGCTTACAGCCTTGTTAAGCGCGTTCTGGCGTGCTGAACAATGATCTTCTACAACAAGTAACCGTGGAAGTCCAGCCTACGTCCACTGCCGCAATGAGCCTTTGTCTGAGGAACCTCTATGATCAAAGTTGAAGATCTGACCAAACGTTACGCGCGTAACGTTGCGGTCGATCACATCTCCTTTCAAGTGGAAAGGGGCCAGATTGTGGGCTTCCTCGGTCCCAACGGGGCCGGGAAGACGACCACCATGCGTGTGCTGACCTGCTTTCTTCCGCCTTCGGATGGGCGGGCGACTGTAGCGGGGTTCGATGTTCAACAACAGCCGATCGAGGTCAAAAAACGAATCGGCTACCTGCCAGAGAGCCCTCCGCTCTATCCGGAAATGGAGGTCACCGAATACCTGGAATTTGTCGCCGCGCTTAAAAATGTCCCTAAGGGCGAAGTGCAGCGGCGGTTAAACGACGTGGTTGAAAAGTGCTCGATCGGCGATGTACGCCGCAAGTTGATCAGCAAGCTATCTAAAGGTTACCGGCAGCGTGTTGGACTGGCTCAGGCAATCATTCACAACCCGGATGTGCTAATCCTCGATGAACCGACCTCCGGTCTTGACCCCAAACAGATCATCGAAACCCGGGACCTGATCAAAGGTCTCTCCGGCAACCACACCATCATCCTGAGCACGCACATTCTGCCCGAAGTGGAAGCCACCTGCGAGTACGTGATCATTATCAACAAGGGCAAGCTCGTCGCCACCGACAGCGTGCAGAACCTGACCAACCGTCTGCGCGGAGCCGAGGCGGTGGCGGTGGAAGTGGAGCCCCGCGATGGCGAGTTGGCCAGTTCCACCGTGCAGCAGCGCCTGGAGCAGATCTCCGGCGTAAGCCGTGTAATTCACAAAGAGACGCATGGAGGCAGGAATCTGTTTGAAGTGGAGAGTATGCCAGGACGCAGCGTGCGCGCTGATCTGGCCCGCACCGTTGTAGAGTCCGGGTGGAACCTGACGGAGCTGCGTCCAGTCGCGATCAGCCTGGAAGAGATCTTCCTGCAAGTCACTGGCGGCAATGCCGATGCCCAGGGAGGTGTCCAGTGAAGAATGTTTGGATCATCGCCAAGAAAGAACTGAAGAGCTACTTCGCCTCACCCATCGCCTATCTGCTGCTGACCATGTTCGCGGTGATTTTCGGGTTCTTCTTCTGGAACCAGGTGGGCTTTTTCGTCATCCGCGGCATGGAGTCGCAGATGATGGGCCAGGGCATGCCGATGAACATGAATGAGTGGATCATCCGGCCGTTATTCATGAATGTAAGCGTAATCGGGCTGTTTCTGATTCCGCTGATTACCATGCGGCTGTTCGCCGAAGAGAAGCGTTCGGGAACGATGGAACTGCTGATGACCTCGCCACTTCGCGATTGGGAAATCGTGGTGGGCAAGTGGGCCGCGGCGATGTTTCTGTACTTCTGCTTCCTGGTGATCATGGCACTCAGCTTCCAGTTCCTGTTCATTTATGGAAAGCCGGATTGGAAGCCGATGCTGGTAGCCTATCTGGGCCTTCTGCTGCAAGCCGGCGGCTTGCTGGCGATTGGAACATTCATATCCACGCTAACCCGGAACCAGATCATCGCCGGCGCCGCCACCTTCGGCGTTTGCCTGCTGCTGTGGGTTCTCGAATGGGTGAGCGGCTATGAAACCGCAACCTGGGCCAAGGTGATGGCATACATGTCCGTAGTGACGCACTTCGATGGCTTCTCCAAGGGTGTTATCGACACCAAGGACGTGGTGTTTTACCTCTCGGTAATTTACTTCGGACTGTTTATGACTTCGCGATCGATGGAATCGCTCCGGTGGAGGGCGTAATGAGAACCGATTGGATAAAGACGCGGCAAACGCGGTACAGCGGTTATCTCACCGTCTACATCCTGGTGATTCTGGCCATCCTGAGCGGCGTCAACTGGCTGGCTAACCGCTACAACAAGAGCGTCGACACCACGGCGAACAAACGCTTCAGCCTTTCTGACCAAACCGATAAAGTAGTCAAGAATCTGAAGCAGGACGTCACCATCACTTACTGGGACCGGACCGATCGGTTCCCGGCGGCCAAGGATCTGCTGGGCCGCTATTCAAACCTGTCGTCGAAGCTCCATGTCGATTACATGGACCCGTTCAAAAAGCCGGTACTTGCGCGCGCCGCCGGAGTGAAGTCCGAAGGGACCATCATCCTTGCCAGCGGAACGAAGCGGCAGGAAGCGCGCAGCTTGTCGGAAGAGGAAGTGACCGGAGCGCTGATCCGGCTGCTCAAAGGCGGAGAGCGCAAGGTTTGCTTTGTTACCGGCAGCGGCGAGCATGGCCTGGATGAAACCGGTTCACGCGGCTATTCGAAGGTCAAGGACCTGCTTGGAAAGAATAACTACACCACCGAAACCATCTCCCTGCTCCAGAAGGCGGAAGTCCCCAAGGATTGCACGGTGCTGGTGGTGGGCGGACCGAAGTTCGACTACCCGCAGCCGGAAGTAAACGCCATCAAGACTTATGTCGAGGCAGGCGGACGCGCGCTGCTGCTGGTGGACCCTCCGCTGCAACTTGGCCGCGACACCATTGCCGATAATCCCGCGCTGACGGCGCTGCTAACCGGTTGGGGCGTGACGCCGCAGAAGGATTTGGTGCTGGATACCAGCGGCGTCGGGCAGTTGTTCGGACTGGGGCCGGAAGTTCCGCTAGTCACCAGCTACGAATCCCAGGCGATTGTCCGCGACATGAAGGAAATGGCAACGGCGTTTGCGCTGCCCCGCTCGCTCGATGTGAAAAACGGCGACAAGACCTCGGTAGACAAGCTGTTTTCCACGACCAGCAGCAGCTTTGCCACCAACAACCTGAACTCGTCGCGAATCGCACTCGATCCGGCAAAGGATAAGAAAGGGCCATTCGTGTTGGGTGCCGCGGGCACCTACAATTCGGGCGGAGCACCGGGGACGCAGGGCCGTTTCGTGGTGGTCGGCTCCTCGGACTGGATTGCCAACTATATTCTGGGCTTCCAGGGCAATCGAGACCTGTTCCTCAACATGATGAACTGGCTCTCTTCGGATGAGGATCTCATCTCGATCCGTCCGAAGGAACCTGAGGACCGGCGATTGAACCTGAATCGCACGCAGATGAGCACAATCCGTACTGTTAGCCAGTTCATCATTCCGATCATCATCATCATCGGCGGAGTGCTGGTGTGGTGGCGGAGGAGATAGGGGATGAAGCCACGCCGTTTATTGATCGCGGTGGTGGTTCTGGCGGCTCTGGCCGGCGCCATCTATTGGTCGGAAAAGCATAAACCGGCTGGAGAGAAGGCGCCGGGAGACACCGGACCGAAGATCACCGCGATCCAAAGCGATCAAATCCGCCAGATCGAAATCAAGCGCAAGGACGGTGAAAACACCGTCCTGCGCAAGAACAACGGGACCTGGGAGATGACCTCTCCCGCGCCGCTCAGAGTGGACCAGGAAGCTGCCAATTCACTGGCGGGCACCTTCAATAACCTGTCGGCCGACCGGCTGGTTGATCAGCAGACCAACGATTTGACGCAGTATGGCCTGGCATCGCCGGCGACCCAGGTGATCGTGACCGAGAACAACGGTAAGACGGTGGATCTCCAGATCGGTGATGAAGTGCCCACCGGCTCGGGCTACTTTGCCAAACTCGGCGGGGACCCGCGCATCTTCTCTCTGGCCAGCTTCAACAAGACCAGCCTGGACAAGAACGCCAAGGACCTGCAGGACAAGAGGCTGCTCACCTTCGACCAGGACAAACTGTCGCGGGTGGAGGTGACGGCCAAAAAACAAACCTTTGAATTCGGCAAGAACAATCAGAACGAGTGGCAAATCGTGAAACCAAGGCCATTGCGCGCCGACGGCGGACAGGTAGAGGATCTGATTCGTAAATTGCACGATGCCAAGATGGACACCTCGGTCTCCGACGAGGATGCCCGCAAGGCGGCCGCCCAGTTCGCCACCGCAACGCCGGTTGCCGTAGTCAAGGTAACCGACGCCGGCGGTACCCAGCAGCTTGACGTTCGCAAAGCGAAAGACAACAGCTACTACGCCCGGAGCAGTGTAGTGGAGGGCGTTCACAAGGTAACCAGCGACGTCGGCGATGGCCTGGACAAAGGTCTGGACGACTACCGCAATAAAAAAGTGTTCGACTTCGGCTTCAACGATCCCACCAAGGTGGATGTCCGCGATGGAGCCAAGACCCTCAGCTTTGTGAAAGGCGGGGAGAAGTGGTGGCTCGCCGGCAAGCAGATGGATTCCACCGATGTGCAGAGCTTGATCGACAAGCTCCGCGACCTTTCGGCCACTAAGTTCGCCGACAAGCCGCTGGGCCAGCCGGAGATCGATCTCACCGTAACCTCCAATGACGGAAAGCGGGTGGAAAAAGTGGCTCTCGCCAAGCAAGGCAATGACTGGTTTGCCAAGCGCGAGAATGAGCCTTCGCTTTATCAGTTGGAGACAAGCTCGGTGGAGGAACTGCGCAAAGCGGCCGAATCGGTGAAGGAGTACAAACCGCCAAAGGCCGAAACCAAAAAGAAGTAGTTCCAACGGCAGCGCGGCTCTCTACGGTCCGCGCTGCCGAACCGCTGGGCTTTAACCGATAATGGGACGGAATCGCGGAATCCATCATGCCAGCGTCCCGCAGACGATTTCTCTCCCTCGGCGCCATCGCGCCGGTTGCTTCCCTCGCTCAGACGGCTTCCAACCCGCCAGCGGCAATCAACGAAACTCACTCGCTGAACGGCGAATGGGAGTTCCGGCTGGATCCACAAAACCACGGCGAGTCCCAATTCTGGGACAAGCCTTCGGCCGGCGCCGCCGGCTGGCGCACGGTCCGTGTGCCGCACACCTGGCAAGTTGAAGAAGAAAACGCCGGCTACATGGGCGCAGCCTGGTACCGGCGGCAATGGGAAGCGCCAGCGGCGTGGTCGGCAAGCCTGGTGCGGGTGGAGTTTGAAGCTGTCTTTCACACGGCGACGGTATGGTTGAACGGCCATCGAGTGGGCGAGCACGCCGGCAAAGGCTATACGGCCTTCGTACTCGATCTGACGCCCCACATCCGCTGGGGTGAAACGAACCGGCTCGTGGTGCGCGCCGACAATTCCTTCAACGATTCCATGCTGCCGCGTGGTAAATCGAGTGATTGGACGCCGGACGGCGGTATCTACCGGCCGGTGCAGTTACTGATCACTCCGCGCGTCTATACACATTCGGTCGCCATCGACTCGGAACCGGTAGCCGGCACGGCGCGAGCGGCGCTGGAGATCGCCGCCGTGGTGCATAACGCCGGCGCGGAGCCATGGTCAGGCAGCGCCGATTACACCGTTGTGGATGAGCAGACCGGCCTCACGGTCCTTCAGGCACAACAGCCTGCCGCGCTTCGCCTGGCGGCCGGAGAGAAGCGCCGCGTGGTTCTGCCGGCCGCCACACTCGATAATGCCAGACTGTGGCACTTTGACCATCCGAACCTGTACCGGCTGGAAGTTAAGCTCTCGAGCGGGCACCTTTTGCCCACCACATTCGGTATCCGCAAGATCGAGACGCGTAGCGGCCGCTTTTACCTGAACGGTGAACCGGTGCGGCTCATGGGCGTGGAGCGTATGGCGGGCAGCAACCCCGAGTTCGGCATGGTGGAGCCCGCCGGATGGATCGCGCACGATCACGCCGACATGAAGGAGTTGAACTGCGTCTACACGCGCGTTCACTGGCAGCAGGACCGGCGCGTGCTCGACTGGTGCGACCGGCATGGCATCTTCATCCAGACCGAAGTCCCCTGCTGGGGCGGCAACACCTTCAAAGGCTTCGGTGACACGGTTCCCAAAGATTTCATGAACAACGGCCTGGAGCAGTTGCGGGAAATGATCGAGCGCGACCGTAATCATCCATGCCTGTTCTCCTGGGGCGTGTGCAACGAGATTCCCGGCCAGCAGCCTAACGGCTACGCCTTCGCCAAGCGGATGTACGAAGAGGCGAAGAAGCTGGATCCCAAGCGCCTGGTCTCTTACGCCTCCAACAGCCTGTTCAAGACGCCGGGAAAGGATGTCGCCGGTGTGATGGACTACGTCATGTGGAACGAGTACTTCGAATCCTGGCAGCGGGGCACGCCCGAAGATCTGGCACGCTCGCTCGATGAGATCCACCGCGCATTCCCTGGTAAGGCAATCGTCATATCCGAATACGGCTACTGTGCCTGCACCGTGGAGCGGCCCGAGGGCGATTTCAAGCGCATCAGTGTATTGCGGCATCATGACGAGGTGTTTCGCGAACGCGACTACGTGGCCGGGTTGATCTTCTTCTGCTACAACGACTACCGCACACACATCGGCGACAAGGGCGCGGGTGTGATGAAGCAGCGGGTACACGGCGTGGTGGACGTCTACGGAACGAAGAAACCTTCGTGGGAAGTGCTGCGCCATGAGGCTTCACCGGTGGAGTGGCTGCGCGTCACGGGCAAGCCGGAGTCGATTCACGTTGATCTGAAAACGCGCGCCACCGTTCCCGCCTACTCGCTGGAAGGCTACCAGATACGCGCGGTGGGTTACGGCTTTGACAACGTTCCGCTGGAGCGGCGCGCCGTGGAACTGCGTCCGATCAAGCCGGGTGAGAGTGAATCCCTGGAATTGAAGTTCACGGAAAAGGGCCTCTTCCGCATTCAGGTGGACGCCATCCGTCCCACCGGTTTTTCCGCCGCTACCACAATCTGGCAGTACTGACTCGTGCCGGACGCCGGGTGTTGGTACAATTCTCGCCTGTGGCTCAACCCTCACCTCGCAACAGCCTATCCACGGCCGTGAAACCGCCCGCGCGCATCGCCTCGATCCAGAAGTGGTCCGTGATCCTTCTGATTATCGGGGGCGCGTTGAATTACATCGATCGCGCCACGCTGGCGGTAGCCAATCAACTGATCCAGCATGATCTGAAAATTCCAGTGGCGATGATGGGCGTGCTGCTTTCCGCCTTCCTTTGGGCATATGCTTTCGCCCAGTTGCCGGTGGGCGGACTCATTGACCGGTTTGGTCCGCGCCGGCTTCTCGCACTCGGACTTTTTGCCTGGTCGGTGGCGCAGGCGGCCGGCGGTATTGTCATCGGGTTCTGGACCTTCGTCGCGGCGCGGGTCACCCTGGGCGTTGGTGAAGCGCCGCTGTTCCCCGGCGGAGCGCGAGTGGTGCGCGACTGGTTCGCCGTTCACCAGCGCGGATTCGCCACCGGGCTGCTGCAATCTGCCTCCTCGCTTGGCAACTTTATCGCCATTCCGGTGCTAACCTTCCTCATGCTCAGCCTGAGCTGGCGCTGGATGTTCGTCATTGCCGGCGCTGCGGGCGTGCTGCTGGCATTCGTCTGGTGGGCCGTCCACCGCGACCCGTCTGAAGTGGATCTCACCCCGGAAGAGGTCCGCTTTCTCACCGAAGGCGATGAAAATGTCTCATCCGAGCCGCCATCCTTTGCCCAGTGGAAGAAGCTCTTCGCCCACAAGACCACCTGGGGCATGATTGGCGGCTTCTTCGGAACGGTCTATACGGGCTGGCTTTACACTGCGTGGTTGCCCTATTACCTGGAGCACGAACGCCACCTGAGCATGGCCCGTGTGGGAGTGGTGGCCGCCATACCGTTCTTTTTCGGTTTCGTCGGGGCAGTGGTTGGCGGCTGGCTGTGCGACTTTCTCACCAGGCGCGGAATGGCGCCAATGCGCGGACGCAAATTGCTGATGTCCACCTGCCTCTGCGCCATCTCGCTATCAACGGTGGCCACCGTGTCGGCTCGCTCGAATACGGCAGCGCTCACCTTTATCTCCATCTCGCTGTTTCTCACCTATGTCGCCAGCGCTACCGCCTGGGCCACCGTACCGATTGCCGCTCCCAGCCAGTTCACCGCGTCGCTCGGCTCCATCCAGAATTTCGGAGGCTATATCGGCGGCGCGCTCGCGCCCACGGTGACGGGATTTATCGTACAGCGCACCGACAGTTTTTCTCCGGCACTACTGGTGAGCGCCGGATTGGGCATCCTATCCGCCCTGGCATACCTGCTGCTTGTGCGCGAGACGATTCAGATTGAACCGCCGCCATCCGGCACGCGGGCGTAGGCGGCTTGCGCCGGCGGGTTTCCGCCTCCTATCGTGGGAGAAGCTAATTATGACTCCTCAACAGAAAGCGGAATCCCTCGGTATCGTTTTTGAAAAGCAGACACCCGGGTATCTAAACCTCTGCGCCCACTCGGGTAGTCAGTTGTTCACCTCCGGCCATGTCAGCAAATTGAAGGGCAAACTGGGCGCCGGGTTGACGACCGAACAAGGTTACGCCGCCGCCCGTGATTGCGCCGCACAGATACTCAACTCGGCTTGGAACACCCACGGCACCCTCGACGGACTGCGCGTGGTGAAGGTTCTCGGGTGCGTCAACTCCGCGCCGGATTTCATTGAGCAGCACCTGGTGATCAACGGCGCGTCGGACCTGCTGCACGAAGTCTTCGATAAGGCCGGAGACGGCTTTCATGCCCGCTCCGCGCTGGGCTTTGCCTCGCTGCCAACCGGCGTTGCGGTAGAGGTGGAAGTAGTCTTCGAAATTAAGTAACCAACCCAAGCCATAGGAGCGCCCATGCCGCCATGTTCACCTCGTGGAGATTTCAGCCGCCGGAATCTGATCGGCCTGTTGGGCAGCGCCGCGCTGGTTCAGGAAGGTCACGGCCTTCTCCTGCCGGAGCAGGCCAGCCGCAAGCTCACGGTGGTTTTTGCGGGCGCTCATCCGGACGACCCGGAAAGCGCCTGCGGCGGCAGCATGGCTCGCTTCTCGGCAGCCGGACACCGGGTGGTGGCGCTTTACCTGACGCGCGGCGAAGCCGGGATCGACGGCAAATCCCACGCCGAAGCTGCCGCCATCCGCAGCCGTGAGGCGGAGCGTGCCTGCCAGATCCTCGGCGCCAGCCCCGTATTCTGCACCCAGGTTGACGGCGCAACGGAACTCAACGCGAAGCGATACGACGAGTTCCGCCAAGTATTGCTAGCGCAAAAACCCGACCTGGTCTTTACTCATTGGCCCATCGATACCCACCGCGACCATCGCGTGACATCGCTGCTCGCCTACGATGCCTGGCAGCGAACACAAACGAAGGGCCGGGGGGCCTTCGAGCTTTACTACCACGAGGTGCTTACTGGCCGGCAAACGCAACAGTTCCTGCCCACCACCTACGTGGATGTCACCACCACCTGGCGCAGGAAGCACGATGCCATTTACGCCCACGTCAGCCAGAAGCCGGATAACTGCTACGAACTCCACGCCGACATGGAAAAGTTTCGCGGCCTGGAGTGCGGCTGCGAACGCGCGGAAGCCTATGTCGCCTACGCCCGTGGTCCGGCGCGGCTCCCGATTGGCTGAACCGCTACCACGCCCGTACGCCCTACCGTTCAGAATGTGGGGACGTCGACTCCGTTCGTGCCCGCATAGATACGAATCACGTTCGCCAACTCGGCGTTCCAACGGTCCAGCGCCAGGCTCTCCTCGGGCGCCGTCATGAAACTCAGATCGGCGCGCCGGTCCGCCCAGTGGTCCTTTACGTCGTCGTAAATGTGCACGAACTTACGCCCGTCCACGGACTGCCCCTTGGGAAAGCGGCTCTTCTCGAAGACGCTTTTCAGATCGTTGAAGGTCGCCACGCGCTGCTTCCCGATGCGATCAACAATGTCGTAGGCGGCCTTCAGCCGGGACACCGCCTCGGCATGTTTGTCCTCGCCGGCCAGCGACTGCGCTTCGCGCAGGGTATTTTCGGCCTGTTCCAACGACAGCAACAGTTGCCAGTGGTGGTTGATGAAGCGCGCCAGCACCAGCAGCACCTCCAGGTTGTAGCGGTTGCGGTCGGCCAGTTGGATATTGGTTTGAATCTCTTCCTGCAAGCGCCGGTTTTCTGCCGTCATCCGCCGCGCTTCGGCCAGCCAGGCGTGGTAGCGTTCGGACCAGAACGGATCCGGAAACCAGTCCGGCAGGTCGTTGATCAGCGGCGTCGCCAGGGTCATATCACTGCGATGAGTGCTCAACCCCTTGCCGAAATAGCCGCCATAGCGCGTCAGCACAGTCTTCGAAGGGATGTAATCCCAGGTTTGCTCCCACCCGCGTGCCTGCTTCTGAAGCGAGCGGTACACATCGGCCATGCCCCGCACATGCGGCCCGTAATAGAGGCTGAAAAACTCGGCCACGTGCTGGTCTAGCGGAGCCGTATCCGGATTCCAGGCATACTGTGCCACCGTCGACCAGCCCAGCCAGAACGTCTCGTTATGCAGTCCCGAATCGTCCCAGGCTGCGCCAAAAGCGCCTATCGGATTGCCGCCCATGGCTCGCCCCGATTGAAAGGCTGCACGCGCCGTCTCCAGATTGCCCGGCCGGCGGCCACCCTCGAGCGAGAAGATGTTGGGAAACAACAGTTCAGCGCCCTGCATGGAGACATACTGTAGCTGGCGAATGTGGCGCTGCTTCTCGATAGGCAGAAACGACGCTTCGCCCACCACGCCGTCAATGATTCCTTCGGGCAGCAGTTTGACGTGCTCCACGCGCAGAGGGAACTCGGCCCACACCAGCATCGTGCGCCCCTGTCCGGACAAAAACTCATGCGCCCGGCGGACAAAATCCACCCACGCCAGGCTGCGGTTTACCGGATTGTATGGCGCCCGGCATGTATTGCCGATGGCGGCAAAGTACACCTCGTCGGTGGAAACGAAAAAGTACTTGACGCCGCGGGTGGCCTTGATAACATCGCCATACATCGAGAAGATCAGATCGAGCGTTTTGGGGTTGCAGACGTCGCTCTGGTAGTTGTTGCCATCCGCCCGCAAGTCGGCGAATTCGGGGTGTTTCAGCACGTATGCCATGTGCGCCGGCGACTGCACCACTGGCACGACCTGGATGTACCGCTCCAGGCCGTAGTCTACGAGTTCCTGCAACTGGGCGGCGGTGAACGCACCCGGCGCCCCGATCACCGGGTGTGATGGATACTCGAACTTATCCTCCAGTTCGAAACCGATCATATTGATTTTCAAACGCGCCGACCAGTCCAGGTACCGCTTCAGCGTTTTCATGCGGTCCTGGTGATGTTTGGCGTCCCAGTGCAGGAAGCGCAGCGCCAGCCGGGGCCAGTCCTCAATCACGCCGGCCGGCACAGAAACTCTGCCCGCCGTATCCGGTTTCATCAGTTGCAACAGAGTCTGTACCCCATAGAACAGCCCTTCCGGCGCGTTACCGGTCACCGCCACCATGCCGTTGTTCATCTTTAACTGGTAGGCCTGCCTGTCAATCAATGGTTCGGCTCCGGTGGCCACCGCGCCCGGTTTGATCGCCAGGCGAATGACGTTTGCCGCCGGGGCGCCGGGCGCAAGAGACGGCGCATGGAGTTGATGTACACCCGCCAACAGTGTTCGCACCGCGATGTCGTTCGCGGCGATCGTGCCCCGATCCACGCTCCAGCTTCGGTCTACCACCAGATCACCCGGAGAAAGCCGTACTGAACGGGGAGAGGGGATCACCGAATAGCCGCGTAGCGCCAGTTCGGTGGGCTGTTGGGCGAAAATGACGAGGGCCGGGAGCAGGAGGATCAGTGCCTTGAACACGCCGACATTGTATCCGGTCCGCCATCTACTGTAGAACCGGCTTTGCGATAATCAGGAGTTTATGCCGAAGATCGCGTTCCTATTCCCCGGCCAGGGCTCGCAGTTTCCCGGAATGGGCAAGTCACTGGCCGAGGCCTTCGATTGCGCCGCCGCTGTTTTTCGCAAGGCGGACGAGGCCCTCGAGTTCCCGCTCTCCAAACTCTGCTTCGAAGGACCTGAGGCCGATCTGAAGCTCACCGAAAATACCCAACCCGCGCTGCTCACCGTTTCGGTGGCGGCGTTGGCCGTGCTCCGGGAAAAGGGCGTAAGCTGCTCGCTCGTAGCCGGGCACAGCCTCGGCGAGTACTCGGCGCTGGTCGCGGCCGGCAGTCTCGATTTTGCCGACGCCGTCCGGCTTGTCCGCAAGCGCGGCCAGTACATGCAACGCGCCGTTCCGCCGGGGATTGGCGCGATGGCGGCGATCCTGCGCCTGCCCGCCGGGAAACTGGATAGCATCCTGAACGAAGCGGCCCAGGGGCAGGTGGTTGCGGCCGCCAACCTGAACTCGCCTGACCAGATTGTCATCGCCGGACATGCCGAGGCGGTCGAGCGCGCCGCCAGTTTAGCCAAGGCTGCAGGCGCCAAACGTGCGATTATTCTTCCGGTAAGCGCCCCTTTCCATTGCCCGCTAATGAAGCCTGCCCAGCAGGAGTTGAAGACCGGCCTCGATGCCACCTGCTTCGCGAACCTCACCGTCCCGATGATCAACAACTGGCAGGCGGAGTTGATTCATACCGGGGAGGAGGCCCGCCGCGGACTCTACGAACAGGTGCCCAACCCGGTGTTGTGGACCGCCAGCATGGAGAAACTTGCGGCCCGGGACATCGAACTGTGTATCGAGGTGGGAGCCGGAAGCGTACTTACCGGCCTGTTGCGCGCAGTCGCCCCCACCGTAAAATGCATCCAGTTCGGCGAAGCCGCCGATTGGGAGAAACTCCATGAAGCAATCCGTTGATTCCGGCTGGATCGACCTGCTGCGGGAAGGGACGTGGACCCGCGTTCCCATCCCGCCCACTGCCGGGCTCAAAGCCGGAGAACCCTGGCAATTGGACCCCTCCACCGGCATTCTGCTATGCGCCGGCGATCGAACAGGACACGAATGGTACCGGTACAACCGTGAATTCGGCAACTTCGACTTTCACGTCGAAGCTCGCTTTGTTCCGCTGAAAGCACCAGGGAAGAACTATAATAGCGGCGTTTTCATTCGCAACAGCAAGGATGGTTCCATCTGGCAACAAGCTCAACTGGGTGGCGCGGACGGCGGGTATTTCTTCGCCCTGACACCGGTTTATGGCTCCCCGCGGAGAGTCAACCTCCAATCCGAGATGTTGAACGGACAACTGGTGAAGGCCGCCGGTGAGTGGAACACGCTGGACATTCGGGCGGACCACGGCAAATTGACGCTGGCGGTGAACGGAAAAGTAAGTAGCATTATGGATTGCCAGGTGGCATCCGGTTACGTCGGCCTCGAAGCGGAAGGCTACGCTATCGAGTTCCGAAATGTGAAAATCAAGGTGCTTGCGCCACGATCGTAGCAATGGAGCATAACCAGGGCTACGCTAGAATGGAAGCTCATGTCCATGAATACCCGCCGGCTGCTCGCGGCCGGGATTGTCGCGTTTTTGTCGTTAGCCGGCTGTAAGAAGTCCGCGCCGCCCAATGTCGCCGCCCAGGTCAATGGCCGTTCGATCACGTTCGCCGATCTCGATAAGCAATACCTGGCGCAGTTCGGCTCCACCGATAACCGCGCCAGCGACGACCAGGTAATGATCCAGAAAATGGAGGTGCTGCGCGGCATGATCGACGGTGAAATCATGCTGCAGCGCGCCGAAAAACTCGGTCTCATGGCGACTGATTCCGACGTGGACGGTAAACTCAATGAACTGAAGGCGCCCTACACCCAGGAGGAGTTCCAGAAACTGCTCGATTCGCGCAAGACGTCGCTTGACGATCTGAAGACACAGATCCGGCGTGACTTGAGCGTGCAAAAGCTCTTCAACAAAGAGTTCACCTCCCACATTCAGATCTCCGACCGCGATATCGCCGATTTTTACAACGCCAACAAGAGTAACTTCAGTTGGGCCGAGCCCCACATCCACATGGCGCAGATCCTGGTCACTCCGAGCCCCGATCCGAATGTGCGCAATCTCAAGAGCGACAAGGCGCAGAATGAAGACCAGGCCAAAAAGAAGATAGAGATGCTGCTCAAACGCCTCCACCAGGGCGAGGATTTCTCCATGCTGGCCCAGAACTACTCCGAAGACACCAGTTCCGCGCCGAATGGCGGCGACATGGGCTTCATTCCGCAGTCATCGCTTGAAAAGGCAAATCCGGACCTGCGCAAACTGGTACAGGCGCTTCAACCGGGCCAATATCAGGCGATTCATACGCCCGACGGCTACCGCATCCTTAAGGTTACGTCCCGCGAACCTGCCGGACAACGGGAACTGAGCGACCCGCGGGTGCAGCAGACCATTCGCGAAACGCTGATGAATCGCAAGGATCAACTCTACCGCGCCGCTTATTATGAGATGGCGCGTAACGACGCCCAGGTGGTCAACTACCTTGCCCGCCAGGTGCTCGAATCACGCGATCAGAAAAAGTAAACCGTCAGCGCTGCCTGGGGCGCGGAGCGGTCTTGCGAATCTGCTCGAAGTATTGCTGCACGTAGGCTTGTAGCGCCATCGGAACCTCGTCCCGATGAATCTCTCCGGCGGCCTCCATATGTTGCGCGTTCTGCTGCGAGTAAGCCGTCCGGAGTTGCTGCCGCCCGGAACTCACTTCTACGGTGATGTCGCCGGAAACGTTCTGCGATCGCCGTCCAAGGATCTCGCTGATCTTCCCCATGGCCGCCATCTGCTGGGCGGCGGCGAGATCTTTTTCGCCATCTTCTTTGCCAGCGCCGCTGGTGGCATTGGCCGATCCACGGCGGTCGGCGCTCTGCTGGCGCGTGTCCTGGCCGCGGCCCTGCTGCGCACTCTGCCCCGGGTCACCCTCGTTGCCGTCCTGCATCTGTCCGCCATCGCGCCCTTCGGATTGCTCGCGGGCGGCAGCCGGGTTCCCACTTTGCCGCGTGGCCTGTTGCTGCCCCTGCCGGGTGCCCTTTTCACCGGAGGCGCCTTGCTGCCGTCCGCCCGGTTGCGAACGGCTATTTAACTTCGACAGCAGGTTCGACATTGCATCGCGCATCCTGCTCATCAGGCTGGAGTTGGCACCCGGCTGGTTGGACTGCGCGGCGGCGGCCTGGCGGTTGGGCGCGCGCTGCTGGTTGCCCTCACGCGGCGGGCCCGATTCCTGGTTCCCCTTTGTGCCCTGCCCGGCGCTCGATTGCTCTCCTGCCTCTGATTCCGAAGTGCCTGAGGCCTCTTCGGCGCCCTGGCCCTGTTGCTCGATCTTCTCTACCGTTACCGAGTCGCCGGATTCGCCTCGCTTTGTTCCCTGTGACGATTTGCTATCACGATTTTCGGCCACCGTCAGTCCCCGGTTGTCTCCATCGGCACGATCGCTGTCGTCCGGATCCAGGGCGATTCCAGTGTCCTGCCACCTCTCGTTCGGGTTCGTTGGATCTTTCGGACGCTTCACTTCGGCCAACACGTTGAGCGCTTCGGTTTTTCGAAGCAACTCGGTCACTGCCGGCGTCACCGGCACCCGCAGGGACAGCCCCTGATAGGAGCCGTAGCGGATGACCATCATGCCGAACGCCAACGCCGCCAATGCCCCCAAGGCGTAGAGGCCCCTGGGGACAGCAAACGGGACGACGCTCTTCGGATCGGCGGTGCTTAGTTGAGCCTTGGCCAGTTCCCGTTGCGCTGACTGCACCAGCGGAGAGCCGCCGCCCGTGCTCTGTCCAAAAAACCATGCCGTTGAAAGGCTGTCGTGCAGCGCCAGTTTCCGGTCCGCCATGCGGGCCAGCGCATACTCACCGGCGAGTCGCCGCCGGATTCGCCATCCGCCGAACGCCACGCTCGCCACCGCCAGCGCGGCAATCCAGTACCAGTCGAAGATCTGCGTTCCGAAAAACAGGAGGCTCACCACTCCTCCCATCAATACCGCCATCGCAATGGCTGTCTGATTGAGGACAACCCTGGCGGTATGTCGCCGGCGGAGTCGCTCCAAAAAGCGGTCGAGAATGTCACTTCCGCGCAAGGAACACCGTCTTTCCTGAATTACCGATCATGGGGAGAACAACCTGCCCCCTTGTTTCATTATCACGTCTGGTGCCAACTGATGGGAGACGGTTGCCCGGACATCGGATGGTCACGGCTCGATTCCGTGCGGGATAATGGAGGCGCGGTACCGGGATACAACGTGGACGAACGCGCATACTTTAACGAATCACAGACGGCTAAACCGATTACGCTGAACTGTCCCTGGTGCAGGACCCAGAACGTCTATGACCTGCGCTGGATGGTCCGGAAGAAGAAGGATCGCTTGCCGCCGGGCGCCGATGAGCGCGACCGCGCGCGATTCCAGAAATCTCAAAGCTACATGGTGTTACTGGATGACAAGGTTGCCTGTAAGAACCTCCGCTGCCGAAAGCGCTTTGATATTTCCGGCATCAAGACCATGGCATATCTCACGGATTAGGCGCCTTTCCCGCATTTCAGCGTTCTGCCGATGGATGGCTATTTCCACCGCCGGTGGCGTCCGCGGCTGGCGTCCGTGAACAACCCGTTGTAGTTCGCTAAGATAGAGGGAACCCCTTCATGTTACGTTTTGAAACTGCCGGTGAATCTCACGGCGAATGCCTGGTCGCCACGTTGACCGGCCTACCCGCCGGTGTTCCCGTGTCCATCGAGGCGATCAATCGGGACCTTTGGCGCCGCCAACAGGGCTTTGGCCGTGGCGGAAGGATGAAGATCGAGACCGACAAAGTGGAAGTGGTGTCCGGCGTACGGCACTCCCAGACCATCGGCTCTCCCATCGCGCTGATTATCCGTAATACCGATTGGAAAAACTGGACTGACATTCTACCCGTAGAAGACACCGCCGGCGCCGGAGAGCGCATGAAGCGCGTTACCCGCCCCCGCCCCGGACATGCCGACCTGGCCGGTGTGCTGAAATATAACTTCACCGACGCCCGTTACATTCTCGAAAGGGCCAGCGCGCGGGAAACCACCGCCCGCGTCGCCGTCGGCGGCCTCGCCAAAGCGCTTCTGTCCCAATTCGACGTAAAGGTTCTCAGCCATGTCGTCGCCGTGGGTCCCGAACGCCTGGAGCGCCAGGCTAGCTGGGAGGAGTTGGTCGAACTGGACCGGAAAGAAGAGATCCTGCTCCGCTGCGTCGATGCCGAAGCCGAACAGCGGATGAAAACCGTGGTGGATCAGGCACTGCGGACCGGAGATACCGCCGGCGGCGTCTTCGAAGTGGTGGCTCACGGCGTCCCGGTGGGACTTGGCTCCCACATCGCCTGGGACACCAGGCTGGACGGTCAACTGGCGCAGGCCATCGTCTCCATGCAAGCCGTAAAAGGCGTGGAAGTGGGCTTCGCCTCCGAGGGCTCAGCCTCGTTCGGGTCGAAGGTCCAGGACACCATTCACTACGACCGCGAGCAGCGCCACTTTACCCGCGGCGCCAATCGGGCCGGCGGGCTGGAGGGCGGAATCACCAATGGCCAGGAGATCCGCGTCCGCGGCCTGCTAAAGCCGATTTCCACTCTGCGGCGCCCACTCGAATCGGTGGACCTGGAAACGCGCGAAGCCGCCCTGGCCGCCTATGAACGCAGTGACGTTTGCGTGGTCCCCGCCGCCGGCGTGGTCGGCGAGGCGATGGTGTCTATCGTCCTGGCGCGGGCGTTTCTTGAAAAGTTCGGCGGCGATTCGCTCCTCGAAACGCGCCGCAATTATGACGGATTTCTTCAACAGGTGCTCAACTACTGATGATCTACCCGATTGTTAAATACGGTAATCCGGTGTTGGACACACCCGCCGCCACGATCACCGAATTCGACACGCCCGAACTTCACCAACTGATCGGCGACATGTTTGAATCGATGATGGCTGCCAAGGGGGTCGGCCTTGCCGCGCCACAGATCGGCATTTCGCGCCGCATCGCCGTGATCGATATTTCGTGCGGTGAGAACCCGGCCGACAAACTCATCCTGATCAACCCCGAAATCATCCGTAACGAAGGCTCGCAGACCTGTGAGGAGGGCTGCCTCAGCCTGCCTGGCTTTCGTGAGAATGTGCGCCGCGGCAAACGGACCACCGTGCGCGCCCAGAACCTGAAAGGCGAGTGGTTCGAGATCACCGGCGACGACCTGCTGGCCCGCGCCCTGCAACACGAGACCGACCACCTCGCCGGGAAACTCTACATCACCCACGTGAGTATGCTGAAGCGAGACCTCATTCGCCGCAAAGTGAAGAAACTCCAAAAGGCGGGAGAGTGGGCCTGACGCCCCATGCGCCTGATCTTCCTGGGCACCCCGCAATTCGCCGTTCCGTCGCTTGACGCTCTGGTCGCGGCGGGACATCGTGTGCAGGCCGTCTTTACCCAACCGGACCGGCCTAAAGGCCGCGGGCAGCTACTGGCCCATTCCCCGGTCAAGCAAGCCGCGCTGCGCCTGGGTCTCACCGTACACCAACCCGAGCGAATTCGCCGCCCCGAGCCGCTGGCCCTACTCGAACAATATGAAATCGACGCCATGGCCGTTGTCGGTTATGGTCAGATTATTCCCCAATCCATCATCGGCATGGCGCCCTTGGGGATTATCAACGTCCACGCCTCCCTGCTGCCGAAGTACCGCGGGGCCGCACCCATCCAGTGGGCCGTGGCCAACGGAGAGACCGTCACCGGCGTCACCACCATGCGTATCGATGCCGGTCTCGATACCGGCGATATGCTGCTCCGGGATCAAACCAGTATCGAACCCGGAGAGACGGCGATTGAACTCGGTGAGCGCCTGGCTCAGATGGGAGCCCGCTTGCTCGTTGAGACTCTCGCCGGCTTGCCTGCCATCGTCGCGCGGCCCCAAGACGATACCGAGGCCACATGGGCGCCCGTGCTAAAGAGGGAAGATGGCCTGGTCGATTGGAACCTGCCGGCGCCGGTCATTCACAACCGCGCCCGCGGCTTTCTACCCTGGCCGGGCGCTTACAGTGGATTTCGAGGCCAGTTGCTGCACATCTGGAAGACGGCCGTCGCGGAGGAGCGGACCGATGCGCTGCCAGCCACATTACTGCCACGGAAGCACCGCCTGTTCGCCGCCGCTGGAAGCGGCAGCGTGCTGGAGTTGAAAGAAGTTCAACTGGAAGGCCGCAAGAGAGTCTCCGCCGAGGCCTTTCTGAACGGCCAGCATCTGCTGCACAATGAAAGCTTGGGGGACCTGGACCATTGAAGCTGCCCGAAGGGTTTCGTTATGCCACCACCTATGCCGGCATCCGCAAAGACAAGCGCGATGACCTGGCGCTGATTGTTTCCCGCCCCGCTGCCTCGGCCGCGGCGGTGTTTACACAAAACCTCGTTCAGGCGGCCCCGGTTCTCATCGGCCGCAAGCACCTGGCCGAGAGCAAGGGCACGGTCAGTGCGGTCCTGATCAATGCCGGCAATGCCAATTGCGCCACCCGCACAGGCGAACGTGTCGCGGTAGCCTGCTGCCGGGCCGTGGGACACCAGTTGCGGTTACCGATAAACCAGGTGATCCCCTCCTCCACCGGCGTAATCGGCGTCGAACTCGATCCCAATCTCATTGTGAATAGTGTTCCCCGGCTCATCGGCGCGCTCCGCCAGGACGGTTTCGATGCCGCTTCGCGCGCCATCATGACCACCGATCTCGCGCCCAAGACGGCCTTCGCCGAAGTGGGAGTGGGAGATTCCATCGTCCGTATCGCGGGCATGGCCAAAGGCTCCGGGATGATTCATCCGCAAATGGCCACGACGCTCGCCTTCGTGATGACCGACGCGGCCGTCCGGCCAGCCATGCTGCGCGCCATGCTGAAGCGCGCCACGGCCCGCAGTTTCAATTGCCTCTCGGTGGATGGAGATACCTCGACCAACGACACGCTGCTGCTGCTGGCCAACGGAGCCTCCGGCGTCAAAGTCGCCAGGCCGGAAGAACTCGAGGAGCCGCTCACGCTCCTGCTACAGGATCTGTCCCAACAGATCGCCCGCGATGGCGAGGGAGCCAAACGCTTTGTCACCATCGACGTCTCCGGCGCGGCCACCAATGACCAGGCCGTCCGCATCGCCCGCGCCATCGCCAACTCCCCGCTATTCAAAACCGCCATCGCCGGCGCCGATCCAAACTGGGGGCGCGTGCTCTCGGCCGCCGGCAACGCCGGAGTCAACTTCAACCCCCGCGCCGTGGACATCCACATGCAGGGCACCCTGGTTTGCAAGGCCGGCCTCGCCGCCGATTTCGACGAGGCGGAGCTGAAGCGGAAACTCGACGCCAAGGATGTAAACGTCCGCTTTCTCATCAAGGGCCGTGACGCCGGCCGGGCCCGCTTCTGGACCTGCGATCTGACGGAAGACTACATTCGGATTAACGCCAGTTACCGTACCTGATATGAACCGGCGCAAGTCGCTGATTGCCGCCTTGAGCCTCCCCGCCCTGTTTGCGTGGGCGGAGGAGCCGCACGCCGTCCCCACCGAACTGGCCGAGCGTATCGGAGATCTCGCCGCCGCCCTCGCGGACGGCGATGCTGCCGGGTTCCTCCACCAGTTCGACAAACGCATGCCCGGCTATCAGGACCTTGGCGGCAAGGTGCGCGCGCTGGTGGAAATCGCCGAGGTGACCTCGTCGGTCAAGCCCTTCAGCGAAGAAGTCCACGGACTCCGCCATGTCATCCAGGCCGACTGGACGCTTCAGATCACCATCCGGGGCAGGCCGCCGGGGTCCGCTCAGACTGCCGGCCGCGAGTACCGGCCCGGCCACACCGAGCAGCGCAGCCGCACCGTCACCTTGACTCTCGTAAAGCGAGGCCGCCACTGGCGTTTTGTCGATTTCCGGCCATCCAGCCTGTTTGATCCGCCCACACTGCAATAGAGCCCCGCGGCTAGCTGTTCGAAATTCTCCGCGCTCACCAGCCGCACCTGAATCTCGAGATTCGTAAAGCGCCGCACCTCGCTACGCATAGTCTCGTCCGGGCACCCTGGACTGGCCAGAAACAGGCTCCCCGCCGCCACACGAAACGGCAACACCCGCCAGCGCCGGATAATGTGTGCCGGCAGTGCATAAGCCGCGCCCGGGTCCACCTCAAACGGGTGCAGCCAACCGGATTCTCTTCCAGTGCCCTTGATCGGATAGGCGTGTTCGGTTTTGCGCCATGACATTCGCCTGCCCGATCGCCAGGCGCAGATGTAATCCCGCAACGCCATTACCGTCGCCGTGCAGTTGAGTACGTTCGCGTAAATAGCTCTCAAAGGGGAAAAGGCCGCAAACCGCCAGCCGTAGAATCGTGCCACCGGTATCGCACGGCAGAGCACGGCGGCCACCTGGAGTCCGATCATGATACCGGCGGCTCCGCTCAGCGGCAGCCGCTCGATTCGCGATCCGAGTGTCCACGGCACGCCGGCCGCGCGGCAAAACAGCAGCGTGGCAATGCAGTAGGCCGCCAGTAGGTTCGCGGCAACGCCGGCCAGGTTACCCACCACACCCTTGCGGTCTCGCCAGTACCAATACCACTGCCCCACGCCACCGCGCCACCCGTGATGTTCCCACCCTTGCAGGCAGATACCGGTGACCCACCTGATGCGCTGCCGGACGGCTCGCAACAGCGTATCCGGGAAGAACTCGCGTGTCGCCACCGGCCGCGCCAGCTTGTAATCGAGCGTAAGAAACTTCTGCCGGAAACCGAGCGAGTGCAGTTTCAGGCCGATCTCGTAGTCTTCGGTCAAGGCCGCGGGGTTGAAGACCTCCTCGCCTCCGGAGGCCAACCGTTCCAGCGCCCCACGGGCGAATCCGGTCCCAACGCCATTTGATGGCAGAAAACCACCCAGCCATTGGCGCACCGGAATGTCTTTGGATTGATACTCGGCGAACTCATCGCAATAGACCCCATGTGTCACCTTGAGGATTCTAGTAGGCAACGGCAGCACCGGCACCTGGATCATCGCGTAATCGGACGAGTAACGGTTGATCCGGTCGAGCGCATCGGGATGGATCACATCTTCGGCATCGTGAATCACCACAATTTCGAAACGGCCGCGGTGAAGCGCCTCGAAATTCACCAGGTACTGGTAAATCGAATTGAGACAATCCGCCTTGGAGGTTGGGCCGGGCCGGGCGGCCACCGCCAGGTGAACGTGTGGAAACTCGGCCGCCAGCCCCCGCACCACTTCCAACGTCGGCTCGTCGTTCGGATACACGCCGATAAAGAAGTGGTAATTTGAGTAGCGGATTGCACGCGTATTGGTCTCCACCATCTGGCGAATGACCCTGTGTTCCCGCCACAGCGGAACCAGTATTGCAATCGCTTGTTGCTTGGTGGGAACAGGCGGCTCCGGCCGCCCGGCGCGAAGCCGGTTGCGTACGCCGAGCGCCAGCCATGCCATGGAGATGAAGAAATCGTCAGATCCGCTCAGCAGGATCCAGGCGCAGACCGGTGGGAACAACCAAATGACAATTCCATTGAGCCAGTCAAGCGCGGCGATGAAACCCATGGCCACCAGAGAATCTTAGTGGCCACGGGTCAAAAAAATCTCATCGAATTCCGCGCTGTAAGGCAACGGCGGGAGTGCGGCTAACTCGGCTTATAGCCCTCAAAGGAGTGATTGTGCTCCTTGTAATACTTACCTGCGGCGTTCAAATCCTTCTTCCCCATCGCCGTGTGGCAATAGGTACACTTTTTCTTTTCCTTCTTGCTGTACTCCGGCTTGGCCGACGACACCGTCGAAAAAATCAACATGCCGGCGAACAGCGCAGATGCAGGTAAGATGAATTTAATCATTCTCATTCGAATCTCCTGATGGGAATAACTGCCCAATTGCGACTACTATACTACCTGCTCCAAACGACGTCCATTTGGCGGACATAGTTACCCGGGTTCCAAACTTCAAAACCCGCCAGCCGCCGGCGCGGCTCATCCGGCAAGCTGTTAAACTGATAGGCTGATCATGGCTATCAGCAAGGACCTACTGGAAATCCTCGTTTGCCCTCTCTGTAAAGCGACAGTGGAACTGAAGCCGGACGGGAGTGGCCTGAAGTGTGTTCAGTGCCACCGGGTTTACCCGATTCGGGATGACATCCCGGTGATGCTGATTGACGAAGCCCGCATAGAGGAGTAACCGCATCCGTCCGAAGCAATCTGTTCTCGACCGGTTGCCGCCCGGCTCGCGGATCGCCATTATTCGCCTCCGCTCGCTGGGCGACTGTGTGTTGACCACGCCAGCGATTGCGCTGCTCAAGAACTATCGTCCGGACATCGAGATTGCGGTTGTGGTCGAGAATGCCTGGGAAGCGGTTTTTGACGGAAATCCCGATCTGGCAGCCGTCTTGCCCCCCAGCGCCATGGCCGTCCGGTTGTTCGGTCCCGATCTGTGTCTGAACCTGCACGGCGGCACTCGCAGCCTGTCGCTCACGGTTCGTTCCGGAGCCCGGTATCGCGCTGGATTCGCCCACTTCCGTTTTTCCTGGCTTTATAACCTGCGCATTCCCACGGCCCAAGAGATCTTCGGTGTAAACCGGAAAGTGCACACGGCCGAGCACTTAGCCTCGGCCGTATTCTGGCTCGGCGTCGCTCCCGGCGACATACCCGCTGCCCGGCTATTCGCCGCCGCGCCCGAACCACGTTCTCCCTACGTGGTCCTGCACCCGGTGGCGTCGGAACCCGGCAAGACCTGGCCCGCCAGTTGCTTCATCGAAACCGCCCGCTGGCTGCGCGCGCGCCTGGATCTGGACCCGATCTTCATCGGAGGCCCCGCTGACGATCTCTCTCCATTTCAAGAATTCACCACCCTTGCCGGCCAGCCGCTCACGGAGGTTAAACGGATTCTCTCGGGAGCCTCGCTGTTTGTCGGCAATGACAGTGGTCCGGCGCACATGGCCGCCGCATTCCATCTCCCGCTGGTAGTCCTGTTTGGCGACTCCGATCCGGTGATCTGGGCCCCGTGGAAAGCGCAGGCCGAAGCCATCGCCGCCGGCGGCGCGCTGGCCCAGGTGTCCGTTTCCCGGGTAATCAGTGCCATCGAGCGTCTGAAGGTGGCCGCGTGAACGAACTCTGGCGGGTGCTCCGTTATTCCAGACCGTATTTCGGGTTCCTGCTCATCTCGATTATTCTGATGGCCGTTGTCGGTGGCTCGCAAGGCGCCACGGCGCTACTCATCAAGCCGGTCTTCGACCGGGTCTTGAACCCATCGGCGGCCGACGACGCGGTAAAGCTTTTCACCATCCCCCTGTTCGACAAGTCCGTCTACCTGGCTGATCTTTTTCCAGCCGGCAGCATCCACAACGTCTGGACCATGGTGGCCATCTCTATCCTGGCTGTCTTCCTGCTGAAGGGTGTCTGCGAATATGGCGCGACCTATTTCATCAATTACGTCGGCCTCAGCGCCGTAATGGATCTTCGCCAGGACGTCTTCAACAAGGTATTGCGGCAGGACGCGGAGTTTTTCGAGACACATACCACCGGCCGGCTGATGTCGTCCATCATGAACGACATCGACAAAATCCAAGTGGCCACCTCCAACATGCTGGCTGACTGGCTGCGCCAGAATTTCACTGTCCTGGCGCTGCTGGCCGTGGTCCTCCAGACCGATTGGAAACTGGCTCTGGTCAGCTTGACCGTGCTGCCCTTCGTGCTGGTTCCCACCGCCCGCATCGGCCGGCGCATCCGCCGCACCAGCCGCCAGGCTCAGGATCATACCGCGGAACTGAACCAGGTATTGCAGGAGACGCTCAGCGGCCAGCAGGTGGTGAAAGCGTTCGGTGGCGAACAGCGCGAATCCGGCCGCTTCGCGCGAGCTTCGCGCCGGATGCGCGCCACCAGTCTGAAGTACATCCTCCAGCAGGCGATCGCCTCGCCGATGATCGAATTCTTCGGCGCGCTGACCATCGTCGGACTGCTTTACTACGGCCGTGAGCAGATCAAGGCCGGCGGCCTGAGCGCCGGCTCGTTCGCCAGCTTTCTGATGGCGCTGCTACTGCTCTATGAGCCGGTGAAGCGCCTCACCGGCATCCACAATATTTTTCAGCAGGCTCTCGGCGCCTCGCAGAAAGTCTTTGAATACCTCGACCAGCAGGAGCGCATCGCCGACAAACCCGGCGCCCGAACTCTCGACGATTTCCGCCAGCGCATCCTGTTCGACAACATCTCGTTTCGTTATCCGGCTTCGCCCAACGGTTTCCTGCTGGATTCACTGACACTGGAGGTCGATGCGGGCGAGGTGGTCGCGCTGGTAGGCGCGAGCGGCGCGGGCAAGTCCACACTCGTGTCGCTGCTGCCGCGCTTCTACGATGTCACATCTGGACGGATCACCGTCGACGGCACTGACATCCGCGATCTCAGCCTGGCATCGCTTCGCGCCCGGATCGGCATTGTTGCCCAGGACACCTTCCTGTTCAACGATACGGTGCTCGACAACATCCGCTACGGCCGCCGCGACGCCACCCTTGAAGAGGTCCGCGCGGCCGCCGCCAGCGCCCTGGCCGATGAGTTCGTCGACCGCCTGCCTGAAGGTTACAACACCATCATCGGAGAGCGCGGCGCAAAACTCAGCGGCGGCCAGCGCCAGCGCATCGCCATCGCCCGGGCGCTGCTAAAGAACGCACCCATCCTGATTCTGGATGAGGCCACGTCCCACCTGGACACCGAATCGGAAATCCTGGTTCAGCAGGCTTTGGCCAACCTTATGGCGAATCGCACGGTCATTGTCATCGCCCACCGCCTCTCCACCATCCGGCGCGCCGACAAGATCGTCGTACTCGACCACGGCCGCATCAGCGAAACCGGCTCCCACCAGGAACTGGTCAGCGGCGGCGGAATCTATCAGAGGCTCCACGACCTGCAGTTTCTGGAGCCGGACCCCCTGGTGAATCCATGATCCTCCGCAGCATGACCGGCTATGCCCGCATTCGCCACCACACCCCACAAGGCGAGTTGACTTTGAGCGTTAAGAGCGTCAATCATCGCGGGCTCGATCTCCACTTCCACATGCCATCGGACTTCGATGCCTTCGAAAGCGCCCTGCGCTCCGCGCTCAAACAGCGAGTGGCCCGCGGTCATGTCGAAATCCGCGCCTCGCTGGCGCGCAGCGCAAGCGGCGCCGATAGCGCGCTCAACAAGCCTCTTCTTCAGTCCTGGCTTGACTCGTTCCGCAGGGCCTCAGAAGAACTGGGAATCGACTCCCGGCCCGACTTGAACGCCGCTTTGCGAATTCCCGGCATGTTCAGCGAACCGGCGGGCGCAGACCTGGATGCCGGGTTCCAGAGCGCGCTTTTGGCCGTGCTGGACCAGGCGCTGCTTGCCTTCAACTCGTTCCGCGAACGCGAAGGAGCCGAAATTCTGAACATTCTGCGCGAGCGCAATGCCAACATTGCGGCGGCAGCCCTTCGTATCGGCGAGATCCGCGAACGCGCCCTGCCCGCCCTTCAGAGCCGGCTCACCGAGCGGCTCGCCGAACTGCTGAAATCCGTTGCCATCGATCCCCAGCGGCTGGCACAGGAAACTGCCATCCTGGCCGACCGCAGCGATATCCACGAGGAGGTCGCCCGGCTTGGTATTCACTCCCGCCATCTCGATGAATTGCTCGATCAGGGTGGCGAACTCGGCAAGAAACTCGATTTTCTGCTCCAGGAAATGAACCGCGAGACCAACACCATTCTTTCCAAGACCACCGGTATCGGGGAACTCGGCCTGGGCATCACCGAACTGGCCCTCGGCGCCAAATCCGACATCGAAAAAATCAGAGAGCAGGCGCTGAATCTCGAATGAGCATCGTCTTCATCATTTCGGCACCCTCCGGATCCGGTAAATCCACGCTCGTCGGTTGCCTCCGCTCGCGAGTGCCCAATTTATTGTTCTCAGTCTCCTATACCACCCGCGCTCCACGCGTCTCCGAACGGGAGGGCGAAAGCTACCACTTCATCGGCCGCGACGAGTTTGAAGCCTGTATCCGGCGCAACGAGTTCCTCGAACATGCCGAGGTCTTCGGCAACTACTATGGCACCCACCGGCGTTTCCTGGATCGCGCTGAGGCGGAGGGGTCCGATCTGCTGCTCGACATCGACGTTCAGGGTGCGCGACAATTGAAGGAGCGGGTTCCGGATGCCGTCGCGATTTTTGTGCTTCCACCCTCCCGTACCGAGCTGGAACGCCGGTTGCGGGCACGCTCGGAGGATTCTGAAACCGTAATCCAGCGCCGGTTGCACGATGCCACCCGGGAGCTGGAGGTATTTCAGGAAGCCGTCAACTCTCTGCAAGCGCTAGAGGGAAGTGGCGGTCGTTCGGCCGAATCCGGCCTGTATGACTATGTCATTATCAACGATCGAGTAGAAGAATCATCCGAGATTTTGACCGCGATCGTACGAGCGGAGCGGGCACGAAGATCGAGGATGGAAGGCCGCCTGCGCCCCATCCTGGAAACGTTTCAGCAGTAAGAGGAGAGCAACACCATGAGCGAGAGAGTTCGGAACAACGCACAGTTTTCAATTCCCGATGATCCGGAAGCCAGCACCTATCGTTTCATCATCGTCGCCGCAAAGCGAGCCCGCCAACTCCAGAACGGCGCCCGTTCCTTCCTCCCCACCACCTCGCGCAAGCCCACCGTCAGTTCCATGGAAGAAGTGCGCCGCGGCCTGGTGAAGTACGAGGACCCCACTCGCGACGCCGCTCTGGCCGAACAGGAAGCGCGGCGCAACGAATAAAGACGGCGCCATGCGTATCCTGCTGGGAGTCGGCGGCGGTATCGCTGCTTACAAGTCGGCGGAACTCGCCCGGGCTCTGATGGAGGCGGGCCATACCGTTCAGGTGATCATGACCGCCGCCGCCCAGGAATTTGTGCGCCCGCTTACTTTTGCCGCCCTCACCAACCAGAAAGTCATCACTGGAATGTTTTCCGGCCCGGTGGATGGCGATATTCTTTCGAGCGCCATCGAGCACATTCGTGTGTCCCAGGAAAATGACCTCCTTGTCGTCGCCCCGGCCACCGCCGATCTGCTGGCCAAATTCGCCCACGGCCTTGCGGACGATTTTCTCAGCACGGTCTATCTGGCCTTCACCGGACCCGTATTTCTTGCCCCGGCGATGAACAACAACATGTGGAGCCACCCGGCGACACAATCCAACCTGGAAATGTTGCGCCTTCGTGGTCATCACATTATTGGTCCTGACAGTGGTCCGCTGGCCTGCGGTACGGTTGGCGCCGGACGCATGACCGAGCCCGAAGCGATCGCCGCCTTCGTCGATGCCCGGTGCGACATGCGGCGCGACCTGGACAAGGAAACCGTGCTGATTACCGCCGGTCCTACCCAGGAGCCGCTCGATCCGGTACGCTACATTACGAATCGCTCCAGCGGCAAGATGGGCTATGCCCTGGCCGCCGCCGCTGCTGCCCGCGGAGCCCGTGTCATCCTCGTCTCGGGTCCGGTTGCGCTGCCGGAACCTGCCGGTGTCGAGCTCATCCCCGTCCGTACCGCGAATGAGATGTTCCGTGCCGTGATGGATCACCTCGAACCGGCTACCATCATCGTCAAGTCTGCCGCCGTGGCGGACTTCCACGTAGCCGACATCCCCCGGCAAAAGCTGAAGAAGACCGCCGCCCGGTTCTCCATCGAGTTCGATCCGACCGTAGACATTTTGGCCGAAGTGGGCCGCCGCAAAGGGAATCGCCTGCTGGTCGGCTTTGCCGCCGAAACGGAGAACCTGGTGGAGTACGCCCGCCGCAAGCTGGAAACGAAGAACTGCGACCTGGTTGTCGGCAACCTCGTCGGCGGCCAGGCAACCGGTACCGGTTTTGAAGCCGATGATAATGAAGTTGTACTGGTAAGCCGTGACGGCGGCATAACCCATCTTCCGTTCGCTCCCAAGCGTGAGCTGGCCGACCGGATCTTCGACCATATTTTGCTGCTGCGGCCCGCTCTTCATCAGGCCGGCTGAAGGCCTCATGAACCGGGAGTTGCTCAAACAGTACGTAGCGTTTTACCGCGACCTCGGCGTCAAGAGCTTCTATCGCCGGACAGTGCTTCCACCGCCGGTAGAGGCCGTGCCGGAGGCGGCCTCCGGCAGCGTTATACCGCCACCCGCCATGACAGACTCGGAAATCCTGTTTCCACCCGTTCCGGAGCATGACTCGCTGGCCCGGATCCGGGCCGACATGGGCGACTGCACCCGATGCCGCCTTTGCAAGAGCCGTACGCAGCTTGTGTTCGGCGCTGGGAACGAATCCGCCCCGCTAGTCTTCGTGGGCGAAGCGCCGGGCGCCGAAGAAGACGCACAGGGTGTTCCCTTCGTCGGCCGCGCCGGGCAGTTGCTTACGCAAATGATCGAGAATACCGCCGTCAAGGAGGGTATTCCACTCAAGCGCGCCGATGTCTATATCTGCAACGTGGTGAAGTGCCGCCCTCCGGAAAATCGCACCCCGGAACCCGACGAAATGGAGATGTGCGGCCAATTCCTGTTCCGCCAGCTTTCGGTCATCAAACCCAAAGCCATCTGCGCCCTTGGCGGCACCGCTGCCCGGGCGCTGCTCGGGCGCAAGGAAGGCGTCACCCGCCTGCGGGGAAACTGGTATAAGTGGCGCGATATCCCGGTGATGGTCACCTACCACCCCAGCTACCTGCTGCGCCCATACAATCAGAACGCCAAGCGCGAGGCGTGGGAAGATCTGAAGAAGGTACTGCACTTCGTCTATGACTGACCGCCATCAACCCGCCCGCGGCCTTTTCCTCGCTTTTGAGGGCACCGAGGGTTGCGGCAAGTCCACCCAGCTTCAACTCCTCGCCCAAAAGTTGCGCGCGGAGGGTTATCGGACCGTGGAGACCGTCGAACCCGGCGGAACCCCCATCGGCGCCCGCATCCGTGGAATTCTCCTCGACCCCGCCAGCCGGGAACTCTCTCCCACCGCCGAGTTGCTGCTCTACTTCGCCTCTCGAGCCCAGAATGTGGATGAGCGTATCCGGCCCGCTTTGGACGCCGGCGCGATCGTGCTCACCGATCGCTTCACGGACTCCAGCCTGGCTTACCAGGGCTACGGACGAGGCCTGGGCGCCGCCACCGTACTCGATCTGGACCGAATCGCCTGCCGCGGACTGGCGCCCGACCTCACCTTCGTCTTCGATATCGATCTCGAAACCGGCCTTCGCCGCGCCCACGCCCGCAACCTGAACCAGGGCGCGATTCATGAAAGCCGGATGGATGACCAGGCAATCGAGTTTTACCGTCGCGTCCGTGACGCCTACCACCAGATGGCCGCTCGCGAGCCTCACCGTTTTCGCGTTATTGACGCCAATTCCGATCCTGCCACCATCCACCGGAACGTTTGGGCCGCGCTTGAACCGCTTCTTCCCGTCTCACCTCTTCGGGAGCAACGCTGATGGCGGCCATCAGTGATTTCTACGGTAACGCTTCGGTACGAGCATCGCTGGAGCAAATGGCGGCTGACGACCGTGTACAGCAGACGCTGCTGTTGCACGGACCCGAAGGCGTGGGTAAGGCCACGCTCGCCCGCCGTCTGGCCGGGTTACTGTTGGGAGCCGACCCGCGCATCGAAAAGGACGACCTCAGCAATCCGGAAAATGTCGCTGTTTTGTCGGAGCGCGAGAAGTGGCCTTCCGAGAAGCGTGCCGAAGATCCGCTGCTGTTCGCCTCGCATCCCGATTTCATCACTTTTCCACCCGACGGCCCCTTGCGTCAGATCTCCATCCAGCAGATGCGGTTGCTTAAGGAGCGAGCGCAGTATCGACCCTTGCGTGGCCGCTACCGCGTCTTTCTGATTGATCATCTTGATCGCGCCAATGAGCAGGCTGCCAATTCGCTGCTGAAGATCCTCGAGGAACCGCCCCCCTACCTGGTGCTTCTACTTACGGCTGCTAACGCCTATGACCTGTTGCCGACCATCCGTTCCCGCAGCGTGACCTTTCACCTTGCGCCGCTGAGCGAGCAGGAGATGCGCGATTTTGCGCAAGCTCGCGCTCTCCCCGATGCCGGGCGCCGGATCGCTCTTGCCGGAGGCTGTCCCGGCCAGGTGGCGACCATCGACCTGGAAGCCTACGACCACCGCCGCGCCGGGATGCTCGCCCTTCTGAACGCCTCCGCCGGCCTCACTCCTTTTTCCGGCTGGGGGCGTCTCACCGCCAACATCGCCACCCGAAAGGACGAAAAACTCGAGTACTACCTCCGCGTGCTCTATCTGTTGCTCGAGGATGTAGTGGTGCTCCGTGAATTTGCCGGCGGCGATCCACCCGCGCTGCGGAACCCCGATCTTCGTCCGGAACTGAGCGCCCTGGCCGCCAAGGTCTCATTCGAGTGGTTGCTGGCGGCAGTGAAAAAGGTGGATCGCCTCGTCCAACTGGTTCGCCGCAATATTCAAAAGGGGATCGCGCTGGATGCCCTGGTCGTCGAGCTGCGCGCGCTCTGACCGCGCTTGCGCGGGACAACCAGGTTGATGGCGCCGAGAATCCTATGCTATGAATAAACAATAAGTCGGACGCAACAAATTTCACCACAGGCCCGGCGCTCGGCAGGCGCGACCTAGGAAATCCGATTTCTCTTCATAACTAAGGAGTGGTCCAGTGGAGCCCGGAAACCGGAAATTGATACGCCCGTCCTTGAACGAGCTCAAGGAACAAATGAATCCGAAACGCAGCAGCCAGAGCGCCACGCAGAAGAAGTCTGTGCCGCCGGAGCAAACCAACGCCGAGAATTTTTATTACGTCAAGCAGATGCAGTCGAAAACGCCGATGGTGATCGTCCTCAAAGACGGCGAACTGCTTCACGGTGTCATCGAATGGTACGACCGCACCTGTATCAAAGTAAACCGGGAGGAGGGGCCAAATCTCCTGATTTACAAGCGTAATATCAAGTACCTCTATAAGGCCTGAGAGCCGCCGCGTCTCCGTTTAGTGCCGCCCGCGAATCTCCTATTGGATGCCTTTTCGCGGAGTTCTAGACGGTACTGCCGCCGGTTGCCGGCCTCCTCAAACCGCCGTTTCTGGTCGGCGGTCTCCGGAATCACCGCCGCTATCGCAGTCGGATGCCCCCGTTCGTCCAGAGCCACAAACGTGACGTAGGCCGACGAGGTATGGAAGATGTCGCCGGTTTGCAGATCCTCCACCGTCACCTTTACCCCCACTTCCATCGAGGTATGGAACACCCGGTTCACCGACGACCGCAGCACCACCAGTTGGCCGATATGGATCGGCCGCAAAAAGGTCATCTTGTCGATGGATGCGGTCACTACCGGACGGCGGCAGTGGCGCATGGCAGCCATCGCGCCAGCCATGTCGACCAGGTGCATCACCCGTCCACCCAGCAGGTTGCCGAGCGGGTTGGCGTCGTTAGGCAGCGCCAGTTCCGAATACTCCGAGATCGACTCGCGTACCGGGCGTGCAATCAATGGGGTTCCTTTGTTGGCGCTCAAGGGATCAAATTCTCCTGGAAAACCGCCGCCTGCCGGCGCAGGCGCGGTCCCTCGATCAGTGCGGCCGGCCCCGTCCGCCACGGGCCATAATTTCTCTCCAAAATATAACGGCCGGCATGGAAGCGCACCGCGTCGGGCTGTTCCGATTCCGCTGGATGATGGGGGCAGCGGCCTCGGGCATAGCCAAAATTGCACAAGTCTCGCACGATTTCGGCTTCCGGCCGGATCTCGCCTTCCGCCGGCGACTGGCAGACCCCCTCATAAGGAGCACCCAGCGGCACCCTCGGCGCCGACGGCCAGTCCATCGGTTCGGTAGGGTAGAAGTACGGACAAGCCATCGCCCGTATTGTACCCTGCGCTGCCACTAAGGCTCTAACCCTGGCCGTGTCCTCGGCCCCGTCGTGCTCATGTCGATCTGTTGGAAGCCCATGGCAAGCGCCGGCGAACCGTCGAGCAGCCGGAAATCGCCGTTCGCCGCATTGCGGAAAAGTGGGTCGGCGATCTTCGAACGTGTATCGAGTCCCCTGGCGCGCCACTGCTCCCACGTCCACCCGGCAAACCCAGGAACCCCGCCGCGCTCATCCCAGTAAATGTTGCGGTCCATCCGGATCCCATTGCCCGACCAATTGCTCCCGAGCAGCCTGCCGTCGTCAAACTGCACGATGTTTCCCTCGAAGCGGAACGAAAGATGATCTTCCGCCCGGGACCGCATCAACTGGTATTCGTGATTAAAGGCGAAGATGTTGTTGCGAATCGTGTTCTCCCGCCCGTAGTGCTGGTCGAAGCCGGCGCTGCTGCAACCGTAGACAATATTGTTTTCAATCACGATCTCGCTCGAGCCTTCGTCGGGATAGATTCCAAACCCGCCATAGCGGAACGACGTGACGTCGTGGATCAGATTATTTCGAATCACCGTTCCCGGCTGGATGCCCAGGGTGTAGATCGCGCCCATGTCGCTTAAACGGCGCTGTCCGATGTCATGCAGGTGGTTGTACTCGATACGGTGGCCCCGGCACTGGCTGGGTTTGTAGCCCCAGGTCCACCCCACCGAGATCGCCGTGTAAGAGAGGTCGTGGATGTGGTTGTGCGACACCTCGTCCGCCGAACTATTGCCAATCCACACCCCGACGGCCGATGGCGCGACGCGTCCCAACCCGTGCATTTCGTTGTCGCTGATCACGTTTTCCGAGTTCTGTTCGAGTACGTTCTGCCGCCCGGCGGTTTCGCCCACCCGGACGCCTCCCCCGCCCAGATCGGCAAACTCGCACGCCCTCACGCGGTTGCGTTTTGCTCCTCGCCCCAGCAGGATGGCGTAACCACCCAGGTGCTCGAAGCGGCAGTGCTCAAAAGAGCATTCCTGCGCGCCCGTCGCCTCGATCGCCGCGGCGGTGCCGATAGCCGCTTGTACGTCGGCTACGCCTTCCGGCGGCATCGACCAATCCGAATAGGCGAAGATCAGGTTACGAAAGCTCAGGTTGCGCACCAACTGCCCCAATTCCGGTCTGCCCTCGATCCGCAGCAACTGTAGCAGCCGTCCGGCGACCGCCCGCATCCGAGTAGGATCTTCGTCCCCGAGCGGGCGGTAAAATACTTCGCCCGAATCCCGGTCCAGGAACCATTCACCAGGGGCATCAAGCGCATTCCGAACATTCTCAACCCAGTAGCGCGCCTCGGCCTCGTTGACGTTATCGTTACCCGCGCCGGCCAGTGTCACCGTGTGAGTGGCCTGGTCCATTGCGGTCATCGGCATCCTCAGGTAAAACCAGTTCATCAAGACCATCATCTCCGCCGGACCGTTCAACCACTCGCGCTTCACATCCTCGCCGCGATACTGCAGGCGGATCTTCGGTCGAGCCACCGGTTTCCCTGCCAGCCGGAGATAGCCTTCGTTGGGTGTGCGCGCCCTCACCGCCCGGCGCCCGTCGATGAAAAGTTGGCGGAAATCGGCGCCCGGCATCCGGGCCTTCCACTCCCCCGCCCCACTCTTCGTCCAGCCGTCAATCTTCTGCCCGCCGCTGATCACCACTTGCGCCCCCGGTGCCGCGACCCAGGCCACGTTGGAATCGGCAGCCGTAAGCACCAGGGTGTTATCTATCTGGTAAGTGCCTGATTCGATGTGGATCGTTACCATCTCCGCCGGCCGGCTACGGTGAATCTCCCGCGCCTTGTCTCTCGCCGCCTCAAGCGTGCGAAGCGGCCCCCCGGTGGATAGGGTCAGATCCGCCGCCGGCAGGACCGGCATTATGAGCAACACTACAACCAGGCGCGTCATCACCGCCATGCTACCCTAACCGGCCTCCGTACCAATAGCGGTACCCTGGAGTGAGAGCGGAGGTGATCATTCCACGGAAGATTAAACCCGAGCAGCCCATGGCGGCCCGGTTGAAGCCCCTGCGTGACGGACTGTTGCGGCACCACAAGATTCTGCTCGATTCCGAGCGCGGCGCCTACGAGCGGGATGTGCGCCGCATCAACACCAGCCTGGAAATGCTCGATTTATTAATGAACGATCCCTGGTTCGCCTGGCTGCGCGACATCTCCCTGCTGGTGGTGGCAATCGACGAAGCGCTCGATGGCACCGAGCAGGTCACCGGAGAACAGGCCGCAGCGTTTCTGGCCGAGACGCGTTCTCTTCTCAAGCCGGAAGAGAACGGTTCGGGCTTCGCCAAAAAGTACGACGACGCCATGCAGCGCGATCCGAACGTGGTCCTGGCGCATGGCGAGATCATACGGCTGCTGAACCGCATTGATGCGGGCAAGGCCTGATGCACGCCGACGCTCAAAATTGGATCGTCGCTTCCAGAATGTGACGGTCCTTGATCTCCACCATCTGTTCCACCTTGCGGCCATTCAGCTCCAACCTCAGCCTGTGCTGGCCCGCCGGCAGCGTAATGGTCGATGGCGTAGTTTGAGGCAAATGGCGGCCATCGATATAGATTGCGGCACCCTCCGGCTTCGTGGTGATAAACAGAGAACCGGAGGGTTGAGAGAGGCTCACCTCCACCGCCGTCTCCGCCGGAGCCTCGATCGTCCTTACCTCATCCCGGTAGCCCGTCAGGCTGAATTTCAAAATGTGCCGCCCAGCCGCCAGCTCGAGCGAGCATGGTGTGTAACAGCTATTGCCGCCGTTGTCGTCAACCGTCACCCGCGCTCCGCCGGGTGCCGTCCGGACGGCAACCGATGTCGATCGCACCCTGAGTTGCGCTGGCGCCGGTTTGCGCGCCAGGCTTTCCGGTTCGGTTACCCCCGGTGGCGTTGGTTCCGGTTCAGCAGCCGGCGAGCCGGATTGCGGGTTAACGGCGGCCGGTGGTGTGGCGGCTTCCTGCCCCGCCGGCGCTTGATCCGGCAGAGGCGCCGGCGCCCCGCTTAGCGGACTGGGCTTAGCCGGAACCGGTGGCTCATCGGCAGCTTTGGGCGGGTTTGAGGAAGGCTGCCCCCCGGCGCCGAACACGGGCAGGCTGTTGAGAGCCGGAATCCAGCCACGCGATGCCGCGACGAAAACACCGAGCACCGCGAATGCCGCCAGCATCATCACCGCGAACGGCAGCATGCCCAGCCGCTTTCGCCGCTTTCCCCGGCGATCATCATCCAGTCGTGGAGGCCGGTTTCTGAGTGGCGGCATCACCAGTTGCGGCGCCGGCGTTTGCTTCCCGGCGCCGGTCGCGCCGGCAGTGTCCGCCGTAGTCGCACTTACCGTCGGCAATTCCTCCACCGAACCGTGTGGCAGCGGCTGCCACCCCGGCGTCGATCGCGCCGCCACCACGACCGCCTCCACAAATTCGGTGCAACTGGAGTATCTTTCCGATGACTTTTTCGACAACCCCTTGAGAATCGCCGCCGGGAGCATCGCCCCCAGCGTCGGGTTCAGTCTCTGCGGCGACGCCGGTTCCTCACGCACGATTTTGAACAATAGCGGCGGCAGCGATTCGGCGACAAACGGCTTCTCGCCGGTCACCATCTCGTAGGCGATCACCGCCAGAGAAAACTGGTCCGAGCGCCCGTCCAACTGCCGCCCCTCGATCTGTTCCGGCGACATGTAGCTCGGCGTCCCCATCATCGTTCCGGTCTGTGTCATCTGCTGGGACACCAGCTTCGCGACGCCGAAATCGGTGATCTTGGCCGTGCCGTTCTCGCCGATCATGATATTGGCCGGTTTGATGTCGCGGTGAACGATCCCCTTGTTATGCGCGTAGTCGAGCGCTGCCGCCGTTTGCCGCAGCACACTCAGAATCAATTCCTGGGATGGTGTGACGGAATGGATCACCGAGTCAAGCGTAGGCCCGTCCACAAATTCCATGAAAACGTATGCGGTTTCGCCTTCCTCCTGGACGTCGTAGATGGTAACGATGTTCGGATGAGAAAGGATTCCCGCCGACTGGGCCTCGCGAAAAAGCCGCTCACGCAAGCGCGCGCGCTCTCGCCGCTCGGTAAGATCGGATAACCGGATCGTCTTGATCGCCACGGTGCGTCCGATTTTCGAATCCTGGGCCTTATACACTACCCCCATTGCGCCACGGCCCAACTCTCCAAGGATTCGATAACGGCCGATCCGGTCCATTGCGTGCTTGCATTTTAGCGCGGATCGGATGACTACCACCGCATCGTGGCATTCCCTGGTACCGAACCCGCTAAATCGTGTGGAAATTTTGCCGGCTTTGCGTCATTCTGGAAGCACAATGCCGGTTCGAAAACTCGTCGGTGTTATCTGTTTTCTGGCCATCGCCGTCTGGGCAGGAACTCGCGCCGTGGCCATGCGATCGGAGCGTGACGCATTGATCGACCTGGAGCACCGTTTCTTCCAGTCCATCGCCAAACGGGAACTGACCACCATCCGTTCTCTGCTCGCCGACGATTGCATGGTATTCATCGGCAACGTCGGGATCCTGTCCGAACAGGATGTCGTCAGCCGCGTAGCCTCCTCCGACCGGGTCTACGAGAGGAATGAGCCGTATCATATGGCAATCCGCTTACACGGCGACACTGCCATCGTCGCCGGAACACTCCACCAGCGCTATCAGGCCGGGGGAACGAGTACCGACATCCGCACGCACTACATGCACACCTGGATCCGCAGCGGTCATGGCTGGCGTCTGCTCTCCAGCCACTCGGCGGCCCTGTTCGGCTCTTCTCGCTAGCCCGCCGGGGCTCCCTGGCTCTTGGGTCCAACCACCGCCCCGGCCACGATCGCGCCGGAGTGCCAGTCGGTTTGAGCTGGTTGCGAAGCGTTTCTCGCAAACCTCATAAAAGACGCGGCAGAACACCAGCGCCAGCGCCACTCGCAGAAACAAAACGAATGCCGTCGCGCGAGGACTCAACAAAACGACAAAGGCCGCCGCTAGCGAGACCATGTGCAGGTGCAGCAGATATACCGAGTAGGACATCTTTCCCAACCCCATCAGTGCCCGGGTCGCTGCCGCCTGCAGTGGTATCCGAGGTTCCAACCCGCTTGCCGCCCATAGAATTACCGCCGAACAGACAGCAAATAGCGTCTGTCTGTTAAGGCTTTCGGAAGGGGCGAACATCACCAGCGCCAGCGCTCCCAGAAGACAACCGGTGGCCGTGCCCGCGCTCATCCAGGCCGTGTGCCGGCCGAAGAACCGCTCTGGACGGATGCCGCCGTCCAACAGTCCGAACAGCAACAGCCCTAGTGCAAACATCGGCCAATACTCACCAAACAGGCCCGGATAGTACGGCCCATGCCACGCCCAAATCGCCAGGCAAATGACCGAAACGCCAGTGAGGATTCGATTGAACCAGCCGCGGAAGACCAGCGCTATGCTCATCACCAGGTAGAACTGGACCTCGATCGCCAAGCTCCAGTAAACGGCATTCACCGGCGAATAGGGCCGGTGCGCCGGTCCCAGCCACAACAAGCCCTTGGTCAACGTCACCAGTCCCACCCAATCGAGCGCCGTAAACTGGCTCCATTTCATGGCAGGCCACTGATAGGTTCCGCTGCGCGCGCCATAAATGATCGCAATCAGGAATGGCGCGATGACTGCCACCCCGATTGACAACCAGAACGTAGGGAAAATCCTCCTCAATCGGCGCTTTAGAAAGTGCCATGCCGGCTGCCCTCGCGCGATGACGCCGCGGCTGGAAGCCATCATGCAGTAGCCGGAGATGACAAAGAAGAGCGGCACACCCAGAAACCCGCCGTCGGCCAACCGGCGCAGCAGGCCTGTCTCGAAATAGAAACGAAGATGATAGAGGAATACCCACAGCGCGGCCAGCCCACGAGCGATTTCAAGAACGGCATTCAACATTTAGCGGATAGCGGGCTCCCTCAAGGACAATTTCCAGTGTAACAACGTCTGCCTGACCTGCCTGCTTCTTCTCCAGGCAGGTGTGCACGCGCAGCCGCGTTATCAGTCTGCCGAAGCGGAACCGGCCCCCTCGGCAAGGAGCGCCAGCGCGAAATCGAGCGCGCCGGAACGGAAGTCGTAGGGCGGGCGCCAGCCGATGCCGGCGCCGGAGGGAGTGGTGGCTGGACGCAGCTAGAATGCAAATCGGATTTGCAACGAGATCATTCGGTTGGCTGACGCGCTCCCGCCGAAGCCGTTGACGATGCCGCGCGGTTGGCCGAACAGCGGTCCCGTCAGACTGCCGTATGGAGATGCCAGATTGACGTTGTTGAGCGCGTTGCGCGCATCGGCCCCGATCGTCAGCGAATACTTCCGGCCGCTCGAATCCCCGCCGAAGTGCCCTCCGCCGTGCCCGCCTCGCCCTCGCCCTCGCATTCCGCCGCCGAGCGGCCCACCACGCGGACCCGTCATTCCGCTGGAAGCGGCGCCGGTCGGCTCACCCCAGCCGAACGTTCGGGTAATGCGCAGGTTTACCGAGAATTGTCCCGGCGAATCGCCATAGTTTCGTGGAATGATCATTTCGCCCGGCATCGGGCTCAGATCGAAAGCCCCATAAGCCGTCTGGACCAGGTTTTGCGGCAGCGTCGCGGGACTTGCAAAGGCCGGCCGGTCATTCAATTGATTGTCGCCATTCAAGTCACGGCCCACGACGATGTTAAACGGCCTGCCGGTGCTGGCATGAATAAACGGGCTGATTCGCAGATTGAACGGCGCCAGAACGGAACCGCCGATGAACACCCGGTGGCGGATATCGAATCCTGCCCTGCTCCAGTCTTCATTGACGTTATAGGAACTCATCGGGAAGCCACCCGCTCCGTCCGTCAGGCCATGAACGTGTCCGTATGAGTAATAGCCGAATATGTTGATCCGGTTCCCCACGCGCACACTCGAGTTAAGAATGAGTTGCTGCTGCTTGAAAATGCCGTCTGACTGATAGAGATAGATGTCGCCCACATCGCCATACGGCCGCACCCCGCTTGCGCTGTCGCCGAGGATGAAGGTGCCAGGCAGCGGCGCGTTGATGTTGCGCTGATAAATTTGGTGCACGCCACGGGTATCCATGTACGTTAGCGCCAGCGAAATGTTCTTCGGCAACTGCCGTTCCAGGCTGATTGCCGATTGCATCATGTACGGCGCGCGCAGGTTGGCATCCAATCGCGTTACAGCCTGCGGCACCAGGCTTGCCTGCAGGCTCGCCGGAGCCGGAACCGCCGGATAGAAGTCCGGATACTGTACCAGATACTGCTGTTGGTTGATTCCGTTATTACGAATCGTGTTCAGCACCATGTCTTCGCTGAACCGGTCGTAGAATATGCCCCAACCGGCGCGTAGCACCATCATTGGCTGCCGGAACGGGCCGGTGTTCTTACCGATTCCCCAGGCCACGCCCAATCGCGGCGCGAAATCCCGGTGGTCACCGATATTGGTCTGCCCTTCATAGCGCAGCCCGCCGCTCAAGGTGATGTTCGGCCGCACCTTCCAGTCGTCCTGGATGAATCCACCGACATCGATCTGGTTCACCGGAATGTTCATATTGCCGGCGCTCAGGCGAAACTGGTATGGACCGCCGCCAAGCGCGCGGATCTGGTCCATCGGCAGTCCGTCGGCCAGGCCCTGTGCCGCTACCCGGTAGGAGTTGAATGTAGCAAAGGTGTAACTGCCGTTGAAGCCGGCATTGCTATCGTTTGCCTGATTTACACCCCGAATCCGCACGCCGAATTTGGTGTAATGCGTGCCATGCGTAATTGACGTGTAGTTCTGCAGTTCGTAGCGATCCTCATTCATCAATGCCAGCCCGACCGGTGTACCGCCGGTGGTGAAGGCCTGCGTCACCGAAATGGTCGGTCCGTTACTGTTGCCCGTCGTGCTGTTTCGTGTCCGCATGTATTGGAAGCGCGTCTCATTGATCGCCCTGGAGTTCAATACGGCCGTCTCGGTCAGTTGCACGGTCTGCTGCGTGTTGCTAACGTTGGTGGCCTGAGTGGGCAGATTAAAGTTTCCGATGCCGCTGTTGTCATCGGTGAGTCCGGTCCAACTGTAACGCGCCATTAGCGTGTGATTGGTGCTGAGCTGATAATCCAGCCGCGGGCTGACCGTGGTTCGTACCTGCGGCGTCAGGAACGACTGTTGAAACTGCACCGGGTTGAACGAAGAATCCAGCAGGGTTGCATTGACCAGCGCCGATTCGTCTGTGTTGCGCTTCTCCACGTCGACAAAGAACGAGGATTTTTTCGTCAGTGGCCCACCCAGGTTACCAGTGAACATTTTCCGCGAAAAGGGCGGCTTGTTGGTGGAAAATGGGTTGCGCGAGTTCAACGCGTCGTTGCCGTAGAAGAACATTGCCTGCCCATGGAACCTGTCTGAGCCGGGTTTTGTGAAAATTTCGATTCGTCCGAATCCGGGCTTGTCATACTCGGAAGAGAACGGATTGGAGTTCACCCGAACCTCTCGAATCGATTCCTTCGGTGGCAGCCGTCCGCCGGTAAAGCCGTCAATGTAAAGTTGTCCGCCGTTTGGGCCGGCCGACGGTCCGGCCAGCGCCTGCAGGTCATCCTGTAGACTGTCGGGATCATCGGAGAGCGCATCCAGGTCCTCGCCCTTTAGTACCAACGCACCGGCGTTCTTGGCCGGGTCTACCGCCACGTGCGCCGTGTCGGTGACCGTCACCTCCTGCTTTTCCGCCGCTACCGCCATCGCCATGTTCAGCGTTGTCGCCGCGCCGCCGCGGACCGCTACACCCGTGCGTTCGAAGATCGCGAAACCCTTTGCCAGGCCGCGAACCGTGTAGGTTCCCACCGGCAGGCCAGCCATACTGTAGGTACCGTCGCCCAGGGACTGCCCCACCTTGACCACTCCACCGGGACCGGTCGCGGTGATTGTCGCGCCCGGCACCGAGGCGCCGGTGGCGTCGGTGATCTGGCCGCGCAACGTACCCAACTGCTGCCCAGAGCAGAGGCTCAGAGTGAGCGCTGCTGCCAGTGACAGCATCGTGAAAAATCGCATTCCCTTCTCCTAGAAGCGGCCGTCAGAAGCCGCCCATATTCATGTTGACGTTCCAGTTGCCCAGCATCACCTGCCGGTTGGGGGCGCGCAGGATCGGTTCCACGCCGGCAATCATCGTAATCGCGGTGACCTCGCCCGGCCTGGCGCCGGCGGTGCTCGCAACGATCAACGCATCGCCGGGCTTCAAATCGCCGAGCGTAATGGCCGGAAGCCGCTCCAGCATGCGCGACATCCCTCCCCGCCCGCTGCGTTCTCCGCCCGGGCTGCCGAAACCACCGGAATGCGGCTCGCCGCTGGAGTCCTCCGCGCGTGGACGGCGCTCGGCGGCGCCGCCCTCACCTCCAGCCCTCCGTTCGCCTCCCGGCCGCCGGAACCCACCACCTTGGAGCATCATTGCAAGGCGCTCGGCCATTGGTTCTTCCATCTTGCGGATCGCCGAATCGGCGTCGATATGAACGGTCACCGGTTTCTTGGTGTCGAGATCGGTCACCACCAGAGTTCTAGCGGCCGTGTCGATACTCTTGACAGTCGCCGCCATATTGCGAAAGCTTCCGGAGACAATCTCTTCGGCTGTAAACTGCGTGTGATCCCCGCTCGAGCTGCCGCGGGCGCGAAGCTGATCGCCGGTCTTGATCTCGGCCAGTGTACTTGGCCGCGCATCGCTGAACTTCACCGAATCGGGCGCATAACGGCGGAACTCCGCCTTATCGGCGAGAACCATCACGTCATGGCCGCCACCGAATGCGCGTACAGTGACCGTAATTACTTTTCTTTCCGGATCCACCGACTTCACCACCCCGGTGACTCCACGCTCCCACTTCTCCCGGTCCGCCTCCTGCTTGCTGGCCACATCCGCCTTGCTCATTACCACCAGCGTTCGCGCGGCAATCACTTTAGGATCCGCCCCGGCGGCGCCTGACAGCAGCACCCGGTCGCCACTGTTGATCTCGGCGAGGGTAATGTGTGGCGCCGTACGCAAATCTCGCGTGCCCGGCGTCGCCTTCAATATGGCCGTGGCATCGTCCACCGTTATGGTCAGATCCGATCCGGCATCGGAGTGGACGCTCAGCTTCCGGCCGTCCTTGTCAACCGCCGTCACTACTCCCCGCGCCCGTGTTGACGCCGGCGTTTGTGCTCCGGACCCACCAATGGCCGTGAACAGGAACAGGCATATGCTAAGTAGAATTCGAGGCATGGTAGACTCCCCGCGGGGAACCCTTCTATTGAAAAGCGTTCGGAACCGCGCAAAGGTTATCCTGATGGTGAGATCGTTCGTAAAAAAATGTAAAAGCGGGACGCCAAGCACCAGATGGCGCCCTCCTTTATAATTGACTTGTATGGCAGCTTTAGTATCGCTCGGCCCGGAAAAGTTTGACCCGGTGTTGCTCGATCAAAAAGAAAGCCGTCTGTTTGCGATTCTGCGTGACCTCGGTCGTGTGATGGTCGCTTACTCGGGCGGCACGGACTCGGCGTATCTCGCCTGGGCAGCGCACCAGGCGCTCGGTGATCAGTCAGTGGCCATCACAGCCGATTCAGCATCGCTCGCGTCCTCTCACAAGCGGGATGCCGAGGAGTTCGCCCGCCGCTGTGGCTTGCGCCACCAATACATTGAAACTCGCGAGTTCGATAATCCCGACTACGTCAAGAACGCTCCCGATCGCTGTTTTCATTGCAAAGACGAACTCTTCCACTGCCTGGAGGAATTCGGACGGCAGCATGACATTCCGCACATAATCTACGGCGTCAATGTGGATGACCTGGGCGACTACCGGCCCGGCCAGAATGCCGCCAACCTTCACAACGTGAAGGCGCCGCTGGCGGAAGCCGGCCTGCGCAAGGCCGAAATCCGCGAACTCTCCCGCCGCGCCGGATTACCCACCTGGAACCGGCCCGCTTCGGCGTGCCTCTCCTCCCGTGTTCCCTATGGCACACCGGTCACGGCGAAGACGGTTAAGACGGTGGAAGCCGGAGAAGAGGCCATCAAGGCTCTCGGCTTCAGCCAGTTCCGCGTGCGTTTCCACGGTGAACTGGTACGGCTGGAGATTGCGCCCGAGGAGCTGGAACGCGCGCTCACGCTGGAAATGGCGGCAGCCTTTGTGGCCATCTTTAAGCCGCTTGGCTTCCACTATGTCACGCTCGATCTGGAAGGCTATCGCCAGGGAGCCTTGAACGAGGTTCTGAAACACTGATTGAGTGAAGTTCGTCCGCTCTGTGCCCCCCGCTCTGTGATCTATGTACGCCGCATTGCGTTCGGATCCCACCCGCAGGCGCGCTTTTCGGCGTAGCTTACATTACACAGCAATGCCGGCCCGGCCGCGCGGTATCCGAAGATGGCGTCTTCCACCGACGGCGCTCCGGTGCGTATTGAATTGTAGAACCGGCGATGATGCTCCAGATGGGCGTTGTCGCCCGGCACGTACTGATATTCGTTCTCCCGTGAGGCAGCGGGTTCCGCAGCGGGTTTCTGCGGGTAACGCTCCCGGTACTGTTTCAAAAACTCCTGCTGGATTGCTGTGCTAAAGGTGCCGATCGAGTAGCCCGGTTCCTTTTGCGGCACTGCTTTACCGAGCGTCAGTTCGGTCATCGAAGTCGTCATGATCCCTTCGTCACCGATGAAACGGAATCCAAAATTCTCGTTCGAACTCCCGGCTTTCAGATTGACCTTGAGTACAAGGGTGAATTCGGGATGCTCGGCCGATTTCGGATAATCGAGCAGCGCCAGCATCACGTCCGGCACGTCACGGCCGTCCTTCCAGTAGCGCAGGCCGCCGGTGGCGAAGATTCTCGCCGGACCCTGCGAACTGGTCACCAGGTGCAGTCCACTGAGCAGATGAACAAACAGGTCGCCCGCCACTCCGGTGCCGTAGTCCTGATAGTTACGCCAACGAAAAACACGCTTCGCGTCAAACGGCCGGTGGGGCGCCCGGCCCTGGAACCGATCCCAGTCCACGGTCTGTTCGCTTGCGTCGGGAGGGATGGAATACTGCCAGGCGCCAAGGGCGGTGTTGCGGTCCAGCCATGCCTCTACCATGTTCAATTGGCCGATCGATCCTTCGCGGTACAGGTCCCGGGCCTTCTGGAACACCAGCGAGGTGACATACTGGCTGCCCACCTGAAGCACGCGGCCGGTACGCTTTTGCGCCTCCACCACGGCCGGACCATCTTCGACCTTCTGAACCATCGGCTTCTCGCAGTAGACGTGCTTCCCGGCGTTCAGTGCATCCACTGTGATGATCGAATGCCAGTGATCCGGCGTGGCGATAATCACGGCGTCAACATCCTTTCGGGTCAACAATTCACGGTAGTCACGGGTGATGGCCACCTGTGGTCCCCACACCTCCCGTACGTGCTCCAGGCGTCCGTCATAGCAATCTGCCGCCGCCACCAGTTGAATACCGGGAAGCGAAGTGGCAAAGCGGGCGTCGCCCTGCCCCATCCCGCCGGCACCGATCAGGCCGATTTGAATCCGGTCATTGGCGGCGGGCGCTGGCTCCGCGATCGCTTGCCCCGCCAACCCCACCAGCCCGGCTGAGCCGAGAAATGCCCTTCTTGTCGACACCATGCCAAATCGCCTCCTGCTCTGCCGGCCGTTGCACGCGGCAATCCGCCGGAGCCTCCTTCGGTATTTTACTGCGCCCAAAGACGCGAAAAGACCGCCCGTGGGCGGTCTCCTGTAGTCGAATAAGCGGAGAACCGGCTACGATTTAGGAGCCGGCGCCGCCGGTTTGCTCTCCGCGCCATGCGCCGCGCCGTCCTTGGAACTCTCCTTGGGACTCTCCTTCGCCGGCGCGTTCGAGGCGCCATTTGAAGTACCGTTGGAGGAACCGTTGTGCCCGTCGCCGTTCGTCGCGCTTGAACCGTGTTTATGGGCGTAGTCGGTGATGTACCAGCCACTCCCTTTGAACTGGAACACGGGCGGAGAAATCAGGCGCTGCACCGCGCCACCGCAGTTCTCGTGAACCTTCAGCGGTTCATCAGAGAACTTCTGCAAAACTTCAAAGACCTTCGCGCACTTCGCACACTTATACTCATAGATCGGCATTGCAGATCTCCTGTAGTTCCACGGGCGAACTCATTGGTTCTGCCTGTTGGGATTCTTTGGAACGTTCAGCGGTCCAAGTACCGCGCCCGGGTGAGCGGAATCGGCCGGCGATCCCGATGTACCGGACGCCTGCAGCCCCTTTGACAGTACTTCCACCGCCTTTTTCAAAATCGGGTCGTCGCCCGGCTTGGACTTCGCCTCTGCGCCAGGTTCAGCGGCGGTGGAATCCTCATCGCCGTCCGGCGACAGACTGACATCCAACTGCGCAACCGGAACCGTCGGCGCTACTCCCATGTCTTGAATGGACTTGCCGGCCGGCGAATAATACTTAGCTACCGCCAGAATTACCGCCGAACCGTCATCGAGCGTCACCGTCCTCTCGAGGCCCGCGTAACCGTACGTCCTCTCGCCAACCACCTCGGCCCGCTTACTGTCCTCCAGCGCCGCGGCCGCAACTTCCGCTCCCCGCGCCGTTCCGCGGTTGGTCAATACCACTAACGGAATGTCGGGATTCACTTTCGGCGCGGTGGCGTTGAAATTCTTCCGGGGCACCTTTTGCCCCTGCAAGTACCCGAGCAATCCCTTGGCCACGAAGCCGGAGGCTAGATCGATACCTGCCGCCGGGTCGCTCCAGGCGTTGTCACGCAGATCGAGGATCAGCTTTCGGGCTCCCTGTTTTTCCAGAGTCACCGCCGCGCTCTCCACTTCCGCAACCTTGCCTGCTTCCAGGCTGCTGGCCCCGATATAGCCGATGTTATCGGCAAGCATCTTCGATTCCACCGGCGGGAACTTCAGCACGGCACGGGTGAGTGAAATCTTCTGTGGCTCCGGGTTGCGGCGGGCCCGCAGCACCGTCAACTCGATCGTGCTGCCAGGTTCTCCTTTGAGCAGCAAACCGGCATAGGCCAGTGGCATGTCCCTGGTCGCGACTCCCTTGATGGTCTCGATCATGTCCCCGGTGCTCAGACCAGCCTTGGCAGCCGGGGAGCCGGAAACAGAACCCACCACGCTGACATATCCGAACCTCCGGGAGAGGATCAGCCCAACATCGCCCTGGTGCTCACCCTTCGCCTTCAGGTACGACTTGTACTGGTCGGCGTTCAGGTAGGAAGCGAACGGGTCTACGGACTCGAGCAATCCGTTGATGGCGCCGACCGTAACGTTCTTTACGTTCGGCTCCTCCACATAATCGCTCTTGATCTTCATCAGTACGTCGGTTAGGACGCCCAGGTGCCGGTAGGGATCATCCGGCGCGGTGGTCTTACCCATCACCGACCCCAGCAGCAGCATGCCTGCCAGCAGTGCCGAAGTCGTCACGATCGCATACTTAAAGCTTCTGTTCATACGGGTTCCGAGGGTGCCGGTTGGAGATTTTTGACCGGGGACCCGGCCGGGTCCGAACAGACTCCTCCCTCCCCAGTTCCTACTCCTTACAAGTATATCAGACGGTTCCGAACCTCATCGGTTGCCAATAGGAGCGCGATCTCCGCTCCATCTCATCCCCGACGCGAAGAAAAATGTCTAAACCCCTATGCAAAATCTGCCGATCTGATGTCCAGAGTGGTGGATCAAACAAGATCATTTCCAAGCGACGCGGTCACCATGACGGCGGGTGAGCCGGATGAGTTGACCAGGCTCAAGGGCCAGTTTCTGGCCAGCCTCAACCACGAGATCCGCACACCTCTCAGCGGCATCCTCGGCATGATCGACCTGGTCATGGAGACCACACTCGACGAAGAGCAGAAGGAGTATATCGGCACGGCGCGGATGTGCGCCGAAAATCTGCTCGAGATTCTCAACGCCACGCTCGAATACTCTGCTCTGACCGCTGGGAACCAGCCGGTTGAGGAGGGCGAGATTCATTTGCACGAAACGATCCGTGCCAGCGTGGAGCAGCACCGCCTGAAGGCCGAAGCGAAGGGGCTCGCCATTGTTAATGCGACTGACGTCACCGTCCCCAGCCTGGTTCTCGGCGACGCCGTGCGAATTCGCCAACTCTTGGCGCCGCTGCTTGATAACGCCATTAAATTCACACCTCGGGGCAGCGTGGAGATCCGAGCCTTCGGGGAGACCACGGATGAGGCGACATCGCTGATCACCGTCGAGATTCGTGATACTGGAATCGGAATTTCGCAGCAGCATCTGCGATTGATCTTCGACTCGTTTCGCCAGGTGGAGTCCGGTTTGGCACGTTCATACTCCGGACTCGGCCTGGGCATGGCAATCTCCCAGAAGGTGGCCCACCTGCTCAACGGCCAGATCACCGTGGACAGCCAGCCCGGCCGCGGCACCACGGTTCGCGTCCGGATCCCATTGAAAATTCCGGTCCACCCGGGGCTCAGCACCGCTCACGAATCCTCCCGCCGCGCAACGGCCAACGCTGTCCGAATTCTGGTGGTCGAGGACAATCACGTGGCGCAACAGGTTGTCACGCATATACTTCGCCGGCGCAGATACCAGGTCGACTGTGTCGACAGCGGCGCCGATGCGATCGCTACCGTCGGTGGCCGCCATTACGACCTGATTCTCATGGACCTCCAGATGCCCGGCATGGACGGTATCGAAGCCACCGCCGCCATCCGCCGGATTAACGGCTATGCCGGCACGCCGATTCTGGCCTTTACCGCCAATACCTCCGACGAGTACCGCCACCTGTGCCGCGAATACGGCATGCAGGCGTTTGTTCCGAAGCCCGTCCAGGCCGAGGAGCTGTACGCCACTCTCGATCGTTTCCTGAAGTAGACCCGCCCCGCAACCGTTCTTTTTCGTCCATCTCCACCCCGTGCGCTAAAATTAAAGGTGGAGTTCCATGCTTGACGCCACCCTTGCCAAGATTTTCGGCACCAAGAACGAACGCGAGATCAAGAAGATCCGTCCGCAGGTAGCCGCAATCAACGATCTAGAACCACAGGTCCAGGCATTGTCGGATGCCGAGCTGGCTGCCAAAACCGTCGAGTTTCGCCAGCGGCTGGCCGATGGCGAAACCCTGGATGACCTGTTGGTAGAGGCTTTCGCGGTCGTTCGCGAAGCCGGCCGGCGCGTGCTGAACATGCGCCACTTTGACGTCCAGTTGATAGGCGGCGTCGTCCTGCATCAGGGCAAGATTGCCGAAATGAAGACCGGCGAAGGAAAAACGCTGGTGGCCACCCTCGCCGTCTATCTCAACGCCCTCCCTGCCAAGGGTGTCCACGTGGTCACGGTGAACGACTACCTTGCTCGCCGCGACTCGGAGTGGATGGGCAAGATCTATCGCTTTCTTGGGCTGACGGTCGGCGTCATTGTCCACGACCTGGACGACTCTGAGCGCCAGCAGGCCTACCACTGCGATATCACCTACGGCACCAACAACGAGTTTGGGTTCGATTACCTTCGTGACAACATGAAGTTCCGCCTGGAAGACTGCGTCCAGCGCGAGTTCAGCTTCGGTATTGTCGACGAGGTGGACTCGATCCTGGTGGATGAAGCCCGCACGCCGCTCATCATCTCGGGACCCAGTGAAGAATCCACCGACAAGTACTATCGCGTGGACCGCATCATCCCCAAGCTGGTTCGCGGCGAGGAGATCCCCGGCAAGGAACCCGGCGAAAAATATCTCACCGGCGACTACACCGTGGAGGAAAAGCACCGCACCGTCGCCCTTACCGACGAAGGTTTCGACAAGTGCGCGCGCCTGCTCGGCCTGCCCAGCCTCTGGGATATGGCCCACATGGAGTGGAAGCACCACGTTGAACAAGCCCTGAAGGCCCATGTGCTGTTCCATCGCGACAAAGACTACCTGATCCAGAACGGTGAGGTGGTGATTGTCGACGAGTTCACCGGCCGCATCATGCCGGGCCGCCGCTGGAGCGACGGTCTTCATCAGGCCATCGAAGCCAAGGAGGGCGTGAAGATCGAGCGCGAGAACCAGACGCTTGCCACCATCACCTTCCAGAACTACTTCCGCATGTACAAGAAGCTGGCCGGCATGACCGGCACGGCCGAAACGGAAGCGGCCGAATTCGGCAAGACCTACAAGCTCGACGTGGTGGTGATTCCAACCAATCGGGCCTTGATCCGGATCGAGAATCCCGATGTGGTCTACCGCACGGAGGAAGAGAAGTTCCGCAACGCCGCCAAGGAGATCAAGGACCGGAACGAAAAGGGCCAACCGGTGCTGGTGGGCACCGTTTCGGTTTCAAAATCGGAAAAACTCTCTTCCATCCTCAAAAAGATGGGCGTCAAGCATGAGGTGCTCAACGCCAAAAATCATGAGCGTGAGGCCGTCATCATCGCCCAGGCCGGACGTAAGGGGATGGTCACGGTCTCCACCAACATGGCCGGCCGCGGTACCGATATCCTGCTCGGTGGCAACCCCGAGTATATTGCTAAGGAGCACCTCCGCAAGCAGAACAAGAATCCCGACCTGCTCCAGATCGCGGCGATCGGCACGCCGGAGCGCGAGGAGTGGGATGCCATTTACGGGCGCTATAGAGCCGAGACCAGTAAGGAACATGACGAGGTAGTCGCCCTCGGCGGCCTCCACATCGTGGGCACTGAACGCCACGAGAGCCGCCGCATCGACAACCAGCTTCGCGGACGCGCCGGCCGCCAGGGAGACCCCGGCTCCTCCCGCTTCTTTCTCTCCCTCCAGGACGACCTGCTGCGTATCTTCGGCGGTGAGCGCATCCAGAATCTGATGCTCCGTCTGGGCATGGAAGAAGATGTACCGATTGAATCACGGCTCATCACCAAGCGCATCGAGGCCGCGCAGAAGGCTGTCGAGGCCCAGAACTTCGCCGCCCGCAAACACCTGCTAGAGTACGACGACGTCATGAACAAGCAGCGGCAGGCCGTATACGGCATGCGCCGCAATCTGTTGGAAAAACAGGACCAGAAGGATCGGGTCCAAGAAATTGTCCAGGGTATCGTAGCGTCCTATATCGACACGCGGATACCGGAGAAGTCACACCCGAATCACTGGGACCTGGTCGGTTTACAGACTGATATTCTTAGCGAGTTCGGCGCCAAGATCGACCTCCAGGAGATGGAGCAGATGAACCGGGTGGAGATCGAAGACTCCATCAACAGCCTGCTGGCCCGCCGCTACGGCGACAAAGAGGCCATCATTGGTTCCGAGATCCTCCGCGACGCCGAACGTATGGTGATGCTCAACGTCATCGACAACCAGTGGAAGGATCACCTGCTGTCGATGGACCACCTCAAAGAGGGCATCAGCCTTCAGGGTTACGGGCAGAAGGATCCCCTGGTCGAGTACAAGAAGCGCTCCTTTGAGCTGTTCCAGGACATGATGGACCGCATCGAGGACGAGACGGTAAAGTATCTGTTTTTCCTCCAGGTCCAACAGGTTGAGGGCGACGAGCCGCTGCTGCCCTATCCGGAAATCGAAGAGGACGAAGATAACGAAGACGGCGCCACGCCACTGGCGGTTGCCGCCGTCCCCGGTGCGCGGCAGCGTGCCGCGGCCCAATCGTCGATCCAGGACTTCACCCGCAAGATCGAGCGGAAGAAAGAGAAGGAATTGGCCGGGCTCCAGTTCGCTGGCGGCGACGGCTCCTCGGCCGTGAAACAGCCCGTGCTGAAGGGTAAGAAAGTGGGCCGCAACGAGCCCTGCCCGTGTGGCAGCGGAAAGAAATACAAACAATGCTGCGGCCGCTAGCGCCGCTCCTGTTGTTGCTGGCCGCGCCCGCCGCTTGGGGCGCCATCTGGCCGCAGCAACTGAACGGTCTTACGCGCGGCAAGGTCACTACGGTAACGCTTCCCGATGCCTCACTCGCCGGCGAATATGGCTTCGAGGCCGGTGAACGGGCCGAGTACGGAGACGGAAAGCTGCTCGCTACCGCCTGGCGCGCTCGAGACTCCACTGGTGCGCTCGCGATTCTCGACTGGCTCGAAGGCGAGAAGCCGCAACCCAAAGGGTTGATGCGGCTCGGTAACTACATCCTGGAGTTTCAAGGTCCGAAACCTGCCGGCAACGAGTTTGACAAGCTCTATGTCGTGCTGCCACGCCTGGAGCAGTCTCCGCTGCCGCCACTGCCAGGCTTTCTTCCTAAAGATCCCATTCCGGGTTCCGCACGCTACATACTAGGCCCCGTGGCGCTGGCGAAGTTCGTTCCTTCAATCCCACCATCAGCTGCCGGATTCCACTTCGGTACCGAGGGTGAGACGCTGGAATACAAAACGAAAGCCGGCCCTTTGCGTTTAACTGTCTTTTCCTACCCGAGCCACCAGATCGCCCGGGCGCAAATGCCCGAGTTCCAAAAACTATCCAACGTGATGGTGAAGCGTGACGGCCCCCTGATCGCGGTGGTAACCAGCGCCCCAACGCGCGATGTGGCCGAAATCGTTCTGTCCAAAGTAAGGTATCAGGCGCAGGTCACCTGGAACGAGAGGACTCCCAACCAGCAGGTTCGCAGCATCGGAAGCATGCTACTTAGCATCTTCGCCCTGGCTGGAATCGTGATCGTTTTTTGTCTCGTCGCAGGCTTGCTGTTTTCCGCTATCCGTCTGCTACAAAGGAAGTTATCCGGCACCAAAGGAGAACCTGAAGCGATGATCGTACTGCATATCGACGATCAACAACGCCGCTGAGGGCTAGAATTTCCACGTTGAGATTAAATCGAAATCCTCAATAGATTCAGGCTTCTAGCCAGTTTTCCACAGGCCGAAAAGCCCAGAATGAAGACCGCCGGTATTAATTTTACATCCGTTGCTAAAGCTGTAAACTATTGCTTATCAATAATTTGGAGCCATAGTTGAGCCTCCGGCTTTTTTGCTTGACTTCACCTCGCCGACCGCCTAATATCCAAATCACAGCAAAGATTTTACGGTTGCGATACCGTCGAATCTGATTCTCCCTTTAAACATCGCCCCGTCTGAGTCGGGGTTCAAATGCCCATCCTTCAAGGATGGGCATTTCTGTATACGCGCGGGAACACGCCGTATGCTCCAATATTGGCGATGCCCTCCAGCCAGCTCAGCCGCAATGACCGCCTCCTGATTGGAGCGATTCTGCTGGTTACGGCAGCCTCCGCCATCTACATTTCCGCCAACTACACCGCCGCGTTTCCGCAGGCTTCCTTAAACCTGAAGCTGACCCGAGACCAGATCACCACCGCCGCGCAGCGATTTTTACAAACCCAGGGCTTCTCTCCGGTGGGCTACCGCAGCCTGACCCTGTTTGACCCCGACGACGACGCCCGCATCTACCTGGAACGTGAAATCGGCCTGGAGCGGGCAAACCGGCTCATGCAGGGCGAGGTCTCGGTGTGGCGCTGGCGCGCCCGCTGGTATCGTCCGCCGCATAAAGAGGAGTTTCGTGTTCAACTGAGTCCCGATGGCACCGTCGTCGGTTTCTCCCACCCGGTTCCAGAGGCTTCCCCAGGCGCCCGGCTAGCCCGTGATGCCGCCTTCCAGAAGGCGGAAGCATTTCTTAAATCAATTACTTCCCGTCCGCAGCGGCTGATCGAAACACAGTTGATCGAGCGCCCGGCACGCTGCGACTACTCCTTCACCTGGGAGCGACAGGGCTTCCGTGTCAAGGAGGCGACCTACCGCATCAACATCGTCGTCCAGGGCGATCGGATCGGTGAGTATCGCGAAGGCCTGCACATCCCGGAATCCTGGCAGCGCTCTTTCGCCGCCATGCGGTCGCGCAACCAACTCTACGCCTTGGGTGCCGAGGCGCTGTGGGTGCCGCTGGTGATCGCCGCCATCGTCTGGGTTGTGATCTCCATGCGGCGCCACAACATCCCCTGGCGGAGGCTTCTCCAGGTCTCGCTGCTGGTCGCCACGCTGGTGGTCATCAACCAGTGGAACCAGTTGCCATTCTTCTTCGACCACATGCCCACCAGTTCCCACTTCGCCAACACTCTGGCGCTCGGAGTATTGCAGGCGATGGGGGCGGGGGTCGCCATGTTTTTCTACCTCATTATTCCGGCGGCCGCTGGAGAGCCGCTCTACCGGGCAATGTTGCCGTCGAAGCTATCACTGCCGGGGATATTCACGCTTCGCGGTATCTACACGAAGAAGTTCTTTCTGGGCACGCTGACCGGTTATGGATTTGCCGCGGCTCATCTCGCTTACGTGGTCGCTTTTTACCTGATCGGCCGCAGATTCGGCGTCTGGAGCCCCCAGGATGTCAGCTACTCCGACCTGATCTCCACCTGGCTGCCCTGGATCTATCCGTTGGCCACTGCATTGATGGCCGCCGCTTCGGAAGAGTTCTGGTTCCGCCTGTTTGCCATTCCGATGCTGAGACAGTTGTTCCGCTGGACCCCGCTGGCGTTGGTCGTGCCGGCCCTCATCTGGGGGTTCCTGCACGCCAACTATCCCCAGGAGCCGGCCTATATCCGCGGCGTAGAGGTGGGATTGATCGGCATCGCCGCCGGTGTCCTGATGCTGCGCTTCGGCATCATCACCACGCTGGTCTGGCACTACACGGTGGACGCGGTACTGATGAGTACCTTCCTGTTTCAATCAGAGAACTGGTACTTCCGCCTCAGCGGTGTCCTGGTGGGTGGCGCGGTGCTCTTTCCGCTGCTGATCTCGCTCGCCGGCTACGCCCGCAGGGGCTCTTTCAAAGGTGATGAGCAGGTGCTCAACTCCAGTCTGGACCGCGCCGCCCAACTGGCCGAACAGGAGTCTCTGCCGGCAGGCGGCGGGGTGGAGTCGGATGCCGCCCTTCCCGTGCCGGCCCCACAGCGGCTCTGGCCGAAACGCTGGATCTATGTCGCCGCCGTGCTGGCAGTAACCGCCGGAGTCTTCGCCCGGCCGGTAATCGTCGGTTCCTGGATCCGGATCGGTTCCGCCGAAACCCGGGCCGAAGAAGTGGCTGGCCAGGCTCTACGAACGCGCGGTGTGGACCCCACCCGCTGGATGCGCGCATCCCGCTTCCTTTCTAACATCGGCAGCGCGGAGTTTGAGTACCTGCGCGAGGTGGCCGGCATACACAGTGCCGAACAAATTCTTCGTCAATACACCACCAGCGGCGTTTGGGTGGTTCGCTACTTCCAGCCTCAAAGGCGCGAGCAATGGCAGGTGATTCTCACCGCCGGCGCCCAACTGTTCCGGATCGATCACGAGTTGGAAGAAACGGCTCCTGGACCGCGGTTGAGCAGCCAGGACGCCCTTCAAGTAGCAGACCGGTTCCTGGCAGCCCGCGGTATCAATCCCGCCAGCTACCGGCTGGTGGATTCAGAACAGGAACACCGGGACAACCGCACCGACCATGCTTTTACCTGGGAAAACCTCTCCTTCCATGCCGGTGAAGCCCGAGCGCGGCTTTCACTCCGCATCAACGGCGATGAGCCGTCCCAGTTCCGAAAATTCTTGAAGCTCCCCGAAAACTGGCTGCGGAACTTCAACCGTCCACGCCTTCAAGCCTTTCTGCTGCCGGGACTGCTAGGCGCCATCGGCCTGCCTGCGCTAGTGGTCTTTCTGCGCCGTTTGAGCGGACGCCACGCGCCCGGCGCGCCGGCCCACCGGTATCACTGGAGGGCCTATCTGACCGTTGCCGGAGCGGGGCTGGCGCTATCGGCCCTGTCTTCCTGGAACGATTCCCGGCTGCTGTTCACCGCCTACGATACGGCCACGCCGCTTGGCAACTTCATGGCTCAGGTCTGGATCATGCGTCTTTTGGGCATCGTTTTCCTCACCCTGCTGGCGCTGGTCGCGGCAATGGTGGTGGACGTCTTCTGGCAGTTGACGTTGCACGGCGTCCGGTTCAATGCTCCGTCAGTAACAACCACCCTGGCGCTGGCCGCGCTCTTCGCTGCTGGAACACGGCTGCTGGTGGCGATTGCCCAAGCAGTGCCGGGCCCCTGGCCCTCGATTCCCGTCTGGCAGGTACCCGGAGCCGGGACCTGGCTGCCTGCCATTACCGTACTCCAGCACTCTTTCCTGGCGCTGATGGCGGTGACGGTAGTACTTGCGGTGGCACTGCTGGGCGGCCGGCACTTTCTAACCCGGCGTGCCCAAAGGGTCTTCATTGGCGTAGCCTGCTTCGCAACGGCAGCCGGCAGCGCGCAGACCGTACAACAATTTGCCGCGTTCGCTTTTCTGATAGCGGCGTCGATAGCCGTTCTGCTACTGGTGTTGCGCACCTGTGGCGGCGACCTGGTCAGCTATGTAGTCGCCTTCTACTGGGCGCACCTCTCGTCGCGTGTTCTGGTGCTGCTGGTACAACCGGACGCCGCACTCCGATGGAACGGGGTACTGGCAGCGGCAGTTGCCATCACGGCAGGAATCTGGCTGATCCTGCGCTCTGTACCCTCCCGCCGGGCCGTGTAGGATAGATAAGTCCACGGAGGGACCCTATGAACCGCCGCCAACTGTTTGCCAGCACCGTTGCCGCTGCCTGCGCACCCCGTTTTGCCGCCGCCCAACAGCAGGCTCAGAGAGCCTTGCGCGGGCTCTCGCCGGTGAAGATCCGCGACGTCAAAGTGTTTGCCACCAGCGGGGGATCCCGCTACCAGTGGGTTTTCGTCAAGGTTCTGACCACCGAACCCGGGTTGTACGGCGTGGGCTCGGCCAGCAATCTGGAAGAGCCGATGGCAATCGTCGCTAACATCGAAAACCACTTCAGGCAGTTCTGGATCGGCCGCGACGTGGACCGCATCGACGACGCCGCGATGCACTCCAATAACCATGTCTACCGGCGCGGCGGCGCGGTGTTGAACTGCTGCCTCAGCGGGCTGGACATGGCGCTGTGGGATATCAAAGGCAAGCGCGCCGGAATGCCGGTCTACGACCTGCTCGGCGGCAAGGTGCGCGACGCAGTCCCGGTCTACGGCCACGCCGACGGCCGCGACATGCAACAGGTGGGCGAAAACGTTCGCAAATTCATGGACCAGGGGTACGTTCACGTGCGGGCACAAATGGGTGGCTACGGAGGCGGCGGAATGGTGCCTCCCGGCCAGGGCACCCGGCCCCGCACCGGCTACAACGGTATTGCGTTTGACGAGGAACAGTACGCTGTGGCCATTCCCAAGCTGATGGAGTACCTGCGCGCCAACGTCAGCCAGGACGTGAAACTGATCCATGACGTGCACGAGCACCTCACCCCCACCATGGCGGTGGAGTTTGCCCGCCGCATGGAACCCTACCGGATGTTCTTCGTTGAAGACATCCTGCCGCCGGAGCAGATCTCCTGGTTCGCCAACATCCGCCGGGTGACCTCCACTCCAATGGCGATGGGCGAACTCTTCGTCAACCAGGAACAGTGGGTGCGGCTGATTGCTGACCGGCTGATCGACTTCATCCGCTGCCGGGTATCATCGATCGGCGGCATCACACCGGCGCGCAAAGTGGCCATTCTGGCCGAGACTTTCGGCGTGCGCACCGCCTGGCAGGAGGGAGGCGATCACGATCCCATTAATCAGATCGCCGCCTACCACGTCGATATGGCATCGCTCGGCTTCGGCATCCAGGAGGACAATCACTTCACGCCCGCCGCCCAGGAGATGTTCCCCGGCATCGGCAGGATCGAAAAGGGCTACCTCTATGGCACCAACGCACCGGGCCTGGGAATCGACATCGACGAAAAGCTGGTGGCTAAATACCCGATGGTGGTAAACGTCCCCAAGGAGGATTCCTTCACCGTGCGTGCGGTGGACGGCTCTCCAGTCAGGCCCTGATCTCTTGAAGAATTCGCGCCACTTCCGCCGCCGGGTCCGCGGCGCGAGTCACCTGGCGGCCGATGACCAGGTAGTTGGCCCCGTCGCGAATCGCTTCGGCCGGTGTCGCCACCCGCTTCTGATCGCCCTTGCCCGCGCCTGCCGAGCGGACGCCGGGCGTCACCAGTATCGCCGCCGGACCGGCCAGCGCCCGGACACGAGCGGCTTCCAGCGGTGAGCAGACGAGGCCGTCGATTCCCGCCGCCATCGCGTTGTTCACTCGCAGGCTAACCAATTCCGCCACGTCACAGGGATAACCCATCTGGGCCAGGTCGGCCCGGTCAAAGCTGGTGAGCACGGTGACCGCTAGCAGCCGGAGGCCCGAATCGCCGCGGCCGTCCGCGGCGGCCCGCATCACCGCCCTACTCCCATGGATGGTGAGAAACCGCACGCCCGTGCGCGCAACCTGCGCCACCGCCCGCTTCACCGTTTCCCCAATGTCATAGAACTTCATGTCGAGAAAGACCTGCTTGCCTGCGCCAATCAGTTCGCGTACAAACTCCATGCCGGCGGCCGCATACAATTCCATTCCGACCTTGTAAATAGAGATCGAACCGCCGAGCCGCGAAACAATATCACGCGCCTGGCTGGCATCTTCCACGTCGAGCGCAATGATCAGAGGATTTTCCGTCATATCAGTAGCAATGGCTTCGCCCCGCGTTCCAAAACGCGTCCCACCCGGTATGCCGCCGGGTACGCGCCAAGAAACTGCCCGGCGGCCGCTTCGGGCAGCGCCGCCAGCAGCCCTCCCGAGGTCTGTGGATCGTAAAGCAGAGCCTCGATCTCGGGGGGCAGTTCAACACGGGCCTCCACCACGCAGAAGGCAAACTCGCGATTATTCCGTAAGCCGCTCGAGTACGCCTGCTGGCGCGAGTATTCGAGAGCACCAGGAAGAAACTGCACCGCCGCGGTGTCGATCTCCAGGGTCACTCCCGACGCCAGCGCCATCTCCCGCGCGTGGCCGATGAGGCCGAAACCGGTAACATCGGTGCAGCCGTGAGGCCCCAGCGGCAACAGCGCCTCACAAGCGCCTCGATTCAGCGTGAGCATCGACTGAATGGCTGCATCCACATCGCGCTTCGCGGCAATGCGCTTTTTCAGCGCGCTCGACACCACCCCGGTACCAATGCGCTTGGTTAACACCAGCGCATCGCCCGGCTGCGCGCCCGCATTGGTCAGTACCCGCCGCGGGTCTACGGTGCCGGTAACGGCGTAACCAAACTTCAACTCTTCATCGCTTACGCTGTGGCCGCCCAGAATGACACAACTGGCTTCCTGCATCTTCTCGGCACCGCCGCGAAGAATCTCTTCGAGCACCTCCAAATCGCCGCTGCCAGGCCAGGCCAGAACCGAGAGCGCCGTCAGCGGCCGTCCGCCCATGGCCCACACGTCACTGAGCGCGTTAGCCGCCGCCACCGCGCCAAACGTGAACGGGTCGTCCACCACCGGCGTGAAAAAGTCGATGGTCTGCACCAACGCGCAATCGGCACTGAGTTGGTAGACACCGGCGTCATCGGCGGTGTCGAATCCCACAATCACGGCCGGATTGGTCTGCCGTGGAATCCGGGAGAGAACCTGGTCCAGAATCTTCGGACTCAGCTTCGAGGCGCATCCTCCGCCCTTGACGCGCGCGCTCAGGTTCGATTCAGCCATACCAATTCCCCAGTTTAGCCTGCGACACTAGAAGGCATGGGACTGGGAGCGGTCATAACGATGCTGGCGCTGGCACTATTGGCGCCCGCCGCGCCCCGCCGCGCCGTAATCGAGCGTTTCACCATCAGCGAGAAGCAGATCAACGACTACCTCGGCGCCGAACTGCGTTCCCACCCGCGCCCCGGCATCGAGCAGGCGACCATCAAGCTGTTTCCCGGCAACTACGTTTCCACATACAGCGCCATCAACTTCGATGAAGTGGAACGCGCTCGCCCGGGAACCATCCCGCCTCTGTTACGGCTGGCGTTGAATGGACGAAAGACGCTCCTGCTTGATTTCCGCTTCCAGTCGCACGACGGCACTTTCACCTGGACTGTGGAAAAGGCCTATCTGCAAAACCTGAAGGTGCCGCCCGTGCTGATTGAGAAGGTGATCGAGATTCTGGCCGCGCGCCAGCCGGAGCATTTCGACACCACCAAGCCCCTGCCGCTACCGTTTGGCGTGAAGGAAGCCTGGACCGGCAATCACGTGCTGTACTGCGTCAGGGAACTTCCGGGCTAGCGTGTCCGCTCGCGTTCGGCCATCTCGCGCAGCAACTTCTCCAGTTGATCCACGCGCACGGTCAGCTCATCAATAGCCTGCCCCTCGAGATCCGGCAGGCGTCCATGCTCCAGTTGGTCCTCCACCGCGACGCCGTTCGCGCGGGCAACACGGCCGGGAATGCCGACTACAGTCGAGTGTGGCGGAACCGGGTGAATCACCACCGAGCCGGCTCCGATCTTGACGTGATCGCCGATGACAATGTTACCCAGCACCTTGGCGCCGGTACCGATGACAACGTTGTTCCCGATGGTCGGGTGGCGCTTGCCTTTCTCCTTGCCCGTGCCGCCCAGCGTGACTCCCTGGTATATCAGCACGTCGTCTCCGATTTCGGCGGTCTCACCGATTACCACGCCCATCCCGTGATCGATGAAAAACCGGCGGCCAATCACCGCTCCGGGATGGATCTCGATTCCCGTCATCCAGCGGCTGAACTGCGACATCATCCGAGCCAGCAGTGGAACTCCGGCGCCATAGAGCCGGTGCGCCAGGCGGTGCAGCAGGATGGCGTGAAAGCCGGGATAACAGAGGAAGATTTCCAGAATGCTTCTGGCCGCCGGGTCCTCCCGGAAAATCGTATCCATCTGTTCGCGGATCGTGCGGAACACTATCTGTCTATTATCGCAGTCCGCCGGGGGAGGCGGTCCTGCCGGCGGAATCGCTACAATATGGGACGAATCCTGATCGAAAAACCTGTTCGCGTACCCGGGAGATCGGTTTCCAATGAAAACAAGAATATGCGGCCTGCTGCTGGCGGCGTTGGCGCCGGCATTCCTCGTGGCGCAGAATCTGCACGAGTTTGAACAGCGCATCAAGGAATTCACGCTACCCAATGGACTCCACTTCATCATCTTTGAGCGGCGCGAGGCGCCGGTTGTGTCCTTTTACACTTACGTCCGCGTCGGCTCGGTGAACGACCCGAAGGGCGAAACCGGCCTCGCGCACATGTTCGAGCACATGGCTTTCAAGGGCACCACCACCATCGGCACGAAAAACTATCCCGAGGAGAAAAAGGCGCTGGCCCAGGTGGAGGCCCTGTATGACAAACTCGACGACGAACGAAACAAGGGGCGGCAGGCGAACAAGGAAGTCATCGCCGCGCTCGAAAAAGAGGTGAAAGCGGCGATCGAGCACGCCAACAGCTTCGTCGAACCGAACCGCTACTCCCAGATCATCGAGCAGGCCGGAGGCGTCGGATTGAACGCCGGCACCGGCCTCGAACAAACGGTCTACTTTTACAACCTGCCATCCAACAAGACCGAACTCTGGTTTCTGCTGGAAAGCGAACGTTTCCTGCATCCCGTATTTCGTGAATTCTACAAGGAGCGGGACGTGGTGCGCGAGGAACTGCGCATGCGCACCGAGTCGAGTCCCCGGGGTCTGCTGATCCGCGCCTTTCTGAACACTGCCTTTGCCTCATCGCCCTATCGCGTGGGCCCCGCCGGATGGCCGGATGATATCGATAACCTGCGCGAGAAAGAAGCAAAGGCGTTTTTTGAAACTTACTATGTTCCCAATAACATGGTAATCGCGATTGCCGGCGACGTGGATGCGGCGCAAATGAAGGTGTTCGCCGAAAAGTACTTCGGCCGCCTGAAACGCGGGCCAACGCCTCCGCGGGTGATCACCCGGGAACTCCCCCAGGACGGCCCCAAGCAGGTGATTATCTATACGCCTGCGCAGCCGATGCTGTTGATCGGCTACAAGCGCCCGAACCAGTACGACAAGGACGACCCGGTGTTTGACGTGCTCAGCGACGTGCTATCGAGCGGCCGCACCGGTCTTCTATATAAAGAGCTGGTTCGCGACAAGAAACTGGCGCTGGCCGCCAGCAGCACATCCACGTTCCCCGCGGGAAGCCATACGAACCTCTTCGTTCTATTCGACCTTCCAAATAGCGGCCGCACCGTAGCGGAAAACGCAAAGGCCATCTACGGCATACTCGAAAACCTCAAGAAGCAGGAGGTTGATGCCGAGACGCTAAAGCGGGTAAAAACAAAAATACGCGCCGGCATCATCCGCCAGTTGGACAGTAACTCCGGCATGGCGCAGGAACTGACCGCTTACTATGTCAACTACGGAGACTGGCGGAAGTTGTTCACGCAGTTGGACGACATCAACAAAGTGACCGCGGGCGACGTCCGGCGGGTGGCTGGTACCTACTTCATCGAGAAAACGCGTACGGTGGCCTATAGCGAGCAGCCTCCCAAACAGGAGACCGCGTCGCTGACCCGCGGCGGTTTGGCGGTGGGAGGTGTCCAATGAGACAGGTGTTACTGCTCTCGCTGATGGTTTTTCCTATGTTCGGCCAGGCGCCCGCAGTGAAGCCGGCCAACCCCGTCGCGGCGCTCAAGTTTCCGCCGCTGCGGCAGGTGGAGATACCTAAGCCGGAAGTCTTCCGCCTACCCGGTGGAATGAAGGTCTACCTGCTCGAAGATCACGAACTGCCGCTGGTGCGAGGCGTCGCACTGATCCGCACCGGCGGACTCTTCGACCCGCCGGACAAGGCCGGCCTGGCCTCGATAGCCGGAGCGGTACTGCGCAGCGGCGGTACAACGACGGAAACCGGTGATCAACTCGACGAGCAACTCGAAGACGTGGCCGCGTCGGTGGAAAGCAGCGTCTCAGACTCCATGGGCACGCTGTCGTTCTCGTGTCTTACCGAAAATTCCAACCAGGTCCTGAAAATCTTCCACGACGTGCTCACGTCACCCGAGTTTCGGCAGGACAAGGTCGACCTGGAAAAAACTCAATTCCGTTCGAGTATCGCCCGCCGTAACGACTCGGCCCCCGGAATCGCGATGCGTGAATTCTCCGACATCGTCTACGGCAAGGACACCCCCTACGGCCGCGAGGTGGAGTACGCCACCGTGGATGCAATCCAGCGGGCCGACCTGGTGGCATTCCACAAGCGCTACTACTTTCCCGCCAATATCATGCTGGCAGTCTACGGCGATTTCTCCAGCGCTGAAATGCGCCGCAAACTAAGCGAACTGTTCGCCGGCTGGAAAGTGGAACAACAGCCGATTCCCCCACTGCCATCGGTAACCAAAGCTGCCGTGCCGGGTATCTACTTTGCTCAAAAGGGCGACACGACCCAGACTTATTTCGAAGTAGGGCTGATGGGCACCACGCTGCGGGATAAGGACTTCCCCGCACTCAGCGTCATGGCCGACATTCTCGGCGGTGGCTTCAACAGCCGGTTGCTCAATCACATCCGGACGCAACTCGGCTATGCCTACGCCATCAGCGCCGATTGGGGAGCCGAGTACGCCTACCCCGGACTGTTCACCATCTCCGGCGGCACCAAGTCCAGTACCACCGTGGCCACGCTGCAGGCCATTCGCAGCGACCTGGACAAGATTCGCACCACACCGGTCACCAGCGAGGAACTTCAGACGTCGAAAGACAAAGTGCTGAACAGTTTCGTGTTCAACTTCGACCGCCCCAGCAAGACGCTGAACCGGATGCTCACCTACGACTATTACGGTTACCCGCCCGATTTCATCTTTGAGTATCAGAAGGCGGTGGGCGCCACCACCGCGGTAGACGTGCTGAGAGTGGCGCAACAACACATCGACCCGGCCAAGTTGACCTATGTGGCAGTAGGCAACGCCAAGGATTTCGGCGAACCGCTGACCGCGCTGAACCTCCCGGTAAAGACCATTGACCTCACTATTCCCGAACCCAAAGCGCCCCAAGCGAAGATGGATGCCGCCAGCCTGGAAAAGGGCAGGCAATTGTTGAACCGCGCGCTCGAAGCGGCGGGCGGCGCGGCCAGATTCGCCACCGTGAAGGATGTCACCCGGACCATCGACATGACCATGAACGCTATGGGGGGAATGAAGATCCGCCAGATCAACCGCAAGATCGGAGCATCGGAATTCCGCCAGGATATGGAGGCTCCGTTCGGCAAGCAGTCGGTCTATTTCGACGGCCAATCGGGTTGGGTCGCCACGCCGCAGGGCGCCATGCCGATTCCGGCTCCCGTCGCCCAGCAGGTGCGCGCCAGCCTGTTTCGCGACTGGTTCAGCCTGCTCGCCAGCGATGCCGATCCCGGCCGGACGGTGAACTATGTTGGCGACCAAACCGTGGAAATCTCCGACAAATCGGGCAACCGCGTCAGGGTGAAGTTCGACCAGGCCACTGGTCTGCCGGAGAGCGAATCCTACAGCCAGCGCGGCATGGGTGGCACCCAACAGATTGAAGAACGGCTCTCCGACTACCGCGAAGTGAACGGCATCCGCGTGCCCTTCAAACTGACCATTCTCCAAGGCGGCCAGCCCTTCAGTGAAGGCGTGGTCGAGGACGTGAAGTTCAATACGGGCCTTGCCACCGCCGAACTTGCGAAGAAACCATGAGATTCGCCACACTACTTGTCCTGTTGCCCGCGCTCTTGACCGCGCAGGACGATGACATCTTCGCCCGCGGCAAGCGGGTGGTGAACGAGGCGATCGCCGCGCTGGGCGGCGACGCGTTTCTCAACATGGCTGATTGCACCGAGAGCGGGCGAGCTTACTCGTTCTACCGCGAGCGTCTGGCGGGGCTTTCCATCACCAGAATCTACACGCGGTATCTGACCGCGCCCACGATCCCGAATCCCAACGAACTCTATGAACGCGAACGCCAGTCCTTCGGCAAGACGGAGGATAGCGCCGTGCTATTCAACGAAATGGGCGCCTGGGAGATCACCTGGCGGGGAGCGCGGCCGCTCCCCCCTGACATCAAGGCTCGTCACTTCTTCACCACCATCACGAACGTCTTCTACATCCTGAAGTACCGCCTGAAGGAGCCGGGCATCATCCTGCAATCCAAAGGCGCCGACGTATGGATGAACCAGCCGGTGGAGATTGTCGATATCACCGACTCCGGGAACCGCACGGTGACGGTCTATTTCCACAAGTCAACCAAGTTGCCGCTGCGCCAGTACACCGTGCGGCGCGACGCCAAAACACGGAACCGCTTCGAGGAGGTGGCGCTCTACTCGAAATATCGTGACATCGGCGGAGGCATTCAGTGGCCCTACACGATTGAGCGCGAGCGCGACGGCGAGAAGATCTTCCAACTGTACTCGGACAGTGTTACGGCGAACAACCATTTAACCGACGAACTTTTCACACTGCCCGCCGGCATCAAGATGCTTCCCCTGATCCAGTAGGAAAGCGCTCCATCGCCTCATTCGGCCTTTGGCCTTGCTGGCGTATTATGATTGACGTTTCGGAGAAACTCATCATGCAACCTGTCCCCATCGATCGGCAACAAGCTCTTGTGGAGCGCCTGACCACCGCCTGTGGCGGCGCATACTCACCTGAAACGCGGCGCAAATACTATATCTCCGGTCCGCAATGGGCCGCGGCCTACCAGGGCCAGGCCCTCTTTCATGCGCCTACCCGCGAGCCCGTTGGCTTTGAAGAAGTCATCCGCCGGCTCGGCCAGTTGGGCATACGCTGCTGGACCACCCACGATACCGACGTCATTCCCACCGAAACGCTGGGTACCGGCGCGCAGTGGGAGACGGTAGCCCGCATCAAGAAATCACTCGAAGAAAATAACGTCCAGTGCTCCATGGTGACCACCGAGACGTTTCATCACGCCGTGTTTGCCGCCAGCCCGGCGGCTGAAGCGCCGGAGGTCCGCGAGTACGCTGCCGGCCGTCTGCGCAACACAGTCAAGATCGGCCATGAGCTTGGCGCAAGTTACGCCGTCTACTGGCCGGGGTCGCTCGGCTATCAGGTGCAGGGCGCCATCGATGAGACACAGACGCTCAAGTGGTATGCCGAAGGCCTCAACGCGGCCTGTGAGCAGGACATTCAGACGGCCGCCGAAAAGAATCGTCCTACCTTGAAGCACTGCCTGGAGGCCAAACCCTTCGAACCGGCGGCGGAGATTCTGCTGCCCACCAGCGACGCCATGCTGGCCTTCATCCACTCCGGCCTGCTGACTCATCCCGAGATGGTGGGCCTCAATCCCGAATATTTGCATGAGCTGATGTGGGGCGCCGCGCCGCGCGCCGCGCTGGCCCGTGTTCTGCTTTGCGGCAAGCTGTTCCACTTCGATATCAACGACGGTTACCGCCTGAAGCACGACGTCGATATCGCCATCGGCCTGGTGAACCCGCTCGACTGGCTGAACGTGCTGGTGTTGTTGCGCAGCTACGGTTACACGGGACCGTTCAACCTAGACTACAAACCCCCGCGCACCACCAGCAACTGGGGAGTTTTCTCGGTCAGTCTCCCCACGGCGGTGGACCGGTTCATCACGCTATGGGAGATGGCCGGTGAAGTCATCAGCGACCCCATCATCAGCGAAGCCACCGATGCGCTCAAGGCTGGCGGCGGAGCGATCGGCAAGCCGGTTGGAGAGATCGTGTCAGCCAACAAGGAACTGCTCACGCTGCACGAACTGATCAGCCACCGGCTGTTCCAAATCCTGATCGGCCAGCATCGCGGCCGTACGTATTCTCTATAGCAAGGAGCGCGCCATGCCAATTGACCGGCGGAGATTTCTGGAAGCTGCCGCGGCTGCAAATATCCTGTTGGTGAAGCCGGACATCCTGCGCGGGTCGGCGAGGAATTCCGCCGTGCGCCTGGCATTGCTCGGTTGTGGTGGACGCGGCACCGGCGTCGCCCAAAGCTTTATCGAAAATACGGACGCTCAGTTGGTGGGCATCGCCGACCTGTTCGCCGATGCGCTGGAAAAGGCCCGCCCCAAACTGGACGCCGCGTCGGCCAAGCGCGGCAAGCCGGCTATTGAGGAGAAACTGATCTTCCGGGGCCCCGACGCCGTGGCCCAGGCCGTGGCTTCGCCCGCCATCGACGCGGTCTATATCGCCACGCCGCCCTACTTCCATCCCGAGCACCTGGAACTGGCGGTGCTGGCGGGCAAACACGTCTACGTCGAAAAGCCGGTAGCGGTGGACGTGCCCGGCACTTACCACGTGCGGCGCCTGGGTCAGATAGCGGCCGGAAAATTGAGTCTGGCAGTTGGCTTCCAGTTGCGCCACTCCACCCCTTACCGCGAACTCAAAAAGCGGCTGGATGCCGGCGCGTTGGGTGATCTGATCTGCGGTCTGGCCTATTACTATGCGGGCAACATTCCCCGGCCCGAGTGGCCTAACGCCACTCCCACCGAGCGCCGCCTGCGCAATTGGATTTTCGATCGCACCCTATCGGGCGACATCATCGTAGAGCAGAACATTCACCTGATCGACACCACCAACTGGTTTTTCGGAATGCTGCCGGTAGCCGCGTCCGGTTCCTGCGGCAAACGCGGGCGGGTCGATTCGGGCGATTGCTCCAGCCACTACAATGTCACCTACACTTACCCGAACGATGTACACATCACCCTGACCTCCACACAGTTCATCAAAGGGTCCTGGGAGGTTGATATGCGTTACTACGGCACCAAAGCCAGCGCCGAAGCAAACTACGGCCGTCCCGTGCGCATTACCGGTGGCACCAGGTGGAACTTCCCGGGTCTCGGAACCGATGCGGAAGTCATGAAGAACAGCGCGGTCGCCGCTACCGGAGCATTCAAGGGAGCGCTCGAGGATGCCGATCCCCAAAAAGAACGCGCCTTCATCGATAGCATCACCAGCGGGCATTTTCTGAATGAGGCAGCCGACGGAGCCGACGCCGCCGTGAGCGCCATCCTCGGCCGGGAAGCCGCCACCGCCGGCCGCCAGATCACCTGGGCCGAAGTGCAGCAACCTGCGGGCAAGTGGGAGTCCGGCATCGACATCCGGCACTTATAAGCCCGCGCAAACTTACAGCATCGGTCCGTCGTTGCCGAGCAGAGCCCGGCGAACAATACGCACCGGCGGGTAGCCCTGTTCCAGAAAGCGGTCGTGGAACTCGCCCAGGCGAAACGCCGCGCCCTTGGCGCGCTGATAATCCGCGCGCAGTTTCAGGATCTCCAGCTTGCCCAACGTGTAGACCAGGTAGGTGGGGTCTGAAGTGCCGCGCTTCGTTTCGCGCTCGGCATTGGCGCGAGTCTGGAAACCCTCTTTCACGAAGAAGTCGATCCCCTGCTGGTAGGTCATTTTGCCGGCGTGCATCTCGATGCCCACAATGTAACGGGCATTGCGCAGCAGCGCATCTTGCAACTGGCCCAGCCGCAACCGCAAATCACCGTTGCCGTAGCGTTCATCCAGCATCATCTGCTCGCAATAGTGCGCCCAACCCTCGGCATTCGAGGAGCAGCCGAGAAGTTTGCGAACCTTGGTCGGGGCCTTCTTCAACCACAGAAACTGCGTGTAATGCCCGGGATACACCTCGTGTACGGCTGTGCTGATGATCGTGCCGCGGTTGAACCCGCCCATGAACTCCGCTACTCGCTCCCGGCTCCACCCGGCCGAGGGCAGGGTCACGTTGAAGAAGGCTTCCTTGGCGATGTTTTCATATGGCCCTGGAGTATCCATCGAGGCGAACGTCAGCGCGCGCATGAATGGCGGTGTCTCCTCCACCACCGGAAGCACCGGCGAGGGAATCGTCACGATATGCCGGTCTTCAATGTAACTTCGCAACCCTGTGAGCACGTGACGAAACGTCGCAAGCAGCGCCGAAGGCGCCGGATGGTCACTATTCAGGCCCTCCAGAATCTGCTCCGGCGTTCGCTTGGAATCAAGTTTCGCCGCTGTCTCGCGAAACGCCCGTTGATTTTGCCGCAGGTTCTCATAGCCCACGTCGAGCAAGCGGTCGAGCGGCAAGTCCACCATCTCGTCATACAGCAGCTTCTTCGAAAATGCCGCTGCCCCGATGCGAAAATCGCCGTTGGAACGCGGCAGCAGATCCGACTTGAGAAAATCACCGTAACTGCGCAGTTCGGCCACCACCCGTCCGTTCACCTGGCGAAATTCGGCCATCAGCTTCGCGTCACTCACTCCGTGAAACGCCGCCGGAACGTCATTTTCAAAAAAATGAATCGTGCCGGGAAGCTGCTCGATCGCCACCTCGGTATAAATGCGCGGCGGGTTTTTCAAATTCTCGCGAGCGGCGGCAAGCATCGCCGGCGCCTGGCGCTCGCGCCCAATCAACGAGCGGAGTCTCTCGGCCGGCGGCGCGAACGTGCGGCTAATGATCGTGAACACCGAATAGGTGAGACCGGATGAGTAGATATCGGCGTTCTTCTCCCACATCCGGATGGTCTCCAACTCCAACAGACCAGCCTGAATGCGGCTTAATACCAGATCCCGGTCAGCGCTCGGCGGCATTCGGCGGAACTCGGCCAAAAACTGCTTGAGCAGCACAACCTGCCGCTCCCTCGAAGCAGGGGAGTAATCTTCAAGCTTCGAATCGTACTGATGAAATCCATCCGAAGTCGCCGTGGTGGGCGAGTAGGGGAAAAGATATTCGTTGAAAAAGCGATCGAAGGGTTCACCTGCCGCTAGCGTTGTAGTGAACAAACTCACCACCAAAAGCCAATGCCGCATACCATTACGGTACTGCGAATCCGAACGGGCTGCCGGCCGCCTCAGGCGTAGCAGCGCACCTCGAAAATATGGGCTACCGGCGCGCCGTGCGTGCTGTGGACGTGGATGCGCACCGCCGCCAGCTTGCGCCGGGTGAAGCGGTGGCGGTTCACACGCTGGTGATTATCGCGCACTTCCACCAGCGGCTCCCAATCGCCTCCGTCCGCCGCGCGCGCCAGTACCGTGTAATTTCGCACGGTCTCTGGCTGCGGCCCGCGAATCATTTTGCGGTTGAACCCATCCTCGGCTGTCAGCGACAGCGCGCGGCGGAACCCGGTATCGAAGGTAATCTGAATACTACTGGCCTCTACCGGTTGCGGCCACGCCAGTTCAACCCACGCGCCGTCATCGGCCAGCGGCGCCTCCCAGTGGTGAATCACGGTACCCGTTTTTGTGGGAACATCCCGCACGTGGCCGTCGATGACATTTGCGGCGGGCGCCGTGGGCGCCTCGGCCGAAGCGCTCACCTTGGCCTCGCGGGCGAGATCGTCCGAATCGCTGTTAGTTAAACCACGAATCGTCTGGTCATCGCATAACAGCCGCTGCTGCAGGGCAATCATCTGCGCCGGATCGTTGCGGAGCTGCCGCGGCGTCAGACTGCGCTCCACGCACATAGCCGCGGCTGTGCCGGCCGCCTGCCCAATCACCGAGCAGGTCGCCATCACGCGCGCCGAAGTGAAGGCGACATGCGTACAACTGATGTTACGCCCGGCCATCATCAGGTTTTCAATATTCCGGCTGTAAAGACTGCCGAGCGGGAGGTTATAAACCTCGGGGCTCCGTAGCGCGCGGTTCGGCGCAACATCGGGCAGATCGAAACCTCCCGGCGGGTGATCGTCCATCGGCCAACCTCCGACGGCAACCGCATCCGGGAAATTTCCACCCTCCATCAGGTGCGATTGCGTTAGGATGGTGTCGCCCACCAGCCGCCGGCTACCGCGCTTGCCCGGCATCATCCCCACCCAGTCGATAGCCCAGTTCGCGCTGTCCGGACAAGCGCCGCTGTTCTTGATGTAATCCCAAACACCCATCACGATCGAAAGTAGTTCAAAGCGAATCCGCTCGTTGTCACGGATCGTATCCCGGTCGCCACCCCACTCGATCCACCAGTAGCCGTACTCCCAACTGTTGGGCTTACGGATCCTCAGGTCGCGCGCGGTCACCTTGCGCGCCCACTTGGGGGCCTGAAACGGCATCGGCATGCGGTGCATGCGCGAGGTGAAAAGAATGCTGCTGCCGAGCGTGTGCCCGTCGGCGTCCTCCGGGGCGAAGGACTCGCCAAACTCCGAGCGCGCTTCGCGGCCAATACGGAAATCGGCCCCTGCCTCCACCCCCAGCCGCGAATCGCCGGTAGAGTCGCAGAAAATGCGGGCACGGATGCGATACAGTTGCTCGGTGCGTTCGCAGCGAACCAGCACATCCTCGATACGCCCGCCGTTAACGTGCGCTTCGGCGACCGTGCTATCCAGCAGCAGGACGATATTCGGCTCGCTCACCACTTTGTCATAGAGCAGCAGGTCCCACATCTCGAAGCTGCGCTGCGGGTTCTGTGACGCGTCATCCAGGCGGAACTCTTCAATCAGCCCGCTCTCGCGCCACCCGGGACGCGAACCGGAGCAATCCGCTCCAACGACATGCATCTTCACCTCGCTCGAAGAGTTGCCTCCCAGCCGCGAGCGATCCTGCGCCAACACCACCTTGGCGCCATGCCGTGCGGCCGCAATCGCCGCGCAAATACCGGCCAGCCCCCCACCGGCCACCAGAACATCGGTCTCCAGTTCGAGCAGAGACAATGCCCGCGACGGACCCTGATTCGCGGGCGAACGCCCGGGAGCGACGGAATCGAGCCGTTTCCGGATGTCTTCCATCGAAGCCGGCGTAACAGCCGCGGGCGGCAGGTTGTCCGCCCGGACAATTACCGAATAAGCGCCAAAAGCAGCTACAAAATCACGGCGTTTCATCGCTTCATGATACCGGCATTCGACCCTCCCGCCGAACCCGCCTGTTGATCCGGCTTGACTGGGCGCCCTCCAAATGTGTACGCTTCGCTCGACACCCCAACGGAGGGTCTTCATGCGATTTGGCGTAAACGTTTTTATCTGGTCGGCGAGTTTTGACAACTCGATCCCCCCACTGCTGCCGGCCATCAAAGAGTGGGGGTTCGACGGCATCGAGACGCCGTTGATCAATCCCGGCGCGTTTCCGGTCGAGCAGGTGCGCAAGGGACTGGCTGATAACGGTCTCGATGCCACCGCCTGCGCGGTGCTGCCCGCCGGTCTAAGCCTCATTTCCGACTCCACCGATGTGCGCCGCCAGACCATCCAACATCTGACACGCTCCATCGAAGTGGCGGCATCGGCCGGAATCGGGATTATCGCCGGGCCGCTCTACTCGCCGGTTGGCTACCTGCCCGGACGCCGCCGCACCAGCGACGAGTGGAACCGCGCAATTGAAGGCTATCAGACGCTTGCGCCCATCTGCGAAGCGCACGGCGTAACCCTGTGCATCGAACCGCTAAACCGCTTCGAAACTTATTTTCTCAACACTACCGCCGACGCCGTGGCGCTGATGCACGCCGTCAATCATCCCCGCATCCGCATTCTGTTTGACACCTTCCACGCCAATATCGAGGAGAAACAGGTGGCATCCGCGCTCAGTTCAACCGCCGGAGTGCTGGGGCACGTCCACACCTGCGAGAACGATCGTGGCACGCCGGGTTCCGGCCACGTGCCGTGGGCAGAGGTTCGCGACGCGATTGCCGGCCTCAATTACGACGGCTGGGTCACTATCGAGAGCTTCGGCTTCGCGCTCGGCGAACTTTCGGCGGCCGCCTCCATCTGGCGCGATCTTGCGCCCTCGCCCGAAGCCATTGCGCGCGACGGCGTCCGCTTTCTACGGCAACTGTTCGGCCAGCACGGCGGCTCGGCTACGGCGTAACTCCCGCCAACGTTGCACGCCGCAGGATCTCAAAGCGCGCGGCCGGTCTCGCCCAGTTGCTCGCGGATCACTCCGCAGCCATCCAGGGCCACGCTCAGCTCTCGGTAGCCGTCAACAATCCCTTCTCTCTCATACCGCTCAGAGCCAAACCGTAGCGGCCGTGAACGCCGGTCTTTTCGAAGATGTGCTTCAAATGGATCTTGACCGTTCCGGGGCTGATTCCAAGTTGTTCGGCAATCTCCTTGTTTGTCAACCCGGTCTCGATCAGGTCGGCCACCTGCCGCTCACGGGGCGTCAGGTCCGATCGCATTTTCATCTCCGAACGATGGCCGTCGCGGAAAACCGAATCCTCCAGCCAGACCAGTCCATTCGCGGCCGCCCCGATACAAGCGAGTAGCGCCGGCAGGTCGGCCGTCTTACGAATCAACCCTTTCGCTCCCGCCTGGAGGAAGTGGAGCGCCTCCGACTCGCTAATGGCGGCGCCCCAAACAACCACCCGCGTACGGTGACCGGCCGATTGCAGGGATCGCATCCAATCCAGGATCGCTTGAGGCCCGAACGACTTATCGATGACCACGACGTCCGGGCCGTGATCGACAACGATCTTCCACGCCGCGCGGAGGTTGTCTACCGACCGGCTGAAGCTGAATTCCGAATTACACCCCAAAAGACTGCGCAGCCCCTCCGCCGTGACAGGCTGGGTGTCACAGACCGCTACGCTGCATCGCAGCCGGTCTTCGTCGGGCCGGTGGGACGGCGCGGGCGTCTCCGCGGGGGGGCGAACCGTGTCGCCTGGAAACATGGTGAGCATATGATCTAGTGGCCTCGGTCGAGAGGCTTATCGACCACGACCTTCATTTGTTTAGTAAGTAACCGGGCGTACTCATCTCACACTTTCGGCCGGCGATCTTCGCGGCGGCTCCCGCTCACCAGGGGCCGCCGGGCTAGCTCCCGCCCCAACTCCTCGACCCCGGCCGCTGTCAGGGCACCCGCCAGGAGCGGGAAAATCGCCGTTTCCTCCAGCTCGATGTGCCGCCGGTAGAGCTGCGCTAAACCGTCCAGAAGATCGATCAATCGTGTTGTTTCCGCGGGGGATAGACCACCGGCAGCCAACCACGACTCACCCAGTTGGTCCACCTCCCGATGAACCCGGTCCGTGCAGCCGTGTTCTTCTTCCAGATCATCCAGCAACCGCCGGAGATCAGTTTGCTCCCGCGAAATCGCACTGCGAAGGCGGGAAAATACGACCTCTTCCTCGGCCGCGCTGTGTTCAGGAGCGACTATGCGCAAAAAATGCAGCGCGTTGCAGAAGGTTGCCCGGTCACAAAGGGATCCACCACTGGACTTCTTGCTGATTCCGGCCAGGGAGGCCAGCGCGCTCACAATCTGCCGATGAGAGAGAACCAGGAGCTCGGACGGGTCCAGGGGCATGTTTGCGGGCATGAAACCATGCTATGCCGGTCTCAGTATCCGCAACAATCCGCTGCCCAGCCTGCCGCAGAGGCCATAAAAGGCAGCCAGCCAGGCGGCCAACGCCACGTAGGCAAACACGTCCGGCACAATGAACAGGAAATCGAGGTGCATGGCCTCGGCCATTTGCATGGTGCAGGCCGAGTACATACCCAGCGGAAAGACCGCGCCCCAATAAAGCGGGTCATATTCAAACGGAAAGCGCTTGTATACGTATCTCCAGCCCGCTAGAATCGCCAGCATCGGAATCCACCAGGTACCGGTTGCCCAGTAGAACACGGTAAACCCCTTCAGGAACGGAAGCAGGGAGTGCAAAAACGGCGCATCTCCCGTATTCATGATCAGCCGCGCTCCGGCCAGCGTGGAGATGGCCATGGCGCCCATGTTGATCCAGTAGGGCGGCGAGAGATCGCCCGGCGAGAAGCGGAAGAACGTGTAGCGATAGAAGATCAGCGAGATCATCCAGATGTACAGCATCCCTCCCCACAGCCACATGGAGAGCGCAAAAAAGTTGATCATCAGCCGGTAGGGCTGATTCCAGTGCAGCGCCACCAGGGCACTGAGGCTTGAAACCGATTGCGTCGCCACCACCGCCAGCAGCCAGGCGCCGGAGATCCCCTCGTACAGTCCTGGTTTGTTTTCCTTGATCGTGAATGCAGTGATTACGGCGTAAATCAGAAATACCCACAAAACGATGGCCAGCACCCATAGCACGACGGCCACATGATAGTTACCGGCGATCAGTACGAACTGGCCCCCCAGAATGCCGGAGGCGGCCACCACGGTAAAAAACCCCGGGCCGCGCTGGTGATCGGTCAAATCACTGAGCACGATCCGGCCGAACCAGCGGATCCTCAGCAGGTACAGAATCCAGATAACCACGTAGAAAATGGCGTTCAGGATGGTAAGAAACCAGGCCAATCGCCAGACTCCGAGCATCTGGAAAGACAACGAGATAATCCCCGTCGCCATCACCATGGCGAAATAGGCGGGCGACAATCCGGAGACCAGTTCGGTCAGGGCGTTACGCCAGGGATGTGTCTCGGGAGCGGCCACAGGGCTACCGGGTAGAGTCGGCTTAGCAGGTCTCGGGTCCGGCATCAGGATGCGGGTAAACATCCGGATCGCTTCGTTCTTCGGGCCGCGTAAGACAGCGAAAATCCTTCTCCACTGTAATCTCCAAAGCGCCGGCGCTGCCGTAGATTCCCACCTCGGCCGAAGGCGCCCACTGGTGTATCCGGCTGCCGGCCACGGTCACCACGACCACTCCGGACTCAAAAGATGCCTGGAGCCCGTCCGGTCCGTCACCGGATTGAATCCGGTACCGCAGCACCTGGTCCGGAGTAAACTCGGTGGACTCTTCCACCGCCTCGCCGGCATCGAGACGAGCCACCTCCGGCCGGGTCAGCCGCAGGCGCAGCGAGTTACCTTTGATCCGCAGTTTCATTTCGGCCTTCTTAGCTGTGATAGCTCAGACTCTGGGCAAGCAGTGGATCCCGAACCGGGGTTTGTGGCGCCCGCCGGAACCACGCCAGGAACGCCAGCACGAACAGCGCCATCGCTCCCACCATCATGCCGAATTCCATCCACGGCGCCGCAACGTGACCGTTGGTAATGGGCGGCATGATACCCATGTAGAGATCGAGCCAGCGGCCGGCCAGCACGCACACTGCCATGGAGGCGATCACACGCGGGCTCCGCTTCGATGGAATCGGCAGCAGGATCGTGAACGGCACGGCCCAATTCAATATGAAGTTCAACAGGAACATGGACTTCAGCACGCCCTCGTGTCTGAGGATGAAGTACACGGTTTCTTCCGTCATATTGGAGTACCAGATCAGCATGTACTGGCTGAAGTAGAGATACATCCAAAAAGTGCTGAAAGCGAACAGCAGCTTGCCAAGGTCGTGCAGATGTTCATCGTTCACGAAATCGCAAAGCGGCCTCGATCTCTTCAGCCACAGCATCAGCAGGATGATCATTGCGACTCCGGACACAAACAGGCCGGACATGTGGTACATCCCAAAAATGGTGCTGACCCATTCCGGCTGGAGCGACATCACCCAATCTATGCTGGCTAACGCAAAAGTGAACGAGAAGACCACCATGTAAGCCATCGACGCGCGGATGTTCCGTCGCGTATGCCGCATATCACCATCTACATCCTGGCGCTGCGAGTTCCGGATCAATACCGCCGAAAACACAAACCAGATCACAAAGTAACCGATCGCCCGGGCCAGGAAGAACGGGCGATTCAGCCAAATGGCGTGGAAGCTTCCCGCCTTGCCATGGTGCGTCACCCATGGAAAGATTTCAGGATGAAACAGGAAGACCATCATCAGTCCGGCCGCCCCCAGCGGAAACGCCGCCGTCATCGCTTCGGGAATGCGTCGGAACGCCACCGCCCACCCGGCGCCACAGGCGTACTGGAGTCCCACGAAGAGGCTGCCCGCCAACCCCATCGACAGCAACCAGAACGAGACCATCAGCAGGACTCCCCACGCCCGTTGAGGATCGACGAATAGCCCGGCAACCCAGGTGAGGACGCCCAAGCCAACCAGCGCAGCCAGAGTCTGGACCAGTGCCCGCGGCGGTTGATACGTAAATTCCAGTTGACTCATTTCGCTATCCCCCCGGTTGGAACCGTCGCGGCGGCAGGCGTGGCAGCAGGCGCCGTGGCGGCTGGCTGGCTCGATTTCACATAGGCAATTACGCTCCAGCGGTCATCCACGCTCAGTTGCACGGCATAAGAGGGCATTTTGTTCTGGCCATAGGTCAGGATGTGAAACATCTGCCCCTCGGACAAACCTACGCTGTGCGCGCTCAACAGGCTCGGTGGCGCCGGGAAGCCATGCTGCGGAACCATTCCATCGCCGCGCATCGATCCGCCATGGCAGGGCGTGCAGAAGTTCTGGTAAACCACCGCCCCCCGCACTTTCGCCTTGGCCGGATCGAGCGGATTCTTCAACTGTTCGGCGGCGTGCATTGTCTCTGCTGGAGTCGTACCAAGATCGAGCGGCTGAGGCCCTCGCGGCAGCGTCCCGGGAACCGGCAACTGCAAAGTCTTACCGTCGGGGAGAACCGGATTCGGCGTAAACGATGCATAGGCCGGAGAGTGAGCCATGTTGGGAAGGATCTCGACCTGGATATTTGGTTCACCGTAATTCCGCCGCACCCAGAGCAGAATGGCGATCGAGGCCACCAGCAGCACTGTCAGCGCCCAATTCAGTTTGGCCATCATGCCGGCACCTCCGCAGTGAGCCTCTCGGTCACCTCCACCGCTCCATGCTGCTTTAACATCTCCCGTACGCGGTCCACATCGAAGCTTGCGTCGCTCTCCTCAATCAGCACCGCAAATCGGTCGTTGGTCACCTGTGGATGAATGATCGCCGCCTGCTTGCCGGGATACAGGCGCGTAACCATGAACAATGCCAGGACGGTGAACAATCCCGCAAACAGCACCATCACCTCAAACGTGATCGGAACGAAGGCCGGCAACGAGTTCCACGGTTTTCCGCCGACATTGATCGGCCAATCGATGGCCGAGGCCCAAATTTCGAACCACAGCTTCAGCCCGGCGCCCAGCGCGCCCGCAATCAGGCAGACGATCGAAAGCCGGGAGCGTTTCAAACCAAGCAGGCGCTCCAACCCGTGTATGGCATACGGGGTGTACACTTCGACAATCCGTAGACCTTGCTCCTTGGCAGCCCGGACGGCGCTCTTGACGCCGTCTTCATCATCGAATATGCCCATTAACTGGAACTGGCTCATCAGTGGGCCTCCTCAATGTGTGCGCCGTGTTTCAGCACGCCTTTGATCTCCGCGATCGCAATGACGGGCAGCAGGCGGCAGAAGATCAGAAACAGCGTGAAGAAAAGACCGAAGCTGCCTATCAGGATCGCAATCTCCACCGACGTGGGCGTGTAACTGGCCCAACTCGACGGCAGATAATCACGGTGCAGCGAGGTCACGATAATCACGAACCGCTCAAACCACATACCGATATTCACGAAAATCGTAATAATAAAGACCAGCGTCCAGCTATGCCGGATCTTCCGGAACCAGAGGAACTGCGGGATGATCACATTGCAGCTCACCATCGTCCAATAAGCCCAGGCAAACGGGCCCATGGCGCGGTTCAGGAATACAAACTGCTCATACATGTTATTGCCGTATTGGGCGGTAAAAAATTCCGTCATGTATGAGAATCCGACAATGCTTCCGGTCAGCACGATCAGCTTGGACATCACATCCAGATGGCGGAGGTTGATATACGCCTCAAGCCCCATCACCTTGCGGGCGATGATCATCAAAGTCAACACCATCGCCATTCCGGAAAAGATCGCGCCCGCGACAAAATAGGGTGGAAAGATCGTCGCGTGCCAGCCCGGGATCACCGCCGTGGCAAAGTCCCAACTCACGATTGTGTGAACCGAAACCACCAGCGGCGTCGCCAGTCCGGCCAGCAACAGGTACACCAGTTCATAACGGTTCCAGGTGCGGTAAGCGCCATCCCAGCCCAGACTGAAAATCGAAAAGATCGTCTTGCGGAAGCCCGGCTTGGCGCGATCGCGCACCGTGGCCAGATCCGGAATCAGACCGACATACCAGAAGGTCAATGAGATCAGAAAGTAGGTCGAAATCGCAAACGCATCCCAGGCGAGCGGCGAGCGGAAGTTCATCCACAACGATCCGCGAAAGTTCGGATAAGGGAAAATCCAGTAGCCAAACCACGGCCGGCCCATGTGAATAATCGGAAACAGGCCGGCGCACATTACGGCGAACAACGTCATCGCCTCCGCCGCCCGGTTTACGCCCGTCCGCCAGCGTTGCCGGAACAGAAAAAGGATCGCCGAAATCAGCGTGCCGGCGTGGCCGATACCGATCCAGAAGACGAAATTGGTGATGCCCATCGCCCAGCCCACCGTGGGATTCAGTCCCCAGGTGCCGATGCCGGTGGCGATTTCATAAGTGATCGCGACCGCGCCCAGCAGCAGCATGGAAAACGCCACGGCGAAGGCCATCCACCATGTCCCGCCGGGCCAGCGTTCCATCGGCCGGCATATATCGTCGGTGACGTCGGAAATTTTCTTGTAGCCCACCACCAGGGGCGGGCTCAACGAGATATCAGCCATTCTCTTTCTCCGTGTCTCGCTGCGCTTCTGACCGCACGATCTTGAGATACCCAACCGAGGGCCGGACGTTGATCTCCTCAAGCACCTTGAAGCGGCGGTCATCGGCCATCAGGCGCGAGACGTTACTGTTCTTGTCGTTGAGGTCGCCGAATATGATGGCGTTGGCCGGACAGGTCTGCTGGCAGGCCGTCTTCACGTCGCCGTCGCGCAGCGGCGCGCCGGTGCGCTGGGACTCGATCTTCGCCTCTTGAATGCGCTGCACGCAGAACGTACACTTCTCCATCACGCCACGGCTGCGCACCGTAACGTCGGGGTTCAGCACCAGGTTCGCGATCTGGTCTTCGTGCGAGTATTGGAACCAGTTGAATCGCCGGACCTTGTACGGGCAGTTATTGGCGCAGTAGCGCGTACCCACGCAGCGGTTGTAAATCTGCTGGTTGAGCCCTTCCTCGCTGTGAACCGTCGCCAGCACCGGACACACCGTTTCGCACGGAGCGTTCTCGCAGTGCTGGCACAACATCGGCTGGTGCGCAACCTGTGGGTCTTCGGGGGAGCCGGAGTAGTAACGGTCGATGCGCATCCAGTGCATCTCCCGTTTGCGCCGCATCTCGTCTTTGCCAACCACCGGGATGTTATTCTCTGCCTGGCAGGCCACCACACAAGCCGAGCATCCGGTGCAGGCGTTCAAATCAACCACCATCGCCCAGCGATGATTGGGTGTGGGATGATCGTTCTCCCACAACTGGGGCTCCGGTGCCTCCTTCGGGCGGTGTCCGCCGCTTGCCCGGACCTCTTCGAGCGTGGTCTCTTGAACGATCGGCCGCGTGGCGCCCGCCGCCGGACGAAGATGCCCGGGCGCGGTCAGCGAGTGATGTTCCTGGGTACAGGCAAGATCGGCCTTCTTGCCGGTCTTTGAGACCCTCGCCCCGGATCGCGAATAGCGCAGCAATCCGCCCTCCAGGCTCATCAGCGGCGTGCCGCTCACACCCACCTGCCCTTTATCGTTCAGGGTGGGCCGCGCTTCAATCCACTCCGGACCTACCTTGGCGAAGCGCTCCGAAAGACGGCTGCCATAACCCAGCGCCACCGCCACCACGGTTTCACTCTGCCCCGCCTGCACCAGCGCGGGCAACTCCAGCGTCTGTCCGCCGCATTCGATGCGCACCACATCGCCCATCGTTACGCCCAGCTTTTCCGCTGTCTGTGGCCCCAGGCAGGCGTAGTTGTCCCAGGCCACTTTGCTGATGGGATCCGGCACTTCCTGAAGCCAGGGATTGTAGGCCTCCCGGAATTCAAACAGCGCGGGCTTCGCATAGAGCACCACGTCGAAGCCTTCCTGCCGCGCAGCGGGCGGAGGCGCTGCCGCCGGCCGGGCTGTCCCGGCCGTCTTCGGCCGCGGGGAGGGCTCGAACCCTGCAAACCCTGCCTGCAAGCTCTGTTCCCAGAATTTGTCGAAAGCAAGATTCGATTTTGCCTTTGGGAAAATCTCCTTCTGCCACTGATCACGAATGAGGTTCAATCCACTTTCCGGCTTGCCGGACCACGCCGCCAGCGTCTCCAGGCACGACCGCGTCTGGAATAACGGCCGGATACAGGGCTGCACGATACCCGCAATTCCCTCCACGGGCTCGCTATCACTCCAGCATTCCAGTGAATGGGAGCCGGCCAGCACCACCTGCGCCTTGGCCGCTGTCTCGTCCATCCGGAGCGCATGTGCCACCAGCGTTTTCGCCTTCGCCGCCACTTCGCCGCCGGGCACGTCATAAACGGGATTCACCCCGGCGGTGATCAGCACGTCAACCTGCCCGGCGCGAAGCTCTCCCATCAGGCTCTCGAGCGCACGGTCGTCACCCCGTTTCTGGCGGCTGGCCTGGGCTGTCTCGATGGTCGCGCCGTAATTGCCCAACGTCTCGTTGATACTGTTAACCTGCTGTTGCGCCGCGGTGTCCTGCAAGCCACAAACTACCAGCCCGCGCCCGCGCGCTGCGCGCAGCCGGTTGGCGATCTCGGCAACCTCGGCGCGCTTCGAGTTGCCCGTCCGCACGGCGTCAGCCAGATCGTTGACAAATACCGCCAATTCCCAGGGAGCCAGCATCACCCGCCGGTCCGCCTTCGATCCACTGAGCGACATTCGCGGCTCTACCTGCGCATGCCATGCATAGCGCGAGCCGTTGGGGTTGCGCGAAGCGCTGTAGCCGCGCATGAATTCCACCGGAGAAATCCAGGTACCCAGAAAATCGGCGTCAATCCCGACGATCACATCGGCCTTATCAAACCGGTAGCGGGGCAGGAATCGCGACCCATGCGTCTGCTGGTGCGCATCCAAGATCGCCGAAGAGGACAGCGCATCGTACTGCACGTGCCGGCCATTTCGGAAGCCCTCGAGAAAACGGCTGATCCACGCCAATTCGGTCGGGCTGTGAACCGTCGCCGTGAGCAACCGTACCGCACCCCCGCTCTTGCGGACTTCCTCGAGACGGTTGCGCATGAAGGCATCGGCATCGTTCCACGATACGTTCTTACCTTCAACCACCGGCTGCATCACCCGGTGGCTATCGTAGAGTCCAAGGATCGACGCCTGCCCCATCGCGCACAGGGCGCCATGGGAAACCGGGTGCTCCGGGTTGCCTTCCACTTTGATCGGCCTGCCGTCTCTCACCTTCACCAGCGTTCCGCACCCCGCGCTGCACGCGTTGCACGTTGACGCGTAATACACGGACCGGCCCGGAATGAAACCTTCGGGCTGGATCAGATTGGGTTCAATCTTGTTTACGATACGGGTACAACCGGCCAGCATCGCCGCGCCGAAGCTGAAGCCGGCCGCTTTTAGAAAGCCGCGGCGGTCCGGTCCGGTTTCGTTTCTGAGAGGAGTATCGGAAAACTCGGCAAGATCCGGCTCGACAGGCGCCTGCAAATGTTCGAAGCTAGTCCAAAATTTCTCCGGCATGATTCAAAATCCCTCAATAGTGACACGTTGAGCAATCGATCGAGGCGCGTACCTGCTTGCCCGCAATGCCCGTCTTGTTTGCGTCGCGATGGCAATTGACACACCAGCCCATGCTCAAATCGGAATACTGCCGGACGCGCTCCATCGTCTCCACCGGACCATGACACTTCTGGCACTCCACACCGGCGTTTACGTGCGCCCGGTGGTCGAAATACACAAAAGACGGCAACGTGTGAACACGGTTCCAAACAATCGGATACGGCGTCTTATTCGGATCCGGCTTCAGATTGGCGTCCAGCGCCAGGGCGTCATAGAGCTTTTTCAGTTCCGGCGATACCACCTGGCGGGGCTTGCGCTTCTCTTTCTCAGCCAGCGCATCCTCGGCGTGCATGGCGCCCAGCGACGCCGTTACCTCACGGTGGCAGTTCATGCAAACATTAGCCGGCGGGACGCTCGCATGGCGGCTGAATTGTGCGCCGTAATGGCAATAAAGGCAGGGAATCTGCATCTCGCCGGCGTGCAGCAGATGCGAATATGCAATCGGCTGCACGGGTGAATATCCTTGCTGGTTGCCCGGCAGGTGGAACTCGCTCATCCGGGCTACCAGCATTGCGCCCGTAACAGCCAGCCCGATTAGAAGAACGATAGTGACGATGCGGCTATTCATATCAGTGACTCGTCATGGCCTGCCGCGGTTTGCCCGGCGCCGGAGCCGGCGCCGCCGGTGCCGGATCGCCGGAATACTTCAGCACCCAGACCATGGTTAAAGACAAAAGCGTGAGAAATACGAAAACGATAAACCCGATGGCATATCCCGCCTCGCCCAAATCCCGGACGGCGAAAGCCAGCACCGGTGGTATCGCGAATCCGCCAAACGCACCCAATCCGCCGACCCATCCCGATGCGCCGCCCACGGCATTGGGAACCGCCTGTGGAACCATTTTGAAGACCGCTGCATTGGTGACACCCATGCCGAACGCCATCAGTACCTCGCCCGGAAGCGCCAGTTCATATCGGGAAGCATTGATCATTACCAGCGTGCCCGACAGCATAATCAGCAGCGCCAGTACCGCTGTGTTCTCGCCCCCTTCGCGGAGTTTATCGGCCAGCACGCCTCCCCCCACGCGAATCAAAGAACAAAGCAACGAGAACAATCCGGCAAGCCCGCCGGCCAGTACCGGCGACAGCCCGAAGCTCTGCATGTAATAGGTTGGAAGCCAGGCCGTCAGAGCGATGAATCCGCCGAAGGTGGTGAAGTAGATGCAAACCAGCGCCCAGGTCTTGGGACAGCGCGCCGATATCCGCAGGCTCTCCAGTAAATTACGAGCCGGAAAAAGTTCCTGGCCAAGCGAGGCGGCCTCGCGCCGCGCTTCGGTTTCGCTGGCGCCTTGCTCGCGAAGTTGAAAGTACCACGAGTTGCGGCCCCTAAGCGCATAGAGCACGGTGCCGGCAAGCAGCATCGCAAACCACGCCACGTAAGAAGTCGCCAGCCCCCACCACATCAACGCGAACGGCAGAACGAACGTGAAGATGCCGGGAGCCACGTTCCCAACGCCCGCATAGACGGCCAGTGCCCGCCCCTGCTGGCGCTGCGGGTGCCAGTATGAGACCTGGCCGACCCCAACCGAGAACGTTGCAATACCGCAGCCGCACAGCATGCCGAGCCCCAGCAGGGCCGGGTACCACCCGGCAGTAAGGTGCTGCGGGTAGACCCACAGCGACACCGCGGTCAGTCCGGCCATGCCGATCAACGAAAGAGCCAGCAGCACCAAAAACGGCTTGCGCCCCCCGGTAGTCTCCACCCAGGCGGCAAACGGAATGCGCAGCAGCGATCCGGAAAGCGCAGGCATCGCTACCAGGAATCCCACCGCCACCGGGCTAAGCCCCATCACCTGTTGGAACCGGGCCGCCGTCGGACCAAACAGCGCCACTGCCGCGAAGCCGAAGAAAAATCCCAGCGTCGCGCCCCACAGGCCTTGCGCGGGTGTACCGTAAGTGGTTCGTGTCATCGCGATCGGTTTACCCTCGCGCCGCCTGCGGCCGCCGGTACCAGCGCACCACCTGTGGACGCCGCCACAGATACGGATTCGGCATCACCAGAATATGCACCAGGCGCGTGAAAGGGAAGAACGCGATAATCAGAAACGCGTTAATGATGTGATATTTCACCAGTGCCGGCATCACCGCCACCAGCGCGATATTCGGATCGAGCTTGACGATCGACCACAGATAGGGCGTCACCGCGATCGAAAACCACGACGATCCCCACGGATGCAGAATCGCCACGCCGAGTCCGGAAACGATCTGCAGCAGCAGCAACACCAGGATGATCCAGTCGGCCGCGCTCGTCACCACCGCAATCTTGCGATTCACCTTGCGGCGCACCATCGCCGCCACCAGTCCGGCAAGCGTCAGCAGGCCGGCTGCCAGCATTCCTATCTCCATGAACCACAGGCGAGCCGGTACGCGGCCCCACCACTCCACCTGACGGGGAATCAGAAACGCTGCAATGTGGACGGTAAGCACCGTGATAATTCCATAGTGGAACGGCATCAGCGCCCAAAAATGCTGCTTGTTCTCCAGAAACTGGCTGGAAAGGCTGGAATAGGTAAACCCGCGCCTCAGGTAGCGCCGGATGCCGATCAAAAAGAAAAGCACCAGCGCGGCATACGGCAGCGCGATGAAAAACAACGCGTTGAAGTAGGTGGAGAGGTTACTCATCCTTCACTCCCAAAGAGATACTTTCCGGCACGAGCGCGGCAACTTCGCCGCGCAAAGAATCAATTAGCGGCAGGAAAGGGCTTTCCGCCTTGGCCAGGCCGGCATGCAGTTTTTCGAGCGCCGGCTGCAGGTATTTAGCCGCAAACTCAACCCGCTCGTTCTCAGGCATCGAATCGAGCAGCGGCAGAACGTGAGAAAGGTGGTCGGGCAGTTCGTGCGATTCGGCGATACCGTACTGGCGCAGCAACTCGCGAATCTTCACCAGCAGGGCGCCACGATCGTAATTCTCGCCGAACACATGCCAACTGATGTCCAGCGTGCGATCGGGATCCCAGTCAAAATTCTGCGAATAGAGTTCCTGCAGCGCCTCCACCGGAACCTCTCCGATGTTGCGCAGAAACTGTTCCATCTCAGGCGATGGCGCCACCGCCGCCCCCTCCTGCGCGCGGGCATGATAATCCGCTGCCGGATAGGCCAGCAGCGGAGCCCAGGTTGCCAGCTTCACAATCCCCTCCGCGGTCCGTCCATGAATCCGAAGCCCACACCCTGCTTGTGTTCCAGCGGATCCTCCAGCATTTCGATCGCCTGCTCGCGGTGCATCGGCGGAATCACAAACCGTTCCTCGAAGCTGCACAGCGATGTCAACCGGTAAATCGCCTCGGCTTCGGCGGGCGTGCAATCGGCTTCGCGCAACATCCGCTCGGCAGTAGGCATGTCCACGTCGCCAACCGTAATCGCCCGCCGGTACCAGCGCACTGCCTTCTGCTTGCGCAGGGCATAGCGCACCTTGCCGGTGTGCTTGGTGCCGAACATGGAAGCCAGGTATTCGATCGGCGCGCGCGCCTCTTCGATGTCGGCGAACAGATCCTCGGAGTTGTTTTCCAATGCGGTCTCGCTCTTGTGAGCCATCACCGGCGCCATCGGCGGCACGTAGAATAGCATCGGCAGCGTCCGGAACTCGGCGTGCAGCGGCAGCGCCATCTTCCAATCCTTCACAAAGCGGTAGGTGGGCGATTTGCACGCCGCTTCCACCACCGCGTCGTGGATGCCGTTCTGCCGCGCGCCCGCAATCACCACCGGATCCCGCGGATCGAGAATCAGCGAGCGTTGTCCTTCGATCAACTGATCTTCCGGAAGGCTGGCCACTTCGTGGATACGGTCGGCGTCATAAAGGATCACGCCGAGGTACCGGATGCGCCCTACACAGGAGTGGAAACAGGCCGGCGCCTGCCCCGTCTCCAGGCGCGGGTAGCACAGCACGCACTTCTCCGATTTGCCGGTCTGCCAGTTGTAATACATCTTCTTGTACGGGCAGGCCGCAATACAGGCGCGCCATCCACGGCAGCGCTTCTGATCCACCAGCACGATGCCATCCTCGCCGCGCTTGTGCAGCGCGCCCGAGGGGCACGATGCCACGCAGCTTGGATTCAGACAGTGGTTGCAGATACGCGGCAGATAGAAAAACATCAGCCGCTCGATGGCGAACATCTGCGCCTTCTGATCCGGATTGAGCGCCGCAAGATTCGGATCGCTCTCGGCATAGACCGGAGAGCCGCCCATGTCGTCATCCCAGTTGGGTCCGGCTTTAATCTGGATCAGGTCACCGGTAACCATCGACAGCGGCACCGCCGTCGGCTGGTCGGATCCTTCCGGCGCATTGAACAGGTTTTGGTAATCGTAGGTCCACGGCTCGTAGTAATCGTCCATGGACGGCTGGTTCGGATTATGAAAGATATTGAAGACCGTCTGGGTCTTGCTGGTGGAACGCAGCCCCAGCTTGCCGTCCTTCAGCTCCCATCCGCCGTGGTACTTTTCCTGGTCTTCCCACCCCGTCGGATAGCCCGTGCCGGGCTTGGTCTCGACGTTGTTCCACCACATGTACTCGGTGCCTTTGCGGTCCGTCCAGATGTTCTTGCAGGCCAGGCTGCAGGTGTGGCACCCGATACACTTGTCCAGGTGGAACACCATCGACATTTGCACGCGAACGTCCATGGAATCTTCCTTTCCTCTACCAACGCAGATCCGAGAGCTTGCGCACCAGCACATGCGTGTCGCGGTTAGCGCCCGTCGGACCCCAATAATTCAAATGGAAGGTGAACTGCCCGTATCCGCCCATCATCAGGTTGGGCTTCAACCGCACGCGGGTCAGGCTGTTGTGGCCGCCGGCGCGCTTGTAGCCACGCAGTGGAGACCGCGGCACCGAGTAGGTGCGCTCGGGCGAGTGATACTGAATGCAGATGCCGCGCGGAATACGCGCGCTGACCGCCGCGCGAGTCACAACCACGCCGTTGTCGTTGTGCACCTCCACCCAGTCGTTATCCAGAATGCCGAGTTGGGCCGCGTCCAGGTCGTTCATCCAGAACGGTTCGACTCCGCGCGACAGCGTGGTCATGCGCTGGTTGTCGCC
>JADZGD010000070.1 GCA_020854055.1 Bryobacterales bacterium | reverse complement strand
TCTCTTCGCCGGTTAGCCGCAGGTTGGCCAGGTCGGCAACATAGCGGACTTCCTGTTCGGTGATCTTCACGCGGTTGCTTTCTTTCGTGCGGTCTTGTAGATCAACTGGAATACCGGATCGGTGATGTGGTCGGCCTCGTCGGACTTCCCGGCTTTGCGTTCCTCGCGCTTGGGCATCAGGCGTGGCGCGCGCACCCGGTAGTCGATTCCGGAGACAATCTTCTCCGCCAGGATGCATTCCAGGTTGCTAAGGATGTGGGTACTCAGGGAGCTGAGCTGCCGGTGCCAGATTACGTCTTCCACTTCGATCACCAGCCGCCCGTCGAAAACTCCCACGGCGCGTGTGTGCGCGGCGATCTTCTTACCCGCCGCCGACGGCCAGGCTGCCAGGCAAAGCGCCTCCGGCGAGGAACACTGGCGCGAGTTGTCGAGTTTGCGGATGATCCTGCCGGCGCGTTCCATGGAGTGATGCGGAAGAACGAATTGTAGCAAACGCCGGAGCGCGGGTGGGCGCTTACCTTCCCTCCTGGACGCGCTCCAGCATCCGGCGGTACTTACGGAGCAATTCGTAGATCACCACGCCTCCCGCCGTAGCCACGTTCAGCGAATGCTTCATGCCCAGCATGGGGATGCGCACACGGGTATCGGCGAGTTCCAGCAGTTGTGCCCGGATGCCATCCACTTCATGGCCGAACAGCAGGCAGACGGGGAAGCGTGGCTGCCAGTCGAACAGGTCCACCGCATGGGCTCCGGTTTCGACTGCCGCCAGTTCGTAGCCCCGCTCCCTTAACGCGCGCGCCATCGCGGCCGGATCCCAATCGTGACGCCAACGGACGCGCTCGTCGGCGCCCAGCGCCGTTTTCGCGATCGCCTTCCTGGGCGGCGCGGCGGTGATTCCACCGAGCAGCAACTCTTCCACGCCGGCGGCGTCGGCGGTGCGGAAAAACGAGCCTACGTTGTACATACTTCTGACGTTGTCGAGCAGCACGCTGACCGGCAACCGGCGAATGCCGTCATAGGCCGCGGCCGGCGCGGTGGCGAGGAAAGGAATCCGTTCCATATTCGGGAAGCGCTAGGATTAGGCTAAATCATGCTGCTGATTGACGGCGAGTCTCTCACACTCCACGACGTTTTGGCCGTGGCGCAAGACTACGAGCCCGTAGCCCTGTCGCCCGCGGCCGTCGAACGGATGCGGGCCAGCCGCGCCGTGGTGGAGCGGCTGGCGGCTGGCGATCAGCCGGTCTACGGCGTCAACACCGGTTTCGGATTGCTTTCCGATATTCGCGTTTCGGCGGCCGGCGTGAAGCAACTGCAGCACAACCTGATCCGCTCGCACTCCTGCGGAACCGGCGCGCCGCTGGCCGAAGACGTGGTTCGCGCGCTGATCCTGTTCCGGGCGAATGTACTTGCCAAAGGCTACTCCGGCATCCGCCCTTTGATTGCCGAACGATTGTGCGAGATGCTCAACGCGCGTATCACGCCGCGGGTGCCTTCGCGCGGCAGCGTCGGCGCCAGCGGAGATCTTGCCCCACTGGCCCATGTGGCCCTGGTGTTGATCGGCGAAGGCGAACTGCTCACCGGTTCGCCTCCCGTGCCGGTGGAACTGGAAGCCAAGGAAGGAATCTCGCTGATCAACGGCACCCAGGCGATGCTCGCCATCGGCTGCCTGGAGCTTGCCGCCGCGAAGGTGCTGGTTCAGGCGGCGGACGTGTTCTGCGCTATGACCGTCGATGCCCAGCGCGGCACGCCGAGGGCATTTGATCCGCGTATCCATAATGCCCGCCCGCACCCGAACCAGCAGGTCAGCGCCGCCCGCCTGGTGCGCCTGCTGGAAGGCAGCGAGATCCGCCAGTCACACAACACGCCGGAGTGCCACCGCGTGCAGGATGCGTACTCGCTGCGCTGCGCGCCGCAGGTGCATGGAGCCGTGCGGGATGCCATCGAGCAGGCCGGGCGCATCTTCGCCATCGAGATGAATTCGGCCACCGATAACCCGCTGGTGTGCGGCGAAGAGATTATTTCCGGCGGCAACTTCCACGGCGAGCCGCTCGCGCTCCCGCTCGACTCGCTGGCAATCGCCCTGACGGTGCTCGCCGGAATTTCCGAACGCCGCATCGACCGGCTGGTCAACCCCGCGTTGAACGAGCACCTGCCACCTTTTCTGGCGGCCGATCCCGGCGTGGAATCGGGCCTGATGATGCTGCAGGTAACCGCCGCTTCGCTGGTGGCCGAAAATCGAGTTCTGGCGCACCCTGCTTCCACCGGCTCGATCACCACCAGCGGCAACAAGGAAGACTTCGTGAGCATGGGGATGACGGCCGCGTTGAAACTTCAGCAGGTGGTACGCAACACCCGTACCGTGCTGGCCATTGAAGCCATCACTGCCGCGCGGGCGCTGGATCTGCTGGCTCCAGCGAAGACTGGAGTCCTGCTGGAGCCGGTCCGCGCGCGTCTGCGCGAGGTCTCACCGCCCTGGACTGCCGACCGCCCCCTCGCCGGCGATATCGAGCGCGTTCAGCGCTGGATCGCCGGGTACGCTTTTCCGTAGTGCCGGAAGTCATTCCGGCGGCAACGCGGCAAACGTACACTGGAGCTAGTGCGCATTCGTTTCATCACGTCCACTCCCATGAACATCGCCGCGGGTAGTGGTACCTTTGCCGGCATCTCCACGTTGATGAACGCACTGCGCCGTTCCGGAGCCGATGTCGAACTGAGCACTCCGCAGCTACACCTGCCGGTTTTCACCGCCGAGCGCCTGTTGTTTAACCGCCGCCTGCGCCCCTCGCGGGCCGACCTGACGGTGGGTTTCGACATGGATGGCTACACTCTGGCCGGATCCGCCGGACCGCACATCGCTTCGATCAAGGGCGTCATCGCCGATGAGATGCGGTTCGAGCGTGGGGTAACGCGCTTCACCATGTCCATCCAGGCTCGCTTGGAGCGCCGGCACGTCCGCGCGGCCGATCTTGTTCTGGCCACCAGCCGTTATTCGGCCGAGCGGATCGCTTTGGCCTACGGCCAGCCCAGACGGCTGGCCCTGCTGCCGGAACTGATCGA
>JADZGD010000069.1 GCA_020854055.1 Bryobacterales bacterium | reverse complement strand
TGTTGTCAGTCATCAGAAAACGTAGTTTTCTGAGTCTTTCGCCGGCCTAGAAGGCACCAGCGACATCATCAGCGCCGAAGGCGCGATCATCCGTCAATCATCAGATTCCAAACATTCCAGCGAAAGCTTGTATTGTGGCTTGGAAGGCGGTAAAGAACCCCGCTGTTCGAAGCAGCGGGGTTCTGGCTCGGCAACCTTCATGAGAAGGCCACCATCGAAGCTGGTTCCACCCTGGCATGAACCGTTGCCATTGTCAAAGTCCGCCGGCGTGGGCGGATGGAGGCTCATGGAGAAGTGGTTCTCCGGCAGCGCGTTTGCCGCAGCCAGAGGTGCCAGACGGTGTTCTGGATTTGCACGCACTGCGATCGAGGCCAGCGCTACTGCTGTGCGGCTTGCCGCGCCGAAACCAGGCGCCAGCAATGCCGTGCTGCCAACCGTCGTCATCAGCGGAGCCTCGAAGGCCGGCTCGATCATCGGGACCGACAGCGTGCCTACCGCCAGCGGCACTGCCGGCCTCGCGTGACGGATCAATCTTCCCTGTCGGTCATTTCTCCGGCACCATTCGGCTGTGGAGAAACGATCACGACGCCGGCAGCAGCTGAACTGCGAGTTCGGTCTCCGGGCCGGCTGGAAAAGCGGGCCGGTCTGTGGTTGCACTGCTCGATCTGTGGCCGGTCAGGCCGCTTCGTCGATCCTTTCCCCCACATTCCACGACGAAGGTGAGCTGGGATGATTCCTCCCGAAACCCGCGTACAGATTCGCCGCTATTTTTACGCCGAGCATTGGAAGATCGGCACGATTGCACAAGCCCTGAACGTCCATCCCGACACGGTGCGGCGCGCCATTGAAGTGGAGCGCTTCCAGCATGCCGAGCCGCTGCGGCCATCCATTGTCGATCCGTATCTACCGTTTTTGCGCGAGACGCTCGAGCAGCATCCCCGGTTGCGCGCCACGCGCCTCTACGGCATGATCCGGGATCGCGGCTACGCCGGCAGCGTGGAGCAGTTGCGGCGCGTGGTGGCGCGGTTGCGCCCGCAGCCCCGCGAAGCCTTCCTGCGGCTGCAGGTTTTTCCGGCCGAGCAGGGGCAAGTCGACTGGGCATACTTCGGATCGGTCCTGGTCGGCCGGGCTCGCCGCCAGTTGTCCTGCTTCGTCGTGACCTTGTCCTGGTCGCGGGCGCTATACCTGGAGTTCTTCTTCGATCAAACGATGGAGAACTTTCTGCGGGGCCATGTGCGCGCCTTTGCCGCCTGGTCGGGTGCACCCAGGATCATTCTCTATGACAACCTCCGCAGTGCCGTGTTGGAACGTCGCGGCGACCAAGTGCATTTCAACCCGCGGCTGCTGGAGTTGGCCGCCCACTATCACTTCGCCCCGCGTCCTTGTCAGATCCGCGCGGGAAATCAGAAGGGCCGCGTGGAGAGGGCTATTCGTTTTGTGCGCGATTCGTTCTGGGCTGGCCGGACCTTCACCACACTGGAGGAATGCAACCGCCAAGCGCTCCTGTGGCGGGATGAAGTGGCGCACCAACGCCGCTGGCCGGACGACGCCTCGCGCACTGTGGCCCAGGTTTTCGCCGATGAGCAGCCGCGCTTGCTGCCGCTTCCCCTCCATCCTTTCAATACGGATCGGATCGTGGAGGTCCAGTCTCGCAAGACCATCTATGTGCGTTTCGATCTCAACGACTACTCCATCCCACCGGAGGCCGTGGGGCGGCCCCTGACCCTGGCGGCCTCCGATACGCATGTGCGCATCCTGGATGGTCCGGCGGAGATCGCCTATCACCGCCGCTCTTACGATCGGCAGCGCGTGGTCGCAGACCCAGCGCATGAAGACGCTCTGCTGCGCACCAAACGCAAGGCGCTTCACGCCACGCGGGGCGGCCGGCTGACGGTCGCGGTTCCGGAGAGTGAATTCCTGCTGGAGCGCGCGTTCGCCGCCGGCGAATCAGCCGGCAGTCAGACCGCGCAACTGCTCCGGCTGCTGGATCTGTACGGCGCCGCCGCCTTGCGCCGGGCCGTGAAGGAAGCCTTGGAACGGGATACGCCGCGCGCTTCATCGGTCGCCTTCCTGCTGCGGCGACACCATCGCTCCGCGCCGTTGCCGGCGGTCGATCTCAGCCGCCATCCCGAAGCCCAGGCGCTGGACGTCCGCCCCCACGATCTGGAGACCTACGATGAGCTCGCCCGCACGCACGATGACGATGCCGAGTCATAGCCTGCCAGCGCAACTGGAGCAGATCGGCTTGCGCGCCGTTCCCGGCGAGTTGGATGACTTTCTGGCGCGGGCCGCCAAACTGCGCTGGTCTCCGCGCCAGATCCTGGAGCAGTTGGCGCAGACCGAGGCCGCTGAACGCGCTCATCGCAGCTTGGAACGGCGGCTGCGGGTGGCGGAGATCAAGAAGTTTAAGCCCATGGCCGACTTCGACTGGTCCTGGCCCAAGAAGATCGAACGCGACGTCATTGAACGCGCTCTGACCTTGGACTTCCTGGCCGAGGGCCGCAACCTGATTCTGGTCGGCACGAATGGCCTGGGCAAGACGATGATTGCCCAAAACCTCTGCCATGCCGCCGTGCTGGCGGGCCACTCGGTCCTGTTCCGCTCGGCGGCGTCTTTGCTGGAGGAACTCCATCGCCAGAGCCCTGAAGGCCGCCAGCGCAAGCTGCGCACCTACGCCAACGTGGGACTCCTGTGCGTGGACGAAGTAGGGTATTTATCCTTCGATGACAAGTCGGCCGACTTGCTTTATGAGGTGATCAACCGTCGCTACGAACGAAAATCCGTGGTTCTGACGACCAATCGACCGTTCAAAGAGTGGAACGAAGTGTTTCCCAACGCCGCCTGCATCGTGACGTTGCTGGATCGCCTGCTGCACCATGCCGACGTAACCAAAATCGAAGGCGACAGCTACCGAGTCCGTGAAAGCGAACAGGAGACGGCGGCCCGGCGGAGAAAGAAATGAGCGGCGCTGCCGACCCAACCGCCTACATCGCCGCCGTGCTTACGCTGTACGTCGATCTTCCGGAAACACCGTTGCGCGCCAGCGTTTCCGACCAATGGCTCGCCCGGCGCTTTCACGACGACGGCGTGCCATTGCACGCAGTCGAAACGGCGCTGATGCTTGGGTCGCTTCGCCGCCTGATCCGTCCTGCGGGGGCCCCACCGCTCTCGCCGATCCGATCCCTGGCCTACTTCCGCCCCGTCATTGCAGAACTCCAGGCACATCCCGTGCCCGTTGGATATCTCGATTACCTTCGCCTCAAACTCCGCCAAGCCGCCTCAGCTCTGCCGGCGGATCCCCAAAAAACTACGTTTTCTGATGACCGTTAACA
>JADZGD010000068.1 GCA_020854055.1 Bryobacterales bacterium | reverse complement strand
CGGAGCCGGAGATCGAAGCTGCGGAGACGATCAGCAGGCACGTGCCTTCCGCCGAGATGGTACACTTCTGCAATTCGGGATCGGAGGCCACTTATAACGCGGTCCGCCTCGCCCGTGCGGTGACGGGACGAAAGAAACTTGTCAAATTGGCGTGCGGATGGTCGGCGCCATGGTCTTCTTGATGTAGTGGTTGATGCCGCGCGATTTGCTGGCTGTGGAGGTAAGGTATGCGAAGCGATCTCCGCGGTTAATGCCCGACCACCACGCCATCGGACCGGCGGGATGAGTGGGATAAAGGTCTCCGTTGCGCTTCAGCGCGTGCCGCGCGCGCCACGACAACTGCCCGGCCCGGAGAATGCCCGCGCGGATGTCGTGCTGGTATCCTCCTTCGCAGTGGACGATCTCGCCGAGCACGCCCTGCTCTACCAGGTTCAGCGCCATCAGCGCACCATCTCCGAAGCAATCGTTCTCCAGCAGCATGCAGGGCAGGCCGGTCTGCTCGGAGGTGTTGACCAATTGCCAGCATTCCTCAAGCGTTATGGCAGCGGGGACCTCCACACCGGCGTACTTGCCTGCCTTCATCGCCGCCACGGCCATAGGAGCATGCCATTCCCACGGCGTGGCGATCACCACAGCCTGCAGGTCGTCGCGTGCCAGCAGTTTACGGAACGCCTCCTGGCTGCCCCCGTATTGTTCCGGAGGTTTTTGACCTTTTCTTTCGACGGCTGCGGCCGCGGCGGCCAGGTTGTCCGCATTGGTATCGCATACCGCCGGAACCTGCACCCCGGGGATGTTGAGTAGAATCCGGAGCAGGCCGGTTCCGCGCCGTCCAATCCCGATCATGCCGACGCGGACCGGCGTCGGCGCGCCAGTCAACGGCGCGGCTAAAGAGCCCCCGCCTGCGATTTCCATAAACCGTCTTCTTCCCATGCCGGTCATAAGACTCCTTGGCCCAGGCGCGCTGAACACCCGCGTGCGCTCGATAGGAATGCTTGCTCGCCCCATTCTGAACCCGGCACGGAAAAAAGTCGAGGAATGGGGACAAGCCGAGTGAAGAAACAAAAATATTGACAGAGGGAATATTGCAGTGACATGACAACAGATCCCCTGTATAATTCCGTGCCAGAGGGTTTGGTATGGGGATCGCGAGAAGGTTTCTGATCTTGGCCATGTGTTCGGTTCCGGCCTTCGCCCAGTTCACGACAGCCAGTCTAAATGGCGTGGTTTTTGACGCAACCGGCGCCGCTGTGCCTGAAGCGAAAGTCACAATACACAACACCGCAACAGGATTCGAGACCTCCAGTGTGACTGGAGTGAGCGGCCTGTTTGTCTTTCCAAGGCTGCCGGTGGGCAACTACCGGCTTACGGTGGAGAAACCCGGCTTTGCGACATACCTTCAGGAAGGCATCGTCCTGACAGTGAACCAGTCCGCGACGCAAAACGTAGCACTGCGCGTTGGCCAGGTCTCCGAGCGGGTCGTCGTGTCGGCGAATGTCGAGTTGGTCACGACGGGAACCGCCACCGTTGGGCAGTTGATCGACGAACGCCGCGTTATCGACCTGCCGCTAAACGGCCGGCGCGCCCAATCCCTGCTGTACCTGTCGGCAGGTACTGTGGACCTCGACCAGTCGCGCAGCTTGGGCTATGCGGGCGTGTACCCCGGCGAGCAACTTGCCAACGTGAACGGTACCGGGCCGGGCCAGGTGAACTATCAGCTTGACGGCGCCGGCCATAACGACACCTATCTGAACCTGAATCTGCCCTTTCCCAATCCCGACGCAATTCAGGAATTCGCGTTGCAGTCCGACAATCTAAGCGCGCAATACGGCAATGCCGCCGGTGGAGTGGTCAACATCGTGACCAAGTCCGGGACCAATGAGATCCACGGCACTGCGTTCGAATTTCTCCGCAATGGCAAGCTCAACGCGCGGAATTTCTTCGCTCCGCGACAGGATTCGCTCAAGCGGAACCAGTTCGGCGGCAGCATCGGCGGGCCCATCAAGCGGGACAGGCTGTTCTTCTTCGGTACGTACCAGGGTACACCGATACGAACGGCGCCAGAGGGGCGCATCGCCTTCGTTCCCACCGAGGCGCAGCGCCGGGGAGATTTCTCGAGCATTTCCCGCCAGCTCATAGATCCGGTTACCAAGCAGCCGTTCCCCGGCAACATCATCCCGGAGTCGCGCCTCAGCCCCGTCGCCAGGTATCTGGTGGATCGCATCCCGTTGCCGAACGGCTCCGGCCAGCAGATCACGTTCACGGGCGGCGCCGCCAACTCCGACGAGCATCAGTGGATGGCGAAGTTGAACTATAACGCCGGGAAACACCAGTTGGATGGACGCTACTTCTTTACCGACTTCAACAGGCCCGGCGACTTCTCCGAAACCAATCTGCTGATTGCGTCCGGCAACGTTATGGGCGTGCGCGTGCAGAACGTGGCCGTGAGCTACACGTTCACGGCGACGCCATCGCTCCTCTTTAGCACCTGGTTCGGCTGGAATTCGCAAACCGGCGGACAGAAACCGAACTCCACCTTCGGATTCCCCGAAGCTGGCATGAAGATCGCAGCCCCGCCGGAACGCGAGGTGGATTTCTCCGTGGACGGCTACTTCGGCGTCACCACCAGCCAACCAGGGAAGAACGACCGCAGCGACTGGACGATTCGCGAAGACGTCACCAAAATCCGGGGCGCTCACGAGTGGCACTTCGGCGGCGAGGTCGTGCGCATCCGCAACAACATGGCCTCCAACTGGCTGCAAAGCGGCAATTT
>JADZGD010000067.1 GCA_020854055.1 Bryobacterales bacterium | reverse complement strand
TGGACACCAGCCAGGCGGAAAATCAACTCTGCAAAGTGGAACCAGGAGACCGGCTCCCCACCCCCGACGTGAAATATTCCGCTGTGGTTTCCCTCCACCAGATCCACCGTGCGCGCCGCCAGTACGGGGGCGTATGTCGGTGATGCGATATGATCCTCGACCACCCGGATGAGTTGGCCTCCACGGACAAGCCGGAGCATCAGTTCGATAAAGTTACCCCGGGCCGTCCTCAATCCGCCGGGACCGAAGACTCCCGACGTTCGTACTATGGTGAGCCGGTCAAGATATGCCTGGGCGTAGATCTCTCCACTTAGCTTCGACACCGCATAAGCATTCAGCGGATGGGTAGGGTCTTCTTCCGTATAAGGTCGCGCGGCCTTTCCGTCGAATACATAGTCGGTGGAGAAATGAACCAGGCGAGCATCCAACTGGCGGCAGATCAAGGCGAGCGTACGAACCGCCAGAGCGTTTACCACGAAAGCCTGCTGGGGCTCCTGCTCAGCCACGTCGACCTGGTTGTACGCGGCGGCATTAACGACCACCTGGGGATCGAGCCTTGCGAGACGTTGCTCGAGCCGGTCGGCGTCAGTGATATCGACCGTGGAGCGGTCGATAGCCGTAACGTTGTAGCCGCGGCTCGAGAACTCTCGGACTAATTCGACACCGACTTGACCGGCAGCACCAAAGATCGCGACCTTTTTCGACATTCCAGCATCAGGATAACGCGAACAACAGCATGTTGTAACGCAATCGCTAACAGTCCGTCTAAACTGAAGCGGAGGCTGCAATCATGAATATCTTGAGACTGCAACCGTATCTCCGGCGCGGCCGCACGGCGAACCATCTGGGCACTGCACTGCTGCTAGTCCTGGTACTGACGCTGCTCGCGTCGCTGGTTCATGGCTTCCGAACGCTCGCCCTCGGCTGAGTGTTCCCGCTCGCCCATTACGGACCGGATGAGGGCTAGCACGCTACCCACGCTGGTCAACGCCTGGTCGACCACGATGCCGATGATGAAACTATCTCCATCGGGCGCACAATAGCAGACCTCACCGAGCAGTAATGCATCGTCAAGATCGAACCGTACGGCAGCGCCAAGCGGAACCGGACAACAGGAGCGCAGTCGTGCGCCGCGGCCCCAGACTTTTTCCAATTTTGCCGCCAGTGACACCTCGCGGCCGCCCAGGACAGTAAGCGGAACCTGGCGGCCAATGGCGGTTTCCGGTATCGCGTGTCGTTCCACGCCAATCGTATCGGCAAGCCAACAGAAAGTTAGAGCCGAATATCGTGGTCCTCTGCCCGCACCGGGGCGCCGTTCAGCGTCCGGCCAGCTTTTTTCGCACGAACGGCACGGCGAAAGCCGTGGTCGGGTTGTGCCCCGTGGCCTGGGCCGCTTTGCGGTAGTATTCCATCGCCTGCTCCTTATGGCCCAGCTTTTCGTCTGCCATCCCCATCAGGCACTGGATAAAGGGATCGTTCTGGTTCGCTTTGGCCAGGTCCGTCAGCGCGCCGGCGGCGTCGCCGGTGTAGAGCGCCACGTAGCCTGTCAGGTAGGGAAAAAAGATGGCCTGCTGCCTGGCCATTCCGGGGTGCGAATCGAGCAGCGCCTTGGCCGCGGCCACGTGCTTCAGAGCGCCGGCCTTGTTGCCTCGCCGCGCGGCCAGGCGGGCCTCGGCGTGCTCCAGCCGGAAGTTCCACAGCGCGATCCGGTCGGCCGAAATGCCAGGCTCCTTGAGACCCAGTTCCGTGCCCTTGCGATACCACTTTTCGGCGGTATTGAAATCGCCGGCCTCGATGCAGACGCGGGCGGCTTCGTTGGCCATCTCGCCCGCCTGGAAAAAGTTCTTCTCCGCGACCCAGTAATCGATGACCGGTTGCTGAGCCTTCAAGGCGCCGGCGCAGTTGTTGTCGAAGGCGTAGGACATCGCCATGGCCCGTTCGGCGGCCGCCTTGGCCTGCGCCGTAGGCGCTTCGCGGATCGCCTTGGCAAAGTGCGTCCTGGCCTCCTTGGTGCGGCCCAACAGATCCAGCACGACACCGGCCGCGTTGTTCAGCGCCATGGAGCCGGGTTGCTTCGCCAGCTCCTGTTTGTAGAGTGCCAGCGCATCTTCCAGTTTTCCTTGCCGCACCAGGGCCTGACCCTGTTTCACGGCTTCCGGTTGTGGACCCTGCGGCGGCTGTGCGTAAAGCCCCGCAAACGCGACCGTAATGGCAATGCCGAGCGCGATTTTCATGAGCGGCCCTCTCCTTGGGAGCTATTATGTCATGCCACCCGGTCCGGGCGGGCGAGGCGTGCGATAAAGTGAAATTTCCTATGCGATTGCTCGCTTTCGTACTATTGCCGGCGCTGCTGCTGCCGGCCCAGACGTTTTATAAAACCAGCGACGGCCCATACTTCTCAACCGTGGCCGACCTGGACGGGGACGGTAATCCCGACGCGATTCTGCCCTGCCGCGGCGAGTTGAAGTTACCCACCGAAAAGGCTCCGGCCAATGACATGCTCACTGTTCTCTACACGGCGGGCTCCAGGGAGCCGCACCTGCGGCGTGATTACCGGATCGGCTATGGCCCCTACACGGCCGTCGCCGCCGACCTGGACGGGGATGGCCGCAAGGACGTGGCCGTGGCGAACTTTCAGGCCAACGACGGCCGGGACCTGTCGATCCTGTGGGGCGCCGGCGGGAGTGAATGGCTCTCACCCGCGGTGCACCTGCGGGTGGAAGGAGCGCCCTTCACCTACGGTAAGAACTTCACCGCTGCCGGCGCTCCGGTGTACCCCGCGCCGGGGCTCACTTCGGTAACGGTGGTGGACTTCAACCGTGACGGCCGGCCCGACCTGGTGGCAGTCGCCTGGTCGAGCGATTTTTTCGTGGTCTTCGAAAATCTGGGAGGCCGGAAGTTCCGCCAGCACCGGTTTCCACTGCTGCCCGGTCCGCGCGATGTGGCGGCGGCGGACTTCACCGGCGACGGCATCGTGGATCTGGCCTTTACCATCTACTCTTGCAACATGATTGAGGTCTGGAAGGGCGACGGCCGCGGCGGTTTCACTCCATGGCGGAAGTTTTACTCCCAGGGGATGATCCCCTACCATCTGAAGAGCGGCGACATCGACCGCGATGGCCGTGTCGATCTGGCGGTCGGTAACCGCGGGCCGTCCGACAACGTCGCGGTATTTCTGAACAAACCGGACAGTTTCCATTTTGCCGGCAGCTACTCGCCGGGCACCCCGAAGAAGGGCGAGATGACGGCTGACGAGATCCGTGACGTGCTGCTCTATGACGAAGACGGCGATGGCGTACTCGATCTGGCTGCGGTCTGCCACAGATCCCATAAGCTGGTGCGCTGGCGCGGTACCGGATCGGCCGAATTCGGCCGCGCTTTCCGTGATCGTGAGACGGTGCTGTTCGATGGCAAGGGGCCCCGCTCGCTAAGCCGTCTGGAGCAGGGCCTGGCGGTGGCGTTTTACGATTCCAGCGAATTCGCCGTGGTGCCGCATCGTCGCCGCTAGCTACCTGCCATCGGAAGGCCGCCCCAGAGCCTGGCGAAGGTAACCGGGCATTTCGAGCGGACCGGGTACGCGGAGACAGACAAAGCCGGCCGCCTGTGCGCTGGCCGCTCCCAGGGCGGAATCCTCAACCACCAGCGGATTCCGCGCCCCCACCAGGCGGGCTCCCAACAGATAAGGGTCGGCAGCAGGCTTGTGGCGCTCCACGTCGTCACCGGTGACAACCGCGGCAAAACAGGCGCGCACGCCGGCCGCTGCCAGCAACGGCTCCACCTCCGGGCGGAGACTGGAGCTGACCACGGCTTTGGGTATCGCGTCGAGTTCATGGAGCAAGGTTCGAACCTCCCGGGGAATCGGTGAGTGGTCCGCCACCATCTCCCGATACAGCGCCTGCTTGCGGGGGTACTGCGCCCAGAGATCTTCGGGGTCGGCAGGCGGGTGGCAGCCCGCGGCGAGCACCGCCATCAGGTTGCGATCCGCCACCCCGATGCACGCCCGCTGCCATTGCTGCCAGTCCAGATCGGTGTGGAACGTGGCCAGCGCCTGCTTCCAGCACTCATAGTGTAACGGTTCGCTGTCGGCGAGGACTCCGTCAAAGTCGAACAGGATCGCATCGTAAGGGCAGCTCATGAGAACCGGACGCTCTCCAGCATGCGCTGGAACACCGGCTGCGAATTGCGATACTGGCTCCGCGGAACGACCAGCACCACGTAGAAGAGGCCCTCGGGCCGCGCGACGGTGATCAGCAGGTCCACTTCGGTCTCATTTGCATAGGGTGACTCGGAAGTAAGCTCGGTCAGAAGGCCGGGAACGCCACCGGCCGTAAAGCGCCGTGAGGCGTTGGCGACGCGCATTCCATGATTCTTGCTTTCGAGTTCGCTCACTAAAGCCCTGGTGTCCCGTTTCAGATCGACGCCATTCGACCCGGGAAGATAGTAGCTGACAATGGCCCCGTAACCGATGGCGCCCTGCACCAGACCCTGTTCGGGCGCCAGAGTGACCATGTTCGATTGGCTATCGCCATAGGCCTGCCAGTTGGAAGGGTAGGAGATTGTGAATTTCTGACCCCGGTATTCGCGAAAACTGGTGGCCGGGGGCAGCGTCGGCGCCTCAACGCTGTTGGCCCGTGAAAGACCGTTCTCTTTGGAGGCGTTGGATGGCGCGGCCGCCGCCGCCGGAAGGCCGCGGATAATGGCCTGCATCTTTACCAGATCCGAAGTTTGGGTGATGTACTGCCGTTTCGGTAGAAAGCGAATGACATTCTCTACCGCCTGCACTCTGTTGCCCGGATTGGGGTGGTCCGATAAAAACTGCGACAGCGCGCTCCCCTTCCCGGTCTGGGCCTCCAGTTTTTCAAAGAAGCGGGCCAGTTCAATGGGGTTATAGCCGGCGCCGGCCATGATCTCGGCGCCCAGTTGGTCCGCCTGCGACTCGGCCGTGCGGGAAAACTTGAGCAGCACGGAGTTGGCGCCCAGACCGATCCCCAATCGCGCAAGCTGGCCGAGCATCGAACCACCGCCCAGCAAGCCGCCGGCGATCATCGCCGGAAGCTGGATCAGATTGGCCTTGGATGCCTGATTGGTGCCGTGGCGCAAGGCGACGTGAGCGATCTCGTGCGCCAGCACGCCGGCCACCTGCGCGTCGTCTTCGGCGGCCAGCAACAGCCCGGTGTAGACAAACGTAGGGCCGCCCGGCAGCGCGAAAGCGTTGATGCTCTTGTCGTCCACCACCTCGAACGAATAGGGATAATCGCCGGCTTCGGGCTGGGCGGCCAGTTTCTGGCCGATGCCGCGAACGTAATTTTCCAGGTCCCGGTTATGGACGATCTTCACCTTTTTGCGGATCTCGGCGGCGGCTTCGCGGCCAAGCTGGATATCCTGCTGCTTGGAGAAGAGGTTGAATCCCGGCTTGATCTTCGGCAGTTGCGGCCAGGCGAGTGTGGCGAACGCGATGGGTAGCAGGAAGCGGGCGGCTTTGATCTTCACCCCGTTACACTCCTTGTTTATCTATTGTATTGAACCTTGTAGCGCGTTTCCGTAGGCCGGAAAGCGATGGGCTACTCAAGGTTTCGGCTCAACCTGGCCCAACTGGTGCTGCTGGCGCAGAATACCGGGCGTCTCACTCTGTACCCCGCGAAAGACCAGAGTAACATCGACGATGTGGCCAGCCTCATCCACTTTGGTACGCGAACTGGTGCGCCCGAGATTATCAAAGTAACCATCCTCGCGCACGCGTGACAGGAAATAGCCGGGATAATTGGCGTTGAATGGCTTACCTGGTTTCAGCCCCCAAAGTTTGCGCATCTCGGCCTCGGCATTGAGGTCGAGTCCTTCGATGTTGAGTTTTCCAAAGGTGTACAGGGGTCCGGGCGTAATGGCGATCGTGACGCTCACAAAGTGGCGCTTGTCATCCATATCGCGTCGCATGGCGGTCTTGGCCTGGAAGTAGCCACCACCCTTGACCGCCTGCTCGATTCGCTTGCGGCCTTCTTCAATCCGGTCGAAGTTGGCAACATCGTCCAGCTTGAACTTCCCGATGCGAACCAGATCGCCAGGGCGTTCGACAGGTCCCTCCACGGATACGCTATGAAGTTGGTACCGGCTGCCTTCGTCAACTTGCACGCTCACGATCAACCCGCTTACGTCTTTGGCCTGCCCGGTGCGTATGCCGCCGAACTTCACCCGCAGGTATCCTTCGGCCTCATACACCGGACGCGCATTGAGTTCCAGCAACTGGCGAAGGTGCGCTTCGGTGTATGGCGTACCGACGGCCGCCGCCGCCACCGCCGCGCGCAGGCGCCCTTCGGGCACGGCGGATGCGCCTGGGAAATGGATCTCCGCGATTACCGGCAACGGAGTATTCGGACGAAAGACAATGACGTACCCGCCATTGGTGTCGAGAGTCAGCCGCCCGGTCACTTTCTCCTTCGGTGCGATAAGACGTTGGAGTTCGGCCGCATAGCGGTCGAGCACCGGTTGAGAAGCAGGAATCCGGGGACTGAACAGGGGATCGAAACTGCTGAGCGCGGCCCTGATCTGATCCGCCGGCATGGGCAGATTTTCGAAACGGTAGGGAAACACCTGCGCCATCTCGGTCACTTCGAGAGTGGCCAGGTAGCCCTTGCCCGAGTCTGACGGCTGGTAGCCGGCGCCGGCGCGCTCAAAAAAGCCGGTCGCCAGCAACCGGTTGCGGGCCTGCTCGCAGAGCGTCTCCAGTTGTTTCTGAGAGCCGGCCTCGCCAACGCGAAGTCCCGAAACCTGAATGATTTGGGCTGCGCTGTAGTTCCTGTTCCCCAGGACCCGGATTTTTTCGATGGGAAACTGCGCGGCCGGTGCGGGCGCCGGTTTCGCGGCCGGCGGCCGGCGGCGCGCGCGGGAGGATGTTGGGGCGGCAAGACACACCCCGGCGAGCAGAATGAGGGCAGCAAATCGCACCATGAACACATTTTATTGGGCGTGGCCCGCGGCCGTCAGGTTTCCACGGCGGATGATGATGGCATCCCAGTTACGGATCTGCTAACGTCCCGTGTATGCGATTCGATGGCAGGGTAGCGGTTGTTACCGGCGGTGGAACCGGTATCGGATTGGGAATTTCGCGTGTCCTGGCCAAGGCCGGAGCCCGGGTGGCAATCATCCAGCACCGGCAGCAGGATCTCGATTTCGGACTGACCCAACTGGAAGGACTCGGCGTACTTCCGGTGCTGGCCGACGTGACCCGGCGCGACGGGATCGAACAGATCCTTGAGCGCGTGCTGGCGGCGTTCGGGCAGATCGACATTCTGGTAAACAACGCCGCGGCTACCGGCAGCGCGGCGCTGGCGCCGTTTCTCGAAGAAACAGAAGAACACTTCGACCGGGTGAACGAGGTAAATTACCGGGCACTCTACTTCCTTTCCCAGGTGGTGGCCCGGCATCTGGTAGAGACGAAACGGCGGGGCTCGCTGATCCATGTAGCGAGCGTGGGAGCCTTCGCCGCCCAGGAACTGGGCAGCGTCTACTGCGCCACCAAGGCGGCGGTGACCAGCCTGGCTCGGTCCATGGGCCTGGAGTTGGCCCCGCACGGGATCCGGGTGAATGCAGTGGCTCCGGGCGACATTTATACGCCGGCGAACGCCACCATTAGCGACGAAATCAAGAGCGCCGGCGCGACCGGCAAATACTTGCGCGTGACACCCGCCGGCAGGCGCGGAACAGCGGAAGAGGTGGGTCACGCTGTGGCCTTTCTGGCCTCTGACGAAGCCTCGTTTGTCACCGGCTCCACATTCATTGTGGACGGTGGTTTCCTGGCGTACTGAGAGCCCTGGCAGGAAAGGAAAGCGATGCTCACAGTTGAGGGTTGCCGTGCCCGGCAGAAGCGGTTGCTCGAAGCGATGGCCGGGGCTCGCCTGGACTTGTTCGTCACCGCCAACTACCGCACTGTTTACTATCTGACCGGGGTCCTGGTGGATGCCGATGCCCCGGCGATCTTTAGCCTGGACGGCGGCGGCAAGAGTGTGCTGGTTAGCCCGGCGCAGCCCACCGAATGCGCGGCGGACCGGGTAATCCGCTGCCAGGTCTATTCGATAGACCGCTCGATTACCGAACCGATGCAGGATGCCGCGCGCCTGTTCCGCATTCCGTTAGCGGCGCAGGAAGGCGCGGTCAAGAGTTGTGCCATCGACCGAGCCGGTTCCAGCGCCGTCATCGAGGCCGAGTTGCGGCGGACGATTCCCCAGGCAGCCCTCAGTGATGCTACGGCGCTGGTACTGCGAGTGCGAAAACGCAAGCAGCAGGATGAGATCGGCGAGATTCGCCAGGCGCTGGCGCTTTCCGCGGTGGCGTACCAGACGGCAAAGGATCTGATCGAACCCGGGCTGACCGAGGTGGAAGTCTATGCCGCGATGCATTCGGCGTTAACCCTCGCTGCCGGCACCACAGTTGCGTTTCCGGGCGATTTTGCCTGCGGCCCAAGGTGCATCCGTGGCGGCGGAGCTCCCACCAGGCGCGTGCTTGAGGCGGGCGATCTTTACATCCTCGACATCTTCCCAGCCCCGCATCTCTACTTCAGCGACACCTGCCGCACGTTCGCGGTAACCTCACCCACCGGCGCGCAGTTGAAGGCGTGGGAGACCGTAATGGCGGCAAGAAAGCTGGGCGAATCGCTGGTTAAGCCCGGCGTGATGGCGCGCGATGTCTACCGGCAAGTGAAGGAGTTCCTCGATTCCGAAGACCCGGAACAAAGCTTCTGGCATCACGTGGGGCATGGCATCGGGCACCACGGCCACGAGGCGCCGCGGATCATTCCCGGCTCGGAAGATATGTTCGAACCGGGCGACGTAATCACGCTGGAGCCGGGACTCTACGGTGAGGCGCTGCAAGGCGGCATCCGGCTAGAGGACAACTACGTGGTGGGCGAGCACGGCCTGGAAAACCTGTTCGACTTCCCCATGGAGTTGACCTGACACTCCGGCCGCCGCTTTAAGACGGATGATTGGGAAGCACGAAACCACCGTCGATTCGCAGGTTGGCGCCGGTAACATACGCGGCATCGTCGGAGGCCAGATACACCACGCCGCGGGCGATGTCTTCCACCGTCGCCAGGCGTTTCATGGGTAGCTTTTTCGCGGCCGCGTAAATGCGTTCGTCGCTCACGAACTGGCGTTCGCCGGGGGTGTCGGTCCAGCCGGGCTCAATGATATTGACCCGGATGTTATCGCCGGCCAGTTCGTTGGCCACGGTCAGCGCCAAGTGATTTACGCCCGCCTTGGCGGTGTTGTACAGCGCCCCGCTGCGGTAGGGCATATAGGCGTGTACCGAACTGATGACGATGATGCTGCCGCCCGAGGTCTGCTTCAGCATCTGGCGGGCTGCCAGTTGCATTCCGTGGAACACTCCGAACAGCGCCACCCGCCAGGTGAACTCGACGTCTTCCGGCGTCAGTTCGACGAACGGCTTGCGGACGCTGGTAACCGCGTTGGCAACGAAGATGTCAAGCCGCCCCAGGTTGCTGACCGTCTGATCGACGAGTTTCTCGTTGACCGCGCGGTCGCCGACGTCGCCGCCAATCACGATGGCCCGCCGGCCCAGCGCGCGTACCCGTTCGGCAACCTGCCGCGCCTCATCGGCATGGCTGCGATAGTTGATTGCTACATCGGCGCCCTGCTTGGCCATCTCCAGCACGCAACCGGCGCCGATGCCCCGGTTGGAGCCGGTTACCAGAGCCACTTTACCTTCCAGCTTCATGTCAGCTCGTCTTCCCTGTATATCCGTCCGCGAAGTAGCCCGATTACGCCTCCGGCGGCCATCCGCAAACGGAGAGATATAATTTACTTTGATTCCGAATCGTTGAGAACTGCAAATGTCATCTTATTCCAAATCGGCAAGCATACTGGCGAACAACCGCCGCTGGATCCCCGGAGGCGTCGTCTCGGTGAACCGGGCCACCCAGCCGGAAATTGCATTTGTGCGCGGTGAAGGGTCCCGGATCTGGGACGCCGACGGCAACGAGTATATCGACTACCATGCGGCATTTGCTCCCCACGTGCTGGGTCACAACGACCCCCACGTATCGGCCGCCGTCATCCGGACCATCGAGCAGGGCGCAAGCCTGTTTGGCAGCGGGCCCACCGAACACGAAGGCCGGCTGGCGGAACTGATTTGCCGTAATGCTCCGCACGTCGATTCGGTGCAGTTGCTCAACTCCGGCAGTGAGGCGACGTATCAGGCCCTTCGGCTGGCCCGGGCGGTAACCGGAAGGGATCATGTCATCGTGATGCAGGGGGGCTACAACGGCTGGCACAATGACGTGGCCTGCAACCTGATGACGCCGCTGAGCGCGCTGGGGCCACGGGTGACCGATGACGAATATCCTTTCCTGCCGATCAGCGCCGGTATTCCGGAGGCCCACTCGAAGCTGATCCATCCGGTGAATTTCAACAGCCTGGACGCGGTACGGGCAGTGTGCCAACGCTATCCGGTGGCGGCGCTGATTACCGAACCGGTTCTACAGAATATCGGCATCGTGCATCCCAAGCCGGGATATCTGCAGGGCCTGCGGGCGCTGGCCGATGAATTTGGTTTTGTGCTGGTGTTCGACGAGGTAAAGACCGGCTTCCGGCACGCTCTAGGTGGTTACGCCGCGCTGGCGGGCGTGAAACCGGATCTGGCCGTGTACGGCAAGGCGCTGGCGAACGGCTATCCGATGGCGGCGATCGGCGGCAGAAAGGAATTGATGGATTACTTTGTCCATCCCGATGGATCGAAGCGCGTGTTACTGGCCGGCACCTACAACGCACACCCCGTCCCGGTGGCGGCGACAATTGCCACCCTCGAGCGGCTCATGGAGGATGACGGCGCGGTGTACCGCAAATTGGAACAGCTCGGCGCCAGCCTGCAGGGTTCGATTGAGGAGTCGCTGGCGAGCCTGGGAATGGCGGGCACCGTGGCGCGGCAGGGCTCGGCTTTCTGTATCTACTTCATGGATCATCCGCCGGTAGACTGGCATGACATTGCACAGAACCATGCCTTTGACGCCGATTCGGCCATGCGGCTGGAACTGATCCGGCGTGGCGTATACTTTTTCCCGCTGGCAACCAAGCAGGCTTCCATCTCCGCCGCCCACTCGGAAGACGACATCGAGTTCACCGCCGGCGCCCTGCGGGCGGCGCTGGAGAAGGCAGCCGCGGTGCTGCACCCGGCCGCACGGGCGTAGCAGGAGGGGCCAATCCATGCTGCTGGTTGATTCACACCTCGACATTTCCTGGAATGCGCTGGGCTGGAACCGGGACCAGACGTGGACCATCGACGAGATACGCGCCTCTGAGGCGGGATACGACGAGCAGGGACGGGGGACCAATACCGTCTCTCTGCCGGAGCTGCGCAAAGCCGAAGTGGGGCTTTGCCTGGCGACGGTGCTGGCCCGGGCGAACCCCGCTGCCCGCACCAACATCGATTTTCGCAGCCAGTCGATCGCCTATGCCATGGCGCGGGGCCAGGCGGCATACTATCGCGCCATGCAGGCGGCCGGCCAGATGCGCCAGGTTCGTACGCAGAGCGAGTTGAAGGCTCACCTTGCCGCGTGGAATTCGGGAGACCGGACGATAGGCTATATCCTGGCGATGGAGGGCGCCGATCCGATCCTCACTCCGGCCGGAGCGCGGGAGTGGTTCGAGCTGGGGTTGCGCGCCGTGGGAATTGCACACTACGGGCCGAGCGCCTACGCGCACGGTACGGGTTGCGAGGGCGGATTGCTTCCGGCCGGGCGCGAACTGCTGGCCGAGATGCGCGCCCTGGGAATGATCCTTGATGCAACCCACATTGCAGCGGAGAGTTTTTGGCAAGCGCTGGAGACATTTGACGGCCCGGTGCACGCGAGCCACAACAACTGCCGCAGCCTGGTGCCAGGCGACCGCCAGTTCACTGACGAGCAGATCCGCGCGCTGACGGCGCGTGGCGCGGTGATTGGAGTGGCCTTCGATTCCTGGATGCTCCAGCCCGATTGGAGGTTGGAGGACAACCGGGCGACGATCGCCGATGCGGTCAATCATATCGACCATATCTGCCAGCTTGCCGGCAACGCGCGGCACGCGGCGATCGGCAGTGATCTGGACGGCGGCTATGGGACCGAGCAGACGCCGGTGGATCTCAACACCATCGCCGATCTGCAAAAGATCCCCGCGCTGCTCGCCGCACGAGGCTATTCCGATAACGACATCGCTGGCGTGATGCACGGCAACTGGATCCGGTTCTTCAGCGAATCGCTGCCCGCCTGACGGCGGCATTCCGTTCAAGGCGATTGTATACGGCGGCGAATCACGCCTGAAAGATAGGACTCGGCGGCCAGCTGTTCCAGTTCGCGGTCGAATTCACGCTTCCATTCCGCCTGCTGGTTTTCGCGGAACTTCTCCAACAGGCGGGTGCGGCGGCGGGCCTCCATCACCACCGCCAGTTGGCGTTCGATCAACACCGCGCATTGGGCCTGCCTGGCGGCAATCTGACGCCGCTGCTGGGCGGCGAACCGGCGGAAGGACTCGAGCGACATCAGCTCGGCGGCGGTTACCGAAGGGCATTGAACCACCTGCTGTTCGGCGTCGCGCCGTTGCCGGCCGAGTTGCTGTTGTTGCTCCTCGAGCGCCGCGCGCTCGGCGTGCAGGCTCTGGAGGCGCAACTGTTCGGCATCGGCTTGCTTTTCCCACAAATCGAGTACTCGTTGCAGGCGGAACCGGAAGCGTTGCATCAGAAGGCACTGGCCAGCTTCAGAATGCCGGACACGGTTTCGTCAGGCGAGGCCAGGTGGGTGGCATCCTGTTTGAGGAACTCCATCAGCAGCGGTCGAATCCGGATGACCGCATCCAGTTGTGGATTGGACCCGGCCGCATAGGCGCCCAGGTTAATGAGATCTTCGGCGCGCTGATAGGACGCCAAAGCCTCCCGCACCTTGCGCGCCGCCGCCTTCTCGTCGGGAGAGGTCAATTTTGAAGCGAGGCGGCTCACCGATTGGAGAATGTCGATCGCCGGATAGTGGCCGGCGTTTCCCAACTGCCGCGAAAGGATGATGTGCCCGTCGAGGATTCCACGGGTGGCGTCGCAGATCGGCTCGTTGAAATCGTCTCCCTCCACCAGGACCGTAAAAAATCCGGTGATGGAGCCACGCTGGAAATTGCCGGCCCGCTCAAAAATTTTCGGGAGCAGATTGAACACCGAAGGGGTATAGCCTTTTTGGCTCGGCGGTTCGCCCGAAGCGAGGCCAATCTCGCGCTGAGCCATGGCGAGGCGGGTAACCGAATCGAGCACCATCAGCACATTGGCCCCCTGGTCGCGAAAATACTCCGCGATGGCGAGCGCCACAAACGCGGCGCGGATGCGTAGCGGCGCTGGACGGTCCGAGGTGGCGACGATGAGCACCGAACGCGACAGTCCTTCCGGGCCAAGTTCATGCTCGATGAAGTCGCGCACCTCACGGTTGCGTTCGCCAACCAGCGCTATGACGCTGACATCGGCGGTATTCTGGCGCGACATGCAGCCGAGCAGCGTGCTCTTGCCGACGCCCGAGCCGCCGAAGATGCCCAGGCGCTGCCCCATGCCACAGGTGAGCAGGCCGTCGATGCTACGGATACCGGTGAACAGGCGCTGGCCGATGGGCACGCGTTGCAGCGGCCCCGGCGGCGCTGCGAACAGTTCGTAGCTGGTATCCGCTGCAATGGGAGGACCGCCGTCGATCGGCCGCCCGAAGCCGTCCAGTACGCGGCCGAGCAGTGCCCGGGAAACACCGATGCGCGCATCTTCCCTGCGGGCAATCACGGTGTCCCCCAACTGTAGACCGTCGGTCTCCTCGAGCGGCATCGAGAGAACCCGGCCGCTGCGGAATCCGATCACCTGGGTTCGTACCGGGCGCCCGGAGGCTGTGCGGATCTCGCAAAAATCGCCGATGGCCGAGGCCGGCCCCTGGGATTCGATCAGCAGGCCGATCAACTCAGTGACCGCCCCGGTCCACTGGTATGGACGCCCGTTAGCGAGCCTCCCCAGATAACGGTCCAGGTCGAAGGCCGCATTGGCGGCAACGGAGCCGGGAGTCATCGTTCGCGCTCCAACAGGTCGCCAAAACCCCGGCCAATCTCTTCCAGTTGGGTGGAGATCGAGGCATCCAGATTGCCGCGCGCCGTCTCGAAGACGGCGCTTCCCCGTTCCAGTCCGGCATCGGCGATCACCTCGACTCGCCCAGGAACGCCGGTAGTGGCCAGGTGCCGCTCAACGGCGGGAGCGTCCACCGGATGCAGGCGCACGCGGTGCAACTCACGCAGGTCAATCTGTTCCAGCGCCACCCGGACAAGCCCCAGCATCGCATCGGGATCCATGTTGATCTCCCGGTAAAGTACCCGCTTTGCGATCGCCAGCGCGAGTTTGACGACGTCGCGCTCGGCCTCCACGCGAAAGCGGCGGCGCAACAGGGTGAGTTCTTCTATGGTTCGCGCCAGCCGGTCGAGAACCGGTTGCAGTTCGGCCGCGGCCGCGCGCCTGCCGGCTTGTTCACCCTCGCCGTAGCCGGTCTGGCGGGCCTGCTGCTCGCGCTGGAGAAGTTCCATCTGGAGTGTGGAAACCTGTTCCTGGAGCTGGCGGAGCAGTGCCCGCTCACCGGCCGGTTCGGGGGTAGCGGGGGTACCTTTACCGTCCGCCGGCGCGGCGGGTGAGGATTGGACGCCGGATGTCTCGCGCTGGCTCCACACCGCCCAGGCGATGGGTGCCGACCGGTCGGGTTGACGTTTGGAAACGATCCTGGAACTCATGGTCAGACGACGTACTGTTCACCCACGGTGCCCTTCAGACTGATGACGCCGTCGCTTTCCAACTGCCGCACGACAGCGATGATCTGCTGCTGGCCGGCTTCAACCTCTTTGATCTTGATGGGACCGAGCGCGTCCATATCCTCGCGCAGCATCTCGGATCCGCGCTGCGACATGCACTGCAAAAAATGATTTTTCAACTGGTCGCTGGTTCCTTTGAGCGCCACAGTCAGCACCTTCCGGTCCACCTTGGAAAGAACTTCTTTGATCGCGTTCTGATCGAGCAGCAGCAGATCTTCAAAGACAAACATCAGGTGGCGCACGGTTTCCACCAGCGCCGGATCTTCCTGTTCGATAATGTCGAGAATCTCCTTGCTGGTGTTGGAGTCGAGCCGGTTGAACATTTCGGCGACCGCGCGAACGCCGCCGTAGGATTCGCGGCTGAGTTCACCGAGCGCCTTTAGCTTCTGGCCGATAATACCGGCGATCTTGGAGATGATGTCGGGCGAGATCTGGTCAAGGTGCGCCATGCGCAACGCCACGTCGGCCCGTATCTCGGCGGGAAGGGAAAACAGCAGGCCGGCCGCCTGCGACGGGTTAAGGTGGGACAGGATCAGGGCAATCGTCTGCGGGTGCTCCGAGTGAATGAACTTGGCCAGTTGCTGCGGATCGGCCTTCTGCAACACGTCGAAGCTGGCGTGCTCACCTCCCAGGGATTTCATCAACCGGTCGAGAAGCCTCTTGGCGTGTTCGGGTCCGAAGGCATTCACCAGGATTTTGCGCGCGTAGTCGATGCCGCCCTTGAGGACGTATTCATGCGCCAGCGCCATCTCGTGAAATTCCTGAAGGATGGCCTCTCCCTGCTCGGCGGTGAAGTGAGGGACCTTGGCCACCTCGCGAGTGAGCAGTTGAACCTCGTCGTCGTCCATGCACTTGAGGATCTCCGCGCTCACGCCGTCACCGAGACTGATCAGCAGCACGGCCGCTTTTCTGATACCGGGGACTACCACCGGCTTGTCGCTGTTCTGAATCATCGCTTGCTACCGCACCGCATCGTTCAACCACGTTCGCAGGATCTGTGCCATCATCTCCGGATCTTTCTTGGCTTCCTCGCTCAGATGCCGTGCCAGCACCTCAGATTTCTTCGTTGTAGGCGCCGGGAGTTTGAGAGCGGCGACAGCCTCCAATTCCGCCATTTCGCGCTTGGCTGCCTGTTCAGCCAGTTTCGCTTCCAGTTGCTGTTTCACGTCAGGCGCGGCGGGAAGTTCAGCCTGTTCATCGCCGGATCGAAGAGCGCCCTTCCCCGCCAGCCCAGCCTTTGCGCCCCTGGCGGCCTTCTTTTTCGACGGGCGCTTCAGCAGCAGGGCGAAGGCCGCCAATAGCAACAGCAGAAGGAGGATTCCGGCCACGGCGCCCAGCACCAGCACTTTGCGATTCACCCAGGAAGGAAGTTTCAGATTCAGCGGGCCAATTCCGCCGGGCCCGCCGGCGGACCCAGCCGGCGCAGGTTCCCAATTCAGCGTGGATTCGAATGGTTGTGCTTCGACGGTGACCTGGTCGCCACGATCCTGGCGGAATCCGATCACCGCGGCGACAATATCGTGGACGGCCTTCAGCCGCTCGGCCGAAACCGGTTCGACGATCCGTTTGGCTTTGACTCCGGCGCCCTCCCACCGGATGGCGTGGTCGAGCAGCATCGCGACCGAGATCCGCTTGACCTCGCCCTGTGGTAGTTTCGTGCGCTTGACCACCCGGCTGGTCTGATAAGCGATGTTCTCCGTACGCCGCGCCGAAGCCAGCGCCGTGCCCGCGCCTCGCGCCGCCGGCCTGGGAAGAGCCGAGGCCGTTCCTGGAATTCCGGCCGGACCGGAGGCCCCGCTGGTATCTTCACTCTTTTGCGAACTCACCATCACCGACTTTGCCGGGTCGAACAGTTCCTCGCTTTGTTCGCCGCTTGAAAAGTCGCACTCCACCGAGACCGCGGCCCGGAAACGATCTGCTCCAAGCAGCGGTTCGAGCGTGGTGTTGATTTTCGCCAGCAGGTCCTTCTCGATCTTCTGGCGGTATTCAATCGAGGCATCGTCGGGATCGGGACCATCGGGATTGTGGTGGCGTGGCCGGCTGAGCAGGTTTCCCTGCATATCGAGCACCGAGACGGAACCCGGATCGAGCCCCTCGACGGCGCTGGCGACAAGATAGGTAATCGACTGCACATTCTGAGGCGAAAGCCTGGCGCCAAACCGGAGCTTGACCAGCACGCTCGCCTTGGCCGGCTGGCGGGATTCAGTAAAAACCGAGTCCTTGGCGAAGGTAATATGAACCCGCCCCTGCTCCACCTCCGCCAGCGACGTGATCGAACGTTCCAGTTCCCCCTCGAGCGCACGGTGATAGTTGACCTGTTCGGCGAAATCGGTGGTGCCGAAGTTGGCCTTGTCAAAGAGCTCGAAGCCGATCCGCCCCGTCTTGGGCAATCCGGCGGAAGCCATCTGGAGCCGCAGTTCCGCCACCTTCGACGAGGGCACCAGCACCGTACTGCCATTCTCCAAGAGCCGGTAGGGAACTCCGCTCTCGCGCACCTTGGAAACGACGGCGCCGGCATCTTCAGCCGCAAGACCGGAGTAGATCGGCTTGAAGTCACGCTCCCGGTTCCAGTGGGCGAGCCAGAAACCGCCCGAGACCAGCAACACCAGCACGGCGCCGAGCAGCACCCGTTGCCGCGGCGTCAATCTGGCGTAGAGAGTTCGGATGGCTGTCATAACCGGCCCCGGCTAGAGCTGCATTCTCATCACTTCCTGGTAGGCTTGAATCACCTTGTTGCGCATCTGCAGAAACAGATCCAGGGACAGTTCGGCCTTCTGTACGTCCATGACCGTCTGGTGGAGTTCTTCGTTCTCGCCGGCAAGGAATTTTTCAATACTCGTGTGCGCGGCGGCACGAGACTGCTCGACGCTGCCGATGGCGTTACCGAGAAGGGCGCGGAAGGCGTCACCCCCGGACGCCGCTGCCGCGGGACCCGCCGGCGCCGGAATTGGAAGGTTGACAGAATTGAGGCCGCTGATGGGCGAGGACATCGGCGTCTCCTATTACCTCAACAAGTCGATGGACTTGAAGATCATGTCCTTCACCGCGGTCATAGCGGCGACATTGGCCTGGTAACCGCGCGAAGCGCCCATCAGATCAACCATGTCTTCGGCCGGATTGATGCGGGGAAAAGCAACATAGCCATCCTTGTCGGCATCCGGATGGCCGGGCAGATAGCGTTTCTCCGGCTCCGACTGGTCTTCGACGATGCCGGTGACTTGAACACCCTCCAGACCCCCGTCGAGCTGATTCTGAAACACCGAGGAAAATGGCGAAGACTGGCGCTCGGAGGCGAAAACCGCATCTTTGCGGCGATAGGGTCCACCGGCCGCGGTACGCGTGGTTTCCGCGTTGGCCATGTTCTCCACCAGCAATTCGGCGCGAGTGCGCTGCGCCGCCATTCCCGAAGCGCTGACCGAGAGCGAGGAGAACAGGCTCATTGGGAGCGCCCCTCGTCGATCGCCGCGCGCACGGCCTTCAACTCGCTGCGCATCAGCGACGAGGCGGTGCCGAAGCGAATGGCGTTTTCCGACAGCAGGCGGGCCTCGCGGTCAATATCCACATTGTTTCCGTCCGATTTCACCTTCAGCTCCTGTGGCCGGATAACGGAGGGCTTGTCACCTTTGGCCAGACTCATGAACTCGAACTGGAAATCGATGTCCTCGGTCTGGTAACCCGGCGTATCGGCATTGGCGATATTCGACGCGACGAGTTTCTGCCGGACACTGAGCAGATCCATGTACCGTTCTAAACTGCCCGTGATGCGATCAAGCATGACGCCCTTGTTAAAGCAATCGCCGGGCCAGAGTGAAAACTGCCTGTCTTTTCGGCCAAACACCCGCGAATAAGAGAATTTTGTTTGCTACCGCAACGTGACAGAAACTTGCCACAGGATCAGCTCTTGCCATAAAGGAACGGATAGGCGTCCCTCATCCGGCCTGCTTTCTCCATGGCTGTTCCAATTTGAACCAGCCGTCCCGTTCCGATACCGGGGCAGGTTTTTGTCTCCCTGGCCCATTCTCTTGGGCTTTCCACCAGTTCGGGCCAAAAGGGATAGAGCCGGCACTGGGTCGGCTTGGCGGGATGAATCGAACAACCACCATTACGAAGGAAGTGGCAGCCGCCGTGCTTAGGAATCCGCAGACGGAGAAGATGCTTTGTCCGGTAAACGAAATTCCTCTCAAACTCCTCGGGCGACACTGCCAGATACTGCGCGGCGCGATGCAGGTCCGCCTCGGTCAGGTAAACGTAACCGCGGCGAGTACAACAGCTCGTACATCCTGGGATACAGCGGAAGCGGAATCCCTCCATTTGTTCGCAGCATATCAGAGCCGGCACCATGATCTGGCCTGCGCTATCGTAAGCATGAATGGCCAGGGATTTGAAGCTGTCGATCATTATTCTTGCCGGCTTGCTGTCGGCGGCCGGCTGTTCGAACAACAAGGTCGCCGGCAAGCCCGCCGCGGCACCGAAGGCGCCTCCCAGGATCACCCAGTTCTATCCTTCGCCCGAGGCGATTGCTCCCGGCGAGACGGTCCTGCTCTGCTATGGGGTGGAGAATGCGGACCAGGTTCAAATGGCACCGCCGGTAGACAACGTGAAGCCGGTGCTGAGCCGCTGCGTGCCGGCCAAACCGAAGCAGACAACCACCTACACGCTCACCGCAACCGGCGCGGGCGGGACCTTGGCGGCGACGGTCACGGTCACCGTCAGCGGCCGGGTGAAAACCGGGCGTGAAGGCGAGCAGCCCAAGCCCTCATCGCTAAGTTTCTTTGCGGATCACAAAATCGTGAAGCCCGGTCAACCGGTGACGCTATGCTACCAAGCAGGAGAGGCGTCGAAGGTGGAGATCACGCCCCGCACCGGCGGCGTACCGCTGCCGGCCAACGGCTGCATCACCGAGCGGCCGGCTAACACGACCAAATTCCTGCTTTCGGCCGAGTTCGCCGGCGGAAGACGGGAGACACAACAGGTCGAAGTGCGGGTGGAGTGACGATATGACCTCCGCAATTCCTTTGCTGCGCCTGCTGCTGGTGGCGTTGGCTACCTTCTTCGGAGTCGGGCTGGGCCGTTGCCTGGCGGTTCCTTCGCGTCCCCGGCTGATCACCTGGATCCTGCGAATTGCGGTCACGCTATTCGGCGTTTGCTGGTATCGAGTGGACCTGCTGGCGATCGCGGCATTCCTGCTGGCGGCGGCCGGCGTGGCCGCCGGCTACCACCAGGGCAAGCGCCCTCCCAGGCAGGATCATCTGGAAGACGTCATTTTCCCCAAGAAATAAGATGCAGGCTGTTTACTTAAACAATGGCCGGATCGAGGTAGTGCGGCGTCCTAAACCACGCCGGCGCGAGGGCTACGCGCTGCTGCGCCTGTTAACCGGCGCCATCTGCAACACGGACCTCGAGCTTCAGCGGGGTTACTACGGCTTCCGCGGCATACCGGGCCACGAGTTCGTTGCCCGCGTGGAGGCCGCCGGCGAGCGCGGCTGGATTGGCAAACTGGTGGTGGGCGAGATCAACCTTGCTTGTGGCCGTTGCGACTGGTGCGCGCGGGGACTGGGACGCCACTGCGCGGCGAGAACAGTATTGGGAATCGTGCGCCACCCCGGTGCGTTTGCCGAATACCTCACGCTTCCCGAAGCGAACCTCCACGCGGTTCCCCGCCAACTCACGCCCGATCAGGCGGTCTTCACCGAACCCGTAGCCGCGGCCTGCGAGATTCTGGAGCAGGTTCGGATCCCCAAGGGCGCTCCGGTCGCGGTACTGGGCGACGGCAAACTGGGAATCCTGATCGCTCAGGTACTGGCGGCGCATGGAGCCAAGGTTCTCCAATTCGGCCGGCACGCATCCAAACTGCGAATCGCGGCCGCCGCTGGCGTCACCACCGAGTTGGCAGGCAAGTCGCTGCCAGTCTCGGCCTTTGACTGGGTGATCGATGCAACCGGTTCGGCCGGCGGGTTCATGCAAGCGGTGGCGATGACGCGTCCCCGTGGAACGTTGATCCTGAAATCTACCGTTCACGGTGCCGTGACGGTGGACACCGCTCCGATCATCGTCAACGAGATCACGCTGGTGGGATCGCGCTGCGGGCGCTTCGAGCCGGCATTGAAACTGCTGGCGAGCCGAAAAGTGCGGGTCGATGAGATGATCCAGCACCGCTACCGGCTCGATCAGGCCGCGGCCGCCTTTGCCCGCGCGGCCGAGCGTGGGGTGCTGAAGGTACTGCTCGACTCCGCTCATTCGTAAAGTGCGTTCAGCAGCAGCTTAAAGGTTCCGAACGTCTGGCCGCGGTGTTGCGGGCGAAAGCCGAAAAGAATCAACCGGCCCGCGCCGGCGCGAGCTTCCACTAACGCCGGCTTACCCAGAACGGCACTCTCTCCGGAAAGCCACCCGCTGGCGAGCAGGTTCGATCCGGCATACCGTGCCAGCACCCGCACCTGCCGGCTGCCCGTATTGAATTCGGGAAGCAAAGTCACCTCCCAGGCCTGGCCGCCGTTGGAAAAGGCGACCACCTGCTCCGGCAGACCAGCGGTGACCGCCTCGCCGGGTGCCAGATCAATCCGGATCAGAGAGCCCGGGCAGTAAAAAGAACTCCCAGACCCCGCCGCGCCCGGGGTCGCCGGAAGTAAAGCACGGATACCAACCGGGAAGAAGCTGGCCAGCTCCGTGGCCCGGTCGAGCGCAACCATCGTGCCCCCGGCCTTCAGAAATTCCGTCAGCCGGGCCAGGCCTTCGATCTCGATCCCGCCGCAGTATTCCGGACGCTGGGCCGAGTTCGGCTCCGGATCGGGATTGGCACCGCCCTGGCGCGGCACGGCGGACTCCCCGTCACCTGTCCCGTGGAGAATGGACACCGCGGGCTGAGAAGCAAACACAATCGTGTCGAACCGGTCATGCAACCGGCCCTGGTGAAAATCGCCGTTGTGCAGCAGCGTGTAGGGTATTTCGAAGGTGTCCAGGAGCCACTCGGTCCAGCCGCTATCGGCATTTGCCAGCCAGGGCCGGTAGAGCCCGATTCTCGGCCTGGCCAGCCTGGCCCGGGGCGGCGTCCACTGCAAATGCGCGGCGGGCGCGGGCAGATCCTGAATCGCCTCCAGGCCGGCTTCAAACGGCTCCTCGATTCGGTCCACCTTCACCCCCATCTGCATCGGCAGTGTCCAGCCGGCGATATCATAGGGCCGTTTGGTGGGTCCGGTTGTGCCCGCGCGCAATTCGGGATACTTCTGAGGCTCCATCAGATCAACCAGATACGGCCGGAACGGTTGGGCTGCCGGCAGCACATACGTCCCCGCCGGATACTGCCGGCCGCCCGCGGTGAACGCCGCCCGCGCCCGCCGGATCTCGACGGCCGCCATCGCCAGCCGGCGCAGCATCTCCCCGCTGCTGACCGGATCGGGTTGAGCGGCGGCAACCACATAAGCAAAGGGTCTGCCGCCGCGGCCCTGCGCGATGTTGAATTCGGCCATCGCCCAGGCCTTGTGCAACAGCGCCTCGCGCTCCCGGGCGGCAAACGATAGCACGGCCATATCCACCGTCAGCATGTAGTTGATGGCATCGCGGATTCTCCACTGGCCTCCCGGCCAGGGCCGCTCGTAGAAGACCGTCGGTTCGCCGGTCGGATTGCCGTTGGCGAACCGGCGTGGAAAAGTCGCCGCGTCGTACGTCTTGGGAGTCGCGTAATAAAAGCCGGCGGTTTCGGTGAGGATGCCGTGGATGTTATGAAATGCCGGCACGCTGCGCAGTCCGCCATTCCACCAGGCGTCAAAACCGAAATAGGAGAGAACGCCCGGTTTGTGTTCCATCGCCAGCCGCTGTTTGATGGCGGCGCCGATCAGGTTGATCCCTTCCATTACCGGCGCCGGAATGTTGGGATTGAGCGGATCCGCGTAAGGCGGCACGAAGATGCGCGCGGGCATCGGTGGCGCCTGGTGCTGGTTGTAGAGGATCTGCGGAAACCACTGCTGGTAGAGCAGGCGGGTGACGGCGCGCGTCTCTGGCAGGTTCAGCATGAACCAGTCGCGGTTGTTATCGTGGCCGGCGTACTTTTGATACAGCGCCGGAAGCGGCGCCAACTCGTACGGTGTACCGGCGTTGCGGCGATACCAGGCCACCACCGCGTCAAGACCGTCCGGATTGATCACCGGCACCTGTAGCAGGATTACGTTCCGGCGAATCTCATCCAGCTCCGGCGTCTCCTCGCCCAACAACCGCAAGGCCAGCAACGGTGCCTGCTGTGCCGGCGCGACCTCGCTTGCGTGCAGCCCGGAATCGATCCACACCACCGCCTTGCCCGAAGCCGCCAGCGCGCGGGCCTGTTCGGCCGTTGCCTGGCCGAGCGCCAGCCTGCGGTTATTCTGGCGAATCTCGTCCAGCCGCCGCAGGTTCCCAGCCGACGAGATGATGGCCACATACATCGGGCGGCCTTCGGAGGTGGTGCCGAAACGTTCCCAGCGGATACGGCCGCTGGCGGCCGCAAGCTTCCGGTAGAAGCCGGTGATCTGCCCGTAGTCGGCCAGCTTGTAATCATCGCCGGGCACGAAGCCGAAGTGCGCCGCCGGGTCGGGAAGGGCTGCCGCCAGTGCGGCGCACTCGAGGACCAGCAATACGCAAAACCGCCGGAACACGTGTTGCACAATGTTAGTATGCACCCGCCTTTGGAACCGTTTCGTATTGGTCTGATCCAGATGTCCAGCGCCCGGGACCCGGAGCGGAACATGGAAAAGATCGAACAACGCGTTCGTCGAGCGGCCGCCGAGGGCGCTGGAATCATCTGTACCCAGGAACTTTACCGCAGCCCTTATTTCTGCCGTGAAGAGAACGCCGGCCTGTTCGACCTGGCCGAGCCGGTTCCCGGACCATCCACCGAACTGTTCAGCCGGCTGTCGCGGGAGCTGGGCGTGGTGATCGTCGCTTCGCTGTTCGAACGGCGTGCCGCCGGACTTTATCACAATACGGCCCTGGTAACGGATGCCGACGGTTCGCTGCGCGGCCTCTACCGGAAGATGCACATTCCCGATGACCCCCTGTACTATGAGAAGTTTTACTTCACACCGGGCGATACGGGCTTTGTCAGCTTCCAGACGAAATTCGGGCGCATCGCCGCGCTGGTCTGCTGGGACCAGTGGTATCCGGAAGCAGCCCGGCTGGCCAGTCTCACCGGGCCCGCCGTCCTGTTCTATCCCACTGCCATCGGCTGGCATCCCAGTGAGAAGGCCGAACTCGGCGCGGCGCAGGTGGATGCCTGGCAGACCATCCAACGGGCGCACGCCATCGCCAATGGCGTCTATGTAGCCGCGGTTAACCGGGTCGGCCTGGAGGGTCCGCCGGAAAACCAGTTGGAGTTCTGGGGGAATTCCTTCGTCGCCGATCCCTTCGGACAGGTAATCGCCCAGGCTTCGCGAACCGAAGAGCAGATTCTGATCGCCGACTGCGACCCCCGCCGGCAGGAGGAGGTGCGGCGCAACTGGCCCTTCCTGCGCGACCGCCGCATCGATGCCTATGGCGCGATCACCAACCGCTGGAACGGGTAAGCGCTACCGGCGCTACATGTACATTCCGCCGTTCACGTCGATGCACTGGCCGGTAATGTAAGCAGCCTCTTCGCTGGCCAGGAAGCGTACCGCGTTGGCCACATCCTCGGGCCTGCCGAAGCGCTTCAACACGATCTGGCCGAGCATGCGATCCTTCACCTCCTGCGGCAGGCGCGCCGTCATGTCGGTTTCGATAAACCCGGGCGCCACCGCATTGCAAGTGATGCTCCGGCTGCCCACTTCCTGGGCGATCGTCTTGGTCAATCCGATAATGCCCGCCTTCGAAGCAACGTAGTTCGCCTGGCCCGGATTGCCCGCGCGGCCCACCACCGAGGCGATATTCACAATGCGGCCCCAACGCTCACGCAGCATGGCCGGCAGCACCTGCTGGATGCAAAGGAAGGCTCCGGTCAGGTTGATCTGCAACACCAGGTTCCAGTCTTCCAGCTTCATGCGCATGGCCAGGGCGTCCTTCGTGATGCCGGCGTTGTTCACCAGCACGTCAATGCGTCCGTAGTCCTGGAGCGCCTGGTTGACGCCGCTCTTAATCGAATCCGGCGAGGTGAGATCCAGGTTCAGGGTCATGGCTTCGCCGCTGGCGGCACGGATCTCGGAGGCGACCTCCTCATTCTTATCGACCTCGGGCGAGGCCACGACGATTCGGAATCCGGCGCGGCACAGGGTGAGCGCGATGGCTCTTCCAATTCCCCGGCTGCCGCCGGTTACGAACGCAACGCGATCGGGCATTCTTTCTCCTTTTATTGGCGGCGTGGCGGCGGACAGGCGCCGAGCCGCGAACGGTTCAAAGAATCAATCATAGTAAAAGAGAGTTTCGCCGGTACAGATCTATGGCATACAAAGACCTCCGGGATTTTGTCCGGGCGCTCGAAAAGCGCGGAGAATTGAAGCGGGTGCGCGAAGAGGTGGATCCGGTGCTCGAAATCACCGGCTTCGCCGATCGCTCGGTGAAGACAGGCGGGCCGGCGCTGCTGTTTGAGAAGCCCACCGGCTCGTCAATTCCCGTGCTCATTAACGCCTTCGCCAGCGACCGCCGCATGGAACTGGCGCTCGAGGTGGATTCGGTGGACAATGTGGCGGCGCGCATCTCCGAGTATCTGGAGATGAGAATGCCCGAAGGCCTGTTGGGTAAGTTGAAGATGCTCCCTAAACTGGCCGAAATGGGCGCGTTCTTCCCAAAACTTGTCTCCTCCGGACCGTGCAAGGAAGTGATCCGCAAGGAAGGCTTCTCACTGGAGGAGTATCCCATTCTCAAGTGCTGGCCCGATGACGGCGGGCGCTTCATCACACTGCCAATGGTCTTTTCCCGAAACCCCGATACCGGCAAGCGCAACTGCGGCATGTACCGGATGCAGGTTTACGACGGCCAGACCACCGGCATGCACTGGCAGACACACAAACAGGGCGCCGAGCATTACCGCCGGCTGCTCAAACTGGGACAGGTGGATCACATGCCCGTGGCCGTAGCCATCGGGTCCGACCCGGCCACCATGTACTCTGCCATTCTGCCGCTGCCGCCCGACCTGGATGAGATGATGATTGCCGGGTTCCTGCGCGGCAAACCGGTGGAAATGGTAAAGTGCGAAACCAGCGATCTGGAGGTGCCGGCCAACGCCGAAATCGTGCTGGAAGGCTATGTGACACTCGGCGAGACCCGGGTGGAAGGCCCCTTTGGGGATCACACCGGCTACTATTCGCTCGAAGACGAGTACCCGGTCTTCCACATTACCTGTGTCACCCAGCGCAAAGATCCCATCTACGCCACCACCATTGTCGGCCCGCCGCCCATGGAGGATTTCTACATGGGCCGGGCCATCGAGAGGATCTTCCTGCCGCTGATGCGCCTCCAGTTGCCGGAGATTCGCGACGTGCGAATGCCGGCCGAGGGCGTATTCCACAACCTGATGCTGGTATCGATCCGCAAATCATACCCTGGTCATGCGCGCAAAGTGATGCACGCCATCTGGGGATTGGGACAGGCCATGTTCACCAAGTGCATCGTGGTGGTGGATGAGGATGTGGACGTGCAGAATGTGAGCGAAGTGGCCTGGCGCGCGCTGAACAACATCGATCCGCAACGGGACATCGAATTCGCCCTGGGGCCGGTGGACTCGCTCGACCACGCCAGCCGCCTCGCCAATTACGGCTCCAAAATGGGCGTGGATGCGACCAGAAAATGGCCCCAGGAGGGCTTCACGCGTCCCTGGCCCGAGGTGCTTCGGATGCCGGATCCGATACGCCGCCGGGTAGACGCGCTGTGGCGGAAGGCCGGGCTCGGCGGTGAGGCGTGAATCAATTCTGATCATGGCCCGCCGGTTTAGAAATCGAACAGCGTCCGGTATATAATAGTCTATTAATGCTCCCGCGTGATGGGGTGGAGGTGTCCTGTGTTTTTTAGCGTTCGGGAGATGGAAGCTCGCAAGCTGGAGTTCGAAACCTCCTTCCGTCCCGGCGAAATCGAGTTCGTTGGCAAGCAGTTGCGCCAGCGAGGGGACCTGCAGGTGTCCGGATCGGCGGAATGGATTGAAGCGACCGGAGAGATTCGGGTCCGCGGCAGGATCAAGGGGCAATTCGAAGCGGACTGTGACCGCTGTCTGGAACCGGTTCTGTTCCCGGCCGACACGTGCTTTGACCTGTTTTACCGCCCGGTGGACCAGGAGGCATCGCGTTCGGAACGGGAAATCGACTCCGGCGAGGCTGAGATTGGTTATTACGAAGGTGAGGGCCTGGAGTTGGAAGATATCGTTCGGGAACAGGTCCTGTTGACGCTTCCCCTGCAGTGGGTCTGTATGGAAGACTGCAAGGGAATCTGTCCGGTGTGTGGCCAGAACCGGAACACCACGTGTTGCAATTGCAAGACGGTGGCGGTGGACGATCGCTGGTCCGCGCTACGAAATTTCTGAATAATTTGGAACCAGCCAGACGCTGGTGACTTTGAGGAAGATAGATGCCGAATCCGAAACGACGCCACTCCAAGCGCCGGACCTCCGCGCGCCGCACCCATGACGCGCTACGCAGGCCGGGTGTTGCCGAATGCCCGAACTGCCACGAGCCGAAGATGCCGCACCGGGCTTGCCCGCACTGTGGCCACTATAGAGGCCGTGAAGTGGTCGAAGTTGCCGAAGCCTAGTTGAGCGCGAGCGCCCCGAATATGGTGACGATCGCGATCGACGCCATGGGCGGCGACAACGCCCCGAAAGCCGAAGTCGAAGGCGCCGTTCAAGCCGCAAGGTCTCTCGGAGTACGGGTCATCCTGGTTGGTCCCGAAGAGCTTTTGTCGCGCGAACTGCTGTCCTTCGACCCAGGGCGTGATCTCCCCATCGAGATTCGCAACGCAACCGAGCGGGTGACGATGGAGGACAACCCGGCTAAAGCATTCCGGACAAAAAAAGATAGTTCTATCCGAATCACCTCGCGCCTGGTTCGCGATGGATTCGCGCAGGGGCTGGTGTCGGCCGGCAACACCGGCGCGGTAATGACCACCTGCAAACTGGTCCAGGGCATGATCCCCGGCGTCGACCGCCCGGCGCTCGCTTCGGCATTTCCCACGCTCAAGGGCAATCCGGTGGTGGTCATCGACGTTGGCGCCAATGTCGACTCCACGCCGCGCATGCTGGCCCAGTTCGCCGTGATGGGCGACTGCTATTCCCGCATCATTTTTCGCACTCCCAATCCGCGGGTCGGCCTGCTGTCGATCGGCGAAGAGGAACACAAGGGCAATGAACTGACCCGCTCGGCCATGCCGGTGCTCAAGACCTTGAGGCTCAACTTCATCGGGAACGTCGAGGGAAGGGACCTTTACACCGGCTATGCCGATGTGATCGTCTGCGACGGCTTTGTCGGCAACGTGGCGCTGAAGGTGAGCGAGGGACTGGTGGATGTCATCAAACACATGCTCCGCGAATCGCTGGCCGCGACGCTGACCAGCAAGATTGGCTATGTGCTCTCCAAATCGGCCTTTGCCGAGTTCAAGAAGCGGGTCGATTATTCCGAGTACGGTGGAGCACCGCTCTTGGGGATCAAGGGCATCGGCATCATCTGCCACGGGCGTTCCAACGCCAACGCCATTAAGAATGCCATCCGCGTAGCTGCCGAATTTGCCTCCGCCCACGTCGATGAGCGGATCGAATCGGAACTGGCCTCGTGGTCGGCCGAAGGAACCACCTCGGCGGCGGACTGAACCCGGTCAGGTCTGCATGAATCGGAACACAGTCGCGGCCGCTTGATAACTCATCAGCGTCATCCAGCGGCCTAGTCCCGTGGCGGTCAATAGCACCACCAGCACCAGGAAACCTGCCCGGGCAATCTCATTGTAGATGGCAATCGGAATGCGCGCGGCCAACAGCAGCTTGGAGCCGTCGAGCGGCGGGACCGGAATCAGGTTGAACAGGGCCAGGTAAAAGCTCAGCAACACACCGTGTGTGGCAAATTCGGCGGCAACCGGCGCGCCGGTCCTCAGCATAGCCGCCACACCCGCCAGAACCACCGCGAAAAGGATGTTGCTGATGGGCCCGGCCAGGGCTACCATGGCCAGGCCATTCATTCCTCCCCGCAACTTGCGCAAATCGGTTTGCACGGGCCTGCCCCAGCCGAGAAATCCGGCGCCGAACAGCGACGTGACCAGCGGCAGAATCACCGTTCCCAGCCAATCCACATGCGCCATCGGGTGCAGCGTCAACCGGCCAGCGCGCCGCGGCGTGTCGTCACCGAGTTTGTCCGCCACCCAGGCATGAGCGAATTCGTGCGGCACGGTGAGCATCCACAGTAGCGACACATTGAGGACCGCCGATTGTACATCGAGCATCTGCTACCAACATAACATTGACGATTGAGCCTTCCGCCGCGGTCTAGTGATAGGCCGAAGCAATGATCAATGCCAGCAGATTCCATGCAATCAGCAGCGCGAACAGAACGTTCATGCGCACCAGCAGGCCGGACTTGCGCATCCGCCAGCAGTAAATGCCCAGGCCGATTCCCATCAACTTAACCGCGGCCAGGCCCACCAGCGGGTTTGGCGCAAACGACAGACACCACCGCACCAGCGGATTCGCTTCCTGCACTCCATGCAGCAGAAAGGCAAGCGTGGTCAGAAAATCCAGCACCTGAAGGTAGGAGAACTGCACCAACAGGCCGAATAGCGAGGACGAGCGATCCGATGACGTCAGGGTTGGCGTTGGAACCAGCACAAGACTATTCTATGCTCGATAAGGTGATTGCACTAGAGAATCACACAGGGGCCTTACCCGGTACCATTTCGATTTAGTACTGGAGCCCCCGGCAATTCGAGCCTAAGCGGTGGCTGCGCTGAGTGCCTGGTCGAGATCCCACAGGATGTCGTCCAGGTCTTCGAGACCCACCGAGATGCGCACCATGTCAGGGGTCACGCCAGCCGATTCCAGTCCCTCCGTCTGCAACTGCTGGTGGGTGGTGGAGGCCGGATGGATGACCAGGCTGCGGGTATCACCGACGTTCGCCAGGTGCGAGAACATCTTCAGATTATCGATGAGATTCCGGCCGGCCTGGTAGCCACCCTTGACACCGAAGCTGAAAACGGCTCCGCATCCCTTGGGCATATACTTCTTCGCCAGCTCATGGTAGGGGCTCGATTTGAGGCCAGGGTACTTCACCCAGGTAACGGCAGGGTGCTTTTCCAGGAACTCGGCCGTAGCCTGGGCGTTGGCGACGTGGCGGTCCATGCGCATGCTCAGAGTCTCAATGCCCTGAATGAACAGGAACGAGTTGAAGGGACTGAGACAGGTGCCCATGTCGCGGAGGCCCTCCACCCGTGTGCGGATGATGAAGGCGAGTTTGCCAAACGCCTCCCAGAAATTCATCCCGTGATAGGCCGGCGAAGGCTCGGTCAACTGAGGGTAGTTGCCCTTGCTCCAGTCAAAGCGCCCGGCGTCCACGATAATCCCGCCGATACTGGTGCCGTGGCCCCCAATGAACTTGGTGAGCGCGTGGAGCACGATATCGGCGCCATGGTCGATCGGGCGGCACAAATAGGGCGAGGCGAACGTATTGTCGATGATCAGCGGCAGGTTGTGATCGTGGGCAATTTTCGCCAGCGCCTCGATGTCGACGACGTTTCCGCGCGGGTTCGAAATGGTCTCGGCGTAGAGCGCCTTGGTACGGGAAGTAATCGCCTTGCGGAAATTCTCCGGATCGTCCGGCTCAACAAAGTTGACGTGCAGTCCCAGGCGGCGAAAGCTGACATCAAACTGCGTATAGGTACCGCCGTAGAGCGTGCTCGAAGCCACCATTTCGTCGCCGCTGCTGAGCAGGCTGCTGATGGTGAGAAACTGCGACGATTGTCCGCTTGAGACGGCCAGCGCCGCGGCGCCGTTCTCCAGCGAAGCCACGCGCTGCTCCAGCACGTCCGTGGTCGGATTCATGATCCGGGTATAGATGTTTCCGAATTTCTGAAGCGCAAACAGCGCCGCCGCATGTTCCGTGTTCTCAAAGACAAACGATGTTGTCTGGTAAATGGGGACCGCGCGGGCGCCGGTCGTCGGGTCGGGCTTGTAGCCGGCGTGAAGGGCGCGAGTATTGAATCCGAGGGAACGCTCTTGGTCTGGCATAGGAATTTAGTTCAGTATACTCTATCGAGATCCGGGTGATTAAAGACCAAATTCTCGTTTTTAACCCGCGAGCGATGCCACACGGCCGACGCCGGACCGATCCTCGAAAACCTCACGCGCGCGTTCGAGTGCGGCGCTTACATGGGGCAGGATGTTCTCCGCCCCGATATGCCGGATGAACTCCGCCTGTTCGAGGAACCGGGCCGGCTGGCGGCGGGCGCCGCACAGCAACAGCGTCCGGCCGGATTTCTTCAGGCGGTCCGAGAGAACTTCCAGCGCGTGCAGGCCGGTGGCGTCGATGGCGGTCATATTCCGGAGGCGCAGGATGACAATCGGCGCGTAACGGTCCAGATCAGCGGTCTCCGCGGCCAGTTGGCTGGTGGTTCCGAACAGAAACGGGCCGTGGATCCGCAGAATGTCAACATATTCCGGTACGTGCTTGTCCTGGAGACTGTGCACGCGGCCGCGGGCGATATATTCCGGCGTGACTGTGGTGACCGTGGTGGTGTTGGAGATCCGGTGAATGTAGAGCAACGCGGCCAGTCCCATTCCAATTTCGACGGCGAGCGTTAAATCGGCAATCACGGTGAGCACGAAGGTGATCAGCCAGACCGAGATATCCGCCAAATCGAGCCGCACAATACCGCCGATCTCCCTCCACTCTCCCATGTTGTAGGCGACGACGAAGAGTACCGCGGCCAGCGTAGCCAGCGGAATGAACCTGGCCAAAGGCGCCGCGATCAATACGATTGCCAGCAGCGTGATGGCGTGAACGATGCCCGAGACCGGGGTGCGGCCGCCCGAACGGATATTGGTGGCGGTACGTGCGATCGCCCCGGTGACGGGAATGCCGCCGACCGTGGGCGCCGCCAGATTGGCGATTCCCTGGGCGATCAGTTCAACGTTGGAGTTGTGACGCTCGCCCGTCATGGAGTCCGCCACTACCGCCGAAAGCAGGCTCTCAACGGCGGCCAGAATGGCGACCGTGAGTGCCGACGGCAACAGCGGCAGAATGAGATCCGGGCGGAATTCGGGAATGCTAAGCGCGGGCAGCCCCTGGGGGATGCCGCCGAACTTCGATCCGATCGTCTCCAGCGGAAGATGGAATACGGCGGCCAAAGCCGTGCCGGCAACCAGCGCGGCGATGGAACCGGGAAGACGGGGAGTCACGCGGGGAACCAGCAGTATCAGCGCCAGCGAACCGGCGCCAACCGCCAGCGCCAGCGGATTGAATGACGGAAGGTGCCGCCAGATGCCGATGACGCGCTGGAAGAATTCGCTTGGATTCTCCTTCATCCGCAAGCCGAGAAAATCACGGATCTGGGTGGAGGCGATGAGCAGCGCAATCCCATTCGTGAAACCGATCACGATCGGCCTCGGTATGAAGCGCACGGCATTGCCAAGCCCGGTGACACCAAGAAATACCAGCACGGCCCCAGCCATCATCGTCACCATCAACAGGCCGGAGAGGCCGTGCCGGGCGATGATGCCGGCGACGATGACAACAAACGCTCCGGTGGGACCGGCAATCTGGAGGCGGGTTCCGCCCAGGGCCGATACCAGGAAGCCGCCGATTATGGCCGTATAGATTCCGGCCTGGGGGTTGACGCCTGATGCGATGCCGAAGGCCATGGCGAGCGGTAGCGCCACCAGGCCCACCGTGACGCCGGCCGCCACATCGGAAGAAAACGTCTGCCGTCCATAACCGTGGAAGCATCGGACAAGTTCCGGGGTCCAGTTTCCCGTCGTGAACTGCTTCAGTATCCGGGTCACTCGAGGTTTTGAGCCTCTTCGGTTTTGATCTCTTCAATCAGGGACATGGTTTGGGTCAGTTGTGTAAAGAAATAGCGTTTCAGGATATCGAGCACTTCAATCAGGACCGGATCACGGAGGGAGTAGAAGACCTGGTTGGCTTTCTTTTGGCTGGTGACGATCTGGCAGTTCCGCAAGACGGCAAGGTGCTGGGAGGCATTGGCCTGCTCCAACTGGAGACGGGCAACAACACTGCCGGCCGGGAGTTCTCCGTCGCGCAGCAATTCGACGATGGCGATCCGGGTAGGATGAGCGAGACCGTGGAAAATTTCGGCCTTGAATCGACGCAGGTCATCGGGCATCATTCATTATATTCGTAATTGCGAATATAGTAAATTAAAAATCAACATTCCGGTGAACTCTCATCCGTTCGCCTTTGCCGACGCACCCGGCACAGTTCGGCAGCGTAAGTGGAGTAATCTGGAATTGACTCATATCCAGGAGTCCGAATCCCGGGAGGACGGAAACCGATGAACACCAGCCGCAGAGCGTTTGTTGCTACAGGGGGGGCCGCATTGGTCCATGCGGCAGGCGCAGAGGCGCCGGCCCAGGATCACAAGCAAGCTACGCTTCGCGTGGCGGCTTGCCAGATCCTGACCTACCCCGAGCCTGCCCGGAGCGCGGAAAAAGTCTGTTCGTGGGTCGAACGCGCGGCCGGGGAACGAGCGGATGTGGTTCTTTTTCCGGAAGCGACGCTGTGCGGTTACACTTGCGATCCGGAGTACTGGAAATCGGCGAATCCGGAGGAATTCCGGTCCGCCGAGGCGGCGGTGATCGCCACGGCAAAACGGCTGAATATCGCCGTCATCGTGGGCACCGCTCACTGGGAAAACGGCAAGGTCTACAACAGCGTGCTGGCAATCGATCGGGATGGCTCTCCGCGCGGCCGTTATTCGAAGGTCTACCGGGCGGAGAAATGGCCCACCATGGGCCACGTCCTCCCCGTGTTTACCATCGCCGGGGTGAAGTCCTGCTTTATCATTTGCCACGACGTCCGCTATCCCGAACTGGTGCGGCTGCCGGCAATCGCCGGCGCACAGATTTGTTACTTCGCGTCCAACGAGAGCGGACTCGTTGAGGAGCATAAGCTTTCCGCCTACCGCGCCATGCCGATCTCCAGGGCCACGGAGAACTCCATCTTCCTGGTGATGGCAAACGCGCCGGCCGACGCGAAAAACGTCCGGTCGCCGTCGCAGTCGCACGGCAACAGCAAGGTCATTCATCCGGATGGAAATGTACTGATTGAAGCCGGCTATTTCGAGGAACGTCTGGTGTGCGCTTCCATCGACCCGAACGCGGCCACTCGATCGATGGCCCGGCGCGCCGTCAACGAGGGAACAATCATCAGCGAGTGGTTGCGAACCGGTTCGCACCTGGTGACCGGCGACATCTCCTGATTCCCCGTGCGAAACGCTATATTCAAATGGATGCTCGGAGCGCGTTCGAATCCAAACGGCAAAGCTAACCACTAACCGGAGATCATCATGCAAAGGATTTTCGACGGGCTCGCCCGCTTCCAGCGGGATGTTTACCCTGAGCACAAGGAACTGTTTCAGAACCTCGCGGCCAGTCAGAATCCGGAAGTACTCATCATCACCTGCTCGGATTCGCGGCTGGTGCCGTCACTGATGATGCAGACGCTGCCCGGAGACGCCTTCGTGTGCCGCAACGCCGGCAACATGATCCCGGCGCACGATGAATCGAGCGGCGGCGTTATGGCGACGATCGAGTATGCAGTGGTTGTGCTGGGGGTGCGTGACATCATCGTCTGTGGCCATTCCGATTGTGGCGCGATGACCGCGCTGCTGTATCCGGAAAGGCTTCAGGATACTCCGTCGGTGGCCCGCTGGCTGCAACACGGCCAGCGAGCGGTGGCCGTGGTCCGCGAAAACTACCCCGATCTGCCGCCGGACCAGATGTTGAACCGGATGATCGAAGAGAATGTGCTGGCACAGATCGACCACCTGAAGACACATCCTTGCGTTGCGGCCAGACTGCGTGCCGGCAAGTTGGCCATTCACGGCTGGGTCTACCAGATCGAGAGCGGCGAAGTTCGCGTCTATAACCGCCGGCAGGATCATTTCGAGCTGCTCGTATTGGCGCAGCCCGTCTGACCGCCACCCGCTCAGACAGAGCTGGTAAGAACCAGCTTGCCGTGCTTCACTCCCTTGGAAGCGATCAGTGAATCCGCCAGCGTCCGGACGTGGGCCGCCGCGCCTTTCAGGATGATCACTTCCAGGCAGTTGTGATGATCCAGATGGACGTGAAGCGAGGAGAGGATCACATGGTGGTGTTCATGCTGTAGCGCCGTCAGTTTGCCGCTGAGCAGGCGGGTTTGGTGATCGTAGAGCAGCGTCAGCGTTCCGATGACCGTGGCGGCCGGATCGGCCGAACTCTCCGAGATCAATTCGGCGCGGATCAGGTCGCGAAATGCCTCCGACCGGTTGGCGTAACCCCGGCTGGCAATCAATGCATCGAATTTCTCCAGTAACGCGGCATCGATCGCCACGCCGATCCGGTCCAGGCCGCCGCTTGCCTCATTGCGTCCCATGCGGATTTATCATCGCGTTATTGGCGGGTGATTGGCAACCAGCGCGGATGGCCGCTGATCGTCACTCAACGACCGCGAGAACCTGGCCGGCCGCCACGGTATCGCCCTCGCGGGCGCTCAACTGAATCAGCTTGCCATCTTTGGGAGACTTCATCTCGTTCTGCATCTTCATCGCTTCAACCACAATCAGGCCCTCGCCGGCCCGCACATCGTCCCCCACCGCGGCGAGCACGCGGACCACTCGCCCGGGCATCGGCGCGGCCAAATTCTCAGGGCCATCCCGGCGGCTCCTCCGGACGCCGCCCGAGCAGCGGCGCGGATCGATCACGTCGATCGCCAGGTGGCGGGCGCCGATATCGACATACAAGACTCCATGGGCGCCGGGCACGACTTTGACTTCGTAACTATGGCCCTCCAGCAGCACCGAATAGATTCCCGGCTCGACTTCAATCATCGACCCGAAGCGTTCCTCGTTGCCGCCGAGCCGGAAGCGAACCTGGTCGCCCTGCTGGGTCCATTCGAACGGGGACATGTCACCGTCAATCGAAACGCGCAATTTCATCGCGCACCTTCCGCGCGGCCATCGAGGAGCCAGCGGCTGGATGGCGCGGCGGCGGGTCGAACGCCGTCGAGTTTCAACTTCGCGGAAAAGTGCGCGGCGGCCAACGCGGCAACGGCCTCCTCCGCGCCCCCTCCGGATGGTTCCGGTTTCTGCCGGCGGGCAAAGAACTGTTCAATGAAGCCCGTGTGCAGGTGGCCCAGGCGGAATTCACTGTCGTCCAGCAGTTGGCGGAAGAATCCGACGTTGGTCTTGATGCCGGCCACAAAGTACTCATCAAGCGCGCGCATCATGCGCCGGATCGTAGTGTCTCGCGTGCCGCCCCAGACGATCAGTTTAGCCAGCAGCGGGTCGTAATCCATGGGAACCACCCAGCCGGGATAGACGCCCGAATCCAGCCGCACACCCGGGCCGAAAGGACGACTCAGTTGGGTGATGCGGCCGGGCGACGGGAAGAAGTGATTATCAGGGTCTTCGGCGTAGATGCGGCACTCCATGGCGCTACCCCGCCAGCAGACCTCTTCCTGCCGCATCGGCAGCTTTTCCCCGGCGGCCACCCGCAACTGGAGATGAACCAGGTCGAGTCCGGTGACCAACTCCGTGATCGGATGCTCCACCTGGAGACGGGTGTTCATCTCCAGAAAATAAAAGTTCCGGTCACCATCGACCAGAAACTCCACCGTGCCGGCATTGGAATACCCGGCGGCACGGGCTACCGCCACCGCGGCCTCCCCCATGCGCTGCCGCAATTCCGGATGGAGCGTCACCAGCGGGGAGGGCGATTCTTCGATCACCTTCTGGTGGCGGCGCTGGATGGAGCATTCCCGCTCGCCGAGATGCACCAGGTTGCCCTGCTGGTCGCCGAATACCTGTATCTCGATGTGGCGAGGGTTCTCAACCAGCTTTTCAATGTAGACGGCGCCATCCTGAAAGGCCCGTTCCGCTTCACTCGATGCGTCACGGAATGCCGCTTCAAACTCCTCCTCCCGGTTCACCCGGCGCATTCCCTTCCCTCCCCCTCCGGCGGCGGCCTTCAGCAGGATGGGATAGCCGATGGCGCCGGCGGTCCGGCGGGCCTGCTCCAGATCGACAATGGGCGACTCGGTGCCGGGCACCGTCGGCGCACCTCCCGCCTTGGCCAGGCGGCGTCCTTGGGTTTTCGAACCCATGGCTCGAATGGCGGCCGCCGAAGGACCGATAAAGACCACGCGACGGGACTCGCAGGCAGCCGCAAACTCGGCATTCTCGCTGAGAAAGCCGTAGCCGGGATGAATCGCTTCGGCGCCGCAAGCGGCTGCCGCATCGAGAATCCGGTCAATATTCAGGTAACTGTCGCGGGATGGCGCCGGGCCGATGGCAATCGCTTCGTCCGCCATTCGCACGTGCAACGCGGCTCGGTCGACGTCGGAATAGACGGCGGCACTGCGAATTCCCATCTCGCGCAGACCCCGGAGAATGCGTACCGCGATCTCGCCGCGATTTGCCACCAATACTTTGCCGAACATTGAACAGAATTGTAGCAAGCGCGGCAGCAGCGGCCCTGCCCGGAATTTGCCGGCTAGCGGTTCAGGCTGACGCGCCCGCTCTCGTTATGCAGGCCGGTATAAGTTCCGTCCGCGGTGGTGCCGGCCAGTGTGAGATTCACGCGGTATGCGCCATCTTCCACCGGGATCTCAAAGGACAACTCGGAGCCGTTCGACTTGATATTGGCAAGCTCGGCTTCGCCTTCCTCGCTGGCAACCGTTCCTCTCCATTCACCCTGATCCTGACGCAGCGTGAGGCGGACGTCACGCTTCCGGCCGCGCGAACTGACCGCGCTTCCCTTCCAGATACCGGCAAAATCGGCGGCGCGCGCGCCGGTTATCGTGCCGGTGGCGCCGTTGGTCCCGGTGAATGTCCCCTTCAGCGCGTCTCCCGAGTAAGCCAGTTTGATCTCATAGCCGGAGTCCCCCATGGAGAGCTTGTAACTCACTTCCTGCCCGGTTACGCGCAGTTCCGATGCGGGTATCGCCCCCCGGTCGCTCTCCATCTCGCCAGACCATTTTCCGGCATCGCTATGGAGCGTCAATCTCAACTTGTACTCGCGACCCGATTCGGTAGTCGCGGTCACATTCCACTTTCCCTCCGGAGTGGCGCCGAACAGGGCCGCCGAACCCAGCAGGATAACCGCAAGTCGTCTCATATCATCGATCCTTTACATCCGGAGATTCCCTCCGGAACAAAACACAGGCACATTCTAGCATTGGGCCAACCCGAAGCCGCAAAATTCTACAAGATACGTTTTCGCCGTTTCATTTTCCATAGAGTGGCGTCAGAATTGGCAAATACCGGGTATCAAGCCGCGCTGGGCGCCGGCGATGCCGCAGCCGTCCGAACTGAACCAGTCGAGGTGTGAACAGGATTCGTGGCAACGAACGCGTCTCAGACAACAGCAAGGGGTACCAGGAAAAGCGCCGGACGAAAGACCGACCCCTATTATCCCCGTGCCGTGGGCAAGGCAATGGAGACCGGCCTTACCAAGAGCTCGGTCTTTCGTATTCTTCACATGCTGGAGACATCACGCACCATTCAGAGGACCAGTGACGGGCGCTGTGAGATTGCCACTGCTTCGCCGCTCTGATCCCGGATACCGCCGGGGAGGTAATTTCCGCCATCAGCATGTCGATCCCCAAAATTCGCCTGGAGCAACTCGATACGGAGCGGATGTCAGCCGAACTCCGGCGCGCCGCCGATTCGGTGAGCGAGATGCTTCGCGGTTGACGCCGGCGGTGACCGGAAGTCTTCTATCTATCTGATACGCTGAAGGTATGGCCCTCCAGCACTCTTTTTTCGGGCAGAAGTTCGGGTTGTCGGAGAACGACCTGGAGCGTTATCTGGGCGAAGCGCTCTCGGCCGGTGGGGACTACGCCGACCTGTACTTTGAATACCTCGCCACCAGTAGCCTGAGCATTGACGAATCCATTGTCAAGAGCGCCACTCAGGGCGTTTCACTTGGGGTCGGCGTGCGGGTGATTCACGGCGAGCGCACCGGATACGCCTATAGCGATGACCTGAGCGCGGAACGGATTCTCAAGGCTGCGCGCACCGCCGCACACATCGCCAGCGGCCCCGGGGCAAGCGGGAGAATCGGCCTCAAAGAGGGGCCCAAGCGCGACCTGTACACCACCCCGGCGCTCGATGCCAGCGGCGGCCTGGCGCTGCGGGTACAACTGATCCGCCAGGCGGATCAGGCGGCCCGCGCTTACGATCCGCGTGTGTTCCAGGTGCAGGCGTCCTATGCCGAAAGTCTACGCCATATGCTGGTGGCGACCAGCGAGGGAAACCTCACTTTCGATGAGCAGCCAATGGCCCGCATGGGTGTCTCCGTGCTGGCCCGAACCGGCGGTGGAGACCCGCAACGCGGCTACTCGGGCGGAGGCGGCCGGGTGGGCATCAACTTCTTTCTCACCGAAAAGACTCCCGAATACTTCGCCCTCGAAGCCGCCCGCCAGGCGGTTGTTCAATTGGACGCCGCGCCGGCCCCGGCCGGGGAGATGACGGTGGTGCTCGGTCCCGGCTGGCCCGGAATCCTGCTGCATGAAGCGGTGGGCCATGGCCTGGAGGCCGATTTCAATCGCAAGGGCGTCTCCGCGTTCAGCAACCGTGTCGGGCAGAAAGTCGCCAGCGAGTTGTGTACGGTGGTGGACGATGGCGCCATCCGTGACCGCCGCGGTTCCATTAACGTGGACGACGAGGGGAACCCGGCGCGGCAGAACGTGCTGATCGAAAACGGAATTCTTCGCGGCTACCTCCAGGACCGGCTCTCCAGCCGGATCCTGAACGCCGCACCCACCGGAAACGGACGCCGGGAAGGATATCAGCACATCCCCATGCCGCGAATGACCAACACCTTCATGCTGGCGGGCCAGAGCGATCCCGAAGAGATCATCCGTTCGGTGCCCAAGGGCCTTTACTGCGTCAACTTCGGCGGCGGACAGGTGGACATCACCAGCGGCAACTTCGTCTTCTCGGCTTCAGAAAGCTACCTGATTGAAGATGGCAGGCTGGGGCGTCCCGTACGCGGAGCAACGCTCATCGGCAACGGGCCCGAAGCGCTCAAATACGTCAGCATGGTGGGCAACGATTTGAAGCTGGACGAGGGAATCGGCATCTGTGGGAAAGAGGGCCAAAGCGTACCCGTCGGGGTGGGGATTCCGACCATCCGTATCGATCGCCTGACGGTGGGAGGAACCGAGTGAGTCTCAATCTGGAAGAACTGGCCGCGGAGATCGTCAGCCGGGCGCGGCGCCGCGGAGCCGACGGTGTGGAGTGCCTCATCGGAGAAGGTGAAGAGTTCAGCGCCTCGGTGCGCATGCGGGAAGTGGAAAGCCTGAAAAATGCCGGTTCCCGCAGCGCCGGCCTGCGGGTGCTGGTGGGCAAGCGTGCCGGTTCGGCCTACACTTCGGACCTGACGGCGGAAGGCCTCGATACCATGATCGGCTCAGCGTTGGAACTGGCGGCAATCACCAGCGACGATCCATTCGCCGGCCTGCCGGAACCGGAGGAGTTGGGGCAACTGAGCGGTGACCTGCAATTGTGGTCCGGCGACGTGGGTAGCACCGGAACCACGCGGAAAATCGAGCTATCCAGGGCGGCCGAGGAAGCGGCTCTGAGCTTCGACCCGCGCATTCAGAACTCAGAGGGAGCCTCCTGCGACTCCTACCAGGGGCGCCACGTGTTCGCCAATTCACTGGGGTTCGTTGGCTCCTACCGTACCAGCACCTGCTCGCTCAGCGTGGTTCCGATCGCCCGCCAGGGCGAGACCATGGAACGTGACTACTGGTACAGCCTGGCGCGGGGCTTCGGCGGGCTGGACGATCCAGCCGCCGTCGGCCGGAAAGCAGCCCTCCGGGCGCTGCGCCGCCTGGGGTCGCGAAAAGTGTCCACCTGCAAGGTCCCCGTCATATTCGACCCCCAGGTAGCGCGCTCGCTCGTACAGAACATCTTTGAGGCCGTCAACGGTGAGGCCGTGTACCGGAAATCCTCCTTCCTGGCGGGCCGGTTGGGTGAGCGGGTCGGCTCGGAGCTGTTGACCGTGATCGACGATTCCACGCTCCCGGGATTGTTCGGGACCTCGCCGTTCGACGACGAAGGAGTCGCCTCCCGCCGCACGGTTGTCCTGGAAGGTGGCGTGCTGAAAAGTTACCTGCTCAACTGTTACACCGCGCGCAAGTTGGGCCTCAAGACAACCGGCAGCGCCACGCGGGGCATCACCGGAAATTCCAGCGTAGGCCACGGGAATTTCTATCTGCAGGCTGGTACCCATAGTCCCGAAAGTATAGTGAAACAGGTGAAAAACGGTTATTATGTGACCGAGCTGATGGGCTTTGGCGTAAATGCCGTTACCGGCGACTATTCGCGGGGCGCCTCCGGAATCTGGATCGAGAACGGCGAATTGGCCTATCCGGTTTCCGAAGTCACCGTTTCGGGAAACCTGAAGCAGATGCTGATGGACCTGGAAGCGGTAGGCGGCGACCTGGAGTTCCGTGGAGCCACCGCCAGCCCGACGCTGCTCATTCGGGAGATGACTGTTAGTGGCCACTAATCCTTCTGACCGTTCCAATCGCCGCCGCGGCGGCCTTGGCATTCTACTGCTGTCGATCATCGGTTTCCTGGTCATCGCCGGAGTCTCCATCTGGCTGATCCAGCAGCGTGCGGCGCACAGCCGACAGCCCGCCGCATTAACCGCCGAAGCCAAATCCTATGTCCGCAATCTGGCGTTGAGCGATGTCGAGATGAAAGCCGCCCAAAGCTATGTGAAACAGACGGTGATCGAGATTACCGGCAAGATCACCAATAACGGCACGCGCAAAGTGGACCAGGTGGACATCTTCTGCATTTTCAGCGACGCCTACGGCCAGGTGGTGTTACGGGAGCGCATCCCCATCGTCAAGCGCGCCGGCGGCGGGCTGAATCCCGGCCAGACCAGGAACTTCCGGCTGCCGTTCGACAACGTTCCCGAAAGCTGGAACCAGGCGCTGCCGCAACTGGTGATCGCCCACATCGATTTCACCTGAATGGTCCATGGAGACCGCCGAACTGCATCAGCGCCTCAGGGCTGAGGGCGTGATCACCCTCAAGCTGAAGGTGATTCCCAAGAGTCCGAAAAGTGAGATGGCCGGGTGGATGGCCGACGGCAGCCTCAAAGTCCGGGTGGCGGCAGCGCCCGAAAAAGGCCGGGCCAACGCCGAATTGTGCGCCTTTCTGGCCGGTGAGTTTCGCGTTCCGCGCAAGAACGTTGAACTGATTGCCGGGGAATCATCCCATCACAAGACCGTCAGGATTTCGGCCCGCTGACCGCGTCCGGCGTCTCCCCGGACGGTTGCTTATCAGGGATGCTCAACCGTCTTGCGCGGGCCAGGTCTTCCACCAGTTGGCGGGTGATCTTGTCCGCCACATCGGCGCTGGCCCCACGAAACTTTGCTCCCAGGCTCTCCTGCGACGTGGACCAGATGATATCGCCGTTTTTCGACACCAGGCGAACGGCGGCCATCGCCTCGTGTTTCCGCTCCGCGATGCGGCTCGATTCATTCTCCCCGGCGCCCAGGGAAACCGATCCTCCCCGCCTCGACGATGCCGCTCTCGAAGAGGAACCGCTGATTCCCACGCCGCCGTGCACGTTCAGGTTGTCGCTCGTTTGGAAAGTATCGGTAAAAACAATGTCTTCGCCCGAGCCTCGCAGGTAAGCGTCGGCGCGCTCCTTGTTCTCAGTCAACACGAACAGGCGGGCCTGCTGAAGGCTGGAAATGATCAGGTCGCGGAGCTGCTCGGCGGTCTCGCCACCCGAAAGGCGATCCACGAACACCCGCCGGATTCGAACCAATTGGCCGAGCGTTTGCGCGTCGAAATCCCCATCCGCCGGCGTGGAAGCAGGTTCCGCCGCGGAACCGCACCAAATGGTAACCGCACAAAGCAGCCCCAGACTCGCGGATCTCACCCCTTGCCTGCCTTCCGAGCTTCCTCGTCCTGAAACTCCACCTTACGGCCGGTGCGTGCCTCCAGGCTCACCAGCACCCGGCGGATGGCGTTCTTTTCCACGCGGAAGATCATGGCCTGCTCCTTGCCGGAATCATCGGCAAAACCGACGGTAAGAAAGTGCGTTCTCTTTTTCGCCAGAAGCAGGATCGGTGAGATCAGCACGGCCATGGCATAGCGCCGGTTCACCCGCTGGCCGTATTCGATCAGGTTGATGCGGTTCCAGGGTATCCGGATGGCGGCATGGCGGTTACT
>JADZGD010000066.1 GCA_020854055.1 Bryobacterales bacterium | reverse complement strand
TTTGGCGGACCCGGGCGTAACCTGGAGCGCGTTGGGATAGTCAGAAACCCAGCCGCTCATGTAGGTGACGTCCCAATTAATCTGCCAGCCGCCAATGAACTGGTCGACAACGCCAGGCACGGTGCTGCCAAACTTGCGGCCCTTGCCAAATGGCAGTTCATAGATACCGGCGATGACGAACTTGTTCGGAGTATCGATATTCTGATTCGACTCCTTCACCAGCCGCGTCGCATCGAAGTTGGTCAAACCTCCGAAATCCTGCGCGTTCAGCAGGCGTATCTGCCGGAGGTTCTTGCCCGTCATGTAGCTCGACAGGAAGCTCAGCCCGTTACTGAACCGTTTGGTTACCTTGACCGACATGCCATGGAAGTCGTTCCGGGCCACTGGAATTTGATTGAGAGAGACGCCGGAGTACTGCGAGAACTGGTTATACGTGTTCAACAGGATCGCCCGCTGAATCGTGGGGCCGTTCAACGAGCCGTTGTTCGGAATCAGGCCGGCCATGGGATTGGGAACCTGAGCAACGTAATACGCGTTGTCAATGGCTCCGGTCGAGGTCCGGCGGCCCAATTCACTGACCGGCAGGTAGTTCAGGACGACAGCCAGAGGCAGACGGCGGGTGAAGTTGTTCCCATAACCGACTTCGAGCAGCATATTGCCGGGTAGTTCACGCTGTACGTCGAACGAACTCTGCAACGTGTAGGGGAATTCGCGATTGCGAACATACGCCGGAATTCCTTCACCGATAAAGCTGGAAGCTCCGTTGGCAGCTCCCACAGCCTTCAGCAGTTGGCCGTTGTAGGTGGGAATGAACGGATTGGCGGTCGTCAAACCCGGCGACGGCGTGAGGCCGTTGTTCGAGACAATCGCGTCGGTATTCCGGCTGAAACCGGCGGTCGAACCGTACACGTTCTCGCCGAGATAGTACAGCCCGATACCGCCGCGGATCACCCACTTGTCGTGCAGCCGGTAGGCCACACCGAAGCGGGGCTGCCACTGATTCATCGGGTTGTCGAACATCGTCGTGGGCTGGCCGTCAACGCCTGCAAAACGCGCGGCTCCCTTCAACGTGAGACCGGTCACCTGGGAAGCGAGCGGACTCGGCGCATTCAGGTCGAGGCCGAGAACCTGGCGGTTATACCGCTCCGAGTTCGACGTCTCCACGTCCCAGCGCAGACCAAAGTTCAACGTCAGGTTATTGGTGACCTTCCAGTCATCCTGGAAGAAGCCGGCCCAATAATAGTGCCGGTAGGCGACGTCGATGTTCTTTTGTATCTGGGCCGCCGAGGGAACCCCCAACAACATCGTCGCGATCGCATTTCCGGAAACCGCGTCGGCCGCGATGGTGCTCGCCTGGGTCCAATTCTTGTTGAAGGTAAAGATTCCCGATGCATAGCCGCGTCCGGGAATGTTGTTGTTGTAACGGCGGGCTTCCATCCCGAACTTCATGAAGTGGCGGTTGAGTACCTTGTTGAAGTTTGGCTGCAAGCTGTAGGTGTCGTTGGTCGTCAACCCAGTCGCATCGGAACCCATGGCCTGGTAGTCCTGAAGGTTGATGCGCGGGAAACGCAGTGCGTTGTATTGCCCAACCAGGCTGGGAGCGAAGCCGAGCTGCTTGGGATCGAAACCGTTTCCAATGGTGTTGCCGCTGCTCGCTTCCCATCGATTCAAGCCCAAGCGAAGGTCGAAGGTCATGGTTGGAGACAGGGTCGAGGTCCAATTCATCATGATCGTACGGCCGTCCCGGAGCAGTGGGGCGTTGCCGGCAGGCTCAGCCGGATTATCAAAACCGAACACGATCGCGCGAAATTCCTGGAACGGATTTTCGCTATAGCGGAAGAACGCAGTGTTCTTGGTGTTGACGACAACATCCGTGCGCCCGACAAACTGGTCGAAGCTGGCGTGCCAGATCGAGGGGTACGGATAGTTGTTGATCTTGTTAAAGCCCTCCCCGGGACCCGTCGGCTTGGGGTAGTACTTGAGCAGGTTCACGCCGACCGGATCCAGCCGGCTGGCGGGAATGGTATTGTTCGTGAATGGCGTACGGCTTCCGTCCGGCTGCGTGGTCAGGGGATCGTAGATCTTGATCATTGCCCCACCCGCATTGAGCAGACTGTTAAAATCGCCGCCGCGAATGTCCATAATCGGCACGGTCACAATGCCGGGATCAGCCGAACGCTGGCGCATGCTTTCCCAGCTCAACATCCAGAACACGCGATTCTTGCCGTTGAACAATTTGGGAACGATCACCGGACCCGACGCCATGGCGCCAAATTGATTGATGTGGTTTGGCGGTTTGCGGCCGTTGGGAAAGAACTCTCCTCCGGCAGTCAGCGGTCTGTTGAGTTCGCTCTGGTTGGCGTTGAGCTTGTCATTCTGGAAGTATTCGAAAAACGTGCCGTGAAAATCGTTGCCGCCGCCCTTGGTAACGATGGTGATGACGCCACCGCCGGTGCGGCCGTACTGTGAGTCATAGGTGTTCGACTGCACCTTGAATTCCTGCACCGACTCGGTAGTGGGAGCGGAAATAATGGTGTAGTCCGCCTGAACATCGGAAATGCCATCGAGCAAAACCTCGTTGGTCTTCTCCATGCCACCGTTGATCGAGATGCCGGACATTCCGCCGATATCCATCGTACGCAGATAGCGCCAGGAGCCGGATTTCACCACACCGGCGGCGGCCCATGCGATCTGAAACGGATTGCGTCCCTGAGTCGGCAGATCGGCGACGAGTTCGCTCGCCAGCACCTGGGAACGGCTGGCGGTTTCCGTCTGCAACTGGGAAGTTGCTTCCGTGACGGTGACGCTTTGGGTCAATTCACCCACTTCGAGTTGAATGTCAACGCGAGTCTTGTCGCCGGCTTGCAGCACGATGTCCTTGCGGAGATACTTCTTGAAGCCGGGGTTTTCCGCCGACATCTGATAGTTTCCCGGAGCAAGGAAGGGCGTGGAGTACATGCCCGACTGGTTGGTGCGCGCGGTGACCGTAAGGTTGGTTGCGAGATTCGTAACCGTAACTACGGCGCCCGAAATGGGAGCGCCGGCGCGTGTCAAGCTGGTTGAGACACCCGGCATGGGAGTTTAGTGAGTTTCTTCCTCTGTCTTTGGACCGGGTGGAACCGGCTTGTTGATCCACACCTCGGAAGGCAGTAGCAGGGGCTTTGGAGGCCGCCGGACGAAACGATCCGGGTGGGCTTGATAAGCGGCATCGAGCACGACTTGGCGGTGGGCCAGGACGGACTGGGCCTCGCCGAAGTGGACCATCGAAGGAGTGAGCAAGCCAATGCCGGAATGGCGGTGCTCTTCGTTGTACCACTGGAAAAACTGCTGACAGAAGACACGACTGTCCTGGATGCAGCCGAAACGATCCGGGAATTCCGGACGGTACTTGAGGGTCCGGAACTGGCTTTCCGAATAGGGGTTATCGTTGGAAACGTAGGGTCGGCTGTGCGTCTTGGTGGCGCCCAGGTCGGCGATCAGAAAGGCGACGGGCTTGGAAGTCATGACCTTGCCGCGGTCGGCGTGGATGTTGAGTTGGCCAGGGGGGATCTGGTGCTTGGTGATCGTCTCCTGGATGAACTGCTTGGCCAAGTCGGCGCTTTCCTTGGGGGCGACCATCCAACCGGCGACGTAGCGGCTGAAGATGTCGAGGATCACGTAGAGATAGAAGTAGGTCCACTTGGCCGGACCCAGCAGCTTGGTGATGTCCCAACTCCACAGTTGGTTCGGCGCGGTGGCCAGCAACTCGGGCTTTTGGTAAGGCGGATGAACGAGTTGATCGCGGCGTTCGCGGGACTCTCCCTCCTGCTCGAGGATACGGTACATGGTGCGGGTCGAGCAGAGGTACTGGCCTTCGTCCAGCAAGGTGGCCTGAACGGCCGCCGGAGAGCGGTCTTGGAAGCGCTCTTCGTGGAGAACGGTCAGCACACTGGCACGCTCGGCCGGACTGAGGGCGCGAGCGGGAGCGGGCCGCTCCGCCGGCAAGACCGGCTCGGGGGGCGGCAACAAGGGCGGCCCGAGGACGGGACGCTGCCGGTAGAAGGAGGCGCGGGCTACTCCAAGGGACTCGCAGGCGGCCACCACGCCCACGGTGGGAGCCAGATGGGTGACGGCATCCATCAGGGTTTCTCCTCGGGGTCCGCCGTCGGCAACGGCCAGCCCAACAGCGCACCCATTTTTTTTTGAACATCGATCACGATGGCGGCTTTGCGCAGTTCCTCGGTCAGGCGCAGGTTCTCGCGGCGCAGTCGCCGCAGTTCCTCTTCCTGCGGATTGCGTTTGGACTTGGGGCCGCGCTTTTGCGGGGTCAGGCCCTTGAGGATGCCGGCCTCGCGCTCCCGCCGCCAAGCGGTCAGGAGCGAGGAGTACAGGCCTTCGCGCCGCAGCAACGCACCGATGGCGCCGACTTGCCCGGCGAGGGCATCGGCCTCCGTCAAAATGCGCACTTTGTATTCGGCGGTGAAAGTGCGGCGCTTGGCGCCGGCGACAACCTCCGGGTCGGGTCGGGGTGGGGGCGGCTGCTCGATCGCGACGGTTTTGCCCGCCTCTGCACTCCGGTCGGCCTCGCTCCGCTCGGCCTCCCTACGTTCCGCGGCGGGCAAAACCGTGGGGGAAGCCGATGAGATTCCGTTGATCTTCACATTGACTCCTGTTCTCGCCCTGCTCGTTAATTATGACCGGGAGAACTGTCTCATCAATGTTGGCACGGAGGGCGCCGCTCGGGTCCGTCACCTGTCCGTTCAGACTGGCACGAACCTCCTGTGAATATGCTGCCGGGATCAGTAACAGACCTAACAGAATCCCCAGCGAGCACTTGAGTAGTTTCGACATAGCAGAAAGGCCTCCTGGATGCCAATTCCATTCTTTTGTTTGGAGGGGTAACGATGAGTGTATTCGCAACACAGGCCACGGCAGCGCAAACACACTACTAGACGAGGATCTAAAGAAAACAACTTGCCCTGTTAATGGCTAGCAACTCCTCGTTACGTGTAACTAACGGCACGAGCACCGTTCCCCTGGTTCCCGATACGAAGCGAACTCGTAGTGCTTCTGCCGCAGCCCTACGCGCCCGCAAAGTCCACTCACTCGCGCTTGATAAAAAATGCTTAATGGATTTTAGAACTTACTCAGGCTAAAGTCAACAAGAATTGCAAAGAACTTGCGATTCCTCTCCCGGCAGGAGAAACAGCCGCGAAGTTACTCGCCGCTGGTGTGCGCGATCTGAAAGTGGCTGAGGGTGCTGGCGTACTGCGCCACGCCTTTATAGAGCGCTTCGGCGAGTTTGTCGCGGTAATCGGAACGTTTCATCAGGTTCTCCTCGTGCGCGTTAGAAACAAAGCCGATTTCGGCAAGTATCGAAGGCATCTGCGCGCCGATAAGAACGACAAACGGAGCTTTCTTGACGCCCCGGTTACGCTGTCTGATGGAGCGGGATGAAAGGCCGTATAGCGCCGCCTGAACGCGTCCGGCAAACTCTTTGGATTCTTCTATTTTGTCCTGAAGGGCGATTCTCTGTAACAGGTCCTTCAGTTCATACACGGTCTTTCGCGAGCTGGCGTTTTCGCGGGCGGCGACATCAAGATCCGATTTCGAACTGGAAAAGTTCAGATAGAACGTCTCCACACCACCGATGCTACGAAGGGGCGAAGAGTTAGCGTGGATGGACAGGAAAAGATCGGCACGGTGTTCATTGGCGATCGCGGTGCGGGTTTCGAGCGGGATGAAGGTGTCGTCGGAACGCGTAAAAACCACTTCGCTGCCCATCCGCTCACCAATGAGTTTGCCCAGACGCCGGGCGACGTCGAGGACGAGGTCTTTCTCGATCAGGCCATTGTATCCGATGGTGCCGGTATCATGGCCGCCGTGGCCGGGATCGATGACAATGCGTCCGACCTTGAGGCCGAGGACGCGAGTCATGGAACGCTCCCCATCGCTGTTTTTGCGGGCGGCCTGGGGCGCGGAACCGGCGCCGGCCGGAGGGTGATCACGGCCGCCATCAGGAACCACTCCAGCCGGGCGGGGGGCTCCGCCGGCGATTTTTCCATCTGTCAGTGGAGCAGACGATCGCACGGGTGGTTTCCGGGCAACCGCGCGCCGTGTGGCGAGTTCAGGCCGCGCAGGCGGAACAGGGACGGGCAGCGCAATGGAGATGGGAGCGAAACTCGTCCCCTCAATGTGCGGCGGCGCGGGAATCGGGTCCGGTGCACGGGCAACCAGGACCGGCTGGCGGGGAGCAACGAACCGCTTCCGGGCAACCGGAACCGCGGGCCGGGCGCTGGCAGCGGGCGTGGATGCAGTTGCCGGGGTGGACGGCGCCGCCAAGGGGGCGCCAGCGCCCGGCTTGGAACGTACTTCTATAATGAGGCGGTCCGGACTGGCCAGGCGCGAGGCGGCCACCTCGGCCCCGTCATTGAGATCCAGAACGATGCGTGTAACCCTGCGCTGCGTCTGGGCGACACGAATCTGGCGAACCCTGGAATCACCGACGGGAATCGCCGCCGCGCCACGCGCGCCGATGCGCAAGCGGGCTTCATGGATATCGAAGTAAACGCGATCGGGATTGGGAACACGGTCTGAGGAGTATTGAAACTCTCCGTTCATCTCGATCGCGATGCGGGTCACATCGCCCTGCGACCAGTGCCGGACCGCGGTCACCGAAACGGATCGCTCCCGGCTGGCGTGACGCGGCACCGCAACCGTCGCGGTCAGCAGCAGCGCCGCGATCAACTTCATCCGAACATGAATAAAACGGGCCATGCCGTCCTATCTCGTACGCAGGTTGAGCCTTCCTTGAGCATCGATCGACATCTCAACGGGCCGGGCCGCTTCCGCCGTCCCGGCAGCCGGCGGCATTTCCGTCCGCCCAGCCATCCGGACAGCTCGCCTGCGCTTTCCATATGCCTTGCCCACCCGATAGACGTACTGCTCTGTCTCCGGGTAATGTGGAATCCCGTTATACCGGGCAACTGCTCCCTCGCCGGCATTGTACGCGGCCAAAACCAGCCGCAGATCTGATGAATAGATTGTTGACAAATACTTCAAGTATCGGACGCCGCCGCCGATATTCTCTTTCGGGTCGAAGGGATTCCGCACCCCAAATCGCCGGGCCGTCGAAGGAATCAACTGCATCAGTCCGAGCGCCCCTTTACCGGAGACAGCGAAGGGGTTGTAATTGCTTTCGACCTCGATCACCGAGTGCACCAGCAGAGGATCGAGGTCGTACCGTTCCGCGGCCTGCTCGATCATCTTTCCCACCTCGGTCGTGGCCGGCGGCACCGCCTTCGCTCTCGAGCGCCGGGGAATGAAGCCGGGTGAGACAACGACGCCGCGAACCAGCCGGCCGCTGTGGGAATCCACGCGGACAATGCTGGTGACCAGCGCGGGTGAAGACTGCGGAACCGAAGCAGCCATCACTAATCCGGCCGCGCCGGCGGTGATACGGGCGATATTGAAACAAATCCCCATAATCCTGTTTTAACCGATTATACTCGCAAAACCTTCATTTGAAAACCAGTTCTTTGCCGGAAATCCGGTTTCCGGCGCCGCGGGCGGCCTCAACCGGAGTGCCGTACCGCCGAATGTTATGATTTTCTCATGGTTAGGGAGAGTAGCAGCGCTCCCCCAATCGAGGCCGGCGGCGAGAAGCCGCACAGCGCGGGATTCGTGCTGACGGGCGGCGCCAGCCAGCGGATGGGACGGGACAAGGCGCTGCTTCCGTATGAAAACCGGACGCTGGTGGAGCATGTGGCCGCAATCGTGGCCGAAGCTGCGGGTTCGGCGGTGCTGGTGGGAGCGCCCGAGCGGTACCCCGCGATCGGACTGCGGGCGATTGCCGACACCTTGGAGCCCTGTGGGCCGCTGGGAGGCATCCTGACCGCGCTCAGGGCGAGCGAAGCGGATTGGAACCTGATTGTGGCCTGCGACATGCCGGGCATCTCGACCCTTTTTCTCCACCGGTTGCTGGAAGCGGCGCAAGTCACTGGCGCCCAATGTCTGCTCCCGGTAAGTCCGGACGGGCGGGTACACCCATTGTGCGCCGTCTATCATCGCAGCGCGGTGGTGCCGGTTGAGGAGGCGCTGCGCCGGGGCACGAGAAAGGTCAGAGAGTGCCTGCGCGAGCTTCGGGTGGTGGAATGGCCCGTGAATGAGCCATCGGCCCTGGGGAATGTGAATACACCCGGTGATTGGGAGACGCATCACAGCGGCCAATGAGCGACGTCTTTCCACACTACATCGAGTTCCGGCATGTCTATAAGACGTTCGACATCCCGGTTTTGGTCGACGTGAGCTTCTATGTGAACGCCGGCGAGACGGTGGCGATCATCGGCCGCAGCGGTGTCGGAAAATCTGTAACTCTCTCACACATAATGGGGTTTCTGCGCCCCGATGCCGGACGCGTAATCGTGGCGCACGAAGACATCACCGAATTTTCCGAAACCGAACTCACCCGGATCCGCAAGAAGGTGACGATGGTATTCCAGTCCGGGGCGCTGTTTGATTCGATGACCGTGGCCGAGAATATCCTGTTCTCCCTGGAACTGCGGGAAGACTACAACCAGCAGAACAAACACGATGTGGTGAAGGGATTGCTGGACCTGGTGGAACTGGGCGAGTACGCCGATGCCTATCCGGCCGATCTTTCGACCGGACACAAGCGGGCGGTGGCCATATCCCGGGCGATCGCGGCTCAGCCGCAATGCATCTTATATGACGAGCCGACGACAATGGTGGACCCCATCATGTCGGACCACCTTAGCAACCTCATGCTGCGGTTGAAGCAGCAGTTGCGGTTGACCAGCGTGGTGGTGACCCACGACCTGGACCTGATGCGGAAGGTAGCCGACCGCGTGGTGGTTCTCTACGAGGGCCAGGCGATCTACGTTGGCTCGGTCGAGGGACTCGACCATGCGGACCATCCGCACATCCAGGAATTTCTGGCCATGGACCGGGTTGAGCTGACTTGATTGCGCGTTGTGAATCACAGAACCGGGCCGATGCGCCAGGGAACGAACTCCCGGTGGCCTAACCGCTCGGCCGAAGTGCGTTGACCAGAAGCGACGGCCAGCACCTGGTCGAAGATTTCCCTGCCCACCTGGTCTGGCGTGGCCTCTCCATCGGCGATGCGGCCGGCATTGACGTCCATGTTGTCGCGCAGGTGCCGGAAGGTGGACGTGTTACTGGCGATCTTCAAAACGGGGACATTTGGGAAGCCGATGGCGCTTCCCCGCCCCGTGGTGAAAGCGATGACATTGACTCCGCCGGCGGCAAGACCGGTCAGTGAAACGGGATCGTAACCTGGGGTGTTCATGAAGGCGAGGCCGACCGAGTTGATCTTCTCGCCGTAATCATAGACTTCCACCAGCGGCGAGGTACCTCCTTTGGCGACGGCGCCCAGAGATTTCTCCAGAATGTTGGTAAGCCCGCCGGCCTTGTTTCCCGGTGATGGGTTGTCGTCGAATGACCGTGCAAAGCGATCGAGATAACATTTGTAATCGGCGATGCGTGCCAACAGGCGCTCAGCAACGGCTCGGGAGCGGGCCCTCCGGATGAGCAGATGCTCGGCACCGACGATCTCAGGCGTTTCGGCGAGGACCGCCGTGGCGCCGATTTCAACCAGCAGGTCGGAGCAGACACCCAAGGCCGGGTTGGCGGTGATGCCCGAAAACGAATCCGAGCCGCCGCAGTTGAGGCCGAGAACGATCTTCGAGGCAGGAACAGGGCATCGGGACTCAGCGTGGGCACGCTCGATCGAGTGTCCAAGCAGGCGGCGCGCCTCGTCAACCGTAGCGCGGGTGCCTCCGGCCGCCTGCACCGTGAGGCCAATGATACGGCCGGACGCGAGGGCCTCCGGACCGAGGTAGTGGTCGATCTGGTTCACTTCGCACCCGAGACCGAGGATGACCGCGGCCGAGACGTTGGGGTGGTGCAGCACGCCGGCCAGCGTCCGGCGAAGTTGATCGGTGTCCGGCCCGAAAGCGTGGCCGCAGCCTTCGCCGTGAGGAAATGCGATGACGCCATCGACGTTTTCCGGAAGCGGTTCTTCGCGGTAGCTGTCGGCTATCAGCCCGGCCGCGTGAGCGGCACAATTGGACGCGGCCACGATCGCCAGGTAATTGCGCGTGCCGGCGCGGCCGTCTTCCCGCTGGTAGCCCATAAACGTGGGAATCTCCCCGCAGGGAGCGGCCATTTCTCTCTCGGACGTGGGGAATTCGTAATCAAAGGTGATCTCTTCAAACGAGACGTTGTGGGTGTGAACGTGCTCACCGGGCGCGATCGCGCGAGCAGCGCGGCCGATACGCTGGCCGTAGCGGACCAGCCAGCCGCCGGGGCCGATGGGCCGAAGAGCCACCTTGTGGCCGGCCGGGACGGCATCCCTGCATTCCAGGCGGAGGTCCGGGAAATGGAGCGGCTGGCCCGGTGAAATCGGCACACGAGCGACGGCGATGTTATCGGCGGGATGCAAACGGATTGCGGCATTCCCGGCTGTGGGAAGCGCGCTGATATCGACCAGGCTCATTGGTAGAAGTTTAGCGCGGTGTTGGCCTGCGCCGATCACTTCGACCGTCCGGCCTATCCGTTACTCCCCGCTTCCTCCGGGCAGGACGCGCCATGTTTCTATTGTGAAACGAGCGGCTTTCCGCCGCCCGGCCGGTTGTGATGAAATCGTTCGGTGACCCCGATGCGGATACGGATTTGGTTGCTGTTGCTGCTGGCAGCGGTATGGGGCCTGGGCGCTCAGGCCACGTCGAAGCACAAGAAGCTGATCGAGTTCGGATGGGATGAGCCCGATCCTCAATTCATGAAACAATACGCGGCGGCGATGCGGCAGAGGCCATTCGATGGGACCATCTTCCACATTAATTACCTTCGCGAGGATGGCAAAAAAGGCAGCTTCACATGGGAAGGTTGGGGCCGCAAGAAGTTCACTGAGCAGGACCTGGCGCCTTCGATCCAGCCGCTGCTCGATGCCGATCTCGGCTCGCTGCGCGACAACTTCCCGCGCTTCAACGTAACGCCGGCCGATCTGGACTGGTTCGACGATTATTCCGCCGTTGTGGAAAACGCGCGGCTGGTGGCGTGGTTCGCGCACGAGACCAAGTGTCCTGGGGTGGCGTTTGAGGTGGAACAATACAACCGAAAACTGTGGGATTACTCGAAACAGAGGGATGCCGGCCGGAAGCCGTTCCAGGAGTACGCAGCACAGGCGCGGAAACGGGGCGGCGAGGTGATGCGGGCCTTTGAACGCGGTTACCCGGGTTTGAAGATCTTTCTGTCGCTCGGCTACAGCTATCCATGGAAACAAATGAAGGAAACCGGTAGGCGGTTGGATCAGGTGAGCTATGGGCTGCTAGCCCCGTTTCTGGACGGAATGGTAGAGGCGGCCGAAGGCCAGACAACTTTTATCGACGGGCACGAGTCGGCTTACGGCTACCTGAGGCCGGAGGACTTTCCGGCGGCCTACCGGCTGATGAAGGAACAAGTGCTGCCGATTGTGGCAGTCCCGGTCCGCTATTCGCAACGGTTCGGCTTCTCCTTCGGTATTTGGATGGACCGTAACTCGAATAAAGTGGGCTGGAACGCCGAAGACTTTACCAACAACGGACATTCGCCCGAACAGTTGGAGCGGTTGGTGGCGAAGGCTCTCGAAGTTGCCGACGAGTATGTCTGGCTGTACAGCGAGCGGCTGAAGTGGTGGACTGCGCCCGGCGGAGCGATGGATAAAGTCCCCGCTGCCTACCTGGAGGCCGTACGGCGCGGGCGGGAAGCGGGCATTACCGCTGCGGGGAACAGAGCGGCGCCCTACCCGCGTGTGAGTGAAGAGGCATTCAAGGCGCGGTTGGGTTTCTTCGATTCAAACCAAGGCATCCCCTCGAATGGGCGTACGGTGGAGCGCAAAGAGACTCCCGAAACAATTCGTGAAAAGATTGTTTTTCAAGGCGCGCAGGGATTCCTGGTGCCGGGATTGCTCGAAATGCCCAAGGCCGCCCCCAGGCCCCACCCGCTGGTACTGCTGCTTCACGGGTGGTCCGGTTCGAAGGCCGTGTGGTGGGAAGACACGGGAATTCACAACGGCGGGGTGATGCGCAAGGCGCTACTCGGCGCGGGCTACGCCGTGTTGGCGCTGGACGCCGCAACGCACGGTGAGCGGAGCGCGGAGAACGGCTATCAGGGAGTCAATCCGTTCACTGATTCGAAAGGACAGGTCTGGCGTAACGCCTTCAGCTATGCGGAAATCAGCGTGCAAACGGTGAAAGATTATCGCCGGGCGCTGGACTACATAGCCGGCCGGGGCGACATCGACATCGGACGAATTGGGCTGGTGGGTTACAGCATGGGCGGAATGGATTCGTTTTATCTGCTGTCGGTGGAGCCCCGAATCCGGATGGCGGTGGCCTGCGTGCCTCCGCTACTCAACCCCGGCTACGGGCCGGCGTCGCCTATCGACTACACTTGGGGCATCGGCTCGCGGCCTTTCCTGATGCTGATGGGCAAAAAAGATACACTCTACGACTACGACCGCGTGAACGCGTCCTTCCGGGCCTATCTGGAGGGCCCGGACAAAAAGTTGATCTGGTTTGACCGGGATCACCACCTGACTCCCATCTGGGTTCCGGAGGCGCTGGCCTGGGTGAAGAAGTACTTGCCGTAAAATGGTGGTCACCAAAGGAGGGTTCGCAGAATGCCGATGCAGGTTTGTATGGGGGCATCGATGCGCTGCAGTTTCGGAGTGGCGCCGAGTTCGCTGGTGGTGCTGCCGACCAATCGAGTGATGACGTCGCAAGTGCCCGACGCGAACATTATGGATCACATTCCGATGGTCAACATCATGCCGTTCGGGATGTGCATGGCGCCATCCAATCCGACGGTCGCCGCGGCGACTACGGCGGCGGCGGGCGTGTTGACACCGATGCCGTGCATACCGGTCACCCCGGCGCCCTGGACCCCCGGAGCACCAACGGTGATGATTGGCAACATGCCGGCGCTGGATAACACCTCGGTTCTGAACTGCATCTGGGGCGGCGTAATCCAGTTTGTCACTCCCGGCGAATTCACGGTACAGATTCCGTAGCCGGCATGTGTCTCACTGCGCGGCGCCAAGGATCATCGCCAGTCCTGCAGCCGGGACGGATAACGCCGCGCGATTGCTAGCATGGGAGGGGTGCCCCGATACTGCGATGTGAGCCTGCCGGTTCCGCTCGATCAGCTATTTACCTATGAGTTGCCTGAGACTATCCGGGGCCGGGTGAAGCCAGGCGCCAGGCTGATGGTGCCGTTCGGACCCAGGCGCTTGACCGGAATGGTGGTCGAGTGTCACGACAAAGAACCGGCAGTGGCCACCCGGCAGGCTCTGCGCCTGCTCGATGAAGAACCCGTATTGAACGATGAACTGTTGCGGCTGGGGCGGTGGGTTGCATCTTACTACTGCGCTCCGTTAGGGGAAGTGTACCGGACGATGACACCGTTGACGGCTGAATTCCGGAAGCAGAAGGTGTATACGCTGACCGGCGAGGGCCGGGACGCGGCGCGGCGGCTGCTGATCGATGCCGCCACGGGCAGTGGAGCGGTGGAGATCCTGCGAATGTTGGAACAACGCCCGCTGAGTACCGCGTATTTAACGCGAAAATTCCCGTCGGCGCCGGATATTTTGCGTTCGCTCGAAAAAAAGAAGCTGGTGGAAAAAGAGGAGACCGAGGCGGAGAGAGATCCGTTAAGGGCCGCCGCGTCGCGCTTGCAGATCGAATTTACGGGACGGTCCGCGGGAATCAAGCTGCCACGCGCCGAACGGGAGTTAATTTCTTTTCTGGAATTACATCCCGGCTCCCACCATCTGGCTGATCTGGAACCGCTGATCAAGCACGGCAGCAAGGCCGCCCGGTCGCTGGCGCGCAAGGGTCTTGTTCGGCTGGAGCTGAGAAATCCTGCACAGCTGTCCTCGGATTTTCGTCCGCCGCATACGTTGAACGAACACCAACGAGAAGCCTTTCTCAAGCTGCGGGAAGCGATCGAATCCGGAAAATTCCACCCCTTCCTGTTACAGGGAGTGACCGGGTCGGGTAAGACCGAGGTCTACCTGCGCAGTATCGAGACGGCGCTGGCGGCCGGGCGGAGTGCGCTGCTCCTGGTTCCCGAGATTGCGCTGACACCGGCCGTCGCCGGCCAATTCTTCGGCCGTTTCGGCGACCAGGTGGCGATTCTGCACTCGGCGTTCAGTGGAGCCGAAAGAGCGGAACAATGGCGGCGAATTCGCGGCGGGCGGGCCGGGGTGGTAGTGGGAACGCGGTCGGGGGTGTTTGCTCCCGTGCCGAACCTGGGGCTGATTGTGGTGGACGAGGAACACGATCAGAGCTACAAGCAGGAGGAGACACCGCGCTATAACGGCCGGGACGTCGCCGTGGTGCGCGCCCAGACGGCGGGAGCAACCGTTGTACTGGGATCAGCGACCCCTAGCCTGGAGAGCCGCTACAACGTGGAGCGGGGAAAGTACACGTTGCTTTCGCTACCCCAGCGGATTGAAGCGCGTCCGTTGCCGGAAGTAGAACTGATCGACATGCGGCAGGAGTTCCTCGAAACACGCAAGCAGTCGACGTTCTCCAGAAAGTTACTCGAATCGATCGAGGAGCGGCTGAAGGCGGGCGAGCAGACGATGGTGCTGCTCAATCGCCGGGGATTTTCAAGCTTTGTGACCTGCCGCTCCTGCGGCGAGCGGATTCAGTGCGTCAACTGCGCGGTGACGCTCACCTACCACAAGCGGGATCAGCGGCTGTTGTGCCACTACTGCAACTATGCGCAGCGGGTGCCGAAGTTGTGTCCGAAATGCGAGAGCGAGCACCTGTATTTTATGGGCACCGGATCGGAGAAGGTGGAAGAGGAACTCCACCGGCATCTTCCCCAGGCGCGCATTGCGCGGATGGACCGGGATACGGTTTCCGGCAAACGGCACTTCGAGACTATTTTGCAGGGATTCCGCGAGGGCAGCTATGACATTCTGGTGGGCACGCAAATGATCGCCAAAGGGCACGACATTCCCAACGTGACCCTGGTGGGCGTGGTATCAGGCGACACCGGCTTGGGACTGCCGGATTTCCGGGCTGCCGAGAGAACGTTCCAACTGCTGACCCAGGTAGCCGGACGCGCCGGACGAGGAGACATTCCCGGCCGGGTGTTGATTCAAACCATTAATCCCGATCACTACGCCGTGCGCATGGCGGCGGCGCAGGACTTCCAGGCATTCTATGAAAAGGAACTACAATTTCGCCGTATGATGCGTTACCCTCCCTTTGCCGCGCTGGCCAACGTCATGCTGCGCAGCAAGACGCAGGAAGAGGCGATGCGGATGGCCGCCGAAGTGGGGAGATTCCTGAATCCACCGCTGGAGACATTGAAGATTATGGGACCGGCGGAGGCACCGGTTCCACGGTTGCGGGCGGAATTCCGCTATCAACTGCTGCTCAAGGCAGCCAACCGCAAAGTGCTGAGCGCCACTCTCCACACGCTGCGCCGTTTCGCCGTGGAGCAAAACTGGCCCAAGACGGCGCTGGTGATTGACGTTGACCCGTTGAGTCTGCTCTAATTCGGCATTTATGTTGTTCGAGGCCGTGGACCGGAATCTCCGCGAAGCAATGAAATTCTTCTGCCGCGCCAACGAAGCGGGCGAGGCGCGCCAGATGCCGGGAGTGCTGCTGATATCGTCGGGGATCAATTACGGGGTGTTCAACTCGGCGCTGATCACGGATCCGGTACCGGACACGGCGTCATTTGAGCAGCGGTTGCTGACGGCAAGGGTATTCTTTGGCGCCCGGGGATTGCGATGGTCCCTGTGGGCCTGTGAAGACCTTCTGGCGCGTGGGGTACGGCGCAAGCAGGCCAACCTTTGCGAGCGCTACCGATTGCAGCCGTTGACCGAACCTCCAGGAATGTTCGCCGAGGCGCTGGCGCCGCCGGGCGATGACCGGCCGCGAATCGAGATCCGGGCGGTCAAAGACGCCGTCACCCGAATGGCATTCTGCCAAATTGCGGCGGCGACATTTGAGTTGCCGCTCTCCATCGCCAACGAGATTTACACTCAGCCGGGCGGGTGGAAGAGTACGTTCCACGGATTCGTCGGGTACGTAGGGGAGACACCCGTTACAACCGTGGCAACCGTGGTGGACGACGGCATCGCCGGCATATACTCCGTGGCAACCCTGCCGGAATACCGGGGCCGCGGGTATGCGGAAGCGGCCATCCGGCACGCGCTCGATGAGGCCCGCCGCCAGTTCGGCGTGGAGGCAACCACACTGCAATCGACACGGCTGGCCGTCCGCCTCTACCAGCGCCTGGGCTACCGCACGGTGACGCGCTTTCACGTCTATCTGGCAACAGAGGCGTAACGGGACGAAAAATGACCGGGGCCGCCCTGCCGGCGGCGTCCAAAGCGTGGCAACCGACGCCGGCGCTTATCCCCGAATTCCGGCCGCCTGCATCAGGCGGTCGGTTTCCCGGTAGGCCTCAGTCACCCACTCGACGATCATTTCCGGCTGGGGCGAGTACTCCAGTTCGATGCTCACCACGCCGTCATACCCGCTGTCTTTCAACTGGGCCAGGTATGGAGGAAAATCGACCACGCCGCGGCCCGGCGGCAGGTCGCCATGCACCTTTCCGTCGCAGTCGGAAAGGTGAACGTGGGCAATTTTCCCGGCCAGCCGGGAAATCCCCTCCGCCGCGCTACGCGAAAGGTGCAGGTGCGAGATATCCAGGTTTGCCCTGACCGCGGGATGGTTCACCTCCGCCAGAAAGTCCACCATCCGGTCCAGGCTATTCACAATCGACTGATGGAACGGCTCCAGTTCAATGGCGATCTCCAATCCCAGATCCCCGGCGTGATCGCCCAACGCACGAACCTCCTCCACCGCCCATAGCCACTGGTCGCGGGGCCGGATCACTTCCTGCTGCCAGATGTACTCGCCAAGCACCAGCAACAGGTTGCGCGCTTCCAGTTCGTAGACCAGGTCCAGATGCGCCTTTGCCCGTTCGCTGTGGAATCGCCGCACCGTGTTGTTGAAGTCCGCGATGCCCAGCGCGCAGCAGCACACTGAAACAATCGGTAGCCCCTCATCGGCGGCCGTTTGCCGGATCAACCGCCGCTCGGCCGGCCCGGTCTCCAGCGGATCGGCAAAAATATCGATGGCATCGAAGCCAATTTGCTTCGTTCGCCGGATTCCTTCGGCAGTGCCGATGCGCGAACCGAGCCACGCCGAATTGATCAGTCCCAGTTTCATTCAGTTTTCTCCCATAATCTCTTCCAAGTCCACTGGCCGGTGCCCGGCCAGCGACCGGTAGCCGGCCTCCACCAGCGCCATCGTGTGCAGGTTGTCTCTTCCCGAGATAGCCGGTTCGGCGCCGGTGGCCAGCGCATCGAGCAATTGACCCATGGTCCCCTGAAAGGCGTCGGGAAACCAGACTTCATTCCACTGTGGGGAGAACCAGGTTCCGGGCTCCTGCCGGGTGGTGAAGTGGATGGTGCTCGGCACCGCATTCGGATAGAAGGGCCATCCGATGGTGCCCCAGGCAGTCCCTTCCAGCCCTTCGACGCGCCACTTGATATACAGATCGGCAGCCGCGCCCTCCCGCGCCGGTCCGGTCCAGACATCATCCCAGGCGCTGCAGCGCAGCCCGCTGGCATACTCCAGAATGTAGAGCACAATCCCGTCCAGATGCGTGAACTTTGTACGAGGGTCGCAACGCGCGCTCACATAGATGGACTTGGGGTCGCCGAACAGGTAGCGGAACGAGTCCAGGTGATGAATGCTCATTACCTGCAGCGTCGTGCGGGGATTCAACTGCTGCCACGGTTTCCAGTGAGGAATCGCCCGCATCTCAATCGTCGCCAGCACCGGCTCCCCCAGGTAGCCCCGTTTCAATACCGTCTTCAACGCCCGGATGGAATGGTCGTAACGCATGTTCTGGTTCACCGCGAGCACGATACCGGCCTGCTCGCACAATCGCACAACCTCGCACGCTTCGGCATAGTCCATGCCGAGCGGCTTCTGCGCCAGGATGCCTCGGATGTGATCGGCGTGCTTCACCGCCTCCCGAATCACTCCGAGTTGCTGATCCGGAGGCACGGCCACATCCAGAACTTCAATCGATGAATCCGAGAGCAACTCCGCGGTGGTCTCATAGACCTTGGGGATTCCCCTTAACCGGGCTGCCTCATGCGCTGCCTGCGGGGTGCGGGACGCAATCGCGGCGACGTTGTACCCGGCCCGTTCGTAAGCCACCAGGTGGACGTCCCTGAGGATGAACCCGGCGCCGATCGCGCCAATTGCAAAGTCCTTGCGCGCGGGAGCAGGGGCACAGTGTTCCAGGTTTATGTCAATCGCCGGCATCTGGGTGATGATAGCTGAATCCACCCGGGCGTGGCGACAGGCGCGCTATTTTGTAACCGGCTCTTCCCTGGTCTGATCTTCGGAGAGCGGCTCCGGCGTCGTGTCGAATGAGATGCTGGCCTCTGCGCCAAACTTGCGATAGAGACGGAACTCGGCTTCGTTCTTCACCAGGTATTTGCCCTCCCGCATTCGCATCAGAGCGCGAAGCGGAAGAACGAAGTCGGCTCCGCTGATCTTCTGGTAATCGTAGTCCAGCATGTTGCTCGCTTCCTGAATGGGGAACGACGGGGGAATCCCCTCGGCCTGAAGTGTGATTCGCATCACGGCATGAGAAACGTTGTCCACAAAAATCAGCCCGCTATAGGCAGGTACTACCCGCTGCTGGCGCTGGTAGTCGATCTCCCACTTCGAGCGCGCCTGCGAAACGCGGTAGTTGTACACCTGCATCCGCCGCCCGCGCAGGCGCGCCCAGCGCTCCCACGTGAAACGGGCCTGGGTCTCCGGCTCAAAGATCTCCTTCATCATGGTTCCGAACTCACCTGACGATGTCGCGCCGCCCAGTTGTTCGTGAGTGAACGCCCTGTTGGGCCGGTTGTTCACCAGCACGACCTCATACTTCTCCTTCTGCTCGAAGAAGCTCAGCTTCTCCACCACCGTATCCTGCTGGCGCCACAGTTCCAGGCCAGTCGGATCCACGTAGCGCCGCGTCACCTGCGAACAGATGAAATCGGGAAGCCGCTTGGTGTAGTTCAGAGCATAGTCCCTGACCTCCTCGATGACTTTGCTCTGTTCGGCCTCCGGTGGCGGTGGAATCGATGGTGGCGCCGGTTTAGGAACAGGCGGAGTTGCCGGCGGCAGATTCCTGGAAGCCTCGGCCAGATCATTCAACGCTTCCCTGGTTTTCTGTCCTAACCGAAGGGCCTGCAGTTCGGTCAGCGTGTCTTCATCCAGGCGTTCCGTCAGCACTACTTTGCGCAAATAGGCCGCCACCTGCTTATCCGGATGCTGCAACTGGGCCGATGAAGTCACCAGCGATTTCAACTGGGCCACGGTGAGCTTCGCCTGTGCGCCAAGTACCACGGAGAATGTCAACAGCACCACCAACGCGCGCAAGAACATACGCTTCCATTGTCGCGCAGCGGCACTACACCCGCCGTGCGCGCTGACTACAACAGACGCCGCTTGCGGCGCTCGGGTTGCGGCTGGGCGGGCACCGATGCCGTCCCCACCGTCGCCCGGATTGCGTCCTGCGCCAGCGGAGCCATCACGCGATATCCGGCGCTGTTGGGGTGCAGACCATCATCGGAGAGTTGCTCCTGGAGCATTCCCTTTGAATCCACCAGCCGCGAGTAATAATCCAGGTAGGTGAATCGCCGCGATGCGCAGAATTGCTGCAGCCACTGATTCATTGCCCGAATCTGGGCCGGCGGCCGGCGCGCGGTTTGGGGATGGTGGTAATCCGACACCGGAAGCAGCGATGCGAAGATCACTTTGATCCGGTGGTACTCGGCCAGGTCGGCAATCATCGTCAGGTTGTTCTGGATGATGTTCAGCGGCGTTTCCCGCGCCAGGTCGTTGGTTCCGGCCAGAATCAGCACCGCCGCCGGCTTCAGGTCAATCACGTCGGCCTTCATTCGCCCCAGCATCTGGCCGCTAATCTGGCCGCTGATTCCCCGGTTCGGAAAATCGGAATCGGGGAAATACTCGTTGATTCGCCATCCGTCCGTGATGGAATCGCCAAGGAAGACCACCCGGGGCTTTCCCTGCGCCGGCGGCGCCAGACGGGAATCGGCTACGGCATAACGGCCGATGTTATCCCGATCCGGGCTCCGCAGTTGAGCCTCATGTGCCGCGAGTAACGCACGGAAGTGCGCGCCGATACGGTCGAGCGAGGCGCGCAACTCAGCCAACTGCCGGCCGGCCTCTTCGGGAAATGGAAACGGCTTATCCACCGCATCGGCCAGCATCACGAAGGCCCGCAGGTTGCCCATCAGGCCATAAATTATGCTGGTATTGGCCCACCCGGCGCTGCCTTTGAGATTGGTAATCGCAAAGCGCACGTTTTCGGTCAGCGGGGCCCCGGCCCGGGCCAGGTCCGGCATCGCGATCGCCAGCGACTGCATCAATTGCAGATCCCGGTCGTATAACTCCAGCGATGCCTGCGCGCTCAGCATGGGCTTGGCGGCCGGTTGTTGCGCCAGCGCCGCAAAACAGATCAGTGCTACTTGCGTTGCGATCAATCGGCTTGCTTTCATGACCCTTCTTCCTTTTCCAACAGCAGCATAATCGTTCCAATGTGAAACTGCATGCGGATGCGAATCTGCACGGGCAACCGTCTGGCGTCGTCGGTGAGCCATATCGAAATGCTCCCCTTGCGATCCCAAAGCTGCCCGTTAAACAGCCCCGCTTCGTAGCGCACCGTCCTGAACGTGCCAGATGGCAGCTTCAATTCTTCTTTCGCCTGGGCTTCTACCCGGGCCGAAATCGACTTCTTGCCATTGCTGACCGGCAATTGCAGCGATTGTCCCGGTTCGGTATTGAGCGTTCGCAGGCGATACAATCCCCCCACCACGTCTTGCACGCATCGCGGCACGTCGAGGTGTTTCACGGTGGTGGAGTTCTTTGCCAGATCCCGCTCCACGTACTCGGATCGCCCCGCCGCGCGGTCGTAGTTGATTCTGGTTTCGCGCCGCCGGCTACCCTCCTCCACTCGAAACAGGCTTCCTACCGAACAGAAATCATCTTCATAATTCGATGAGTAGTTGTCGTTTACCCGGAACAGTTTGGATACCAGCCCCACCGATTCCACGTGAACGTTGATCTGCGACCGCGCGTTTCCACCATGGTTCCACTCCACGCGTGCGGTACCGGCCCGAATCATCCTCCACTCGATGCTGTAGTTCAGCACTTCCTGCCTGTGTGTGGATGGCGGGTCGGGCGCCTGGAACGAATATAAAGGAACGGTCAGCAGCACCAGCAGAATACACAGCAAACGCTGCGGCAACTTCGAACTCGACATGAATTCCCAGTTTAACAGCGCCTCCCCGCCGTGCGATGGACCTGATCCGGCATTCGCATGCGTATACTATCGTTTATGCTCCGCACCGGCATGGGCGAGGGGAACACGCCACTCATTCCCAGCACCCGCATCGGCCCCGAACTGGGCTTGCACAACCTCTGGTTTAAGCTCGAGAACACAAACCCTTCCGGATCCTACAAAGACCGCTTTGTTACCGCGGAATTGGCCCGCCCTGGAAACGAAGGAATCCGTGGCTGCCTGGCCACATCCTCGGGCAACACCGGTTCGTCGCTGGCCGCCTGCTGCGCGCGCTATCAACTGCCCTGCACGATCGTCGTGAATCACCAGGTTCCGGAGGGCAAACTGATCCAGATGAAGGCCCACGGCGCCAACGTCATCCGCGTCGAAGGCTTCGCCGAATCGCCCGCCACGACATCCGCTGTTTTCGATACTCTTGGCCGCCTTTCCACCGGACGCCATCTTACGCTTGTGGTCTCAGCGTACCGCTATTGCCCCGTGGGAATGGCTGGTGTGGAAAGTCTGGGGCGTGAACTGGCGGCGGCTTCCGATGGCCCGCCATCCCACGTCTTCGTTCCCGTCGGAGGAGGCGGTCTCTATTGCGCGGTCACCCGGGGCCTGGCTTCCACCCCCGCCCGGGTTCATGCGGTCCAGCCTCATGGCTGCTCTACCGTGGCCGCCGCATTCAAGCGGGGCGACGGCGAGATCCGCCCGGTGGAAAGCACCACGCGGATCAGCGGCCTGGCTGTTCCCTTCGATATTGACGCCTCCCGCGCTTTGAAGCTGCTGTGCCAGAACGGCGGTCAGGCGTTTGAAGTCTCCGACGACGAGATCTTCAAAGCCCAGCGCGCCCTGCTCCAACTTGAAGGCATCTTCGCCGAGCCGGCCGGCGCAACGGCGCTTGCCGGCCTTGCCACGGCCGCCGCCCGGCGCCTGGTCTCTCGCGATGAGAAGGTGGTCTGCCTGGTCACCGGGTCCGGCTTCAAAGACCCCGGCTCCCTTGCCACCGCCGCAGCCCGGCATCCCGATCAACTGATACCCGAAGCGTGCCTCGAGCGGGTGATCCTCGAACAGCTTGGCGAAGGGTCGATTTGAAACTGCTCGACTGGCGGAATATTGTTTACGAAGAGGACGCATTCATGTTTTCTGATCACTGGTTAATCCCGGGAGCCGCCCGATGAACAACTCTCTCGATTTCAACCGGCGCACTTTCCTGCTGGGGGCGGGCGCCGCCGCCGCGACCGCCTCCGGAACGGCAGCGGCCCGCCCGGCGCGCGTCATCGACGCGCACGACCACCTTCACTTCCGCAACATCGCCAACTGGAGCGAACGCGACCGGCAACTCATCGAGGCCGCCGACAAGCTGGGCATTGACCAGATCTGCTGCTCCATCGTTCCACCCGAGCACCCCATGACTCTCGAAGGCTTCCGAAACGCCAACCGCTGGGTGGCCGAGGGGATGCGCCGCTTCCCCGGCCGCGTCCTCGGCCAGTGTATCGTCAATCCCGGCTACGGTCCGGAGGCGATGGAAGAGATCCGCCGCTACATCGGCGAGGGCTTTATCGGCATCAAGCTATATAACGACTACCGCATCAACGAACCCGTCGTCCGGCCTATCATCGAACTGGCGATCGAGTTGAAGGTGCCCATCCTGCAACACGCCGGCCACACCAGTTGGCTTTCCCCGCCACAGCCGCGCATCAGCGACGGAAGCCACGTCGCCGAGGCCGCGAACCGCTATCCGGAAGCGATGATCATCTGCGGGCATATCTGCGGAGGCGGCGACTGGGAGTGGACCATCAAGTCGCTGCGCAACGCGCCCACGGCATTCCTGGATACTTCAGGCAGCGTGATCGACGATGGCGTGGTGGAAATGGCCGTGAGCGTTCTCGGCGCCAGCCGGCTATTGTTCGCCTGCGATACCTCGCTGACCGCCAGCGTCGGCCGGATGCGCTCCGCCGAGATCGACGACGCGTCGCGCCGCAAAATCATGGGAGAGAACATGCAGCAGATTCTCGCCCGGGGAGGCCGCGCATGATCGACATTAATGCCTACCTCGGGCACTTCGCCTTCCGGCCCCTGCGCTACAACACCGCCGCCGATCTGCTCCGGTTGATGGACCGCAAGGGTATCTCGAAAGCCTGCGTTTCGAGCGCCGCTTCGATCACCTACCGCAACGTGCATGCGGGCAACGAAGACGTTTTCCGTCAGATCGCCAGCCACCAGGATCGTCTCATCCCCTTCATCGTGCTCAATCCCGGCTATGCCGGCTGGCAGGACGATCTGAAGAGTTCGCACGAACAGCACGGAGCGCGCGGTCTCCGCCTCTATCCCCGCTGGCACCAGTACCGTCTCACGGATCCGGAGTGCCTGGCGTTGGTACGCGCCGCGGCCGCCCGGAAGATGGTGGTTACCATTCCATTGCGCGTGGAGGATCGCCGCCAGCAGAGCACCCTGGTTGATATTCCCGACGTCGACAAAACAGAAATCGCGTCGCTTGCCGCCGCCGTTCCCGAGGCGCATTTCGTTTTGATGAACGGTTCGGGATACCTGGGTTCCGCACTGGGCCGCCGCCAACCCGGCCTGCCCGGCAACTACTCCATCGAGATCTCGTTGCTACGATCCGAATTTGAAAACGAATTCGGCCGGCTGATCGAGACCCTGGGTGAGGACCGGATTATCTTCGGTACCGGGATGCCGTTTCACTACCCGGATCCGGCCATCACGAAACTCGACCTGCTGAACCTCACCGCGCAAGCGAAACAGAAGCTCACCACGGGGAATGCCATGCGTCTGTTGGGCATGTAGCTCCGCCGGAGCCCGGACAGCTATTCCTGCCTGGGCTTCGGAATCACGAAACCCACTCGCACGGGCTTGGCCTCAGCCGCAACTTTCATCACCTTACACACCAGTTGCAAGGTATCGGCCACGGCGACGGCGCGCGTCAGGTTCTTCTCGGTGTCGATCCCGCTCATTACGAATACGTTCCAGGACGGCACAAAGAACTCGAGCACCCGTACCACGTCGGCGCCCGACTGGAACAGGACCAACAGCTCCTCGTCGTCCTTCAACGCCTTCTGCATCGCCTGAATCTGGCCCAGCAGCACCGCACCCGTCTGCTCTCCCGCCGCCGGGGGCGCCGGTTTCGGCCCGCGTATGGCATCCACAATGCCACCCAGATCTCCGGGGCGCAGTGCATCGAGTACGCCCCTTACCGGGTTCGGAAGCGCCTGCTGCGCGAGTTGCCTGGTGAATTCGCCGAGTGCCACGGCTTGATGCTATCACTAGTGCAAAGCCGATGGGAGCCGGGGTAAACTCAATTATCCGAGATTGCTTATGCCATCGTTTTCCTTCGCTTCAGTTTCAAAAGCCGGCGCTTGTCTGATATTTTTCTTTTCTTTTAACCCCGCAACTGCTTCCGAGCCGGTCCGTGTCTCTCGAGGAACGATTACCATTCCGACCTACGATCACCCCCGGCGCGATCTCGAACCACCGTTATTTGAAGGATATTCAAACGGTGGCATGTACCCGTTCACCAGCTATTTGGCCGGTTGGCGGGAGGGCGATCCCAAGCCGCAGACTTATCAGACCGTCGAGTTGGAAAACGAATACCTGAAATTAACCTACATCCCCGAGTTCGGCGGCCGCATCTTCTCGGTCTACGACAAACTCCGCCACCGCGAGATCTTCTACCGCAACGACGTCATCAAGCCCGCGCGCTACAATCCGCGCGGTAGCTGGCAGCAATCGGGTATGGAACTCACCGGTCCGCACGACTTGCACATGCTCACGCTCCACGGCGAGCCTTACTGGGGCCATCGAATCGTGCGCCAGGCCGACGGCAGCGTTTCACTTTATATCGGCCAGTCCGATCCCGTCTACCACATGCGGGTCAACCTCTCCGCCACCCTTCATCCCGATGTTGCCGCCATCGACATGGCGGTCTTCTGCTACAACGCGCGCGACGGGCGGATGCCGCAGATGTTCTGGATCAGTTCGGCGCTTCCCGGTACGCCCAAAACCGAGTTCCTCTACCCGATGACCCGCACCATCGGCCACACTACCGCCGAAATTGCCGATTGGCCGCTGTTCCATGGCGTTGACTATAGCTGGGACCGCAACAACAAGAATATGCTCGGCGTGTTCGGCATCGACATTTACGACGACTTTCAGGGCGCCTACCAGCACGATACGGACTACGGCGTCTTCCGCTACGCCGACCGCCGCATCGTCCAGGGCATGAAAATGTGGACCTTCGGCTACGGCCGCAGCTCCAAGGTCCATGAGCGTGGCTACACCGACAAGGCCGGCCCTTACGTCGAAGTTCAGAGCGGACGAATGGTCTGGGACGGTCACTATGAATGGGTGGAGCCGCACAAGTTCGACACCTGGAATGAGCGCTGGATGCCGGTTTCGGGCATCGGCGGGCTCTCTACGCTGCGAGCCGATGTTGCGCTGAACCTGAAAGTCGAAAATGGCGCGGTCAAGGTCGGCCTTTCCGCCTGCCGCCCGATTCACGGAGCCGGAATCACGGTTCGATCCGCCGCTGGTCCCATCCTTCAGACCTCGGCCGATCTCACTCCCGCAAGACCATTCAATCAATCCGTTCCCGCCACCACCACGGGACTGAGGAATGTGACTGTCGTTGTCACCGATGCCAGCGGCCGGGAGCTCGTCAACTACACCCGGCCCGATTCCAACCCCGGCCGTATCGAGTACACGCCCTTCACCCGCCCGCTCGAAAGCCCGGCTAAGCCGCCCGAGCGAATGAGCGTGGAAGAACTGGTTCTGGCCGCCGAATCGAAGCTCAAGGAACTCAAGACCGGTCCCGCCACCGAGTTACTGAACAAGGCGCTATCGATCGATCCCGGATACTCCCGCGCGCATCTACTGTTGGGTATTCACGCCTTTAATTCCTTCGATTACCCGAAGACCATCGGACAGATGCAGAAGGCGATTGAGCGCGATCCATATCTTGACGAAGCCTACTATTACCTCTCCGCCGCCCAGATGAAACTCGGCCGCCTAGCCGAGGCCGAGCGCAACTTCTACTACATCTGGCCCGGCAGCGCCTACTATGCGGACCGTGAGTATAACCTTGGCCGTATCGCCTGCCAGCGCGGCAAGATCGACAGTGCCCGTATACACCTCGAGCAGGCTGTCGCCGTCAACGGCTACCATCTCAACGCCCGGACCATGCTCGCGCTGGTTGCACGCATGGAGAACCGCCGCCCGGACGCGCTTGCTCAAATCGGCGGCATCGAAAAGCTCGATCCCACTTCGACGCTCGCCGAGTCTGAGAAATGGCTTCTCACCGGGGCGGTTGATGCCCGAAACGAACTGCTTGACCTGCTCGGCGGCCAAAGCCAGGAGGCCATCGAAACCACCGCCTTTTACCGCAGCCTCGGCCGCTGGCAGGACGCCGTAAAAATCCTAAGGCTGGTTGGTGCGAACAACCGCGATCCGTTCGGAACGCCAGCGGAGTTCTATTACGTCCTCGCCTACTGCCTCTCCCGGAGCGGAGCCGAGGCGGATGCCGCGACCTACCTTGCCAAGGCTCGCGCCGCCCGCCCGAACATCGACCGCTTTCCTTACCGCGAAGAGAGCCTTCCGGCACTCGAATGGGCGGCGAAAAAGGATCCTCGGGATCCCGTTGCCCGGTTCTACCTGGCTTGCCTTCACTACTATCTCAACCAGCCCGATGCCGCCATCGGCGAACTCGAAGCCGCCGTTCGAATCAGTCCCGATGATTTCGGCATTCGCCGCACCCTGGGGTTGGCCTACGCCGATCAGAACCGGGGCATCGACAAAGCAGTTGCGCAACTGGAAAAGGCCATCGCGTTGAAGCCGTCCGATATCCGGACCGTCAATAACCTAAGCGAACTTTACGCCCGCGCCGGGCGCCTGGACGCGCAAATCGCGCTGCTTCACAAAGCCTTCGAGAACGCGCGGGGAGATGACAACCTGGCCGAGCAGATCATCGGAGCCAACCTGTTGAAAGGCAGCTACGGCGAGGCGGAAAAGATTTTCGCCATCCACAAATTCCAACCGCGTCACCGGGTCTATAGCCTGCGGGACAAGTACCGCGCAATGCAGTTGGCGCTTGGCGCGGCGGCATTCCACAAGGGCGATTACGCCGGGGCCGTACGCATCTTCCGCTCAGCGCTGAAGCCGCCTGCCTCGCTTGGCGTTGATGACTTCGCCTCCCAGACGTCGCCACGGGTGTCTTATCTGGTGGGCCGTTCGCTGGAAGCCGAGGGCAAGAGGGCGGAGGCGAACGAAGCCTACGAACAGGCCATCGCCGGCCGTGGCAGCCTGTCGGGAGACCGCGATAGCTGGAGCAGCGAGAACTTCCACGTCGTTCTTGCACTTGACCGGCTTGGCCGCAAGGCGGAGGCCGACAAACTGCAGCCTCGCTTCGTTCACTTCGCTCAAAGCGAACTGGATTCACCTAAGCCGTTACACCGCGTCGAAGCAGGCTACCTGATGGCCCTGGTGGCCAAGCGGAATGGAAATCCGGCCGAAGCGAAGAAGCTACTGAAGGAAGCCGTCACCACCGAGCCCGATGCGATTCTTCCACGCCTGGAACTTCGAGGCGACGTCATCGACGCGATCCCGTGACCCGCGCACTGTTGGGTCAGGTAAAATACAGGCAGTGCTGGTTTCCATTGATCCGACTCCGCAACGCCCGAAGTGGCTGCGCGCTCCGGCGCCGGCAGGCGAAAACTATCGTGAGTTGAAGGCCCTGGTGGACCGGTTGCGGTTGCACACCGTGTGTGAGAGCGCCGCCTGCCCCAACGTGGGTGAGTGCTGGAACCGCCGCACCGCCACGTTCATGATTCTCGGCAACGTGTGCACCCGGCGATGCGGCTTCTGCGCCGTCAAAAAGGGGGCGCCGCTGACAGTCGACTACGACGAACCGGCGCGGGTGGCCGAGGCGGTACAGGCCCTGGGACTGAAGTATGCCGTCATCACCAGTGTCAATCGCGACGACCGCAAGGACGGCGGAGCGGAATTATTCGCGATGACCATCCGGGCCATTCGCGAGCGGCTGCCCGAGTGCAAAGTGGAGGTGTTGATACCCGATTTTCAGGGCTCGCACGCCGCCATGGACCTGGTGTTGGACGCGCGGCCGGATGTGCTCAACCATAACACCGAAACGGTGCCCCGGCTGTACCGGCAGGTCCGGCTGGGAGCGCGCTACGAGCGGTCGCTGGATATTCTGGAGTACGCCAAGCAGGCATGTCCCGGGATTCCGGCAAAATCGGGGCTGATGCTGGGCCTTGGCGAGACGATGGAAGAGGTTCTCCAGGTGATGCGCGACCTGGCGGCGCACAAGGTGGATATTCTCACCCTGGGACAGTACCTCCGCCCCTCACCGAAACACCTGCCGGTTCTGCGCTACATTCCGGTGGATGAGTTTGCGGAATATAAGCGCCGGGGAGCGGAAATGGGCTTCGCCCACGTGGAAGCCGGCCCGCTGGTGCGCAGCAGCTACCACGCCGACGAAGCCGGCATCACACTCACCGCGCATGCTTGTAAATGAGCTCCAGCAGTTCTTCGTACATGGCCTCGGCCGCGTGTGAGTCTTCCGAGCGGATGGCGGTGGTGGCGCAGTGGCGCAGGTGGTTGTGCATCAGCTTCCGGCCCACGGCGCGCAGCGCCTCTTGAACACTCGATATCTGGACCAGGATATCGGGGCAATAGCGCTCCTCGTCCACCATCCTGTGCAGGCCCCGGACCTGGCCTTCAATCCGCTTCAGGCGATTGAGTACCGCCTCTTTATCGTCCATACCGGCCCCTCCGCAAGCGCAGGCTGTTGGCGACCACGGAAACCGAACTCATGGCCATGGCTCCGCTGGCAAGAATTGGGCTCAGCAGCCCGAACGCAGCCACCGGAATCGCGATTACGTTGTACAAGAACGCCCAAAACAGGTTTTGTTTCATCACCCGCATGGTCCGCCGCGCCAGGTGCAAGGCCTGGACGGCGGCGCGCAGATCGCTGCGCATCAGCGTGAGATCGGCCGCCTCTACGGCAATGTCGGTACCCGTGCCGATGGCGATGCCGACGTCGGCCTGGGCGAGCGCCGGGGCGTCGTTAATTCCATCGCCGATCATGGCGACCGCGCGGCCTGCCGACTGGAGCTTCTTCACCTCGTCCACTTTGTCTCGCGGAAGCAGACCCGCCTGGACGGTTTCGATCCCCACCTCGCGAGCCACCACCCGGGCGGCGGCTTCCTGATCGCCAGTGAGCAGAACCACCTGGTCACCGAGCCTTCCCAGGGCGGCCACGGCTTCTCGCGAACCGGCACGCACCGCGTCGCGGATGCCGATGACAGCGGCGGGCTGGCCATCCACCGAGACGTAGACCACCGTCTTGCCCTCCCCGGCGAGCTTTTCGGCGGCGGTTCGTAGTTCCGCGCCGGGTTCGACCAGACGGCCGCTGCCGACGGTTACACGGCGGGAATCGACGATGCCGGTGGCTCCCATTCCGGCGCGAGCTTCGAATTCAGTGACCGGCGGGAAGGGTCCCCCGGCCGCTTCGACGATGGCCGCCGCCAGAGGATGCTCGGACCGTGACTCCAGCGCGGCGGCCAGCCGGAAGGCCTCATCGCTTCCGATCACGTCGGTCACCGAAGGCCGTCCCTCCGTAACGGTGCCTGTTTTGTCGAGCACAACCGTGTTGATGGCGGCGGCACGCTCCAGCGCTTCCCCTCCCTTGATGAGAATCCCCATCTCGGCGGCCTTGCCGGTGGATACCATAACCGCCGTCGGAACGGCCAGCCCCATGGCGCATGGGCAAGCGATGATGAGCACAGCCACGGCCGCTCCGGCGCCCTGAAAGATGCTGGAATCCGGCGAAAACAGCATCCAGGCGCCGAAGGTGGCCAGCGCAATCAGTAACACCGATGGAACGAAAACGGCGCTGACGCGGTCGGCCAGGTTCTGAATGGGCGCGCGTGAAATCTGAGCGGCACGCATCAGCCGCACGATGTTCGCCAGCACACTGTCATCACCCAGGGCGGTAGCCCGGTACCGGAAGCTGCCGGTCCGGTTGATGGTGCCGCCGATCACTGGATTGCCGGGAACCTTCTCCACCGGCAGGGGCTCGCCGGTGAGCATGGACTCGTCAACGGCGCTCGATCCATCGACAATTTCGCCATCGACGGGAATCCGCTCGCCGGGGCGAACGACCAGAACGTCGCCGGTCAACAGATCCTCAACCGGCACGTCGATTTCAGAGTTGTCGCGAACAATGTGCGCCGTCTTGGGCTGCAGGCTGATCAGCTTGCGCAGCGCCGCCGAGGTCTGAGCCTTAGCGCGGCTTTCCATGGCATTGCCCACCAGCACCAGCGCGATAATCGTCACCACGGCCTCGTAATAGACATCGGGAGCCAACCCGTGCGAGATGAACAGGCCGGGCGCAAGGGTAACCGCTGCCGAGTATAGGTAAGCGGTTCCCGTGCCAAGAGCAACCAGCGTATTCATGTCCGTGGTGCCGTGGCACAAGGCCGACCAGGCCTTGGTATAGAAGTGCCTCCCCGGCCAGAACACGATGGCGGTAGTGGCCGCCAGCAGCAGCACCGACAACATGTGCCGATTTATGGCGTAAAGCCACGGGAATGCAGCCTCCATGGGAGGCGAGAACCGGTGCATCACCAGGCGCATCAGCGGGTCCGCGCCATGAGCGGTCATCAGCGGCATGGAGGCGGCCATCATCACCAGCGCGGTGACGAAGCTAATGATGGCTTTGTGGCGAAGCGAGCGAAATTCCGCGATCTGCCGGCGTTGCCGGGCCTCTTCTTCCTCAAATGCGGTAGCGCCGGCCGCTGGAAGCTCAGCGCCGTAGCCGGTATCACGAATGGCGTCTACCAGCCGCTCGGGTGACGTGGAGGACGGATCGTACTCGATGGTCGCGTTGTTCATCATCAGGTTGACCGAAGCGCTCTCTACTCCCATCTGCTTTTCGAGCGTCCTCTGCACGAAAGACTGGCAGGCGGCGCAGGTCATCCCGCTGACCGGAATGGTAATTCCCTTCTTCACGATCGCACCCTCCACCTATTCACCATGCGTGGCGGTAAAACCGATGTTGTTGACGGCATCCAACAGAGACTGTGGATGGGTCTTAGCCGGGTCGTAACTGACACGGGCAAGACCGATGGTAACGGTGTTCACTTTGACGCCGTCCACCTTCTCCAAAGCCTTGGTTACACGGTTGATGCAGGAGTTGCAGTGCATCCCGCCGATCTTCATTACAAAGTCTTGCATAATACCCCCCACGGCTATCCTAGCACATACAAGCCTATACGGGAGGGGGGTATCAGATTTTTTATTTTGAAGCCAGTTCGGCCAGGCGTTGGCGTGCTTCGCTTTCAGAAAGCAACCCGCGGGCGGCCAACTGCCGCGCGGCCTCCTGCTGGATCTGCGGACCAAAATCGCTGCAAAGAGCGGCATACTTTTTGAGCAAACGAACCTGGCTCGGGTGGACGAAGCTCCAGGCGAAGGGATCGGTGCCCACTCCGGCAGCGACGTAATGATGAACTTTCCACCACTGAACGAGGGCCGCGGCACCGGCGGATAGCCCGGCGGCAGCCTCAGCGCCGGTGCGAGGTTCTCGAGCTACCGCCGCCAACAACTTGCGGCGCGAATCGACCTGGGCCGCCAGGATTTGGACATAGCGCGCGGGCCCTCCGGGCAGATCGGCGGCAAGCGTTCCGGCAAGTTTCATCGAGCGCAGGCGCGTGGGAAGAGCGGCGGGGAGTTTTTCCAGCGGCAGTTCGAGGCAACTCCACGCCGGAACCAGAACGGCGGCGTCTCCACCCACTTCGGCGGCAAGGTCAGCCAGCACACCGGCGTCCGAACGCTCCAGATACGCCAGGTCCCGGCTGGCCCGGGCGAAGAAGTAGAGATTAGGCAGCACCATCACGGGTTGCTGCGCATTGCCGAAGACACCCCGGGCGGCCGGAGCGAGGCGCGACTCCTGGCGCAGGTTGCTGCGGATGAGATCGAACTGGAGGACGGCGGCGGGGGGTGTGGGCTCAAACTCGATGGCCTCGTAAACCATCAGGGTGGACCGTGGAATGAGGCCGAGTTGCTCGGCAATCTCGATGTTGGCACGGCCGTTGGCCCAGTCCTCGCGATGGCTGCGGCCGGGCATGATCTCGAGCGGCCGGCCGGGGCGCGCCTTCAGGGCTTCGAGCGTTGCCCGGACGTAGGGAGCCACCGGCTCCTTCCAGAAACCGGCTTTGTCGATGAGGCGGCCCCAACCGCTCCAGATCCAGGGAATGATGAGTTTACCGGGCACGGCGGCCTGGTCGGAGTCGAGAATCCGCAGATATTCGGAGACCGGAGCGCCGGGATAGCCGCCGGGGTCGCCATCGATCACGACAAACCCGTCGGCATTATCAAACAGGCGCAGGACCTCGGCGCGGTGACGAAGATAGGCCGGGCCGGAGGCCGGGTCGCTGATATGGATGGTGGTCATCCAATGGTAGAGGCTGCGCGCGGGCCAGGGCGTGGCGCGGATGCCGTCTCGAGCGATCACGTCGGGACAGTAGGTGATCCAGCATTCGAGGCTCGCCCGATGGGCGTCGTCGATAACCGGGCGATAGCCGCGAAGCACGCTGCTGTCTTCTGGCGAGAGCGGCATGGGCGCATTTTCGGCTCCGGGCCAGATCATGACGGTGTTAAATCCGAGTCTGTGCAACAGCCGGAACATGCGTGCGAAGTCGGCCCGCTGCCAGGTGCGAACCGAGAAGGGATAATCCATCACCCAGGCGCCGTGAAGATAGAAGCCGCGGCGGTCAAACCCCCGCGGCGCGGCCAGAGCTGAAATGGTGAAAAGAAGCAGGATCAGGGTCTTCATGGCAATTCCTCTCGCCGGTACCGATGGGCGGAATGGATGCGGCATCGGGAAATGGTTACGGGTATAATTTTGAAGGCTGGGAGCCAGGTCCGCATTCTATTCGACTCCAGCATCATTATGCGCCCTAACATCTCTGCTTTTCCCAAATGCTACGTGGACCGGATCGCTGGAAGCCGCACGATGTCCGTGTTCGAGTGGATCCAAATGGCCCGCTCACTCGATGCCGACGGGCTGGAAATGTACGAGGGCTTCTTTGAATCGCTGAGCGGCGCCTATCTCGATTCGGTGGGAGAGGCCATCGAGAAAGCCGGATTCGCGATGCCGATGCTGTGCTGTTCGCCTGATTTCACGAATCCGGACCCGGAGGCGCGGCGCAAAGCGGTAGAGCACGAAGTGAAGATGATCGAGGTCTGCCGGCGCCTGGGCGGCACGCGCAGTGTCTGCCGGGTGCTGAGCGGGCAGCGCTATCCGGGGGTGGCACGCGACCAGGGCATTGAGTGGGTAGCCGCATGTATCGAACGAGTGCTGCCGGTGGCTCGCGAATACGACGTCGTGCTGGGTCTGGAAAATCACTACAAGGACGGCTTTTGGCGCTATCCGGAATTCGCACAGAAGAAGGATGTCTTCCTGGAACTGCTGGCGGCGGTGCCGGACCGCCGGCACTTCGGCGTGCAGTACGATCCTTCGAACGCGATTGTAGCCGGCGACGACCCGGTCGAATTGTTGCGCGAAGTGGCCGACAGGGTGGTGAGCATGCACGCCAGCGACCGCTACCTGGCCGAAGGAGTGACGTTCGACGATCTGCGGCAGGCAGACGGCACGCTGGGCTACTCGCCCAACCTGAAGCATGGCGTGACCGGAAAGGGATTGAACGACTATGACGCCATCTTCGGCATCCTCTCCGGCCACGGCTACACCGGATGGATCAGCATTGAAGACGGAATGAACGGGATGGAGGAGATGGCCGAATCGATCGAGTACCTCCGCCGGATGTGCGACAAGTACTATCCGGAGGCAGCCTGATGCGGCGGTTGCGGACGGCCGTTATCGGTTGCGGCAAGGTAGCCGCCAGCCACGCCGAGGCGCTTCAGACGCTTCCCGAATCTGAATTGGTGGCAGTCTGCGACCGGCAGGCCGGGCGGGCCCGGGAGTTCGCCGCGCATTATGGCTGCCGGGCCTTCACCGATCCCGCCGACATGTTCCGGCAGGTACAGGTGGAGGCGGTGACGGTGTGCACACCGCACCCGTTACATCGCGATGTAGTGGTGATGGCCGCCTCGGCCGGCGCGCATTCGCTGGTGGAAAAACCCCTGGCGGCGAAACTGGCCGATTGCGACGCGATGATCCGGGCGGCGCGACAGGCCGGCGTGAAACTGGGCGTGGTGAGCCAGCGGCGGCTCTATGAGCCAGTCATGCGGATGAAGAGTGCGATCGATGCGGGTAAGATCGGCAAGCCCGTGCTAGGCACGTTCCTGATGTTGAGCTGGCGCGATGAAGCCTATTATCGTTCCGATCCCTGGCGCGGCCAGTGGGCTACCGAAGGCGGCGGCGTACTGGTGAATCAGTCGCCGCACTCGCTCGACATCCTGCAATGGATGATGGGGCCGCTCGCCGAAGTGACCGGCTACTGGGCCAACCTGAACCATCCGTTCGTGGAAGTGGATGATACCGCGCTGGCCGTGATCCGGTTCCGCAACGGCGGGCTGGGATCCATCCTGACCAGCCTCAGCCAAAAGCCGGGCATTTACACGAAGCTGCACGTGCATGGATCGAATGGCGCCTCGGTGGGCGTCCAGACCGACACCGGCGCCACGTTCGTAGCGGGCGTGAGCGGGGTTTCGGAACCGCCCTTTAATGACATCTGGACCGTTCCAGGCGAGGAGGGCTTGCTCGAGCAGTTTGCCGCGGAGGACCGGGCGCAGTTCGCCCGTGTGGATGCCACCCGGCACTATCACCGGCTTCAGATCCAGGACTTCCTCCAGGCGATTCTGGCGAACCGGGAACCCATGGTGACAGGCGAAGACGGGCGCGTCGCGGTGGAGATCTTCACTGCGATCTATCGCTCGAATCGCAGCGGCCGCCCGGTGGCATTTCCGGTTCCGGCCGTGGAGTAGCGCCGGTTGGCGGCCGGAAGACGGATTCCGGCATTCGAGCCAGCGGCTGGCGGATGGCAGGGCGGAAATCCATCAGGTCGAGCACCTGCGATTCAACGTCGATGCCCGGAGCCACTTCGATTAATTCGAGGCCCGCCGGGGTCAGTTCGAAGACCGCCCGTTCAGTGACATACAGGATAGGGCGCGAGGCGGCAAGAGCGCGGGCGGCGCTGAAAGTAACCTGCTCCACCCGGCGCACGAACTTGCGCAGGCGTCCCTCGCGAACAATCTCCAAACGCGTGCCATCCCAGCGAGTCTCCAGCCCTCTACTGGTGAAGGTTCCAGTGAAAACCACCCGGCGGGCGGATTGGGCGATGTTAATAAACCCGCCGCAGCCGGGAAGCCTGCCTGAATACCGGCTGACGTTGACATTTCCCGCGGAGTCACATTCCGCCATGCTGAGAAAGGCGACGTTGAGACCGCCACCGTCATAAAAGTCGAACATCGATGGCTGGTCAATGATGGCAGCAGGGTGCAGAGCCGCGCCGAAATCAAGTCCGCCGGCAGGCATGCCGCCGATCGCCCCCGATTCCACGGTAAGAGTAAAGTCGTCCAGAACACCCCGTTCCACCGCCAACCGTGCGATGCCTTCCGAGATGCCGATGCCGAGATTGACGATCTCATCGCGCCGGATTTCGGTCAGGCAGCGCGCCGCGATGTAGCGGCGCGGACCAACCTCGACAGACGCCAGACTCAGCCCGTTGAGCGGCGCCGAGGTAACGTAGCCCGGGTCGAACTGGCTGCCGAAGGTCTGCATGTGATGCCCGGGCGGCGAAACGACCACCGCATCGACGAAAATGCCGGGAACGTGTATCAACTTGGGATCGCGCGAGAACTCGGGCACGATTCGCTCCACCTGGGCAAGGACGATGCCTCCCGAATTACGAGCGGCGGTGGCCATGGCCAGCGTCTCCCCGGTCATTACTTCCCGTTCGAAAGAGATGTTGCCGTTCGCGTCACTGGCGGTGCCGCGAATCAGCGCCACGTCGATCGGGTGAGCGTGGTAGAAGAGCAGTTCCTGGCCGGCCAGGGTGACCACCTCGACCAGATCGCCGGTAGTTTCGGCGTTGAGCCGTCCTCCACCATCGCGCGGATCAATGTAGGTGCCGAGACCGGTGCGGCTGAGGAGACCGGGATTGCCCGACGCGATTTCGCGAAACAGTTTCGAGATAACGCCCTGCGGGAAATTGTAGGCTTCAATGCGGCCCGAGGTGGCCAGCGCGCACAACCGTGGAGCAAGATTCCAATGGCCGCCGATGACGCGGCGCACGAGTCCTTCGTGGCCCAAGTGGTTGAGGCCTCGAACAGTGCCGTCGCCCTGACCGGCGGCGTAAATCAGCGTCAGGCCCCGAGGCGCGCCGTGGGCAAGAAACCGTTGCTCGATCGCCGCCGTAAGATCCTCCGGGTGGCCACAACCCACAAAACCGCCGGTAGCGACGGTTGCCCCGTCGCGGATGAGTGAAACGGCTTCGCCGGCGGGCAGAAAGCGAATCTTGGAGCGCGTCATTGAAATGAAACTATAGCAGTGAACCACGCCCGGAAGCGGCAGCGCCTTCTACGGACATTGACCTCCGAAGTGATCACTCAGGGCCGCCTCGCCGGCCTGGAATCGAAACATCGCGGCGTGGTCCGATTAACCGGCGGCGATTACGAACCCCCAGTAAAATCGACAGCCGGTGCGGATGCAATCCCGCTGGTGAATCTCCCCACCAACACCTCCTCACAATTCAAAGTTCCGGATACTCTCGAAACCCCGCTGCTGCTGTTCGAACGGCCGTTGACCCTTCTTGCCGGCTGATGGGCTATCGCACGGTTCGCGTGTGCCGATGCCGGAGCCATATCGCGTGGCATAACCGCGCCGGCAAGGGAACTCTTATCGCAGGGTATAAGCCGTTCTCAGGCTCTGGAACTGGTTTGGCTCCAGTCTGCGCAGCGCGGTACGAACTGTCAGCGAGACGCGATTCTGGCTCTTCCCGTTCCAGACGGCGATGGCGCGATCAACTTCCTCGTTGGTGTAGGTTCCGCCAAAATATCCGTTTGGACCCTGCAGGCTCCAGGTTCCATCTGGAGCCTGGGCGCCCGGAAACGTTTCGCTCCCGGCGGGCTGTTCTTCGGGCCGTACCAGCAGACGTTCAAACACGCTGCCGGCCCGGTGTGTGAAGCGGAGGGTGGTACGTTCGAGAGATCCGGCATCGGCGTCAAACTGCGATTCCAGAATGGTGTCGCAAGGGGCGGCGCCGGCATTGCGGGCGGTGAGTTCCTCGTAAACCACCGGCTGCTGCGCGTCCAGACGCAGCGTTCGGCGCACCTGGAGCCCGGCGTCGCTGGTGGCGGTAAGAGTGATCTTGCCGCCAGCGGAAGATTCCACCCGCCAGCGCAGTGGTAGCGGTGCAGCGTCGAAGCCGCCCGGATAAACTGTAACACCCCAGCCGCTACGGTCCGGATAGTTCATTTCCACCGGGTTGGGCCGGTTCAAGCGCTCGCGCCGATTGGTTTTGTCCAACAGGCGCACGACGCGTCCCTGAAGCGCGGCAACGATGTCCAGCCGCAGAAGACGATTCTCAACGGTCACCGCGGGATAAGCGTGCAACGTGCGGGTGATGGCGTCGAAATCATGCGCTCGGTCGTGCTCCTCGCCGAGGCGGGTAACGCCAAGCCGGTCGGTATCGGCAAAAAGAGGTTCTACGGTCTGTTTCAAATGGTCGAGACCGGCGGAGACATAGCTGCCAGCATGAATTTCGAAGCGCCGCAAACGCTGCATCTCCATGTAGCGGAAGCCGAGTTGTGCCAGTTCGACGCGGCGGCGGATGACGTCGTTATCGGCCAGCGCCAGAGCCTTATTGAAGATGCGCCCGGCCTGGTCCATTTGGAGATCGGTGGCTACGGGCGCGCGGCAGCACCACAGGTGCTGGCCTTCCCCTTCAGGCGGCATGCGCACCAGATGTTGCATCAGGTCGAACCACTCCCGCATGGTGTGCGCGGCTTTGCCGTAATAGATCTCGTTGAACTCATCGATAGCCTGCTCCACGTTGGCCGCCGGGTTCCATAACAGGCGCGACAGAACATAGGCGCGGAGGCGCCCGCTTTCACCGCCGGGCATTCCGGTACCCTGCATAAAGAGACCCACCACGCCGTTGCGCCGGTACATGGCGACGTCGGCGGCCAGTTCATCAAAGTCGGGTAACGGCAGGAGGAAGTGGGAGAAGTTGCCGTTGTAGTGCCAGATGTAAATGCGGTTGGTCATTTTCGCCCAGCCGCGAAGATTCTTCATGATGTAGGCGTCGTACGGACACTGCTCGTAAGGATGGGCCTGACAGGCGCCGATCGGACACATCCGTACGCGGACATTCGGGCGGGGCCGGACCTTCGCGGGCGGCTCTTCGGTGTAGGCGTAGGCCAGCGTATCGATGAGCTTGCCCGGATATTTCTTTTCCACCAGTTCGGCCACGGCATTTACGAAACGCAGCATGGGTCCCGAAGATGCTCCGCCCTCTTCAGCCTTTACCCGGCGGCAGTTGGCGCATTCGCATTCGCCTCCCCAGTCCATCTGCGAGACCGAGGCGATGGTGGCCGAGGGATGTTCGCCGAACCACTGAATGACGCGGGCGGCGGCGACACGGACCAGTTCGGGGTTGGTGAGACACAATTGAGCATGGTCATCGCGGCGCTTGCCGTCAACCAGGGCGAAGAATTCGGGGTGGCTCTTGAAATAGAGTTTTGGCGGAATCAACTGGTAGAAGGTGTGAACGAACGGATAGTATTCCACCTTGCCGCCGGTGCTTTCGTCCAACCGCGCCGTGAAACCGTTGAGGCGGTTGCGGGCCGCCCAATCCTTATCCCAGGCCTCGGCGATGTAGACGTCCCGGTATTCGAAGGCAGGCGTTTGCGTCTCATCAAGCGGCTGTACGCTAACGGTAGTCTGTTTCGGAATGCGGCTGGCATCGTAAGCCACCCACCGGCAGCCAAGCTTTTCAAGCAACGCCGAGACACCGTACATGGTGCCCCGCCGGCGGCCCCCGGCAACGATGAGTGTCCGGCCAACGGTCTTCAGCGCGAAGCCCTCATCACCCAGCCGCGTAAACGGAATGGAGGGGGCGAGGCGATCCACCATCGGACTGCGCCCGATCAAGACCAGCGTCCCCCGGGCGGCATCCTTTTCGCCGCGAAGCGGCAGCCGGGCGCCGGACATCTCCGCGACGAAGTGTTGAAGCTCCCCGGCCGCGCGCTGCTCCGATGGCGACGCTCCGGCAGAAAGCACGATGGTGGCCGCCGGCTTGCCGTTTTCGACCAGAATAAGCGGATGCGGCGCCGCAGACAGAGCACCACAGATGAAAACGAAGACCGGCAAGGTCTGGCGGTAGGGCATGTTGGCGTTCCTTCAACCGTCCGCTTCGCCGGCTGGCGAGCCGGACGAACAGCTACGAAATCAGGAGTTGGCTTTCGCCGCGGCAAGCTCAGCGGCCCGCGCTTGCATCTGGCGCGTGAGGTGAGGAACAATGCCCAGCATTCGCTCAATGGTCATCAACTGTCCGCGGTGGTGCATCTCGTGCTCCTTGACGCTGAGCAGCATCTCGAAGCGGGTCTTGGTGGGCGGTTCCATACCGGCCGGATAGGCGACGGCCTCGGCCAGGAACTCCTCACTGGCCGATTCCAATAGCGAGGCGAACTTCTCTCCGCCGCTACGCAAAAGATCGATGATCTCTTGCTTCGTACGCAGCACACTTTCTTCGGCAATGATCTGGCGGATAATGCTGAAAAAATCGAAACCGTCAAAGTTGATGCGATGCTGTTCAAAGTGAATCAGCGCCGGCAGGCGGCTACTCACCGCGATGTGCACCAGCGTCTGGCCAGCGGTGCGGCTTTCCGGCGACGGGCGAAACCCGTACTTTTCTTCGGGTATCTCGTCGGCGATGGTGATGGTATTCTTTCGTACCGTGCGATAACTGGCAGCCAGTTCTTTTGCTCCGTAGTAATTCATGTAACTCCTCTGGTCAACCCTGAGGATATTTTAGCGGCAATCGCTACCGGTTGCGTTGAGAAGGGGAACTATCGCGGGCCCTTGGGATCCAGATTCTGCCGCAGATCCGAGCCAGTGATCGTCGATTCGATCCCGTTCGGCGGAATCTCCACCTTGGACGTCCAAAGGATGGAGTTGAGCACCAGCTTGCGAAAGTTGCCGTTTGCAAGGTTGAGGTGGTAGTGGCCGCCGGTGAAGCCCACCGAGCGGCCACCATTCGGGCGCTCATAGGCCCATGCCGCGCAGGCGGGCCGGCCGGCCTTGGAACGTACATCCGGGTTGCCGCTGCGGATACCGTCGGGTCCGTTTGTAGCGCTGGCCGGGGGCACCGCCACCAGGATGGGCGTAATGCGATCCATCGGCGAACGAAATCGCATATTGAAGTACCACTCATCACGGATCCTAAAGGGCTCCACACCGCGGGTGATCGGATGGCGGGGCAGCGACTGGAAGTCGGCCTCCCAAATGGGATTCACCGAATAGTTCAGTTCGAAGTAACCACCGATCCAGTCGAGCATTCTGGCACGGATTTCGCTATCGGGCGGCTCCACCGCATAGTGGTAGAACATCAGCCCGGCGCCACGGGCTTCGGCGGCTCCAACGGCGGCGGGATGATCGTCCCGAAATGCGATGTGCTGGCTAGAGCCATCGCAAAAGATGAAAATGGCATCGGCGCGGCTGATAGCGGAGGTGTCTGGTGGCCAGCCGTTGGTGCTGGTGGCGGCCTGGACGCCAGGTACACGATTCAGCAGTTTAGCCAGCAGCAGAACACCGGCATTTTGCTCGTGCTCGAGCGGGCCATGGCTGGGCGTGCCGGCGATGAGCAGTATGTGGCGTCCGGCCGCGGGCATCGGCACCGCGCCGGCCAGCGCCAGTAGCAGCAGCAGGAATGGGTTCTTCATCTTCCTTCACAGCATGAACCAACTTGCGCCGTTCGGCGCGGACTCAGGCCAGCGTCCCGCCGGGATAACGGCGAAATACTTCGGGATCGTATATGGAAGCCGTGATGGCGGCTTCCCGGCGAATACGCTTCCAGGCGTGGTCGGCTTCCATCATACTCTCCATCACGCCGAGATAGTAGCCTTGTTCGAGATTGCCGTACTTGAAAAAGCAATCGCTGATAATGGCGGTCCCCCGGCCGGTCTCGATGCAAACGGCCATCGACGAGCGGTGGTGTACGCCGGTCCAGAAGACGCGAAGACCGGGCAGGATCTCTTCTTCCTCGGCCACCAGGCGCAACTTCTCCCAGCCTTCGTTTTGCAGATAGTTATTCACGCCGGGCGGCACGCGGAGGTGGCGCGGCACGTGCAGGTGATAGTAGGGCGCCTGGAAATCCTCGATCCACCCTTTGCGGGAGATGCAGATCTCGGCCCGGCGGAACAGGTGGATGTTTGCCGTGGCATAGGCCTGGAGCGGGGTGACGATGACGGTGGAGATATCGTCGGCCGTCAAACCCTGCGCCTTTAGAATGTTCTGGAGAAGCTGATCGTCGGCGCGGGCGATCCTGGCCTCGGGAAATCCGAAAAAACCCTCCCAGGCGTCATTGATTTCCGTAAGATCCTGTGGCGGGCCGGTGTTGATGAGGATGTTGCGTCCGCCGCCCCGCACCAGGTAAACGATGACGTTCATCTCCTCGCGGGTGCCCCAGTTGTGCATCCAGTAGACTTCCGGCCCCGGCACCCAGAACGTACCTGCGTTGAAAGCACGAATTGTGTATGTCGTCATAGGCGTGATGGTCTATTCATTTCCAAGCCGGATCACGATCTTCTGGTCCCTGGCGGGCCGTGGCAGTTGGAGTACTCCGTTGTGGAGCGCCGCGGGGCGGCCGTCAACCTCGGCCCCCGACACACGACCTGCTCGCTCCACGGTGAGCGACAGGCAGTGGCCATTCAGCATACACGAAGACTCAACGCGATCCACCCCCCGGATTAGCCACGGCTGGACGCGAACGCCGTCAGGCGACGGGCGCACGCCCAGAAAATGGTGGACGAAGAGCACCAGCATCTCACCCCAGGTCCACGGAATGATACCGGTTGCGCCGATGCCGCCGGTGTCGTGGTGGCCGTAGAATTCAAACCAGGTTCCTCCGGCGCCGCCCTGCAAGCCGCGCAGCCAATTGAGCGCGCGCCACACTTTCTCATCATCGCGGGCAGCGGCATAGGCCCGGGCGGCGAAGAGGGTGGCAAAGGGCCAGGGACCCGGCGAATCGGGCTCGGAGGAAACATCATAGCGGCCGTAGCCTCCAATCGCCCAACGCTCGTTCCACAGCTTTTCAATCGCGCGAAGAGTGTTCGTGGCCAGAGGGCCACGCGGGTCCACCAATCCCATGAAGATAGGAAAGACCTCGGTAGTATCGGGATCGCAGTAGCTCACCGGCTCATGACCGAGTGGCATCACCGGACTGAGCCGCTCGGGGTGGGGCGGCACGAAACGATCCTGCACGGAGCCATCCACCAGCCGGCGTTTGATGAACCTGCCCTGGTCCACCAGCGCCAGCCGCGGGTGATGAAGCATAGACTCCTTCATTTTCGCCGAAGCCCGGCCCCAGCGCTGACTGGCGGCCTGGTCGCCTGTCTTCAGTGCCATCCGCGCGGCATGGTCCAGACCGACGATGTTCCACGCCTGGTAGGCGATCTCGTAACCATCCTTGACACCGTGCGCAGTGCCTCTCTCCCAAAATTCGCGTTCGTTGTGCAGCAGGCCGGATTCGGCATCGCGATAAACAGGCTGAAGCACATGATCGGCAACGGCGGCAATCGTTTTCCAATCGTTACGCAGGATTGCGTCATCGCCGCTCCAGACCCAGTGTGTCCAGATGGCGGTAAGCAGTTCTCCGTTCTGGTCAAGTTCCATGCCCGCGGGTTCGCGGTGGCGGCTGGCTTCCACCGTGCCGCCATCAGGCGTAACGCGAGCGAGGTTGCGTTCCAGGATTGCCCGCGCCATTCCGGTGTGACCGGCCATCGCCGCGCCCATGGCGACCATCACGCTGTCGCGCGCCCATTCGTTGTTGTATTGCCAGATACCGCCGTCCATTTTGCCCGACTGCGCGACGGCGGCGCGGACACCGTTAGACGATACGCGGAACAGGTGATCGAGAACGGCATTACCGGATTGAAAAGATGTCCGGCGCTGCCAGGCAACCGCCGTGCGGGCGTGCAAATCCCCGTAACCGGATCGCTCACACTGCTCCCGCAGCCAATCGAGCGTAAGGGCCAGGATCACCGTGACACCCGCCCCGGGGGCGATGGACCCCGGCGAAACGGTGAGCCGGCGTTCAAAGGCGGCAGCCGGACCATCGGCCCGAAACAGGCTCAAGCGTTGATAGCCGAGGGCGACCAGGGTACCCTGAACAGTGTCCACCTGGTACTCGTCCATCTTTCCGCTGTTAGGAATCAGGATACCAATCAGCTTTGGATCCACCGGCGAACTGCCCCGGTTGGTGAGAGTAACAACACGGAAAAGAACGGGCTCTTCGGCCGCCGTAAAGAACTGCTCGGTGACATGAAGCGGGCCGGCCTGCCAATCCATCTGTACGGTGGGGATTCCATCGGGATAGATCCATTGGAAGGTGGTGGCACCGGGCTGGGGGTCCCAACTCCGGTCACCGGCGGTGACCAGAATCCGCGAAGCGCGCAGACCGCGGCGTTCATAGAGCAGAGAATCGGTCTTGCGCCCGAAGTGATCCGGCGACATGACCGAAATTCCACCTTGTGATGCGCCGCTACCCGCCGGCACGCTCTGGATGATCGCCCGGATGCGGCCGTTTCCCAGGAAGTAATACTCAACGCCGGAGGCGGCAATTTGAAAATCGTCATGCAACCGCTGGGGGTTGAAGGCAGTGGACGATGGCGGCTGCAATGCGGAGGAAGCGCCGGCGGAGGCAGCCGTGGTCAGGAACGCTCGTCTTGCGAGAGACACCTTCGATTATCGCCTGATTTTCCCTTTTGGAAAATTCGGGTAAAGTAATCCTATGCTGCGCATCGTGGCCGCGACCCTACTGTTCGCGCTGGCGTGCTCCGGTTCGGATTCGGATCAGGCCGAGCGTCTGCGCCGTTTCAACGAAGCCAAGTTCGGGATGTTCATCCACTGGGGACCATACTCGCTGGCCAGCGTGGAAGCATCCTGGCCCATCATGAGCGGCAAGCTAATGAACGAGGCCGAATACCGTGCCCTGCGGCAGCGATTCAACCCCACCGCGTTCGACGCGAAAGCCTTCGTGAAACTGGCGCGGGAAGCCGGGCAGCGGTACATGGTTTTCACCAGCAAACACCATGACGGCTTCTGCATGTTCGATTCGGCCTACACCGATTACAAGATCACCCGGACCCCTTACGGTAAAGACATCGCGGCACAGTTGGCGGCGGCGGCCAGGGAGGAGGGGATGCCGTTGGGCTTCTACTACTCCCCCCCGGACATGAATCATCCAGCCTACCGTGACACCAGCAAGCCTGCTTCAGCAAACTGGCAGGGTGAACCGGCACGCCCCGAATGGCCGCTCTACCTCGACTACATGGAAATCCAGCTTCGCGAGCTGCTCACCCGCTACGGCGATGTGTTCGTAGTGTGGTTCGATGGCTTGAGCCACCAGGGCGCCTATGACGGCTGGCGGTTCCACCGGATGATCCATCAGATTCAGCCCATGGCGCTGATCAACAATCGCATCGGGTTGACCGGCGACTACGTGACCCCGGAGCAGAAGCTGCCCAAAGGCATCATAACCAAGAGCAGCATCGTAAACGGAGCCAATCCGAAGGACCAGGCGTTAAGTTCGAAACTCCCCTCGCCCTCTGAGTTCCAGCCTTGGGAAACTTGCATGACCATCAACAAGACGTGGGCTTATAACAGGAATGACACGAATTTCAAGTCCACCACCTTCCTGCTGCGAGCGCTGATCGACGCCGCCAGCCGGGGAGGAAATTTTCTGTTGAACGTGGGGCCAACTCCCGAGGGCACCATCCAGCCCGAGTTTCAGGAACGGCTGCGGGCGATGGGCGTCTGGCTGAAAGTGAATGGCGAGGCCATCTACGGGACCACATTCGGACCGCTCCAGGAGTTGCCCTACGGGAAGACCACCGCCAAGGGTAAGACCGTGTTCCTGTTTGTCTACGAGATGCCGAAGACGGAGTTGGACGTTCCACTGGACGGGGTGCGGCGCGTGCGCCTGCTCGCAGGTGGCCGGACCGTGAAATTCACGCGGCACGGCGGCGGTGTCCGGATTCCGGTGGAGAGTGTGGCCGCGGACCCGCACGCCACGGTGTTCGCTCTTGATTTGAGGTGATCATCCGGTGTTACATTGGGGGTCCATGCGGACCTGGATTGGAGTCTTGGCGCTTTTGGGCGCGGGAGCAGCCTCGGCCGCCTCTACCGTCATCGCTGTCAACATCGATGGCGTGGTGCATCCGATCACCGTCGACATCGTCGGCCATGCGTTGAAGCAGGTCGAGGAGCAGCACGCCGCGGCGCTGCTGATGCGGTTGAACACGCCGGGCGGAATGCTCGACGCCACACGGGAAATCGTTGAGAAGATGGTAGCATCGCCAGTCCCGGTAATCACCTACGTAACGCCGAGTGGCGGCAGGGCGGCTTCGGCCGGCTTTTTCCTGCTGGAAGCGGGCGATGTGGCCGCTATGGCCCCTGGCACAAACACGGGAGCGGCTTCCCCGGTGCTGATCGGCCAGCAGATGGACCCGGTCATGCGACGCAAAGTGGAAAGCGACTCGGCCGCCTGGCTGCGTAGCATTACTTCGCGGCGGGGGCGGAACACGGAGTTGGCTGAAAAGACCGTGCTCGAGGCCAAGTCGTTCACCGACAGGGAGGCGTTGGACAATCATCTGATCGATCTCACGGCGGACTCCGAGCAGGAACTGCTGGCGAAACTCGATGGCCGGGAAGTCACCCGGCTGGACGGGCGCAAGCAGACACTCCACCTCGCGGCGCCACGGGTGGTGGACTACCGCGAGACGCCCCGGGAGCGCATCATCTCCGCCATCGCCGACCCCAATATCGCCTTCGCGATGCTGGTCATCGGCGGGCTGGCCATTTACCTGGAATTCACGCATCCCGGATTGATTCTGCCGGGCGTGGCCGGGGCGATCATGGTGCTGATGGGCCTGTCGGCGCTCTCCGTGTTACCGATAAACTGGCTGGGTGTGGCGTTGCTGGTACTCTCGATCGGGCTGTTCGTTCTGGAGGCGAAGTTCGCCTCGCACGGCATCCTCGGCGCGGGCGGAGTGGTATCGATGGTAATTGGCGCGCTGATGCTGGTGGAAGGTCCGCCGGACATGCGCATACATCTTCTTACGGCCGTTGCAGTGGCGCTGCCGTTCGGCGTCATCACGGTATTTTTGCTTTCGTTGGTGTTGAAGGCCCGGCGGGCAAAGGCGCTCACCGGAACCAGCGGAATGGTGGGAGAGACGGGGACGGCGCTAACGGCCTTGAACCCGTCAGGCAAGGTCTTCGCACATGGCGAATACTGGGATGCGATCAGCTCCAAGCCCCTTGAAAAAGGGGCTCGCGTCCGGGTAACGGCCGTGGAAGGCTTATCCGTGCACGTGGAACCAATTCCCTAGAAGGAGGCTTTTCCATGATTTTCGATTTCCCGGTGATCGCAGGTATCATCATCGTCCTCTACCTTTTGACATCCATCAAGATTCTGGCCGAATATGAACGCGGTGTTATTTTCCGGCTGGGCCGGGTGCTGCCGCAAACCAAAGGCCCGGGCGTGATTCTGGTGTTCGCCCCAATTGACCGGATGGTGCGCGTGTCCCTCCGGCTCGACGCGATGGAGGTGCCGAGTCAGGACGTGGTCACCAAGGATAACGTGACGGTAAAGGTGAGCGCGGTGTTGTACTTCCGCGTGATGGAACCGATCAAGGCGGTGATCGAGGTCAGCAATTTCCTTTACGCCACCTCGCAACTGGCCCAAACCACCCTGCGCAGTGTGCTGGGCGAGGTGGAACTGGACGAACTGCTGGGGGAACGGGAGAAACTGAATGTTCGCTTGCAATCGGTGCTCGATCTTCATACAGCTCCCTGGGGCGTTAAGGTGGCCATGGTGGAAGTGAAGCAGGTGGATCTACCCGAGTCGATGATCCGGGCAATCGCCAAACAGGCGGAGGCCGAGCGCGAACGGAGGGCGAAGATCATTCACGCCGAAGGGGAATTCACGGCTGCCGACAAACTCGCCCAGGCGGCGGAAGTGATTCAGAAGCAGCCGGTCGCGATTCAGTTGCGCTACCTGCAGACGCTGGTGGATATCGGCACCGAAAACAGCACCACCGTGGTGTTCCCGCTGCCGGTGGACATCTTTTCATCGCTGGGCCACATCATGGAGAAGAAGGCAGCCGAAGGCAAATAGCCGCGGCTCACATTCCGGATGAGAATTGTTTCCCGCGGGCGAACCGTATTACATTAGGGCTTGATTAGTACCAGGCGGCCGTCACGTCTAATCTTCGCCGCTCATCCTGCCGAAAGATGGTTGGGAGGCTGGGATCTGGACGAACAGTCCCTGAGTTTCGACGGTGCAAACACTGGAAGCCGAGACAATGCCGAGAAATGACGAAGGCGAGTTCGAATTAGTACTGGGCAACAAGCAACTGCTCAGTGTATTTTTCATTGTGATCATCCTGATGGGTGTGTGCTTTGCCATGGGCTACATCATCGGCCGGAACACCATACCGGCCGGCAGTGATGTCATCGCCAGGAACCGGAAAGAAGCGCCAGCCATCGTAGTTGACCCCAATGCGGCGTCTCCGGCGGAGCATTCCCAACCGAGTTCGCTGGCGCCTGGACAGGTCTCCGTCGGCGGGGTACCGGAACCCGTCGCACAACCTGCGCCGGCACCGGCCAAACCAGCGCCGGCCACAGGGGAACCCGCGAAGCCGGCGCCGGTTGAGGTCAGGACTCCCTCAAAGGCGGAGCCGCCACCGCCGCCCGCTGGCGGTCCGGGCCGCGTTGTTGAACCGGCGGCTGGCCAAATCTTCCTCCAGGTGCTGGCCGTAGCCCGGCCGGATGCCGAACTGACGGTGGAAACACTTGCCAAGAAGGGCTTTCGCGCCGTCGTCGCGCCGGGGCCGAACGAGAAGCTTTTCCGGGTGCTGGTGGGACCGTTAAAAGATCAGCCCGATATCGCTCAGACTCGTACGGCGTTGGAGGACGTGGGTTTCCGTTCACCGATCGTGCGAAAATATTGATTTGGATTCCCTGGTCCAGATTCAACCGCGGCGTTCTCGTCTACCCGAGTGGGCGCGCAAGGGCGAGACGCACTTTGAATCTCTTAACCAGTTGCGGCGCGGGTTGCGGACGCTCAATTTGCACACGGTGTGCGAATCGGCTCGCTGCCCCAATATCCACGAGTGTTTTCATCGCGGCACAGCCACATTCATGATCCTGGGCAACCTCTGCACGAGAGGTTGCGGGTTCTGCTCCGTTCCAAAAGGTTCAGCGGCGAAGAAAGAGTTCACGCTCGACCCTGATGAACCGGTGAATGTCGGCCGGATGGCGGCGAAGATGGCCCTGCGCTATGTGGTGATTACCAGCGTGAATCGTGATGACCTCCCCGACGGCGGCTCAGCTCACTTTGCCGAAACGGTTCGTCAGGTTCGGCTGGCGGTGCCGCGAGCCCGGATTGAAATCCTCGTGCCGGATTTCTGCGGAGACCCGGATGCCGTGGCACGGGTTCTCGATGCCGGTCCGGACGTATTCAACCACAACATGGAGACGGTGGAGCGGCTTTACCGGCGGGTGCGCCCGCAGGCCGGCTACCGGCAATCGCTCAATGTGTTGGCCCTCGCGCGGCGGTATCAGCCCGGACTGATGACAAAATCCGGCTTAATGGTAGGCTTGGGCGAGACGCCGGAAGAAGTCGAGCGGTTGCTCGACGACCTGCGCGCCGCCGGCGTCAATGTGGCCACGATTGGACAGTACCTACAACCGACACGCCGGAATTTGCCCGTGATTGAGTATGTGGCGCCGGCGCGGTTCAACCGCTATCGCGACTACGGTCTGAAGGCCGGCTTCCGCATGGTATTCAGCGGCCCGCTGGTGCGCAGTTCCTACATGGCCGATCAGGTCCATGAAGAAGCCCGGCGATGAACTATGCGCTCGCTCTGCTCAGCGGAGTGCTGCTGGTGTTGGTGTTTCCCGGCGCGGGCCTGACCCTGCTGGCGCCGGTGCTGCTCGCGCCGCTTCTCTACGCCTGCAGCTGCGAATCGCGCTGGAAGCACCGCTTCTTACTCGGATGGATGTCCGGCGTCGTTTTCTGGTTCGGAGTCTGCTATTGGATCCAATTTGTGTTGGAGGTCCATGGCGGCATGGGATTGTGGGGCAGTTGGGGCGCCTTTCTGCTCTTTGCCGTACTGAAAGCCTTCCAGACCGGAGTCTTCGCCGTGCTGGCCGGGTTGCTGCTGCCCAGCCGGTTTGCTATTCCAGGGATTGCCGCGCTGTGGGTTGCCCTGGAGCGAACCCACGCTCCAATGGGCTTCACCTGGCTGCTGCTGGGCGATGCCGGAACGGATATGAGCATCCCGATGCGCCTGGCTCCACTGACCGGCGTTTACGGCTTGTCGTTCCTGTTCATGATGATGAACGTGGCCATCGTGCTACTGCTGTTGCGGCGCCCGAGGATACAGTTGGCCTGGCTGCTATCTCTCCCTTTGCTTTATCTTCTGCCCGCTATGCCAGCGGTGGAACGACCCGTAGAATCGCTGGTCTCGGTACAGCCTAACGTTGACGAGACCAGGCAATGGACCGCGGAGTCAGTGGCGGCATTCGAAAAGGGCCTGGTTTACCAATCACTGAACGCAGCGCTTAAAAGCGGCCTGGAAGCACCCAAACTGATTGTATGGCCGGAGGTTCCCGCGCCACTCTATTATCAGTCCGATCCGCAATTACGGCAGGAAGTAGCGGCGCTGACACGGCTGGCCAATACTCCGCTGCTGTTCGGAACCGTGGCCTATAATAGCGACGGCCAACCTCTGAATTCGATCCAATTCATCAAGAGAGATGGCGAACCGGGTGGCCGCTACGACAAAATCCACCTGGTACCATTCGGCGAATATGTACCTCCGGTATTCGGCTGGGTCAACCGGATCACCAAGGAGGCCGGCGATTTTGCCCCCGGCGGCCACCTGCGGCTGTTCAACGCTGAAGGCACACGGTTTGGAGCATTCATCTGCTACGAATCCGCGTTCCCTCATTTTGTAAGACGGTTCACCGAGGCCGGGGCACAAGTGTTGATCAATGCCTCCAACGACGGCTATTTCGGGCACAGCGCCGCCCGCGCGCAACACCTGTTGCTGGTAAGAATGCGGGCCGCCGAGAATCGACGCTGGATCGTACGGTCCACCAACGACGGTATTACCGCGGCAATTGACCCGGCCGGACGGGTTCGCCAGCGCTTTCCTCCCTATGTCGAGTATGCCGGCCGGCTGAATTTCTCACCGCAGGTGGAGTTGACTCTGTACACCCGGTGGGGGGACTGGTTTGTGTGGCTGTGCGTGTTCGCTGCTATCGCTCTGCTGGTACTCCCGCGGATTCCTGTTTACCATCGTTAGCATCGGCACCACGAAGCGCGACGTAAAGTGAAAAATACTTCCTGCTCCGGGTTGACTCTGCACCCACATGCGTCCGCCCATCATGCCGATGAGCCGCGACGATATCGCGAGTCCCAGCCCGGTTCCGCCATAGCGGCGCGTGTGGGAACCGTCGGCCTGATGAAAAGCGTCGAAGATCGCCTGCTGTTGAGCCGGTTCAATCCCGATGCCGGTGTCGGCAACCGTGAAATGAAGGACTACGTCATCCTGCGCTCGCACATCCTCCGGCTGCACACCGACTTCCACAAAGCCTGATTCGGTAAACTTGACGGCATTTCCGACCAGGTTGATGAGAACCTGCGACAGGCGCAGCGGGTCGCCGAGAAGCCTGGAGGGAACGTCGGGATCAACAAACGCTCGTAGTTCAATTCCTTTGCGCGAGGCCTCTGGCTCCATGACTCGCACCGCGTCCCGAACCGCGCCACCGACGTCAATCTCCAAGTGCTTCAGGTGCAGGCTGTCGGCCTCGATCCGTGACAGATCCAAGACGTCGTTGAGCATTCCGAGCAGTGTCATGGCGGCCTTCTGCGCGGTCTCGAGGTACTCACGCTGCTCGGGGGTCAAGTCGGTATCCAGCACCAACGCGGTCATTCCGATAACACCGTTCATCGGTGTCCGGATCTCATGGCTCATGTTGGCCAGGAACTCGCTTTTCAGGCGGTTGGCGTCCTGCGCGCCGACGAGGAGTTTCTCGATCTCTGCTTTTTGAAGCTCAACCCGGGCCTTCTCGACACGAAGTTGATTGGTCCGCCGCCGCACAGCCTTTTCGAGCCGGCGTTGCCGCCGTATCAGGGCGCGCGTGCGAAGGGAGACAACAAACATGGCGATGGCCGCAATCCCAGCGAAGGCAGCGAACCGGAACCACCAATCCTCCCACCAGCGCTGTTCGGTGTGAGATGCGAAGTGCGCCCGGGGCGCGCTCCGCGCGTCGAAGAGATAGTTGCCAGCTCGGAATTCGAAACGCTGCGCGCTTAGCGTTGCGGCTGTCACCGCAATCAGGCAGAGCTGACGGACCCGTAAAGACACACCTAGACGTCCTCGTTATCTACATCGTCTCGACTGGTGAACTCTTTAGGAACAATCTGCACTTTCTTGCTTTTATTGTCGATTTTCCGCTTAATCGGGATACGATACGCAATCGACGCTGGCCGGCGGATAAAATCAATGAGAAATCAGAGTGCTTTGAGCCCGGGTGTTGAGCGGCAGCGGAAGCGCCACCGCCCGGCCCGTATGAACCGAGAGTTTCGCCGCCTCGATAATCTCAACCACCCCAACATTCATATCGAGTGAAGTCAATCCTTCAAGCGGTTTATGATTTCGAATGCAAGAAACCATGTAGGAAACCGGCTCGGAACGGTCGGCTGGCAGCGGTTGAAGCGGCACCGACACCATCTCGCCCTTCCCCTTGCGCATTTCAAGTTGCCCGTTGGTGACATAAAGGCTGCCCCCAAGGCCGAAAATCTCCAGATCCTGAAAACTGCGCGGCAGGTCCCAACTGCCCTCGAAGATTCCCACCGCGTTCTTGTACTTGAGCACCATGGTCGAGTTGTCCTCAACCTTCGGATAGGTTTCCGGCCGCAGTTGATTCACCTGCGCGTAGACGGTCAGCGGCCGGCCGAAGTACCACAGGCTCCAAAGCGCGTTGTAACACTGAAAGTCCATTAGCGCCCCGGCGCCGTTCTGCTCCGGGTCGGTAAGCCAGTCGAAAAAGTACTTATTACGGACGCCGGCGGCACTGGGGCCGCCGTGGCCGACGATACCGCGAATACGCCAGACGCGGCCGAGCGCTCCGGAATCGACCTCCGCCTTGGCCTGGTAGTTCGACGGCCACCAGGCCATCTGGTAGTTCGTCATTACACGGATTCGGTAACGGTTGGCGAGTGTGCGAATCTCCAGCGCATCGTGGTAAGTAGAGGCGAGCGGCTTTTCAAAGATCACATTAATCCGACGCGGTCCGCACAGCCGGATAATCTCCAGATGGCGGTTGTTCGGTACAAACGCCCAGACAATATCCGGCTTCAGTTCATCCAGCATCTTCGCCGCGTCCGGATGAAAAATGTCGCCGGGAGCGCCAATCTTTCTCGCCTCGGCGATCAGGTCCGGATTGGTTTCAGCAATTCCCACTAATTGAGCGGCGTGTCCGGTCACCATTTTCGCCAGGTGCCCCCAGACGTGAGAGTGGGTGAGCCCGATCACGGCGATCTTTTCCTGTGCCGCCAGGGGCAGCGCCAGCAGGAACAAGGCTAAAGAGAGATGTTTCATGGCGCTTCTAAGTTATCACGGTGCCGAATGTATTGTAATGATAGGCAACATGCTGACTCGAAGGACCCTCATGGTGGCGGCTTCAGGCCGATTGCTGGCGGCCGCGGGGCCGGGCGCGAAATACCAGGCCGTGATCATCGGCCATACCGGCCGCGGAGGCTACGGGCATGGCTGGGAACTGGCCTGGAATCGCATTGCGGCGGTGGAGGTGGTGGCCGTAGCGGATCCGGACGAAAGCGGCCGCAGGGGCGCCATGGAACGCTCGAACGCTCGCCGCGGCTACGCCGATTACCGTGAAATGATCGTGAAAGAGAAGCCGCAACTGGTCACCGTCGCATCCCGCTGGTCGGACCAGCATCTGGCGATGCTGACGGCAGCCGCCGCGGCGGGCGCGCACGCGATCGTCGAAAAGCCCTTCGCCGGGAGCCTGCCCGAAGCGGACCGGATGGTGGAAATCGCCACCCGTGCCAACATCAAGATCCAGGTGGGACACGCCGTTCGCGCCTCGGCGCTGCGGATTCGGCGGATGGTGGAGGCGGGCGAGATCGGCCAACTGGTTGAGATCCGGGCACGCGGTAAAGAAGATGCGCGGGCCGGCGGGGAGGATCTGATCGTGCTCGGATCTCATGCGCTCGATCTGATGCGGTTGTTCGCCGGAGATCCGCGCTGGGTCTTTGCCAACGTCATCGAGGACGGGCGCGAGATCCGCCGTTCGGACGTGCGTCTGGGCAAGGAGCAGGTAGGGCGCTTCGCAGGCAACGACTTCAGCGCCACCTTTGCCTTCGACAACGGCATCCACGGCCACTTCGCCAGCAAGAAGGTATCGCCCTATCCTCCCGGGAATCGCTGTGGCGTATGGTTGTGCGGAAGCAAGGGTGTCATCTTCATCGATCTAGGCACCTCGCGCACGGCCGAAGGCCGGATTCTGCGTTCTTCTTACTGGATGCAGGCGCCGGGAAAGGCCGAATGGGCGCCGTTGCCGGTCGATGGCCCGGAGAGGGACGGCAACTGGGACCGGGCCAATCATCTGATGGCGCTGGACCTCATCGATGCAATCGAAAAGAACCGAAAGCCGCTGTGCGATGCCGTCGACGGGCGTTGGACCATGGAAATGATCGCCGGCATCTATCAATCGCAGCGCACCGGCGGGCGGGTAACGTTTCCCCTGCTCAACCGCCGCGACCCGCTCGACCAACTGCCCGCTTAGCAACACCTGGCTCCTCGGCTGGCAAGTGCATTACCGTAGAAGTAATGAGCCTGTACTTCAGTGCCGGATCCGAAACAACCGAACTCTCTCCTTCCGAGGTGAGAGAGGGTCTCTACAGCGCTTTCGAAAAGCTGGGCGTGCGCCGCAAGGTGCTGGCGATCCCGCCGGATTTCACCCGCTTCCACTCCCAGGCGGGCGAGTTGACGCGAATGGCCTGGCAATATTACGGCGAGCGGTTGACCGACGTCCTGCCCGCGCTCGGCACGCACATGCCGATGACTGAAACCGAGATAGGCAACATGTTTGGAGACATGCCGCGGAGCCTGTTCCGGGTTCACGACTGGCGCAGCGGCCTGGTGACGCTGGGTGAAGTGCCGGCGTCCTATGTTCACCAGCAGTCCGAAGGAAAGCTGGACTACTGCTGGCCCGCGCAGGTTGACCGTCTGCTGGTGGAGGGCGGCTACGATCTCATCCTCTCGCTCGGCCAGGTGGTGCCCCACGAAGTCATCGGGATGGCCAGCTACAACAAGAACGTGCTGGTTGGCACCGGCGGTGCGGAAGGTATCAACAAGAGCCATTTTCTGGGCGCCGTGTACGGCATGGAGCGAATCATGGGGCGGAGTGACACGCCGGTTCGCCGGGTGCTCAACTACGCCTCGGATCACTTCGCCCGGCATCTGCCCATTGTTTACGTGCAGACCGTGGTAGCGAAGAACCAGCAGGGCAAACTGGTCATCCGCGGCCTCTACGTGGGCGACGATGCGGAGTGCTTTGAGAAGGCCGCCAGGCTGAGCCTGAAGGTTAACTTCGTGATGCTCGATCACGAGTTGACCAAGTGCGTGGTGTTTCTCGATCCGGCGGAGTTCAAGACTACCTGGCTCGGCAACAAGGCGATCTACCGGACCCGGATGGCGCTGGCCGATGACGCTAACCTGATCATCCTCGCTCCCGGCGTGAAGCAGTTCGGCGAAGACGAAGGAATCGACAAACTGATCCGCAAGTACGGCTATCGCGGGACTCCGGCCACGCTTGAAGCCGTGGATCGAGAGCCGGAGATGGCCGGCAATCTCAGCGCCGCGGCGCACCTGATTCACGGCTCTTCCGAAGGCCGCTTCCACATCACCTATTGCCCTGGAGCGATGACCCGTGAAGAAATGGAAAGCGTCAACTTCCAATATGCGGATCTGAGGGAGATGATGGCCCGCTACGATCCGGCGAAACTGGCCGACGGCTACAACGACGTGGGCGGCGAAGAGGTATTTTTCGTCTCGAACCCCGCGCTCGGACTGTGGTCCTACCGCGGACGGTTTTCGTCGTAAATCGCCGGACGCCGGTCGGGCGTGCGCACGCGGGTGATCACGTCACGCAAGGTAATGTTCCCGGCGTGGCGGATGTAGAACGCATAGGCCGGTAGCAGCCCGAACATTCTAGGGTCGGGATAAGCGTCGATTTTTTCCGGAATGTCGCGGGGAATCTCACCCTCGAAGCCGCCTTCAAACTCCAGGTTGATGTTGCTCAACAGCACGTGCCGGATGATCGCGCCGGGAATGCCCACAATGGGGCAGGTTCGCCGTGCGCCAGTAGCGGTTATGTTCGAAATGACCACATCTTCGAGCCTCCCGGCCACTGGCGACGGCTGGCCGCGGCCGCGCGCGCCCAGGCGCAGGAAGATCGGGATGCCGACGTTGTGCATGGCGATATTGGACACCGCAACGCCCTGAATCGTGCCGCCGTCGACGGTCTCCAGCGCAATACCGGGATTGCCGTGGCGATCGCCCATGCCGCCCACGAAGGTGCAGTTGTTCACCGCGATATTGCGGAAATCACCGTAGCTTTCCGTGCCCAATTTGAAATGGATGCTGGCCGTTCGCAGTACGCAGTTGGTCACCGTGACGTGCTCGGTGACGGCCCGGCGGCCGAGAGCGGTGCTGGCCTTGAGACAGATGGCGTCGTCCACCGATTCAACGAACGAATTGGAGATACGCAGGAAGCGGCAAGAATCGGGATCGATGCCATCGGCCCAGCCGTTGCGAATGGTCACGCCGTCAATGTTGACGTAATCGCAGCCAAGCAAGCTGATGGCGTAGTTGGGAGAGTTTTCGATGGTAATGTCACGGATGCTCACGTTGCGGCACTCCCGCAGTCCGATGGGCTTGGGGCCGCCCCGGCGAGTGCGCTGGCAATCGATGCGGCCCTCGCCGGTGATGGCGATATCCTCCACGCCCTCCCCGGCCAAAAGGCTGCGGCGGAAAAATCCCGTTTCGCGATCGGCGCCAGGTACCGGCGAAGGCGGTTCGTGGGCGGCGAAATCGGCGTCGTCAGTGCTCATGGCGAGCACCGCGCCATTGGGGATCTTCAGGGTGACGTGGCTGCGCAGGTGGAGAGTCCCGGATGTGTAGCGGCGCGCTTCCAGCGCCACTTCCCCGCCTCCGGCCGCGGCGGCCCGATCGAGAAGTTTCTGTATCGCAGCCGTGTCGGCTGCCGGGAGAATCCCTGCCGCCAGGATGAGCACGAGTGCCAGCCGGATGGATCCTCGGCTGGCCGGTCGGTTGATGGCGTTCACGGCCATTGTGAAAGTCACACGCCCCAGCAATAATCTTCCACTGCCTGTTCCACTGAGTTACTGGCCGCGGTGAGCCGCATCAGTTCCAGTCTCAAAGCATCCACCAGCGCCTTCCAACTCGCCTGGATGATATTTTCGGACACGCCCACTGTCGCCCAACTCCGGCGCTGGTCGCTCCATTCGACAAGCACCCGCACCTTGGCGGCGGTGCCTTTGCGCGAATCGAGCACGCGGACTTTGTAATCGGTCAGCCGGACAATGGCTATCTGCGGATAGAGCGGCGAAAGGCACTGGCGCAGGCAGCGATCGAGCGCATTCACCGGACCGTGGCCCGTGGCGGTGGCGGAGTGGATCCCGTCGGCCGCCTTGAGCGTGACGCTGGCGGTAGTAGTGGCCTCCTTGCTTCCATTGGCCATGTGCGTGGAAACATCGAAGCTCACCAGTTCGAAGAAACTCATCCCCGGCTGAAGCGCATCGCGCACCAGCAGTTCAAAGGTTCCTTCGGCGGCTTCCAGTTCGTAGCCCTGATACTCCATCTGCTTGATACGGTCCAGCAGCTCACGACGCGCTTGTTCGCTCAACTGAGCGAGACCATGCTGCTTTAACTTATAGAGAATGTTGCTGCGCCCGGACAGATCGCTCAGCAGAACGCGCTGGCGGTTGCCGACTGCTT
>JADZGD010000065.1 GCA_020854055.1 Bryobacterales bacterium | reverse complement strand
CATCAACCAAAGGGGCGAGCTTGGAATCCACGTTTTCTCGGGGCTGGAGTGCGACATTCTGCGGGATGGCACCATGGATCTATCTCACGATGCCTTGGCCGAACTGGACCTGGTAATAGCCAGCGTGCACAGTTACATGAATCTGGATCCGGCGGAGATGACGGACCGCCTGATGAAGGCCCTCGAGTGCCCGCACGTACGCGTCCTGGGCCACCCTACCGGCCGGATCCTTCTGCACCGCGATCCGTTTCCGTTCGATTTTGAACGCATAGCGGCGGAGGCCGCGCGCCGGGGCGTTGCCATGGAAATCAATTCCAGCCCGGAGCGGCTCGACCTGAACGGCACCAACGCACGCATCGCAAAATCGAAGGGATGCCGCTTCATCCTGTCCACGGATGCGCACCACCCCAGGCATCTCGACAACATGCGCTACGGACTAGTAACGGCCCGCCGTGGATGGCTGGAGGCCGGAGACGTGCTCAACACATTGGGCTTGGAACAATTCTCAGCTTTACTCCGTCATAGTTAAAAACCTATGCAGTGGCTTAAACTTGCTGCGCTAACCTCGATCGCGATCGCCGTGCCGGCGGCAGACCTCCGGATACCCGTCGAGGCCTACAAGCTCGACAACGGAATGCGAATCATCCTGTCACGGGACACCTCCGCTCCGGTGGTAAGCGTTTACATGCTGTACGGCGTGGGGGCGCGGTCGGAAACCAAGGGCCGCACCGGCTTCGCGCACCTCTTTGAACACATGATGTTTCAAGGTTCGAAGAACGCGCCGAAAGGCACCATGGACGAGATGATCGCCTCTGCGGGCGGCTATTTGAACGGCTCCACGCATTACGATTACACCGACTATTACGAGGTGATGCCATCTAACAAGCTTCCCGTCGTGCTATGGCTGGAGGCGGACCGCATGCGGGGCCTGGATATCACTACGGAAAACCTGACCAATCAGAAGGAAGCGGTCAAGCAGGAGCGCCGGATGAGGCTGGACAACCAGCCGTATGCCACGGCCATCGTGGATCTGTGGCACGAGGTGGCGTTTGAGAATTGGGCGAATTCCCACTCGATCATCGGCTCTTTCGAAGACCTGAACGCCGCCGGTGTCGAGGACGTTGCGAAGTTTTTCAAAACTTACTACGCCCCGAACAACGCCATTCTGGCGATTGCGGGCGACCTGGACATCCCCGCGACGAAGAAACTGATTCAGACGTATTTCGGAGACATCGATTCGCAGCCTCAGCCGAAGCATCCCGATCTTTCCGAACCCGAGAGCAGGGGCGCAAAGCACGAGGTTCATAAGGATCCCCTGGCAAGGGTACCCGGCATCATCATCGGCTACCCCGGCCCCCAGCGCCGGTCGGCGGATTACTACGCGCTGGTCAGGCTCGACGCCGTCCTCACCGGCGGCGACAGCTCACGCTTCCAGCAGAACCTGGTGAAAGGCCGGCAGTCCGTTGTGCAATACGAAACGAATCTCGGCTGGCCTTTTGCTTCGTACACGGATTACCAGGACCCGGGCGTCTTCGGAATATTCCTGCTGCATAAGCCGGACGTAACGGGCAAACAGATTCTTTCCCAGGTGGAGGAGGAGCTCGAAAAGATCCGTAAAGAGGGCGTGCCGGCAAAGGAACTGGAACGCGCCGGAGCCTTTCTGCGTTCCTACCGCCTCAAGGAGTTGCAGTCGTCGCTGGGCCGGGCGAAACTGCTGGCACAGCATCAACTGCTCGACGGGGATGCCGGTTATATCAACTCGGAAATGGACCGGTTCCTCGCCGTGACGCCGGAGCAGATCCGGAACGTAGCAAACAAGTACTTCAAGACCGAGGTGCGGCGCGCGCTGGAGATCGTCCCCGCGCCCGAAAAGCCGGCGGCGAACACCGGCAAGACGGAGGGGAAGTGATGAAGCCCTGGATACTGGCGTTCCTGGCCGCTGCCGCTGGCGCGCAAACAGTGGATTTGACCAAACCGCCTGAGACGCCTCCGCTGGCCGATTACAAACTGCCGCCCGTAACGCTCACGCGGGGCGCCAATGGCCTGCGGATTTTCGTCGTCGAGGACAAGCGGTTTCCCATCGTAACGGTGCGCTGGGGATTTCAGGCCGGCTCGAAGTTCGATCCCGGGGACCTGAGCGGCCTGGCGGAAACCACGGCGGCGCTGCTCAAAGAAGGCACCACCACGCGAACTTCGCGCGAGATCGCTGAGGAACTGGCAACCATCGGAGGGGCCATCAGCGCGAGCACCACTCCCGATCACGTCATCCTCTCGGCCTCCGCGCTCGCGGAACACCTGCCCAAGCTGATGGAGATCCTGGGCGATGTCGTCCTGAACCCCAGCTTTCCGGAAGATGAGCTGGAGCTTTACAAACAGAATCGCGTGCAGGAACTGCTGGCGGCGCGTTCCCAAGCCGACACCCTGGCCGACGAGCGGTTCAACCAGGCCATTTACGGAAAGCATCCTTACGCGCGGATACTGCCCGCGGGCGATTCGGTAGCGCGAATCACACGCAAAGACGTGATGGCGTTCTATTCGAAGTTTTTCGCCCCGAACAACAGTGTGCTGATCGCCGTAGGTTCAATACCCGGGAAGATCCCCCTTCCCTCCGCGTATTCCGATTGGAAGCGTAAGGATGTTCCCTCAACACCGGCGGCGGCCATCCCGGCGCCTGAACGGAGGCTGATTCTGGTTGACCGGCCAGGTTCGGTTCAGGCGGACGTTCGCGTCGGGCAGGTGGCGGTTAAGCGGTCCAGCCCGGAGTACTTTCCATTGCTGGTGGCGAATTCAATGCTCGGTGGTGGAATGAATTCCCGCATGTTTCGCGAGATCCGGGAAAAGAAGGGCTATGCTTACGATGCCCACTCGGAGTTTGTGCCCCGCCTGGGAGCCGGATCGCTGGCCGCCGTCACGCAAGTCCGTAATGAAGTCGCACAAACCGCACTGGCGGATCTGCTGGCCATCATGAAGGACCTGGGCAACACCCCGGCACCCGCCGCCGAGCTTGCAACTGCCAAGAACCTCCTGAGCGGGACCTTCGTTCTGAGCGTCGAGACCCAGCAGGGCCTTGCCGACCGGCTGGCCTCCGTGAAACTGTACGGACTGCCGGACGACTACCTGGACAAGTATGTGACGCGCATACGGAGCGTTGAGCCGGCGCAGGTGCGCTCCGTGGCGTCGAAATATATCGATGCAGGGGACTCCGCTCTGGTGGTGGTCGGCGACGCCTCGAAAATAGCCAAGGATCTCGAGAAACTCGGTAAATTTACGGTGGAAAAGCCGCAATAATGAAGCTTTTGTCTTCCAAAGAGAAATACCGCACGAAAATTTTCCGAATAACGCACGACAAAGCGGTGGACCTGGACGGCTTCACGATTGAGCGCGACATTGTCCGGCACAGCGGCTCGGCAGTCATGATGGCGGTCGACGACAAGCGCCGGATTCTGCTGGTGCGGCAATACCGTCTGCCCGCCCGTGCCACTCTGTGGGAATTGCCGGCCGGACGGCTCGACCCCGGCGAGAAACCACTGGACGCCGCGAAACGGGAGCTGCGCGAGGAGACCGGCTACACCGCCAGGCGCTGGGAGAAGCTGCTGGAATTTTATCCAAGTCCCGGCTACGTGGGGGAGAAGATGACCATATTCCTCGCGCGGGAGTTGACCGCCGGACCCTCCGAGCAGATGGACGACGAGCGCATCATGATGGAGTGGTTCACGCCCGGCAAGCTCAACCGCATGATCCGCCGTGGCGAAATCCTCGATGGCAAGACCATCGCCGGTTTTCTGGCCTGGCGTCAGTGGAAGAGGGGATGACGGCGATCCGCATTATCAACGGGTGATGCGCTTTCCCCGCAGTTCCATGCACTTCAGACAGCGGCATCGCGGCGTATCGGGATTATGCTGT
>JADZGD010000064.1 GCA_020854055.1 Bryobacterales bacterium | reverse complement strand
CCGGCGCGTCTTTACAGTACTTTAGGATAACCGGACCTAAAATATATTTAATTCCTGGACGAAGAAGGTTACAATATTTGGCATGAAACTAAGCGCCCAGGAAGAATATGGCCTTAGGTGCCTGTTGTTCATGGCCAGGAAGGGAGCAGGCGAAAGCCTGAGCATCCCGGAAATCAGCCGGGCAGAAGGTCTGTCGATCCCCAATGTCGCCAAACTGATGCGCCTGTTGCGGTTGGGAGGGTTCGTCCAGAGTGCGCGGGGGCAGGCGGGTGGTTACACACTGACCCGGCCACCGGCGCAGGTCACCGTCGGATCAGTGATGGAACTGCTTGGCGGAACGTTCTTCGGCCCGCACTTTTGCGAGCGGCACGCGGGGGTGGAGCGCGTATGCGCGCACACCGACGAATGTGCCATCCGGTGCCTGTGGGCGAAGATCAACACCATGCTTCAGGATGTGCTTGGCAAGACCAGCTTGCAGGATCTGCTGATCCAGGAGCAGGAACTGGCCGTACGTGCCGCCAACAGGCGGGAGCGTGGTTCCGAACCGTCGGCGATAGCCGAAATGGCAGACGTTCAAACTTGATGCTCTCCGGCTGATTCGCGAACGGTCCGATGGCTTCCGCGTGTGTTGGACCGGATATTCGTACATTTTCGTCAAGTTAGCCTTCCATCCACGCCTGAAGGATTTGGATACTGGATAGAGAGGTATCCGTGGCGCCTTCTCTAACCGAGGAACTCTCGCAATTCACACAAGAGAGCGAACTCTACGAAAAGATTGACGCCAGGCGCATCCGATGCCTGGCCTGCGGCCACCGCTGCCCGATTGCTGACGGACAACCGGGAGTATGCAAGGTCCGGTACCACAAAGGCGGGCGCCTGTTCGCCCCTTGGGGATATGCGGCCGGGGTGCAGTGCGATCCGGTGGAGAAGAAACCGTTTTATCACGCCTGGCCGGGCACGCGGGCACTGAGCTTCGGCATGTTGGGTTGCGATTTGCACTGCGGTTACTGCCAGAACTGGGTCAGTTCTCAGACACTGCGGGACCCTGGCGCGGTTGCGCGGCTCAATCCGGTAACGGCCCAGGAACTGGTGGACGCAGCCATCCGCACCGGTGCCCGGCTGATGGTCAGCACCTACAACGAACCACTGATCACGGCCGAGTGGGCGGTTCACATCTTTCGCCGGGCGCGGGAGGCGGGACTGGCGACGGGATTTGTGTCCAACGGCAATGCGACGCCGGAGGTGCTCGAGTACCTGCGCCCCTGGCTGGATATCTACAAAGTGGATTTGAAGAGCTTCCGCGACGCGGAATACCGCAAACTGGGAGGCCGTCTGGCGCCGGTGTTGGACAGCATCGGGCGGATTTACCGGATGGGTTTCTGGCTGGAGGTGGTGACGCTGCTGGTTCCCGGGCTGAACGACAGCGAAGACGAGGTGCGGGAGTTAACCGGATTTCTGGCCGGTGTTTCCCCGGATATTCCCTGGCACGTGACCGCCTTCCATGCCGATTACAAGATGCGGGATCGTCCGAACACACCGGTTGAAAAACTCCTGGAGGCAGCCCGAATCGGACGGGAGTCCGGGTTGCGTTACGTCTATGCGGGTAACTGCCCGGGTCGCGCCAACGAATGGGAGGACACGCGGTGTGCCGGTTGTGGCACGCCGGTGATCCGGCGCGAGGGATTCCGGGTCTTGGAGAACCGGCTGAGCGCGGGTTGCTGTCCTGATTGCGGCACGCCGATTCCGGGCCGCTGGAGTTGATATACTGGCTGCTGGCCGCCTGGCGGCCAAATCTGATCTTTGATTGCTTCACTGAAGCGAGGAGCATACGAGAAGGCGGTTAAATTCCGCCACTGCCCCGCAACTGTAATCGACATGCCGTACGGCGGTGTGGTCACTGGAAACCCGGGAAGGCCACCACGAAGCGCCAAGTCGAGAGTCAGGAGACCGGCTCCCCGCGATCACTGTGATGCGTCCCGAGGGGGAACGTTTCATGTCCAAACAGATCTATCTTTCGCTTCTTGCCGTTCTCGCCCTAAGCGCGCAGACGGGTTTCATTGAAGGCACCATTGTGGACCCCAGCGGCTCGGCTGTGCCCGGCGCCGAGGTCCGATGCGCCGGCCAGACGGTTCGATCCGGCGTGGATGGCCGCTTCCGAATGGCAGCTGGCACGGGCTGCACCGCCGGAATTTCGGCGCCGGGGTTTCACGCCGTCTCGGCGGCTCTCGAGCCGGGCGCGGCAGCGCGGATCGTACTTTCGGTGGAAGCGCTGGCCGAACGGGTGGTGGTGACCGCCACGCGGCGCGAGGCGACGCTGGAGGAGGCGGGCGTGGCGGGCGACATTATCACCCGCGGCGACATTGCCCGCCAGGACTACCCGATGGTATCCGAACTGCTTCGTCAGTTGCCCGGTATCAGCGTCACACGGACGGGCCGGCTGGGAGCGCAGACATCGCTGTTCATGCGTGGATCTTCCCGCACGGGAACGCTGTTCCTGCTGGACGGCATGCCGATGAACGATCCGGGCGGGGATCTCAATTATGGCGCGCTCGATTCGGTGGGGTTGGATCGCATCGAGGTGATTCGCGGGCCGGAGAGCACGCTGTTCGGCGCCGAAGCATCGGCCGGGGTGATCCAGGCCTTCACTCGCCGCGGCGATCCGGAACAGCGCATTCCGCACGGATCGCTTGCTTATGAGCGGGGGAACTTCGGCACGGACCGATGGGTGGCGGCTTTGACCGGCGGCTCCGGCGAACGAATCGACTATTCCTTCAACGCGCAGCAGCTACACACGGCCGGGGCCTACCCAAACGACTCGTTCCGCGATACGTCGGGCTCTGCCAACATCGGCATCCGGCTGGCGCCGGGTACCGAATTGAGGGGTGTCTACCGGAGTTCGGACGCCTGGCTGGGAGTTCCCGGGCAGGTGAAGTACAACCTGCTAAACCCGGACGCTTACGAGACCACCCGGGACAACACAGTATCCATTCAGTTGGACGATATCCGCGGACCGCACTTCGCCCAACAGGTGCTATTCGGATTCCATCGCAACGTGGACTGGTATGTGGATTCGGTGATGCAGGGCCCGGTGGATTTCGCGATGCTGGTGCGTGACGTTTACACGCCCGTGCACCGCGTGTACCGGGTGGCTATGCTCAATCCGGCAAACCTGCCCGGCGTGGTGGGGCCGGGTGAGCGGATCATCAGCCAATCCGAATACATCTGGAACCTGGACGAGCCATCGCTCAACCAGAGCCAGCGTACGCGGGCCGAATACCAGGGAACGTTGACACACACCAACGGGGCGATGGTGTTTGGATATATGTATGAGCGCCAGGCGGCGGACCTGGGAAACATTCAGCCGGCACGGAATAACAACGCGCTCTTCCTGCACGAGCAGTACGCCATCGGGGGCCGGATCATGCTGGCCGGCGGCGCCAGAGTGGAACATTCGAGCGCCTTCGGTTCGGTGTTTGCGCCTCGCGGCGCGGTGAGCTTACGGCTGGCGGGCGAGCACGGCATCTTCTCTTCCACCATATTCCGCGTCACCGCGGGGCGCGGGGTGACTCAGCCCAGCCTGATTCAGAACTACGCCCGCACCCTCTACTACCAGGGAAACCCGAACCTGACCACCGAAAAGACCAACAGCTACGAAACCGGCCTCGCCCAGGAGTGGTTCGGGCGGCGGCTGCGGACCGAAGTCTCGGTGTTTCGCAACTCCTTCCACGACCTGATCACGTTCGTGTCACTTCCGCCGCCGGTGTGGGGCTCCTGGCAGAATCTGGAGGCAAGCTGGGCGCGCGGAGTGGAGCTGTCGGCCAAGGCGCGCGTCAACTCGATCCTTTCCGTCGACGGCGCTTACACCCGGTTGTGGTCGCGGGTAGTCTCTTCCAGCCGGCCGGGCGACCTGGTATACGGAATCGGCCAGGAACTGGCGCGGCGGCCGGACCACTCGGGCTCGCTGTCGATTGCGCTCACTCCGAAACGATGGTACCTGGAGGCGGGAGCCATCTTCGTTGGAGAGCGGCAGGATACCGATGCCTACGGGCTCAACCGGAATCCGGGTTATCAGAACGTGTGGGCCAGCGGCTCCCTGCGGCTGAACCGGCATGTTTCGCCGTTTTTGCGGATGGACAACCTGCTGAACCAATCTTATGAAGAGGCGCTGGGCTATCCGGCGCTTTCACGCGGAGTGCGGGGAGGTTTGCGGTTCGAATGGTAAGCGGCAGAAGCGCGCGGCGAGGATGCACCCGGCGGCGGTTTGCGGCGCTATCGGGCGTGGGTCTTGCCGCGGCGCTTCTGGAGTCTTGCAGTCCGGGGCGCATGGAGCCGAGCGTTACCGGGCGGAGGCTGGTTTCCACGGCGCCCTCCATCACCGAGACGTTGTTTGCATTGGGCGCCGGCAAACAGGTGGTAGGTGTCACCGATTTCTGCCACTATCCGCCGGAAGTGCGCCAACTTCCCAAAATTGGCTCCTTTCTCAATCCGAGTCCGGAAGCGATCCTCGCCCTGCGGCCGGACATGGTGTTCATCCTGAAGAATCCCATCCGGCTGGCCGACCAGTTGCGGAGCCTCGGGCTGCGGGTGGTGGAGGTGGGCGCGGACTCGATCACCGACGTTCTCGACGCCATCCGGAACATCGCCTCGGCGCTTGGGCGGCCGGAGGCGGGCGAGCGGCTGGTGTCGTCGATCGAGAGTTCGCTCAGCCAGGTTCGACGCGCGACTTCCGGGCTGCCGCGGCGGCGTATCGTCTTCATCGTCGGCCGCAATCCGGGAACGCTGGAGGGCCTGGTAGCGGTGGGATCGGCTTCCTATATCGGCGACCTGATCCGGCTGGCGGGAACCGGGAACGTGTTCGCCGGCGCCGTGGCACAGTATCCCAAAGTATCCATCGAGGAGATGCTGGCGCGGGATCCGGAGGTAATTCTCGACATGGGCGACATGACCATGACCGATCAGGTTAGCGAAGAACACAAGCAAAGCGTGGTGCGGCTGTGGGAGCGCTATCCGATGATCTCGGCAGTGCGCGAGCGCCGGGTTTTCGCGGTCGCTTCGGATATCTTCGTGGTGCCGGGGCCGCGCGTCGCCGAAGCGGCGTGGATGATCGCCCGGCTGGCGCATCCGGAGGCGCATTTGTGAGTATCGGGTTCGAACTGGACGGCGTGGGAATGAGCTACAACGGTTCGGTTGTCCTGGATGGAGTGTCGCTGCGCTTCGACCGTCCGGAACTGGTGGCGATCGCCGGACCGAACGGCGCGGGCAAATCCACGATGCTGAACGTGATGGCCGGCCTGCGGCCCTCGCACACCGGCCACTGCCTGTACCGCGGCAGAGAGATTCGTAAGTGGAACCGGCGCCACTTCGCGCGATCGGTATCGATGGTGCCGCAGGGACTGACGCTGATGTTCCCGTTCACGGTGGAGCAGGTAGTGCTGCAGGGCCGGACCCCCTATGGCGACGGGTTATTTGAATCGCCGCGAGATTTTGAGGCGGTGGAACAGGCCATGGAGATCACCGAATCGGCCGGGTTTCGCCAGCGCGACTTTCGTTCGTTGAGCGGCGGAGAGCGCCAGCGGGTGATTATCGCCTCGGCAATCGCGCAGGAACCGGAGTCGCTACTGCTCGATGAGCCGACCACGTTTCTCGACATACGCCACCAGGTTTCGATTTACCGCCTGCTGGCCGATCTGAGCCGGCGCGGCATCCTGGTGATTACGATTACGCACGACTTGAACCTGGCGGCGGCGTTCGCCGACCGGTTGATCGTGATCGAGAGCGGCCGTATCCGAGCCGATGCCACGCCCGGCGAGGTATTGAGCGAGCAAATGGTACGGGAAGTGTTCGGGGTGAGTTCGCAGGTCTACCGCACGGCGGGCGGGCGCCCGTGGATTGTCTATGGTGATTCGGCGAGCGACCGGTAGAAGGGTGCTGGCCGCATCGGCCGTGGCGCTGGGAGCACTGTTAGCCGTGTGCGTGGCGGCGCCGCTGGTTGGCCCGGCGTCCATCAGCTACCGCCGGGCATTTGCCGGACTTGCTCCCGACAGCCAGATTCTGTTTTTTGCGCGGGTGCCGCGGGTACTGCTGGCGATGCTGGCCGGAGGCGGATTGGCGGTGGCCGGGGTGCTGTTTCAGGCGTTGTTGCGCGATGCGCTGGCCACTCCCTACACACTGGGAGTGGCCAGCGGCGCCTCGCTGGGTGCGGTGATCGCGATCGTCACCGGAGCAGGCGCAGTTGCCTATCTGCCCGGCGTGTGGGGATGCGCGCTGGCGGGTGGGATGCTGACGCTGCTGGTGGTGGTGGGCGTGGCCAGCGAGGGGCGGCGGCTCTCGTCGTTCACGTTACTGTTGACCGGCATCACGATCAACAGCATGTGCATCGCCATTATCCTGTTCCTGCAAAATCTGGCCAGTTTTGGGCAGTCCTTCGCCATCGTGCGCTGGCTAATGGGAGGGATCGAGCCGGTTGACTACGCCACCATCGGCTGGCTGGCGTTGCTGGTGCTGCCGGCCTGCGGCTTTATATTTTGGCACTCGCGCGATTGGAACCTGCTGATGGTGGGTGAAGACTGGGCCACGGCGCGGGGCGTCTCCACTTCCCGCCTGATGCTGGCAGGCTACGTCGCAGGCAGCCTGCTCACCGGCGTGATCACCGCGCTCACCGGGCCCATCGGATTTGTCGGATTGATTGTCCCGCACGCGCTGCGCCTGCGGTTGGGCGCCGATCACCGGATTCTGATTCCCTGTTCGTTTCTGGTGGGGGCGATGTTCCTGGTGATCTGCGACACCCTGGCGCGAACGATGCTGGCGCCGGGCGAGGTGCCGGTGGGCGTCATTACGGCGATCCTCGGCGGTCCGTTCTTTGTATGGCTGCTACGCTCCAAGCGCCGCAGCCTGTGGTTGTAGGCAGCCTCCAGGCGGCAGGGGCGGATGTGCGATGCTGGCTGGATTATGCCAGACCAATCCTCCAGCCCCACCCGGCGCGGGATGCTCGCCGGGACAGGTTCCTTTCTGTTGAACCCCGGCGAGGCCGGGGAGAAACTTCGCGTCGTTGTGGTTGGCGGCCACCCCGACGACCCCGAATCGGGTTGTGGCGGTACGATCGCGCGATTCACCGGCTCCGGGCACAGGGTGACCATCTTCTACCTGACGCGGGGAGAGCGGGGAATTCCCGGCAAGAGCCTGGACGAAGCGGCCGCCATACGCACCAGAGAAGCCGGTGAGGCGTGCCGCATTCTTGGCGCCCGGGCGGTGTTTCTGGGCCAGGTAGACGGCGACACCTCGATCAGCCGCACGGTTTACGAGCAGTTCGAAAAGCTACTGTCGGCCGAACGGCCGGACATTGTCTTCGCCCAGTGGCCCATCGATTCGCACCGTGACCACCGCATTACCGGACTGCTGGCGCACGATGCCTGGCTGCGGACCACACCCAAATTCCAGCTCTACTACTACGAGGTGGAGAGCGGCCGCCAGACGCAACAGTTCGCTCCCGGCTGCTACGTGAACATTGCCTCAACCATCGATAAGAAGCGGGCATCGATCTTCGCTCACGCCAGCCAGGGGCCGGCCGGGATCTGGGCGCTGCACGACCAGATGCAGCGCTTTCGCGGCGTGGAGGCGGCCTGCAAGGTGGCCGAAGGATTTATTCCGCTGGCACAGGGGAGGACGATTACGTTTTGAAGGTGCCGGAGTCAGCGGCGGCCCAGTTCCTGCCGCAGGGCGTGCCATACTCCAATCGCCACGGCGCGCCAGGGAGCAATTCCGGCAAACGCCGCTCCCATGCTGTAAAGCGTCCGAGGGGAAAAGCGCGATTCGGTGGAGATGGCATAGACCGGCTCCCAGCCGCAGGGCGACATCTTCAGCCGGAACTGTTCAAGGCCACGAAAGTTGTAAAAGCGGTTGGCGTGCAGGCGGGCGAAGCGCATAACGGTACGTAGCCATAATGGGTTGGCGCGGATTCCGTCTTCGGCCGTGGCGGCCAACGCCACCAGGCCCAACGTAACGCGGGTATGGCCGTGGTGAGCGAAGTGCCTCATGGCCATATCGATCAGCAGTTCGCTGACCCCGTTCGGCGCCGCGGGGGTGCGCGCCAGCAGTTCCACCAGATAACCGCGGCGGGCCGCGATGGGAGACGCCACCAGGAAGGCGATCGGCGCCCCGTGACGCCGTCCCACCAGGACCACGCGCTCAGAGGCCGACTCGCGCAGAATTCCCGGCTCCACCAGGAAGTGCATGGGCGGCAGGGGCCGCGTCTCCAGCCACTCGGTGATGATCCGCTGGTATCGCGGATTCCGGGCCGCTTCGGCCGGGGTAATGGCCTCCACCTCGACGGCCTTGTTGCGGCAGCGATTCAGTTGAGCCCTGAGGGAGGCGTGGTGTTCCAGTTTTCGCGGCCAAACATGGGGATTCCAGACGGGCTGCGCCCCCAGGGTGATTCTGGAATGCCGTGGCAGGTTCTCCAGCAGCCGCCACAGCCTCTCTTCGGCGCAGACGTAGCAGACGCGGCAGCCCTGGCGGCGGGCGAAGTGTTCGAATTCGGCACAGACCGAGGCCAATTTCTCCGGCGGACAAACGGGAGCGCCCGCCACCAGCAGCGTGTTGTGGCGGCGCGTGTAGCCGGTGACGGCGTGACAGGATTCGGAAAACCAATGTTCGATGCCCGGATTGAGAATCTGGTAACAGGTGGAATTCCACCCGTAATTCATGACGATTTCTCTGGCCAGTTCGAGGGACATGATCGGCTGACGAGAGTCCAACCCGTCTGCCGCTACCTCCATTGTCGGACAAAACAGCCCTTTCTGACCGGGCGGCGGCCGGCCAGGCGCAGGACCACGAGGATCAGCGCCAACAGCAGCAGGGCCAGACCAAGCAAGTGCCAGGTATGCTGGCGAAGATATTCGAGTGAGTGCTCGCCCAGCTTCGCGCCGAGATAGGCCAGCCCCAGATACCTCGGAATGCGGGCAGCCAGCACCACCAGCAGGAACCTCAGCGGGCGCACCCCAAGGGCGCCGGCCGACGCCACGAAGACCTTCATCGGCAGCGGCAGAATCGGCACCACTCCAGGGACAAACACCGTTGCCAGGCCGTAGCGCTGAAACCAGCGGCGGAAGCGCGCCGTCATCCCCGTGGCGGTGTGCGCATCAAGATACAACTCACCGCCTTTGCGCGCGATGAAGAACAGGATCATACAACCGAGCGCCGAACCACAGACGGCGATGATGGCCGAAGTGACGGCCATGGCCGGATTTTTCGCCGCCAGATAGACAATGAGAACATCGACGCTGGCAGGGAGCGGTATCCCGGCCGAATCGAGAACCGCCAGCAGGAACAGGCCTATCGGACCCCAGGCCATGAGAACAGTAGCGATGCGTTTCAGGGAATCATCTCCAGCAGGCGGACTTCGTCGATGATATCGATGCCAAGCTCCCGCGCTTTGTCAAGTTTGGAACCGGCCTGCTCGCCCGCCACCACATAATTGGTTTTCCGGCTTACCGAGCCGGAGACCTTGCCACCGGCGGCTTCGATCCGCTGTTTGGCCTCCTCGCGGGTGAGGGTGGGCAACGTGCCGGTGAGCACGAATGTCAGGTCTCTGAGCGCCGTGCCGCGTGTATTTGCGTGCGCAAACGTAAACTGCAAACCGGCGGCGCGCAGTCGTTCCACCAGTTGGCGATTATGCGTTTCGCGGAAGAACTCATAAATACTGGCGGAGACTTTCGGTCCGACCTCCTCGGCCCTTTGCAGCTCTTCCCGATCGGCTTGGGCAATGGCGTCGAGACTTCCGAAGGCTTCGGCCAGCAGTTGCGCCGTACGTTCACCGACGAACGGGATGCCCAGACCGTTGAGTATCCGGGCGAGGGGCCGTTTGCGAGACCGCTCGATGTTGTCGAGAATCTTGCGAGCCGACTTTTCACCCATCCGCTCCAGCTTGAGCAGGTCATCGAGCGTCAGGCCGTAGATACCGGCGACGTTTTTCACCAGGCCGCGATCCACCAGTTGATCCACCAGCGCTTCGCCCATGCCTTCGATATCCATCACCTCGCGGGCGGCAAAGTGCAGGATGGATTCCTTCAACCGGGCGGGACAGTCCGTGTTGATGCAGCGGCTGGCCGCCTCGCCTTCCTGGCGCACAATTTCGCCGCCGCAAACCGGGCAGTGCTTCGGCATGCGGAAGGGAGTGCGGCGCGCGCCGGGGGACTTCACGCGCACCACTTTCGGAATCACATCGCCGCTGCGCTCGATGATGACCGTGTCGCCTGCCTGGACGCCGAGACGCTGGACTTCATCTTCGTTGTGCAGCGTGGCGCGGGAGACGATGACGCCGCCCACCGGCACCGGCTTCAGATGAGCAACGGGCGTCAACGCGCCGGTGCGGCCCACCTGCACCTCGATGGCTTCGACGAGCGTCTCGGCCTGGCGGGGAGGGAATTTAAAGGCGATGGCCCAGCGTGGAGCCTTGGCGGTCCACCCGAGGCGCTGCTGCTGGCCGATGGAATCCACCTTCGCTACCACGCCGTCAATCTGGAAGGGCAGCGAATCCCGATTCTGCTCCCAGTGGAGGCAGAAGGCGGCCAGCTCTTCGATATCGCGGCAGGTCTGGTGGTGTCCTTCGACGTGGAAACCCATACGGGCGAGGTGTTCGAGGGCAGCTTTCTGGCTGTGTTCCACCTGCTCGCCGTTCACCAGCAGAAAATAGACGTAGTAATCCAGCTTGCGCCGGGAGGTGATTTTTGGCTCCAGAATGCGCAGCGAACCGGCGGCCGAGTTGCGGGGATTGGCGTAGCGCGGCAGTCCTTCGCGGTCCCGCTGGGCGTTCAGGTGGTTGAAGGCGGCGAGGTTCATCATCACTTCGCCACGCACTTCAAAGCGGGCCAGAGCATCCTTTACGCGCAGCGGCAGCGAGCGGATGGTGCGGGCGTTTTCGGTGACATCTTCTCCCACTTCGCCATCGCCGCGGGTAATCGCGCGCACCATGCGGCCCTGCTCAAACTGGGCGGCCATGGAGAGGCCGTCCATCTTCAACTCGGCAGTGTATTGAAAGCTTTCGCCATTTAGCCCTTCGCGCACCCGGCGGTCGAACTCGCGCAGTTCGGCTTCATTCAACGCGTTGTCCAGGCTGAGCATGGGTGAGCTATGGCGCAGCTTGACGAAGCCCTCTCGCGGCGCGCCGCCCACGCGGTGCGTGGGGCTGTCGGGCGAATCCAACTCCGGGTGCTGTTGTTCCAGCACCTGAAGGCTGCGCATCATGGCATCGTATTCGGCGTCGGTGATCTCGGGCTGATCGAGCACATAGTATAGGTACTCGTGGCGGCGCAATTCATCGCGCAAGTGTTCGATTTGCTGGTAAGCGTCGTGTTCCATCGCGTGAGATTCCAGGCGACCCTCTATAATTGTTTCATTATTACGTACCGCAATATCTGCCTCATCTACAATCCTATCGCCGGAGCCATTCGACGCCGTCCCAATTTCCCCGAATCGATTCTCAGCGTGCTGCGCGGCGGCGGACATGAAGCGGCGGCCACGCCGACCGAGGGCCCCGGAACGGCGTCCGTCCAAGCGCGGCGCGCCATCGATCAGGGCGCCGACCTGATCCTGGCGGCCGGCGGCGACGGAACCATAAACGAAGTGGCACAGGGCGTCATCGGTTCCCGCACGCCGATTGCGGTTCTGCCGGGCGGCACGGCAAATGTCTTGAGCACGGAGATGGAGCTAGGCCGGAGCATGCGCCGTGCCGCGCAAATGTTGGCCGGGTGCGAGCCGCGAAGAATCGCCGTGGGCCGTTTGTGCCTGGGCGGAGATGGCGGGCAGCGCTATTTTCTCCTGATGGCGGGCGTCGGACTGGACGCAGCCATTGTTTATTCTCTCAACCTGCGGCTGAAGTCGAAGCTGGGCAAGTTGTCCTACTGGCTGAGCGGCGCCGCCACTTTTCTTCGCTTCCGGCTGGCCGAATTTCAAGCCGTGCTGGACGATGGCGCCCGGAACGCCAGCTTTGCGCTGGTGAGCCGGGTGCGCAACTATGGCGGTGATTTCAAAATTGCGCCGAGCGTACATTTACTGGATCAGGATTTTGAGGCGGTGCTGTTTCAGGGAACTAACACCTTACGCTATCTACCCTACCTGGCGGGAATGGTGACGGGCCGGGTGGGCCGGATGAGTGGAGTGACCGTTGCCCGGACACGTTTCGCGGAGTTCTCTTCACCGCCCGGCAAGCGGATTCCAGTTCAGGTGGATGGGGAATTGGCGGGGTGGCTGCCGGCCAGGATCGAGATCGTTCCCGATGCGCTGACCCTGCTGATGCCACCCCGTTTTGTTACCAAAGCGTCTATCGTGGACCGGCGGACTTGATTGGGCCGTCGATGTTGAACTTCTCGAAATTCCTGTGGAAGCGGGCCGCCAGGTCGGCTGCCGCGCGGTCGTAGGCTTCACCGTCGGCCCAGGTGCCGCGGGGGTGGAGTACCGATGGGTCAACCCCTGGGCAGGCGACAGGGACCGCGAAACCAAAAGTAGCGTCGGTGCGATATTCGGCATTCGCCAGTGAACCGCTGAGCGCGGCGCGCACGATCGACCGGGTAACCGGAAGATCCATGCGACGGCCTACGCCGAAGGAACCTCCCGACCAGCCCGTGTTCACCAGCCAGCAATTCGCCTGGTGCCTTCCCATCATCTTGCCCAGCATGTCGGCGTAAACCCTGGGGTTTCGCGGCAGGAAGGGCGCTCCGAAGCAGGAACTGAACGTGGCTTCCGGATCCTTGCCCAGGCCGCGTTCGGTGCCGGCCACCTTCGCGGTGTAACCGCTGAGAAAGTGGTACATGGCCTGGGGACTGTCCAGGCGCGCGATGGGCGGCATGACGCCGAAAGCATCGGCGGTCAGAAAAATGATGTTCTTGGGATGCGGTCCGATACCGGGCACGATCGCGTTGTCGATGAACGTCACCGGGTAGGCCGCGCGGGTGTTTTCGGTATAGGTGTCGTCGTCAAAATTGAGCAGCCGCAGTTCGGTGTCGACGGCTACGTTTTCGAGCACGCTGCCAAAGCGCAGAGCGTCCCAGATCTGCGGTTCGGTCTCGCGCGACAACCGGATCGTCTTGGCGTAGCAGCCACCTTCGAAATTAAATACTCCGTCGGGGCCCCAGCCATGTTCGTCGTCGCCGATCAGGCGGCGTTCACGATCGGCCGATAACGTTGTCTTTCCGGTACCCGAGAGGCCGAAAAACAGCGCGCAGTCGCCACCCGATCCGATATTGGCCGAGCAGTGCATCGGCAGTACGTCCACTTCCGGCAAACGGTAGTTGAGCACACTGAAGATGCTCTTCTTGATCTCACCGGCATAGGCCGTGCCGCCGATGATAATCAGCTTACGGGTAAAGTTGACGATGATGAAGACCACCGAATTGGTACCGTCCTCGGCCGGATTGGCGCGGAAGCCGGGAGCATCGATGACGGTGAACTCCGGAACATGGTCTTCGGTGCGCAGCCAGTCCGGACGAACGAACAACTGGCGGGCGAACAGGTTGTGCCAGGCACGTTCGCTAATGATGCGGATGGGCAGACGGTAGCGGGTATCAGCGCCGGCGAAACAATCCTGCACGAACAGGTCGCGGGCCTGGAGATAGGCGATCAGCTTGTCGTAAAGGCGGTCAAAGTTCTCCGGCGTGAAGGGCTGGTTTACCGGCCCCCAGGCGACCGCGTCTTCGGTCATCGCATCGCGGACGGTGAACTTATCCTGCGGCGAGCGGCCGGTCTGGTTTCCCGTGCGCACGACAAACGCGCCTCCGCTGGCCAGCAGGCCTTCACGGCGCTGGATAGCGGCCTCGACCAACTGAGCCGTGCCGAGGTTCCAGAAGATCGTGTTTGCATTTCTAATGCCGTGTTGTTCGAGCCCGTAGCGGCTGGGGTGGATCCCTGCATTTTGCATTAACAAAAACTCCGTGAAAGGTATGAATCGATCGGCAGGCGGCTATGCCTGCCTGGGGGCGGACTGGCATCCAGCGGCCAGGCAGGGAGTAACAGATCACTTACTCCTTCGCTATGAATTGTACCGTTTTCCCACCCGGGCCCGCAGCACGGTGGGCGGGTGGCGCCGGTTCCTCTGTGGGACACTCGAATGGGGCGATGGACAACCTCACGCACACGCTCATCGGACTGGCGCTCAGCCGGGCCGGGTTGAATCGCTGGTCCCGCTACGCACTGCCCGTTCTGTTGTTGTCGGCCAATGCGCCCGATGCCGACATTGTGATGCTGGCCGGCGGGCCACTGACCTACTTCGAGTATCACCGCAACCTGACGCATGCGTTGGCGGCCGCGCCGGTGATGGCGCTGGCCTGCCTGCTGGCGGTACGGATTTTCGCGCGCGGGAGACCGTTCCCGTGGCTACGGGGCATGGTGGTGGCGCTGGTAGGCGTGTTCAGCCATATCCTGCTCGACTGGACGAACATTTATGGGATTCGAATGCTGCTGCCGTGGTCGGGCGCGTGGCTGCGGTTGGATATTACCGGCGTCATCGACCCGTGGATCTGGACGCTGTTGATTCTTGGCGCGCTCTGGCCGTTGTTGTCGCGGCTGGTAAGTTCGGAGATTGGGGCTCCGGCCCAGGCCGGGCGCGGCATGGCCATTACGGTGCTCGTGCTGGTTGGCGGCTATGAGGGCGCGCGTTCTCTGCTGCACCAGCGTGCCGAGGCGGTGCTCGATTCCCGCATCTACCAGATGAAGCCGCCCCAGCGGGTGGCGGCTTTGGCAACCTTTGCCAACCCGTTCGTCTGGCGGGGATTGGTGGAAACTGAGGACTTCTACATGCTCCACCAGGTGAATCTGCTGGGGCAATTCGATCCCACCGCCGGGCGGGTTTTGTACAAGGCTGCCACCGTTCCGGCGATGGAAGCAGCGAAGCGGACACGGCCATTCCAGGTCCTGCTCGGTTTCGCCCAGTACCCCTACTGGCGGACGGGCCCTGCGGAGGCTCCTTCCGGAGCGACGCTGGTAGAATTGCGGGACCTGCGCTTCGGCGCGCCTCCCGGCTCCGGCTTCGTGGCTTGGGCGGTGGTGGGAGCAGACCTGCGGGTACTCGAATCGGGCTTCCGCTTCGGCCTCTCCCGCCGCCGCGGGCGCCCACCGGGCCTATGATGTAGGCATGGAATATCCGATGCGCATCGGAGGCCGGGATGTGACCACGGACACCCCGATCCCGATTCATCTGCCTTACGACGGCAGTGATGTGGGGACCGTGTTTGAGGCGACCAAAGACGTGGTGGATGAGGCGGTAGAGGCGGCCGCCGCGGCTGCTCCGCGGATGCGCGCGCTGACGCTTGATGAGCGCTCCACCATTCTGCGCCGGGCCTGGGAGAAACTGAACGCCGACAGGGAGGAGATGGCGATGGCCGTCTCCTCCGAATGCGGAAAGCCGATTCGAGAGGCGCGGACGGAAGTGGACCGCTCGGCGCAGACGCTGCTGTTTTCGGCCGAGCAGGCGCACCGCATCCACGGTGAAGTGGTTCCGATGGACGCCTCGCCGGGCGGCAAGGGCCGCTGGGGAATGACCATCCGCGAGCCCTTGGGTGTCATCGCCGCCATTACCCCGTTCAATTTTCCGCTGAACCTTTCGATGCACAAGATCGGGCCGGCCATCGCCGCCGGCAATGCGGTGGTGCACAAGCCCGCTTCGAGCACACCGATCAGTGCCATCCGCCTGGCCCGCCTTCTCGAAGCCAGCGGGTTGCCGCCGGGCGCGCTGAACGTGGTGACCGGTCCGGGCGGCGCGATCGGAGACCAGTTGGTGTTTCACCCCGGCGTGGCGATGATCACCTTCACCGGCAGCCCGGAGGTGGGGATGCGGATTCGCAACCTGGCCGGATTGAAAAAAGTAACGCTCGAGCTGGGCAACAACTCGGCGGTGATTATCGAAGACGACGCGGACCTGGAAAAGGCGGTGCCGCGCTCGGTTACCGGCAGCTTCGCCCACTCCGGGCAGGTTTGCATCTCGGTACAGCGCATCTTTGTGAACCGGAAGATTCGGGAAGAGTTCCTGGACCGCTTCCTGACGCTCACATCGAAGCTGCGCATCGGCCACCCCTTCGATGCGCAGACCGAGGTGAGTTCGCTGATCACCGAGGCCGAAGCGAGACGCGTAGCAGGATGGGTGGAGGAGGCCGTCGGCCAGGGGGCGCATCTGGTGGCCGGCGGACAGCGCAGGCGCGCCACGCTGGAACCGACCGTGCTGACCGATGTCTCACCCGACAGCCGGATCAGTTGCCTGGAGGCCTTCGGCCCTGTGGTGGCTGTGAACTCCTACGACAGCCTGGGCGAGGCGATCGAACTGGTAAACCGGTCTGAGTATGGATTGCAGGCCGGCATTTATACGCGCGACCTGGAGAAGGCGTTTGCGGCCGCGCGCCAGGTTCAGGTGGGCGGGTTCCACATCAACGAGGTACCCCAATACCGGCTGGACCAGATGCCCTATGGCGGAGTGAAACGTTCGGGCATCGGCCGCGAAGGACCCAAGTACGCAGTGGAGGAGATGACCGAACCCAAGCTGATTACCTGGAACGTCTGAGCGGCGGCTGCCTTCGGTAGGCGCTGCCCCGTGGGATGTTCTATCCAAGAAAGTCGAAAAGCGAGGTTCGGGGAATCTTACCAAAGGTCTGCAAGGCGGACTGCTGTTGCAGTTGCGCCTGGCTCATTTCGACGATGGCCTGAGGGAGATCCGTATCTTCGATGCTGGAGATCTCGGTGCGGAGGCGGACTACACCCTTTGCGGCGTCATCGGTAGCCCGGTCGATCTGGTTTTGGACGTTTCCGTAGAAGGCGAGTTGGGAATTGAGGTGGGTGGAAGCGGTGCTCAGTTGCGACATTGCCTGACCGACGGCCGCCTGATCATTCGCTTTGAGGGCTAGGCGCAAATTGTTGACCGCCTGGAAGACGTTTTTTGCGGGGTCGGGATTGTCGAAGATCTCCTCGGCGGTGCGCGAGATGGCGAACGTGGTTCCACCGAGGCGCTGGGCCAGCATGGTGGCCTGCGTGCCCTGGTAGGCGCTCACCGGATTGACTTGTGAAAGGTCGATCGTGTAGGGTACGGTCTGGTCGGAGTCTCCGCTGAAGAGGTAGCGGCCATCGACGGAAATCTGACCTATGCCCACCAGTTCGCTGAGTAAACCTTCCACCTCGGTCGCCATGCTGGCACGGGTATCGGCGTTCTGTGTACCGCTGTTTCCCTGGGTGGCGATGGTCTGGATGCGGTCGAGGAGTTTGGCGGCATTCTCGAGACCCTGCTCCGCGGTGTCCACGGCGGTCTTACTCTGGCTGAGATTCTGTTGAATCTGGAGAATTTGCGCTAACCCGGCGCGGCTTCCAAGAAGGGTAGAGATCTGGTCGGGCTGATCGGCAGGGACCTGCAAGCGCTTGCCGGAAGCCATCTGTTGCTGGGCGCGATTCATACGGTCCCCGATGCTCGCAAGGTCCTTGAGAAACCGGTCCGTGGCTGGGTCGAGATTGGAAATCATGTGCTTTGTTCCGGGTTGAGTTCAGCTTCGAACTCAGATCAGGTTCATGAGCATATCGGTCAAATTGTTCAGCACTCCAATCAATTTTGCGGCCGCCTGGTAGCTGCGCTGGAATTCGATCAGATGGCCGGCTTCCTCATTCAACGACACATCGGAGAGTTGGCTGCGGAGTTCCCTGGCCTGGAGCAGCAACTGGCCGTGAATATCGGCATTGGACTTGGCCGTATTCAGGTCGCGGCCGATCTTGGCGGCCAACTCGGCGAACTGATCGCCGAAGGTCTTCCCGCTGGCCTGCTTGGCGGTCGCCATTCCAGCCAGGATCAGGGCATTGGCGTTGCCCCCTGGGGCGGCGGGACCCGCGGCGGCCAACTCGTCGCCGGTGATTCCGGTAACCGAGAGGGTTAGCGCAGCGCCGGCGGCCAAATCATATTGGAAAAGCGGCGTCACAGGAGCTGCTCCGTTGAGATCGACGCCGTTTGAGAGGATCGTATTCACCTGGTCGGCAAAGTTCTGGGCTAGCGTGTCCAGGCCCGCTGCCAGAGTGGGAATGGTATTGTTTCTCACATCCAGCATCGAGCTGAGACGTCCTCGGGTGACCTGTGCGGTGATATCGTCACCCTGGGCGTTTCTCAAAATCGCCGGAGAGCCGCTGAGGTCAGCCGAGATTGGATAGGCTTTGTCCCCAACCACGATGGGCGTTTGTCCACCCAGCAGAAGCATGTAGGATCCGTTGTCCTGCTTGAGCGCGGTGACGTCGGCGATTTCGGCGACCTGCTCCAGGATATTGTGCATCCGCGCATCGGCGGCGGCATCGTCGGAAGCACGGAAGGATTGCATTCGGCCGGCGTTGAGGTCGCGCAACTGGCTGGCCAGACCATTCAATTGATCGACAGTGCTGGGAATTTCACGGTCGATCGTGTTGCCGGCGCTGATCAGCGCGGTGGCTGTTTCCCCGAAACTGCGGGTAGCCGCGGCAGCGCTGTCGAGCACGGCCTGGCGGGCGCCGGCGTCGTTGGGTTTCACCGCCAGCGCCGACCAGCTATTGAAAAAGCTGTCCAGCGCGGCTGGGATACCGGCGCCGTCGGCGATGTCGAATACCGGTTGAATCTGCGCCAGATCCGCGGCCTGCTGGTCGAAAGCTCCATGGTATTCCTGCTGGCGGCGGACCGAGAGTTCGGCGTACTCGTTGCGGCTGGAGATCACCGGACCGGCGGAGACACCCCCGACCAGGCCGGCGGAGAGATCGAAGGGATTGGCCTCGACGGTCTGAACCTGTTTGGCGTAGCCCGGCGTGGAGGAATTGGTGACGTTGCTTTGGATTGTGGCCATCGCGCGCTCATACACCTGGAGCGCGCCGGTGGCGCTGCGGAGAGATGCAAACAGATTGCCCATGAAATCGAACCTCGCGCTTTGTCAACCGTCGAAGGTGAGCCGCCTCGGCTCCGGCGCCGGAAACAGATGCCCTTTAAGGCCGTATTCGGGACCACTCGAAGCGAGCATCGCGGCCCATCCGAGGTGAAAACGGCCCGCGTGATGCAGTAGAGCGGTAACCAGCGCTACCTCCCGTTTGAGCGCCGGCAATTCCCCGGACGCCGGCACGATTCCCGCGGCCGCGCTTTCATTCAGTTCCCGCAGCCGGGCGATCGCCTGCTCAAGGTGCGCGGTCACGGTGTCAAGGTTCTGCGAAGTCGCTTCAAGCAGCAACTGGCGCGCGCGGGCCAGACTGGCAGTAGCCGCCGCGCATGAACTGATCGAATGCACGATGATTGAATGAGAGCGAACGCCACCCACCCGGAACTCCGGCGGCTAGAGCGGATTCTTGCCGAGCATTTCATCCACCAGGCGGCGGCTCAGATCGCCGGCATCCACCTGATAGTTTCCCGAACGCACCAGCTCGGTCAACTGTTGCGTTTTTTGGTTGCGCTCAGCCGGATTGCCCGAAGCCGTTTTCAGCAATCCAGCCAGATCCGACAGCCGGACGTCGTCTCCATCCGATCCGCGCGAAGACACGCTGCCGCGGTCACGGCTACCCGAACGCACCCCATCGGCAGCGCGCGTGCTCTCATATTGCGCCGATCCGACGTGACCGGTATTTGAATCGTTTACTTTCATCTGCGGATCGCCTTTCCCTGTTTCATGTCGCCGGCCGGTTTTTACCGGCGGCTAAGTCGATCTGAAGAAACCCGTTGTTTCAGGTTCCTTCACGAATTATATCGGCGCAAATGAGCCGTTGGATTAGAAAAAAGTGGTGATAGAACCGGGCTCTTAATCGGTATCCCGGTGAAAGACCTTATGCCGGTTAGGGCCGGCTGGTTGCCGCCGGCAGGCCGAACCACCGCAACCAACTCACACGACCGGCATCTTTGGTCCCGTTGCGGCCGGCTCCAGGAGGCGTGGTGGCCTTCCCCGCGGATGCGGCCTCAGGCGCATACTCGTAGTAAATCCCAAGGATCTCATCAGGATCCGCGCCGATCGCGTCCGCGTATTGACGAATGTAGCTGGTGGCGAAGATGCCGCCCGGCAATTCGGCAAACGTCTCCTCTTCGACGGCACGAAGAAAACGCGAACTGATTTTGGTTGCCTCGGCGATCTGAGCAATGCTGAGCCCTGCTTTTTCTCTCGCCGCGGAAAGATTCAAACGAATATTGCGGGCCGCTTGGCGGCACGAATTCTGCGGTAACATCATCGATCCTAACTACATCGATCCGAACCATACCCATCCTAATCAAAAGGAACGGGCTATGATAATGATTCCCTATGATAGCCCACGTTGACCGGGTTGATGCAAGCGAAATTTTCCACCGGCCGCGCTAACTATTGCAGCGGCGGAACTTTGTTCCGGCTCTCCGGCCTGGGAGGGATTGGGCCCGGTTCCGGTCCCGCCGCGGAATCTGCCCGAACAAAGGCCGCACAAGTTTCGTAAGTTTGAATAGAGAGAGAAGAATGCCATTCTGTTCCCAGTGCGGCACGGAGGTCCGGGCCATCGACCAGTATTGCCGGCGGTGTGGCGCGCGGCAGCCGGTAACGCCGCCGGCGCCCGATTACCTTCACGGAGTATCGCCCCGGACCGCAGCCATGTTGTGCTACGTTCCCATCGCCGGCTGGATCGCATCCATCGTGGTCCTCGCCTCGACGCGCTTCCGCGATGACCGCAAGGTCCGGTTTCATGCCTTCCAGGGACTGTACCTGTTCGTGGCCTGGCTGCTGGTGGATTGGGTCGCCCGCCCGATCTTCGGCGCAATTCCGGGGATTCCCCTGCCGGTCTCTCCGCTGCGCGTGTTGCACGCGGTCATCCTGGTCGCCTGGATCTTCATGATGATCAAGGTCAGTCACGGCGAGGCCTATCATCTGCCGATTGTCGGCGAATTGGCCGAGCGCTCGGTGGCCGAACAGCGCTGAACCGTCCGGCTCCCCCGCCGGAGCAGGCAGCGCCAATAATGGTATATTTATTCAAAGAGGTGCATAAATAAACAGTGAGTGCACGGATTGGTATTGTCGGTTTTCGAGGTTACAGCGGCGCGGAACTGGTTTCGCTCCTTCTGCGTCATCCGCGAACTGAGCCTGTTTTAATGGAACATCGGAGCGATCCCGAGAGCCGGCCGATTCCGGTCGGCCGCGCGAGTCCCCAACATATTCCCTGTTCCGCCGAGGCAGCCGCCGGCAACGGCCTGGAGCTGGTGTTCCTGGCCACGCCACCCGAAGTTTCAATGGATCTGGCGCCTTCGCTGCTTGGGGCCGGACTGAAAGTAGTGGATTTGAGCGGGGCATTCCGTTTTCGCGAAGCTGCCGATTACCTAAAGTGGTACAAGACGGAGCACAAGGTTCCGGCGCTGCTGGCAGAAGCAGTCTACGGGCTACCGGAGTTTTACCGGGACAGGGTGGTCAACAGCCGCCTGGTTTCCAATCCCGGCTGCTACCCGACGGCGGCCAACCTGGCGCTGCGGCCGCTGGTCGAGGCGGGAATTGTCGACCGTCGCGCCGGTGTGGTGTGTGATGCCAAATCGGGGGTCAGCGGCGCGGGGCGCAAGGCCAGCCTGAAGACGAGTTTCTGTGAGGTGGGCGGCAACTTTTCCGCCTATTCGATTCTCGACCACCGTCACGCGCCCGAGGTGCTGATGAATTCCGGCCTCGAGGAGAGCGAGTTCACCTTTACGGCGCACCTGATTCCGGTCGACCGGGGAATCCTGGAAACGATCTACCTGCGCACTTCGGCTTCGGGAGACGACTTTCTGAGCGTTTACCGGAGTGCTTATGCCGGCGAACCGTTTATACAGTTTTATTTGCCCGGAAAGATTCCCGATCTGCACTCGGTTCAACACACCAACTTCTGCGGCATCGGGTGGAAGGTCGATTCCGGTACCGGCCGGGCAGTGGTGGTGAGCGTGATCGACAACCTGGTCAAAGGGGCGGCCGGGCAGGCGATCCAGAACATGAACCTGATGCTTGGCTATCCGGAGACAGAGGGCTTACTGTGAAGCTGCTGGTGAAACTGGGCGGGACCCTGCTGGATAATCCGGAGTCTCGCGAGCGGCTGGCAGAGCAGATTGCCGGGATCAGCGCCCGCCATCAGGTGGTCGTGGTCCACGGCGGCGGAAAGCAGATGACCCGTTTTCTGTCCGAGCGCGGCGTGGAGAGCCGGTTCGTGGGCGGATTACGGGTGACTACGCCGGATGTATTGGACGCTCTGTTGAAAGTTTTTGCCGGCAGCGTCAACCACGAACTGGTGTCGGCCCTGGTGAAGGCCAGGGTTCGGGCCGTGGGTCTGAGTGGCATCGACGATTGCCTGGTGGAGACTGAATTGCTTAGGCCGGAGTTGGGTGCGGTGGGGCGCCCGGTGCGTTGTAACGCGGAGTTGTTGAACCTGTTGACCGGTAACGGGTTCGTTCCAGTGGTGGCCTGTGTGGGCGGAGACCGTTTGGGCGGCATTTTCAACGTGAACGCCGATCAGATGGCGGTAGCCTGCGCGGTGGGATTTGGCGCACAGGCGCTGCTATTTCTCACCGATGTCGCTGGCGTACAGGGAGAGGGTGGCGCCTTTCTGCCACGGCTGACCGCCGCCGGCGCCAGGGAATTGATCGCCAGGGGAATCGCCACCGGAGGTATGCAGGCGAAACTGGAATCGGCCGGCGCGGCCCTGGCCGGCGGCGTGGGCGCAGTGCGGATCATGCCGGGATCCGAGCCGGGCATCCTGGCTCGCGCCTTGAATGGCGAGGCGTTGGGAACCACCGTCGTGGAACAAGAGGGGTAGTTGTGAGTTCTCCGCTGATTTCGATTCACCAGCCGCCGGCGTCGGTAACGCTGGACCAGCCTGTCGCGGTACGGCGGGCAAATATGCGGGATATTCCCGCGCTTCTCTCGCTGGTTAACGAATTCGCCGCAAAAGGCATTATGTTGCCGCGAACCGAATTCGAGATGTCGGAGAACATCCGCGACTTTGCGGTGGCTTTCAGCGGACCCTGGATGGTGGGCTGCGGAGCGCTGCACTTCTACAGCCCGTCGTCGGCCGAGGTGCGCTCGCTGGCGGTACACGAGGCGGCGCACGGCCGCGGGGTGGGCCGCATGGTGGTGGATGCGCTCGAACAGGAAGCCAGGCAATTCGCGCTGAAGACCATTTTTGCCTTCACTTATGTGCCCGAGTTTTTCCGCAAGCTGGGGTTCCGGGAAGTGGAGCGGGGCGAACTTCCGTTGAAAGCGTGGAAAGATTGCCTGCGCTGCCCGAAGTTTCAGTGTTGCGACGAAATCGCAATGCTAAAAGCCCTCTAGACAGCCTCGCTGAACAACTCGATTCCTTTCGGGAAATAACATTCCCTTTGTTCTGTGGATTGGTGATCAGTTTCCACCCAATCGCATAAAAACATTGCAAAATCCTGAGAAGATTCTGGCGCACACGGTACTTAAAGTGTGTATAATGCCTTTCGGCTGGCAAAAATCAGCGGCAAAGCAGTGGAGAACAATCGCTGAGTGGCGGGTTCCATGCGCCGGCCGAATTAGATTGGAATAGTCCGGGATCGAGACACGCGGAGTCGGCAGGGAACTGATGAGAGCACAGACCGTCGAAGTTCACCAGGCGATGGGTAGAATTCTTTGCTGCACAATATTTAAGCCTGGGGGGCGAAAGCTCCTCGCCAAAGGCCATGTGATCAGTGAAGACGACGTGCGCCTGCTTCAAACCGAAGGAATGCGGCAGGTCTGGGTGACCGAGCTCGAAGATGGTGAAATCGGAGAGGATGAAGCCGTTCTGGCAGTGGCGCGGGAAATGGCTTGCGGCTCGGTGGAAATTCGGTTGGCGGCGGGCGGAAGAGCGAATCTGTTTGCCACCGAAGACAGTTGCATTCTAGTTGACGATGAATTGCTGAAGCAGATCAACTGTGCCTCAAGCGTAGTCATTGCCTCGGCGGCGAACTTCGGTTTTGCACGGGCAGGCCAGCGAATTGCGACCATCAAAAGCTATCCATTTGCGGTTGCTCAATCGCAACTGGAGGCCGTAATCTCCATTCTTAAGGAGCGCGGTCCGATTCTACAGGCGCGGCCGATTCGCAACCCTTCCGTGGCCCTGCTCTACAGCGATGCATCGAGCGGCGATCGCGCCCGCGACTTTTTCGACAGCATTGTCCGGCAAAGGCTGGAGCGGCTGGGAACCTCGGTCCACACCCTGCTGACCAGCATCGAAGAAGAGTCCTCGATTACACACTCGCTGCTGCACCTTCTGAAGGCCCGGCCGACCGTGATCCTGATCGCGTCGACCACCGCTCCGGCCGGTCCTGAAGACGTGATCGGCCGGGCAATGCTCAAATTAGAGAGCCACATCGAGCGATTTCTCGCTCCGGTGGAGCCGGGCAGCCTGCTTTTGCTCGGATACAAAGATAATGTGCCGATCGTCTCGGCTCCCGGCTGTTTCCGCTCCGTCAAGCCCAACGTAGTCGATCTGATTTTGCCGCCTCTGCTGGCACGATACCGGGTTTCCGGTTGGGAAATCGCCTGTCTCGGCCATGGGGGGCTGTTATCGTAGCTTAGAATGATCTCCTCCATAGTCACAAATCCCGATTCGGAACGATTTGTGGATGCTTCTCGGCCGGGCGCCTGACTGGCGCCCGGCATTTTTGCCTCTAGTTAAGATCAACGGCGTGTAAAATCCGATATATGAAGATTCGCCGCGTCCGCCCATTTCTTCTATCCTGTCCGCTGGCGGAACCCCTGAAGCTGGCTTACTTCGGAGGGCAGCGAACGATTCTGAAGCGCGACGCGATGCTGATCCGCGTGGAGGCCGACAACGGATTGACCGGCTATGCGCCGGGTCCTGCAACCGAAGAGGCCGCCCGGAAGATCGAAACCGTAATCGCCGGATTCCTGGAAGGGCGTTCACTGGCCGATCCCGACGCGTTGCGCATCCAGTTTCTCGATGTCTGCGGCAGCAACACGGCTCTCACCCGGCTCTATTGCGCGGTAGAGATCGCCCTCTACGATCTGGTTGGAAAGGACCGAGGCGTGCCCGTCTCCGAACTGCTGGGAGGACGAGTACGAGACCGCATCCGGCTCTATGGCAGCGCCGGCATGTACATGGCGCCCGAAAAGTATGCCGAGGAGGCCTCCGCAATCGGAAAGCTGGGATTTCGCGCTTACAAATTCCGGCCGGGGATGGGACCCGCCCAGGATCTCGAGACGGCGCGCCAGGTCCGTCGGGCGGCCGGCCCGGATTGCGACCTGATGATGGACGCCCACACCTGGTGGAGGATGGGAGATCGCAGCTACTCCCAAAGCGAAATCATCGGCCTCGCCGAACAACTCACACAGTGCGATCTGGCCTGGCTGGAGGAGCCTTTTCCACCCGGCGACCATCACTGCTACCGCAAGCTGAAGGAACTCGATCTGATGCCCGTGGCGGCCGGCGAACATGAGCCCACCGAGGCGCGCTACCTCGACCTGATCCTCACCGGCTGCGTGGATTACGTTCAAATGGATATCGTTTGCCAGGGAGGATACCCCACCGGCCGGCGCCTGTTCAACGAGATCGCGCGCGAAGGACTGCGGTTCGCCTTTCACAGTTGGGGCACCGCGCTCGAACTGCTGGCTGCCGCGCACCTAGGCGTGTGCTGGCCGGAGCACGTTGTCGAGTGGCTGGAGTATCCCTGCTACTCGGCGCCTGGCAGGACGGGAATGTACGAATTCGCGCTGGCTTCCGAAATCCTGCGGGAACCGCTCGAAATCGGCAGTGGAGATCTGATGGTTCCCAGGAAACCGGGCCTCGGAATCGACGTGGACGAGTCTGTGGTGGAGCGCTATCCCTGGATTCCCGGCCCGTGGAGCTTTTTCGAGATCGAGTCGCCCCGGCAAACGCTGGCCGTGGGCTCCGATCACAGCGTGAAATGGGCCGCGGAGGAGTGACCGCCCCGACCCGGCGGCAAGCACGAACCGCCGGAGTTAGCCGACGCAGGCAACCGCCGCCAAACGGCGCGAAGACTGCCGGTTGCCGCGCGGCTCGCGATGCACGCCGCCGGGGTAGTATTGCCGGACGTTGGAACAGGTGAGCAGCACGTGCTCGGTGTACTGGACCCGGGGGACGGATTCTCCTTGAAGGATGCGCAAGGCGAGCGAGAGAACCCGGTCGCCATACGTTTCAGGAAAACTGGCCACGGCGGCGCGGAGCGCCTCCTCGCGCAGCATCTGATTCCTGCCGGCCGAGCCGCCTCCCATGCCGATAACGGCCACGTCCCGGCCCAGTCCGGCCTTCAAAGCGGCGCGGCCGCTGCCGATCGCATAGGCGTCCGCACCGGCGGCAATCAGCAGCGAGCGGTGCGAATCATGCGGACGAAGGGCGGCCTTGGTGGCCCGGTATGCATCGCTGGTGGAGAGTCCGCCGGTGGAAATCACCTCCAGTGGAGTCGCATTCCCGCAGCGCTGCCGCCGGCCGCTGCGGACGCCCGTCAGATACGCCTGGCGATTGGAACTGGTGCCGCGCGGAGGAATCACCAGAATGCGCTCGGCCTCCTCCCCGCGCTCGTCTGTCCAGCGCCGCAGAAACTGGCCGCTCAGCTTACCGGCGGATGAATCGTCATTGCCGTAGTAGTAGGCGTCCGGGTGCATGAAGTCAAGCGCCATCAGCGGCACGCCGGCTTTGCGGCAATGCGACGAGATGGCCTCGGCGGCGGCATCGCTCCACTGGTGTTCAATCACCATGTGGACGCGCTCTTCCAGGAAGCCATCCACATTCACCAGCGCTTTGGCCGGACTGAACTCGTTGTCTCGCAGCAGCAGGTCAACGCCGTAGGCGCGCGCTGCCAGCACCATTCCGCGCGAGATCTCCTGCGAGTGCGGGCAGGAACGGCCCAGCGCCGCGTAGCCGATGCGAAACCGTTTGCGCGAGGGAGTCAAACGGTAGCGCTTGGCTCCTTCGGTACGCATTACGTAGCCGCGCTTTTCCAGCGTATAGAGCAGGCGGAAGGCCGAGCAGTAGGTAAGTCCCACCCGGCGTACGATCTCGCTGGTGGTCAATTCTTCGTCGAAGCCGTTAAAGCTTTCCAGTACATCCAGCGCCTTGGCGGCAGCTTCAACAAAATACCGCCTCTCTACTTCGTTGCTCACGGCATGCTTCCCTCGTTCCCGCGGGAACGTTCCTCGAGACTTCGAACCAAAACGGAAGATTTTAGTACGAGATCGCTACCAAACGAATCACAACTTGATTCGTATTACTATCGATTGCTTTTCTTCCGCCGTTCAGAATGACACAGGGGAAACTAAACGTCAAGTTTATTAACAAGTAAACAATCGAGCCGGTTGCCGCTTTCACTTGCTGGAAGAGTGGAAGCGGTAGTTGCCGGAGCCCAGGGTGAATACCGCCAGGCCGCTTTCCATCCGCTCAAACCGTACACCCCGGGCGCTTTTTGCCAGCACGCCGGACTCGGTAACCGCACCGGAGCCCGAAGCCGGAATCATCAGGCTGGCGGTGGTGTTGGGCGGGATCCGCACATCAAGTTCTACACCGGCGCCGCTGCGGCGCCAGGCGGTCGCGATGTTGCCGTATTGCGAGCGGAAAGATGCCCGTGTGAAGGCCAACCCATCGGGCATGTAAGGCCGGATGAGGATATGACGGAAGCCGGGCTTTTCCGGATCGCTACGAATGCCGCCAAGATAGCCGTACATCCACGCGCCCAGGTCTCCGACCATCATCAGATGGTTGTGAGAGTTCATCGACGGGTCGGCGGTGTCGCCGTTCCAGAGTTCCCAGATGGTGGTGGCGCCCTTGCGAATCATGTAGCCCCAGCTTGGGTATGTCTCCTCGGTTGTCATGCGGTAGGCGACATCGGTACGGCCACGATCCGACAGTAGCCGCACCAGCCATTGCGCGCCGATCAGACCGACGCCGATGTGTCCTTTCGTTTCGTTCTCAATTTTTGCGATCAGATGATCGAAAACCCGCTGTTGGTTGGCCGGCGGCGTGATGCCGAACGCCAGCGGCAGCACGGTGGAGGTTTGCGTTCCGTTGCTGTAGTAACCGAGTTGCGCGTTAAAGTACTTGCGTTCAAAGGCGGCGCGCATGGCTTCGGCCCCGGCTGCATACCGGCGCGCCTCGGTGGGCCTCTCCAAAATGGTGGCGAAGCGCGACATGAGCCGCAGCAGATGGTAGAAGTAGGCTGAGCCGAGAAAGTCTCCCGCCGTTTTACGCGCCGGGTCGTGGGTGGCGATGAGTTCGGGCGATTCGGGCGGCACGCACCAGTCGCCGTACTCGTCACGCGGCATCAGACCGTCCTTCTCGTACTTGGTCTGCATATAGGCGATCCACCGCCGCATGGCAGGATAATCCCGGGCGAGGACACGTTTGTCCCCGTACTGGTCATAGAGCATCTGGTGGATCAGCAGGAAAGTGGCAGGCCAGGTGACGTCGTCTCTGTAGACCCTCCAGTAGCTGGGCGCAACATCGGGGACGCTGCCTTCGGCCGTCTGTGTATCGGCGATATCCTGCATCCACTTTTCGTAGAACGCGGCGACGTCGAACAGGTAAGATTCCGACAGGCTGTCGAGCGAGCGGTCGCCGAGCCAGCCCTGGCGCTCGTCGCGTTGCGGACAATCGGTGGGAATGCTGCGGTAGTTGCCGCGAAATCCCCAAATCATATTGCGGTGGATGTGGTTGAGAACCGTGTTCGACGTCTCAAAACTCGAAGTTGGAGTCAGCGCGTCATGGACCACGCGGCCTTCGAGCGAGGTGAGTTTGGGCTCGCCGGGATAACCGATTAACTCGACGTAGCGGAAACCGTGATAGGTAAAGCGCGGCTCCCAGACCTCCTGGCCCTGCCCCTTGAGGATGTAGGTGTCGGTAGCGCGGGCCGAGCGCAGATTATCAACGTAGAGGCCGCCATCGGGCGCCAGTGTCTCGGCATGCCGCAACACCAGTTTCGTCCCGGCTTTCCCGGAGACACGCAACCGGCACCAGCCCACCATGTTCTGGCCCATATCGAAAATCCACACGCCCGGACGGCGGCGGGTGAGTTTCACCGGATGCAGAGTCTCGGTCACCTTCAACGGCTCCATCATCTGCGCGGCCAGGACGCCACCGGGGGCGGCAACCACCTGCGCTTGTTGCCAGTGGCTGTCATCGTAGCCGGGCATCGCCGAGCCGGGCATTTCCCGGCGGGCATCATACTCTTCTCCGTCGAACTCGTTGTTGGCGAGGATGGGGCCGGACGCGGTCACCTTCCAGGCCGTATCGGTCACGACCTGCGAGGTGGAGCCGTCTTCGTACTCCACATCCAGTTGCAGCAGCGCCTTGGGGCTGCCGTAATCCTGGCCCACCTGTGGCCTGGTGGAACGTGGCGCATGATAGCGCCCGTTGCCAAGAAGCAGCCCGATGGCGTTCGCTCCCTGCCGCAGGTAGCCGGTGACATCGTGGGTGACGTAGAAGACGCGCTTGGAGTATTCGGTCAGGTTGGGGGAGAGCACGTCATCACCCACCTTTCGGCCATTCAGATAGAGTTCGGAAAGACCAAGCCCGGAAAAGGAGACTACAGCCCGGCGAACCTTCTTGTCGACGGTGAACTCACGGCGCAGGTGGCGCGCCGGCAGGGCATGATCCTGCATCAGGCCGACTTCACCCCGGGGCGCCATGCCGTAGGGACCAACGTCTTCCACACCGTTCCAGCCGCTGCCGGTGCGGATCACCATGGGTTCGTGGCCGTCGAACTCCAGCCGTAGCGCGGCGATCCAGGCATCGGGCCCGGTCTTGCCGGCGGTAAGGTTCGCGGCAAACTCGTTCTTGCCGGGGCGCACCGCGCCCGCCAGGTCGTACTCCGGCAACAGGGACCCGGCCCTTCCCTTCCCCACCTGGCGGCCGTTCAACTCCAGCACGAATGAGCCTGAACCGGCGGCTACCGCGAAGGCCCGGCGCAGGCGGGCCTTCGGCGGCACATCGAAAGAGATGGCCACGCGGGGGCCTGTGCGAGGCCAGATCCAGCGCGCTCCAATGAGATTGGCAAACGGGCTGTCGGGATTGCGGTAAATCGCGGTCTGATCCAACCCGATCCACTGCCCTTTCCAATCGCCCGGCTCCAGCAGGCCCATCGTCCAATGCGCGGGCTGGCTCCATTCGGAGACCTTGCCATCCTGATCCCACACTCGCACCTTCCAGGTAACCTGCATACGGGAGGTGAGCGGCTTGCCGGCGTAGACCACTTGCACGGACTGATCCGAGGTGACCTTGCCACTGTTCCACAGTTCGGCGCCGGCGGAGGCGACGACCTGATACGCGCTCTGATTGAGGCCGCGGGCCGATGGATCGAGCGGTTCGAGGATCCAACTGAGGCGCGGATGGCGATCATCGATGCCTTGCGGATTGGTACGGAAGTCGCAGCGGAGCGCCGCGGGGCGCACGGATGCGCCCTGGAGCGCGCCTGCAAACAGCGTCAACGCGAGTGGAATTGCCAGCCGTATTTCAGTCATCCGGATCCGAAGACCTCACTTTCGAAACTTGTTTAAGTCTTTCGCTAAAATGATGACACAAAGTCTCCAGATGAAGATCGACAGCAATATTCTCAGCCAGTTGGCGCAAGGCCACGTACATAAGCGCGCCATCAGCAATCTTGCGGCCCTGAACGAGGCCTACGACTATGAGCGGCCGAGCTCGTTTTCCCGTGGGATGCGGATCGACTTGAACGGGTTGGCGATCCTGCTGATTTCCGGCACCGCCAGCATCGACGAGAAAGGCGATTCGGTCCACGCGGGCGATTTCCGGGCACAGATGCGGCGCACTCTGGCCAACATCACGGCGCTGCTCGAGGCCGAAAACGCCACCTGGCACGACGTCGTCCGGACCACCTGTTATCTGCGGGACATCGACCGCGACTACGCCGCGTTCAACGAGGAGCGCACCGGCTTTTACCGGCAACAGGAGCTTGATCCGCTGCCGGCATCCACGGCCATTGAAGCCGCATTGTGCCGCCCGGAACTGCTGGTGGAAATCGAAGCGATCGCCATGTTCCAGACGGCAAAGTAGCACCGCCAGCCGGTTACTTTGCGGCTTCCAGGCGGCTGATGCGGTCCTTCACCTGTTTCAATTCGGGGGCCGGCAGGTAATCCGGCTTGAGACGGAGAGCCTCGCGCCACTCGGCTACTGCTTCCTTGCCGTGGCCACCGGCGTAGAGCGCGTCCGCCAGCACGTAGCGCGCCTGCGCATAATTGGGATCGAGTTCCACCGCTTTGCGCAGATGGGGAATGGCCTCGCCGCTGAGCCCGGCCTGACTCAGCGCCACGCCCAGATTGAACTGCGACTTAGGCTGTTTGGGATCGATCCCGATCGACTTGCGAAATTCAACAATCGCCTCCGCCAGCCGTCCCTCGGTGGCCAGAGCGCTTCCCAGATTGGAGTGCACGGAAACCAGGCCGGGCTTCAGTTCCGCTGCCTTGCGGAATTCCGTAATGGCGTCGCCCGTTTGCCCGGTTTGAAACAGCGCCAGCCCCAGGTTGTTGTGAGCCGAGGCGTAGGACGGATCCATCTCCACGGCGCGGCGCAGGGCGGCGACGGCATCGGGCAACCGGCCCTTCATGGCCAGCGTGCTGCCCAGGCTGCTTTGGGCCTGGACGAAATCCTTTTTCAGCTCAACCGCTTTCCGGTACTGGCGGATCGCCTCATCCAGTTCCCCGCTTTGGGCCAGCGTCATCCCCAGATTGTTGCGGGCGTTGGCGTTGTTTGGCTCCACTTCGATCACCTTCCGCCAGGCGGCCGCGGAGGCTTGATACTCACCCTTTGCCATCAGATCGGCGGCGGCGTCGATTCTCTTATAGAGGTCCACCGCCGGCACGTTGATCTTGCGCAGATAGCCGGGCGGTATGTTAACGAACTCCGGGATGTTCACCGCCCGGTTGGCCTCGGTAGGGTTGTCGATGAGAATGGCCGGGCTATCGTTGCCGCGCTCGTCGATGTGAGTGAGGAACATGCGGGTGAACGGAGAACGGCTTTTTGACGAAAATACCAGCCAGCGGCCGTTGGGCGAGAAGCTGTGCCAGGAGTTCATGGGCGTCATGTTGCAGTTCATGCGCCGGGCGGTGCCGCCTTCAAAGGGCACCATGTAGAGTTGACCATCGGGGCGCATCAACTGGCCGTTGCGGCAGCGCACGAAGACGATCCATTTGCCGTCGGGGGAAACCTTGGGGAAGTTGTTGCTCCAGCCGTTGTTGGAAGCGCCCTGGACCGGCTCGGCCTTGCCTCCGCGTCCTTCATTAAATGGAATGCGGTAGAGGCTGAAGCGCACCTGGCGCTCATTGGGATCGTTGGCGAATTTGGCCAGGGGCGCTCCCGGGGGGTAAGCGTCCTGAGCGGTATCGCGGCCGAAGATGAGGTACTTGCCGTCAGGGCTCCAGAAGGCGCTGGTCTGAACAAAACGGGGGTCGTCGGCGCCCGGAAGAGGCTGCAAACGGCCGGTAGAGCGGCTGTACCAGGCCAGGATACCGCGCGTGGGATAGAAGACCTGGAGGAACTTGTAGTTAGTGAAGTTGGCAACGTAGTAATCCGGGTTGCCGGCGTTCTGGCCGGGATCGGGATCGAGGCCGTTCACCCGGGTGACTACATAGCGGCCGTCGGGCGAAACCTGGGACATGAAGCCGATACGCATCTTGCCCGCCAGCGTGCCCTTGGAAGAGCTCCACTCGATGACGTCGCGCGGGTTGATGGTCATCTCCGGGCGGATGGAGGCCAGCGTATACATGCCCTTGTTGTTCTGCGGGCCGTCCAGATCCATGCCCAGCGTCTTGCCGTCCATGGAGAAGCTGTGACAGTTGGCGCAAGTAGGCATGTTTTCGATGACAGAGTGGCTGCTCGGCTGACCGATGTCGCGAATGCGCCAGCGGATCAGGCGTATGGCGCTGGCAGCCAGCGGTTGAATTACACCCTTCTCGGTTTCGGCGGGCATCAGCGGCACATCGCGATAGAAGATGGGCGCGCCGACCGGATCTTTTGAGGTGGTGATCGTGATGCGGCCCTGGGAAACCGCCTGGTCTCCACGCAGGCCGGCAATGGTAATGACGGCGGGTTTCTCCACACTGTGTTGCTTGATGGCGGCCCAGGCGGCTTCATCCGGAATCCAGGTGTGGGCCGCAGCCTGTTCGGGCGTCAGTTTCGGCAGCTCATTGGTATTCGACACGCAGCGCGGATCGATGCTGCCCAGCCGCAGCCGTTCGCCCGGCACGGTAAATTGAGCCGGCTGTGAGCCGTCGCTGAAACGGATTTCGATCCGCCAGCGAGTGGCCGCCGGGTCCTTGTCGCGCCACAGGAACGTGGGCGCTGTAATCTCCGGAGGGAAGATCGATCCTTCACGGGGATAATCCACCACAATCGTCTGCGCTGAAGCGATCATGCCCAGTGACAGCGCACCCCAGACAACAAAAAACCTCACGACACTCACCCCCCAAGCCAGCCGCTCCAATCCGCTAAGCGGAGCCTGCAAACTTGCTGGCCTTTCCGATCCCTTCACTTCCCAACCCCTGATAGCCGCCATCTACAGCCAGGTCGGCGGCGGTGATGAACGAAGCATCGTCGCTCAACAAAAACAGGATTGGCCCGGCAACCTCCACCGGGTCGCCGCAACGCTCCAACATGTGGAACTGCCCCCAGACGGGCTCCCAGCGCCGGCGGTCTCCGGCGGCCGCCTTGTCCACTTCCTGCGTCCAGATCCAGCCCGGGCTCACGCTGTTGACACGGATGCCGTATGGCGCCAGATCGAGGGCCATACACTTGGTCAGCGTGTGTACGGCGCCCTTGGCCGCATTATACGTCCAACGGTTGGGTTGGGCAATGAACGCGGAGATGCTGGAGACATTCACAATCGCCCCGCCGCCGGCCAGCTTCATCGGCTCCACCACCAGTTGCGCCAGGCGGGCGTAGGCTACCGGACCCACATCCATCACGCGGCTCCAGTCCGCATGGGTGGCGTCGAGGCCCTTGGCGTTGAACGAAAAGGCGTTGTTTACCAGGTAATCCACGCGGCCCCAACGGGAAGCTGCGTAATCCACCGAAGCGCGGCAAAATGCCTCGTCGCTGACATCGCCGTGGCAGAACATGACGCCCGCGCCGCGGCCGGCCCATTCGGAGGCCAGCGCCGCGCCGGTGCCGCTCGAATCCAGAAAGCAAACCGAAGCGCCTTCTTGCAGCAGTTCCTCCACAACGGCGCGGCCGATGCCGGAGGCACCGCCGGTAACAATCGCGGTCCGGTTGTGAAAGCGGCCGGGTATGGCCGCGCGCGTCTTCATGAAACGTCTCCTACTGGAAAGTGGAGCGGAACACGTAATTGCCGGAGCCGACGCGGAACGCCGTGGCTCCGGTTCCACCCGCTTGGGGCGCCAGGCCGGCTACATCGGACTTGGCATCAGAGCCCGGCACCCAGACGGTGGCTGAACTGTTTACTGGTACGGAAACCTGCAATGTAAAGACCTTGGCGGCGATGTTCCAGCGGATACGAATGGGTCCGCGAATGGAGTTGTACTCACTGGTGGCCGAGGTCAATCCCCCACCTGGCTGGGGCCGCACCACGAAGTGGGCGTAGCCGGGCGCGGCGGCGTCGGGATTGAGGCCGGCGATCACCCGCCACATCCATTCGCCCACCGCGCCGAAGGCCCAGTGATTGAACGAATTCATGCCGGGGTTCTGGAAGCCGCGCCCTTTCACGTAGCCGTCCCAGCGCTCCCAGATGGTGGTGGCGCCGTTGTCGATCATGAATCCCCAGGAGGGGAAACTGCGCATCAGCAGGGCGTTGTAGGCCCGGGCCGTCTCACCGCCGCGCGCCAGTTCCAGCATCAGCCGGCTGGTGGCGTGAATGCCGGTGGAGAGGTGGCCGTGATAGCGGTCCAGCCCGGCATTCAAATGTTTCAGCGCGAGCGGGCGCATCTCATCCGGCAGCAGGTTGAAGTGCAGCGCCAGCGCGTAGCCGGCCTGGGTGTCTCCTTCGATGACGCCATCAGGCTTTACCCAGGCGCGATTGAAAGCGGCGCGAATGTCTTCAAACAACTGGTGGTACGCGGCGGCCTCCGAGGTCTTGCCGAGGATCGCAGCCATTTGCGCCAGCAGGTTCGTAGAGTGTGCCCAGAACGCAGTGGCGAAGACCGGCTTGGGAATGGCAGCACCAGTGGTGGGCCAGCCGTCCTTGATGATGAAGTCTCCGTTCACCCAGTCGTTATAGTCGGCGGCGCGCTGGTTTTCCCATAGGTGGTTCGGGTTGTTTTGGCGGATGAATTCCACCCAGCGGCGGGCCGCGGGGTACTGCTCTTCGAGAATTCGCTTGTCGCCGTAGTTCTCCCATACCCGCCATGGAACGATGACGCCGGCGTCACCCCAGGCCGGGGCGCCCACCTGGCGCGGAGGCTGTTGGCGAATACCGGGGTTCGGCGCGTAGTCGGGGAACTGGCCGCTGGGAGCCTGGTCGTCGCGGATGTCGAGCGCCCATTTCGTATAGAAACCGGCCATATCCATGTTGAAAATGGCGGTTTGGGAGAAGGTTTGGGCGTCGCCCATCCAGCCCAGGCGCTCGTCACGCTGTGGGCAGTCGGTGGGAACGCTGTACATGTTGCCGCGCTGGGTCCAGAGAATGTTGCTCATCAACCGGTTGGCGAGCGGACTCGAGCTATGAAACGTGCCCGCGCCCGGCGCCCCGGAGTAGATCACACGGCCCGTCAGCGTGCTGAGCGTGGGCGGCTCAGTAACACCCGTCAATTCAACGTAACGGAAACCGTGGTAAGTGAACATCGGCTCAAACGTCTCTTCGCCTCCCCCTTTCAGGATGAATGCGTCCGTTTGCAGCGCGCCCCGCAGGTTCACGGTGTAGAGCGTGCCGTTATCGTTCAGCGCCTCTCCATAGCGCAGCGTGATCTTCTGGCCGCGAGCGCCGGCCACCTTCAGACGGCACCAGCCCACCATGTTCTGCCCCATGTCAAAGATGTAGACGCCTTTTTCGGGGGAAGACAGCTTCACCGGCTTGTGCTCCAACATCGGGCGTATCGGCTCGTTGGGCTGCGCCGAAAGCGCCGCGCCGCCCGGCGAAGCATCGGCCTCGGCGGACTTCCATCCGTTGGCGGAGAACCCGGGGGCATCCCAGCCGGGGTGTTCACGGCAAGCGTCGTACAGGTCGCCATCGAGCATGTCGGAGGAGACCATGGCCGGAGCCGGATCGCGCTTCCAGGTTTCATCGCTCACCACGGTGATTGTGCGGCCGTTGGTCAACTCCACTTCCAGGCGCGCCAGCAACGCTGTCTGCACGCCGTACATTTGGCGCTGGTAAAGACCGACACGGCCTGCGTACCATCCGGCGCCGACCAGCGCCGCCACCACGTTTTCACCGGGCCGGATGTCGCGGGTGACGTCGTAGGTCTGGTACTGGATGCGGCGGGCGTAGTCCGTAAACTCGGGCGCCAGCACACGGTCATCGGCGGCTTTGCCGTTCACCCGAAGTTGATAGACGCCACGCGCGGTGGCGTAGGCGGTGGCGCGTTTCACCGTGCCGTTCACCTGGAAGCTCTTGCGAAAGGCGGCCACCGGTTGAACGGGCGGAACCAGTTCGATCAGCCGGGTGCGGCCATCCACCAGGTTGGTGCGCGACCAGCCGCCGTTTTCACTGACGTCGAATGCCAGCACCTTGGCGCCGCGTGCCACATTGACGCCCGAGGACATCACTTCCATTTCGGCCAGCGCCAGGCCACGGGCAACATCGGAGCCGCCGCCGGATTTGAGCGACAGCACGCGGATGAATCGAGCGGTGACCGGCGGAAACTTGTATTCGGCATAGGCGCCTGGTCGGGGCACCCTGACATCGGCATCACTGAATTCGACCAGTGTCCCGGGAGAGGAGAAGGCGGCATCGGTGCCCGACTCCACTCGCAGGCGCACCGGATACTGGAAGGGACGGCTGCCGCGCTCCGATTGGGCCGGCCAGAGGCGCACGGCGTCTACGGTCTTGGGACTGCCCAGATCGACACCCACCCAGCGGAACTCCGTGGGGTGATCGGACATGCGCGATAGATATCCGTTGTGAGAGGCCGCGCGGGACCTGGCGTCGGCGCCGGGCGCGACAACGGTGGCGGGATCCCAGATCCACTTGGCCTGCCACTCGCCGCGCGTGAGAATTCCCATCGACCAGCGGGCTGGAGCGCTCCAGCGTGATGCCGAGCCCGCGTTGTCCCAGACCTGCACTTTCCAGAAGTAGGGGCGGCGGCTGGCAAGCGCCGGCCCGGCATATTCCACCTGAGCCTGTTCGGAGGAAGGCACCTTGCCGCTATCCCAAACGTCGCCCTGGTTGGCGGCAAGTTTGATGACCGAGGAGGCTACCAGCACACGATAGGCCGATTGCGACTGGTTGCGCAACGTTACCGGACGGGCTATCAGCACCCAACTGAGGCGGGGTTTCGGCGCGTCGATTCCCTGCGGGTTGTCGAGATACTCGCAGCGCAGATGGACGGGAATGAGGGCTGCGGTAGCGCACGGGGCCGCCAGCAGGACAGCCATGAGGATTACCGGATATCGATTCATAAAACGGCCCACACCTTATATCATGCCCGCAAGAGCATGTCATGTCCGCAAGAGCGGCCTGATCACCGATGATAAAATGGAATCGATCGTCATGGCCAACCCGCATCCAACCACTCCGGACACTATGCCCGCCACCGAACTGGTCGACACGCTCCCGGATGGAACCAAAGTGAAGCGCCGTCTTCTGCGCATGCGCGCCTGCAACGAGAAAGACGCCAAGGGCAAGCTGTGCGCGGGCCACTTGAAGCGCTGGTATTTTTTCGGGGACGAAGTGAAGCGGAAGTTCGGCGAAAACGCCGAGATCTACCGCTGCGAGCACTGCAAAACACTCTATCTGCCCAATCCGGATGAGGCGCCGCGCACCGGCACGCTGGCCTACTGACGCGCGCCGTTGAACTCGGCCACGGCATCCATCATGGCGATGACATTGGCTACTGGTGTTTGCGCCTGGATGTTGTGCACCACGTTGAAGACGTAGCCTCCGCCCTTGGAGAAGATGTCCAGGTGGCGCAGCGCCTGCTCCCGCACCTCGCCCGGAGTCCCGAATGCCAGCGTCTTCTGCGTATCAACGCCACCGCCCCAGAACGTGATGCGGTCGCCGTGCCTTGACTTGAGCGTGGCCGGATCCATGCCGGCGGCGGTTACCTGCACCGGGTTGATGATGTCAAAACCCGAATCGATGAACGCATCGAGCAGTTTCCCGACCGCGCCGCACGAGTGTTTGAAGACCTTCCAGCCGGTATTCGAATGAATCCAATCGGCCAGCCGCTTGTAGTAGGGCAGCCACAGGCCGCGGTAGGTATCCACCGAACAGAAGGTGGATTTCTGGGTGCCGAAGTCCGTTCCGCAAAGGTAGATTACGTCCACCAGACCGCCGGCGCGCGCGTTGATGCGGCTCATGTTGCTGATCAGCGCTTCCACCTGCGCCTCGAACATGGCGCGCACGTAATCGGGACGCGTGCGGGTGGACATGTACCACTCCGCGATGTCTCGAATGCCCTTGGGATACTTCAGCGAGATGCCCGGAATGGTGGCGATGTCGCCCAATCCGGAGCCCACCTTGATCATCACCGCGCGCCCGCTGGCCGCCGCCTGGCGGATTGCGGCTTCGAACCAGTCGACGTCGGCGTCGCTGATGGGCGCGTGCTCCACGACGTTGTCGCGCGGGTCCAGGTCGCCTTCGTCGAATGCCGGCTGGCGGATGATCGCGTCGAAGAAGTAGCCATCCTTGGGCATGCGCCCGCTCGGGGGCGCGCCGCGGTCGCCTTGCGGGTGGATCAGCGTATCGCCTTTTTCATCGATGGTTACCTCGAAGCCGCCCGGGACCAGGATCTCCAGGCCGTCGTACATGCGCCAGGGTTTCCAGTCTTCCAGCCGGAAGCCAAAACTGGCTCGCGGCGGAACCACCGGCGTGGTATCGATGCCCATTGCGTCGCGCAGGTCGTCCTCCACCTGGCCCAGCATCTGCGTGGTGTCGAAGACCTTCACCGGATGCTTGTCGAGCCCATAATGGTCGCGCAGCGCGGCCACTACGCTGATGTGGATTCCCGTGACGGTGGAGCCACCGAAGTCGACCGGAATGCGGTCGGGTTCGCGGTGGCTGACAGCAGTGCGGATACGCTCTCTCGAGGTCATCGATTATAGGATGCCAAACTCATCGAACGCCTGCCGGGCGGTCATACCGCCTTCGATCGCTTTGCGAACCGTCTTCTCCTTGCGCGCCTTCTCGATGGCGCGATGAAACACTTCGCGCTCGGCCGCTTTCGGCACCACCAGGACGCCGTCCTCATCGCCGAACAGGATATCGCCGGGTTGGATGCGCACGCCCTCGATCTCAATTGGGATACGGAAGTCCAGCACCTTGCCGCGAGCGCCCTGGTCCTGGGCATACGTGCCGCGGGCGAAGGTTGGGAACTTCAGGTCGAGAATGCCCCGGGTATCGCGTGAAGGCCCGTCCAGAATGGCTCCGGCGGCGCCGCAGCGCATGGCGCGCACGCTCATCAGTTCGCCCCACAACGCGTAAGTGGGCGAGGAGCCGGTGCAGATGTAGATTTCGTCCTTCTGCAAGCTATCCAGGGCTTCGAACATCATGCCGAAGGGCTTGCGGGAGATGGGATTGTAACCGCCGTCCCAGACCTCCTCGAAGTAGTCGGCTTCCAGCACCGGCATGGCCCTGCCGATGGCGACCATCTCGCGGTGGACCGGCTTGATAGCAGCCGGCAGAAACTGATGCAGCAGTTTCATCTTGTCCATCACGTCGCCCGCCACGGCGGTGAACAGTTCCCGGCGCGCGATGGCGAAAAGTTGTGCGTCGTCTTCCCAGAGCGTGTTCATCAACCACTCAGCTTAGCCGATCCTCCGGCGCGCGTTCGAGCCCCCAGGTGAGGTACAACAGGAGTTTACCGAAGGAGGATTCGATTGAAACTCGGTCTGGGACTGTACCGGCACATGCTGACGCCGGAAAATTTTCAGTTCGCCAAACAGGCGGGGGCGACCCACATCATCGCCCACATGGTGGATTACTTCCACGATTCGCCCAAGCTGCCCGAAACTGACGGCCAGCGTTCGTGGGGTATCAGCGATAATCGCGGCAAACTATGGACGGTGAAGGAGCTATCGGAGCTGAAAGACTCCATCAACGCCGCCGGGCTGGAACTGTACGCGATCGAGAACTTCGATCCCTCCCACTGGTACGACGTGCTGCTCGATGGACCGCAAAAGCAGGCGCAACTGGAAGATATCAAAACCACCATCCGGCGGTTGGGGCAGGTGGGGATTCCGGTGATGGGCTATTGCTTCACCCTGGCCGGCGTCTGGGGTCACGTGGTGGGCCCGTGGGCGCGCGGCGGCGCCGAATCGGTCGGGTTCGATTTGAGTAAATGGAAGCAGACGCCGATTCCCGCCGGGCAGATCTGGAACATGGTCTACGACCCCGATGCCGCGCCGGGCGTGGTCGGCCCGGTGAGCGCGGACCAGATGTGGCAGCGGGTGTCGGACTTCCTGAGAGCGGTAGTGCCGGTGGCCGAAGAGGCTGGTGTAAGGCTGGCCGCCCATCCCGACGATCCCCCGATGCCGGAACTTCGCGGTACCGCCCGGCTGGTTTACAAGCGCGGTCTCTACCAGAAGTTGCTCGACATCATTCCCAGCCGGTCCAATTCACTCGAGTGCTGCATCGGAACGCTGGGCGAGATGGCCGACGACAGCGACCTCTACCAAATGATCGACCACTACAGCGGCCAGAAGGCGATCTCCTACGTGCACCTTCGCAACGTGCGCGGCAAGGTGCCGAAATATCACGAGGTCTTTATTGACGAGGGCGAGGTGGACATGGTGCGGATGCTGAAAATCCTGCGCAAGAACAACTTCGACGGCGTCATCATCCCGGACCACACGCCGCAGATGACCTGCGGGGCGTCCTGGCACGCCGGCATGGCCTTCGCGCTGGGCTACATCCGGGGTGTCCTGCAGACGCTCGATTCCGAATAAAGAGAGACTCCCCCCAAATGAGATCCGGCCATTTCCGCTGGGTGATCTGCGGCCTGCTGTTTTTCGCCACCACGGTGAACTACATGGACCGCCAGATTCTGGGTATCCTGGCGCCCACGCTGCAGCACGAGATCGGCTGGACCGAGAAGGAATACGGCTACATCGTCACGGCGTTTCAGGCGGCCTATGCCATCGGCTTGCTGGGTGTCGGACGGGCTATCGATCTGATTGGCACCGGGAAGGGTTACAGCCTTTCGGTAATTTTCTGGAGCCTGGCGGCGATGGCTCATGCCGCCGTGCGCTCGGCGTTTGGCTTCGGCGTGGTGCGCTTCGCGCTGGGATTAGGCGAGGCAGGCAACTTTCCGGCCGCCATCAAAACCATTGCCGAATGGTTTCCCAAAAAGGAGCGTGCGCTCGCTACCGGCATATTCAACGCCGGTTCCAACGTCGGCGCCATTATCACCCCGCTGACCGTGCCGTTTATCACGCTGCACTACGGTTGGCAGGTGGCCTATCTCCTGATCGGGGCGATCGGATTCCTTTGGGTCCTGTGCTGGCACGCCATCTACCGCCTGCCACAGGAACATCGCAGAGTCTCAAAAGCCGAACTGGATCTCATTCTCAGCGACCCGGTGGAGCCCTCCACGCCGATCCCCTGGCGGCGCCTGTTCGGCCTAAGGGAAACCATCGGCTTGATCGTGGCGCGGTTTCTTACCGACGGCGTGTGGTGGTTCTACCTGTTCTGGGCTCCGAAATTCCTCGATCTACGCTACGGCATCGGATTGGCCGAGTTAGGCGCGCCGCTGGTGGCCATGTACCTGATCGGCAACACCGGCAGCGTGTTCGGCGGATGGTTCTCCGGCTTTCTGATCACCCGCGGCGCGAGTCTCAACGCCGCTCGCAAGCTGGCCATCCTGGCCTGCCTGGCGCTGATTGCTCCGATCATGTTTGCAACCAACGTCAGCACCACCTGGGAAGCGGTGGCGCTGCTGGGGCTGGCGATGGCAGGCCATCAGGGCTGGTCGGCGAATATGTTTACCATCATCAGCGACATTTACCCGCGCCAGGCGGTGAGTTCGCTGATCGGCATCGCCGGCTTCGGCGGCGCCATCGGCGGCATGCTGCTAGCGGCTTCGGTGGGCTGGATTCTGGAGTTGACCGGCAGCTACCATGTGATCTTCATCTGGGCCGGGATCTCCTACTTCTTCGCCCTGGCTGCGATCCACATCGCCTCGCCGCGCCTCAATCCGGTTGCGGTGGGTTGAGTTGCAACAACGTGGCGGCAATCGAGGACCATCGCCGATAACGATGATAGGGCAGGTTGCGGCGATCCAGTTCGGCGCCCAGCCAGCCTCGGGCGAAACGTAAATTGCCATCCACCAGCAGTGCGGGATCGAGATCGGGCGGTCCATCACCCGCATAGGCGACGCGATCGTAGCGGCCGAGAGCGTCGCGCACCACGGCGGACTTGTCGATGCCGATCCGGGCATGAAAGAACGGCGAACCGTGGTTCAACTCCAACACCAGACCGCGCCCTGGTTCGATCCGCCCGGGATTCGAGTACACCGGAACGCTGACGCCGGCCGATGCCAGAATCCGCTGGATGTACCAGGAGGAACCGGCCGAGACGATCACTACTTCCCAGCCGCCATCGCGCAGATGGCGAACGGCACTTGCCAGGTTCGTGTCAGGGAGAGTGTCGGCCAGCAACCGGTCCATGATGGCGGGTTCGGTAGGAAAGAACTCCAGGTACCGCGCCATCGCTTCAAAGTGTGTGAGCTTGCCCGCGAGGTAGGCGCCCCAGATGTCCGGGGCGCCCGTGGGAAGGTGACGGTCGATCACCAGCGAGTAGACATCCTTCTCCGTGATGGTGCCGTCAAAGTCGGTTACCAGGATATTGGACACGCCGCGATCAGGCCTGGAGGTGCGCTTCGACGAACCATAGGTTCTTGTCCGCTTCGCGTGAAATCTGGGTGAACATGTCCTGCGTGTCCTGGTCCCGGGCGGCTTCTGCTGTGTGAATGGCGTCGCGGAGGGCCTTGCCATATGCAGCCAGGCGATCGGCTACCAGTTCAACGTGCTGCTTGCTGCCGTGCGCCTCGGCTGGGTATTCGGGAAGCGCCGAACCGGCTGCCGCCATACGGGCCGTTCCCAGCGCCGTACCACCCAGCGCGGTGGCTCGCTCGGCAATCATGTCGACGTCCTCCAGCACCTCGCCGGCCACCTTGTCGAACAGTTCGTGAAGCTGGATGAACTGCATCCCCTTCACATTCCAGTGCGCCTGTTTGAGCTGCGAGTACAAGTCGAGCGCGGTGGCCAGGTTGCGGTTGCACAGATCCACCATTTTGTGCCGGATATCTTCCGCGAGATCGTTTCTCGTTGGGACCATCAGGTTAGTTGCGACCATGTTTTTTAATTTCCTCCTTGCTGGCTCTGTTACATGAGGCACAGACACCACGCAGCGTCACAGAATAGGACTCAATCCGAACGTCTTTCAGTACAGGCTTTCGCAGTTCGGGAAGCGCTTCCCAGGCGACATCCTCGATTCCACCGCAGACAGTGCAGACAAAGTGGTGATGACACTTCGGGTTGGCGTCGAATCGCGTCACTCCTCCCTCGTGCAACTCCCGGACCACGCCGGCCTGTTTCAAGTGGTGGAGCGTGTTGTATACGGTGGCGCGGGAAGTGACCGGGAGATTACGGTTCACTTCACGGTAGATCTCGTCCGCCGTCGGATGGAACTCGAAATGGCGGATCGTGTCGAAGATCGCCCGCCGTTGCGCGGTGGAGCGGCCCCGGACGCCGTGTTGTTGTGCCTCTCTCACACTAGCTTAGACGTAATCTAAGCTTAGAATGATTCAAAATGATGTTCTGGTCGGATCTGCCAGACGTTATAAAGATTATGTGAGTACATGCGGCCGCCTGATTCCCTGCCTTGCCGTGCTGAGCGCGGCGCCCCTGCCCGCCATTACACTGAACCGTTCGGTAACGGTTGTCATGTCGGACCGCGAACCAGAGGCGCTGCGAAAAGCAGGAGCCGATCTGGCTTCGGACCTCGGCAAGGTGTTCGGCAATCCGGTGCGAATAGTCTCCAGCCCGGCCGAGGCTTCGGGAAACGCCATCTGTATCACGCTCGAGGCCAATCCGCCGGCGGGCATGACACGTCCCCGGCGGGCCGAAGAACTCGAAATCCGCGTCACTCGGCGGCCGTTCCACCCGTCGAGAATAGCCAACTGCGTAACGCTGACCGGCGCCGATGTCCGCGGCGCGGTTTATGCGGTGTACGAATTTTCCCAACGCTTTCTGGGAGTGGATCCACTCTGGTATTGGACCGATCACCCACCGGCCCACCAGAATTCGATCACGGTTCCTGACAGCTTTCGGCTGACCTCGGCGCCAGGCTTTCGCTATCGCGGCTGGTTCATCAACGACGAGGATCTGCTGACCACCTGGCAGCCCGGCGGCAAGGACGGCACAGGCATCTCTCTGGAGGTCTGGGACCGGATTTTCGAGGCGCTGCTGCGGCTGAAGGGCAACATGATCGTGCCGGGCACTTTCCTGTTTCCTGACGAACCTCAGATTCGCGCCGCCAGCCGGCGGGGATTGATCATCTCGCAACATCACATCGAGGTGGTCGGGCTGAACACCTGGCGCTGGCCGGAAAACATGCCTTACTCGTTCGGCAACAGCCGCGGCCTGCTGGTGCAGGGTTGGCGCAACGCCATTCACGGCTACCGGCCCGGCCAGGAGATCCTCTGGACTCTCGGCTTCCGCGGCAAACACGACCGTGCTTTCTGGGCCGACGATCCGACAGCGGCGACGGATCAGGCGCGCGGCCGGGTGATCGGGGCGGCCATGGAGATTCAACAGGAACTGGTGCGCAGCGAATACCCCGATGCATATTTCCTGATGAACGCCTGGGACGAGGCCGTGCCGCTGATCCGTGAGGGCCACCTGAAGATTCCCGGCGACGTGACCCTGGTGTGGCCCGACGACGGCTTTGGCACCATTCGCGACGGAGGCGCGATCTCAAGAGGACAGGGCGTCTACTACCACACGGCGATGCACAATTTCCGCGCCAACCAGTTGAGCGAGAACATTCCGCTGGTGCGGATTCAGCGGGAATTGGGCCGGGCGGCGCGTGCCGGAGCCACCGAATATCTGCTGGTGAACACCTCCGACCTGCGGCCGGTGCCAATGACCACGCGGGCGGTGATGGAACTGGCCTGGGCGCCGAAAGAGTGGGAAACGGGAACCGCGGCGCGCCCGTACCTTTCGAAATGGATCAGGGAAGAGTTCGGCACCGGGGCCGTGACGGACCTGGTGGCCTACTACCGCGCTTACTTCGATGCCCCAGGCCGCTGGGGTAAGGGCGAACACCAGGTCTATGCCGATAACGCCTACCACCATTTCTCACGCTACCTGATCAGCAAGGAGATTACCGGCCAGCCCGTGCCACCCCGCTACCTTCAAAGTTTCGGTGACGCTCGCGCGCTGGCGGCACATCTGGCCGACGCGGCGCGCGCGGCCCAACCACGATGGAGCAACGCCCGTGCGCTGGCCGAGAAGGCGGCCGCCAAGGTTCCCGGAAACCGGCGGGATTTTTTCCAAAGTCACATACTGACGCAGTTGGACGTCAACGAATACTCCAACCGGATGCTGGCCGACGTCGCCGGAGCGATCGCGGCTCACCAGCCCGCCCGCAAAGCGGTTGGATATATCGACCAGGCGCTGGCCGGCCTGCGGAGAGCCGAATACGGGCAGTGGAGAGGGTTCTATGAAAACGAACTCTTCGTCAAGATCACCCAGACACGCTCCATGGTCGAAGCCTGGAACTCGTTTGTGGCGGGTAAGGGAGTGCCCGCGGGCACACGGATCCAGATGACTCCTCCCGATCCCTACCAGATCATCAAGCGCTATCAGGGCACGCGGCGCGTATCGCTCGATTACTGACTCCGGATGGGGAAGCATGTTGTATCCTCGTCTGCATGACTAGCCGCCGCAGCGCGATTGCCGGCGCATTTGCCAGCCTTGCCGCCGCTGGCTCCGGCGTGGCCGCGCCACCCATCAACCCCAAAGAGCGCATCCGGGTCACCCGGCTCGAAACATTCCTGGTAAAACCCCGCTGGCTCTTTCTGAAGATTCATACCGATGCTGGAATTACCGGCCTTGGAGAACCGATCACCGAAGGCCGGGCGCTGACGTGCGCCACGGCGGTGAAAGAGATTGAGCCTTACCTGGTGGGCAAGGATCCGCGCCAGGTAGTACACCACTGGCAGGCTATCTACCGCCATGCGTTCTATCGTGGAGGTCCCATTCTGACCAGCGCGCTGAGCGGCATCGACCAGGCGCTATGGGACATCAAAGGCAAGGCACTGGGAGTGCCGGTTTATGAACTGCTGGGCGGGCCGACGCGCAACCGCATCCGGGTCTATGCGCACGCCACCAGGCCGGATGAGATCGTGCAGTTGATGAAGAACGGCTTTACAGCGTTCAAGACGTCAGTCGCTAAAAGACGCCCCATGCGTTACATCGAGACACCGGCCGCGGTACAGTATGCGGCCGAAAACTTCGCCGAACTGCGCCGGGCGGCAGGCCCAGAAGGAGACCTGGCGATCGACTTTCACGGAGCGATCAGCCCGGCCACGGCCAAACTGCTCATCAAGGCGCTTGAACCCTACCAGCCGATGTTCATCGAGGAACCGTGCCAGGCGCAGAATCACGATGTGATGGCGGAGATCGCGCGCGGCACGCACCTTCCCATCGCCACCGGGGAGCGGGTCTTCACCAAGTGGGGCTTCCGCGAGGTGTTGGAGAAGCAGGCAGCCACGGTGCTGCAACCCGATCTGTGCCACGCCGGAGGCATCACCGAAGTGCGGCTGATTGCCGGAATGGCCGAGGCCTACTACGCCACGATCGCGCCCCACAATCCACTGGGGCCCATCTCGCTGGCGGCTGGTCTTCAGATTGCTGCGTCGATTCCCAATTTCCTGTGCCAGGAACAGGTATCACTTGGCGAAGGCTACCTCAAAAATCCGTTCACGGTGCGAGAAGGATTCGTCGATTTGCCCACCGCGCCCGGCCTGGGCATCGAACTCGATGAAGAAGCGCTGGCAGGCAAGATTCACCACGACTGGCGAAATCCGGAAAGCTATGATGCCGACGACGGTAGCGTAGTGGACTGGTAGCAAAATCCAGCGGTATGGCGCAGGCACTCCAGATTCATCCTGGCAACAACGTGCCGGTAGCGCCCGGCGCACGGGCCGCCGCGGATGTTCGATTCCCAACCAGCGTCAGGATCTATGCGGCGCTGTCTGAAACCTATGCGCGACGCCGGCCGATCATGATCAGAAGAAAGAGGAGCGCGGCGAAGATAGCCAGTACCGTCATACCATCTCCTTAAAGGATTTCAACTGCCTGCTTGGGTAGCGACGGATCCACATCGAGCGCGGCTTTCGCCCCGCGGAGATCGTTTCCGGCAAGCGAGATATCGGCCGATTGTGGACCAGTCACCTTCATAAATAAATCGCAAGGCTTCGGTGCGCGGCACCCGCTGATCAGCGCCTCCCGTACGTTCTCCAGGGCGATCACCGCGGCGCTTCCGCTTCCGGCCCCCGCCTGCAGGTTGCGCAGGGTCGCTTTGTGGACATCGTCCAGGACAGCAGCGTGCCGCAAATCCGGCCGGTGGGTGCCAAGCCGCACATTGTCGATGGTCAACTCGCGCGCGTGCCGCGCCCACAAGCCGTAGGCGGGCAGGCTCCCGAACATCGGGTATTCGGGATATTGCTCGCGCTGTTCGGGAATCGCCTTCGGCGTCCGGTCGAGCGCGCCGCCGCCCAAAAACTCGATGTTGATATTCGTGAGTAGTACCTTTTCGACCGGCCGCTCCGGCAGTCCGGCGATGATGCAGGGACTTTTTCCGGCCGAGGTAGCCTGAATGCCGGAGAGGATCACGTTGCGCATCCGGCCGGCCGGAGGCCGCGGGCGGCTCGGTTCAAACGGCCTCCCGCGATCTCCCAATCGCAGGAAGATGGGGCTCTGCACGCCGTGCATGACGACGTTGCTCACGGTCACCCCGTCCACAACACCGCCATCCACGGACTCGAGCGCGATGCCCGACAGGTGGGTGTCATAGATGGAGCAATTGGAGATGGTGATGTTGCGGAAACCGCCGTTTGATTCGGTTCCCATCTTGATGGCATTGCACACGCTGCTAAGCACGCAGTTGGCAACGGTGATGTCGCTACATGGGGTGCCGGTGGTGCTTTTGAATACGATGGCATCGTCACCCGAGTTGATATCACAATCGGAGATCCGCACCCGGCGGCAAGAATCGATGTCAATGCCGTCGTTGTTGCGGTTCACCTGGCTGCGGACCGTAACCCCGTCGATTTGTACATCCTGGCACAGCAGGTAATGCTGCACCCACATGGGAGAGTCGCGCACGGTGACGCCGTTCACATGAACATCGTGGCAGCCGATCATCCGGATCATGTACGGCCGCACCAGGTAGGGGCCCGTGTAAGAGGCTCCCTGGCCATCCAGCACGCCGCCGCCTTCAATGCCGATGTCCCGCGCGTTCTCGGCATAGATCAGGCTGCGGCGGGTGTAGTTGTCCGTATAGGAGCGCGCTGCGGGAATGTGTTCGGGAAAGTCGGCCAGATTCTTGCTGCCGATGAGCGTAGCGCCGGGCATCAGGTGCAGATGGACACCGCTCTTGAGCACCAGGGTGCCCGAAAGATATTTCCCGGGAGGAAACAGCACGATGCCGCCGTTTGATGCGCTGCAGGCATCGATGGCACGCTGGATCGATCCGGTATCCAACTGGCTGCCTGACGCGGTGGCGCCGAATGCCCGCACGTCGAATACACCCGGGATGGCTGTCGAGGACTGGGCCACCGCGCGGAAAGCCCCGGCGCCGGCCAGCCCGAGCGCGGAGAAGGCGAAGCGTCTGCGGTTGCTCATACCAAGCTTTTCTTTTATCGCAAATGGAGACAGGCGGCAACCGGCCGGCCGGCCGACGCTAACGAATCTGCTCGTCGATTTCGCGCAGCCAGTCGGCACGCTTCAGCACTTCGCGTGGGCGGCTTCCATCGGGCGGACCGATGATCCCTTCGCGGTACATCATGTCCAGAATGCGGGCGGCGCGCCCGTAGCCGAGCCGGAGGCGGCGTTGCAAAGTAGAGGTGGAGGCTTTACCCAGTTCCAGCACCACCCGTAGCGCCTCCTCATACATAGGGTCCTGTTCGCTGGAGTCTTCATCTTCGTCGACGGAATCGCCCGAAGCATCGGGCGGCGCCAGCAGGAAGCTCTGGTCGTAGTCCGGAGGCGCCTGATTCTTCCAGAAATCCACCACGCAATTGATTTCGGCCTCGGTGACAAGCGCGCCGTGGACGCGAATCAGCCGGGAAGAACCGGGCGGCAGAAAAAGCATGTCGCCCTTGCCCAGCAGGTGTTCGGACCCCATCACGTCCAGGATGGTTCTTGAATCGACGCGCGTCGCCACGCGGAAGCTGATACGCGCCGGGAAGTTGGCCTTGATCAGGCCGGTGATCACGTCGACGCTGGGCCGTTGCGTGGCCAGCACCAGGTGCATGCCGACGGCGCGGGCCATTTGCGCCAGCCGGGTGACGCTCTCCTCCACCGCGGCGCGCTCCAGCATCATCAGGTCGGCTAGTTCGTCGATCAGGATCAGGATGTAGGGAAGCGGGCGAATGTCTTCCGGCTCGGCGCCGCCAGCGTCGGGGAATAGATTGCGCGGCCCGCTCTGAAGCTGCCGCATTTTCTTGTTGAACTGCTCAATGTTGCGGGCGCCCTGGGAAGCCAACAGCTTGAGGCGCCGCTCCATTTCGGCCACGGCGTTGCGCAGGGCGTTGGTGGCCTTCTTGGGTTCGGTGATCACCGGCGTCAGCAGATGCGGTATCCCTTCGTAGATCCCCAACTCCACGCGCTTGGGGTCCACCATGATCACGCGCACCTCATCGGGCGTCGCCTTGTAGAGGATGGACATGATCATGGCGTTGAGCATCACGCTCTTGCCCGAGCCGGTGGATCCGGCGATTAGCAGGTGGGGCATCGACTCGAGAGAGGCTACCTTGATGCGCCCGCTGATGTCCTTGCCCATGCTCATGGTGAGCCTGGAAGCCGACTTGTGGAACTCCTCCGACTCCAGCACCTGCCGCAGGCTGATCACCTCACGCCGGGAGTTGGGCACCTGAAGACCGACGGTTGGCTTACCGGGAATTCGTTCGATGAGGATCGATTCGGCCTGCAAGCCGAGACAAAGGTCCTCGCTCAAGTTGACAATCCGGCTGTACTTGATACCGGCGTCGGGCTTGAATTCGAAGGTAGTCACCACCGGGCCGGGATTGATCTGGACCACATTTCCGAAAACGTTGAACTCCTCGAACTTGGCCTTGATGCGGGCGGCGATGTCCTTTAACTCCGCCTCGTCGTAGCCGCTGCGGGCGGGAGGGTCGTTGAGTAACTGGGTAGATGGCAGTTCCCACTGATGCGGTTGCCCGGATTGCGGGGCGGGAGCCGGGTGGCGGCGTTCCGGCGCCTGCATTTCAAGCAGTTCGGCCGAGGCTGCGACGGCGATGGGCGGTTCCGGCGCCGGGACGGGCGCCGGAACCCGGCGCTCCCGCTCCTCGTCCTCCAGCGTATGGATCGGAATGTCGTTCCGGTCGGGTTCAAACGGCGGCTCGTCGTCGACGAAATCCGGGCCTACCGGACCGGGAATCGGCGCATCCGCGGTCCGCGCCATCGAAACGGGCAACTCCTCGGTGGCCTCGCGGGCTACCCGGCGGGCGCGGCGGCGGGAGGTCTTCTCATTGCGGAGTGCTTCCCGCTCGAGCCGCCGCTGGTCCCGGAGCGAGCGTCGCGCCTCGAGCCAGGCGTCGAAACGCGCCCGGCGCCTCTCCAGCCACGTGCGCGGACCGCTGAACCACGACGCCAGCTTCGTCATGGAGAAGCTGGAAATCAGGTAGAGCGAAACCAGCAGCGAGCTAGCCACAACCAGCAGCGCGCCGGTGGCGTTGAAGCGATCCACCAGAAAATCGCCGGCCAGGATGCCGCCGACGCCGCCCGCTGGAATCGCGCCTCCGTACGGCCGCCAGTTCACCAAAAGTGCGAGCGCGGCGCAGGTTCCAGCCAGCAGCAGGATGGAGCCAAACACGCGGACCAGCGGCGCCTCCACCGGCTGAGAACGAAGCCACTTCCAGGCCAGCGCGATCAGCAGGATGGGAAAGGCGAAAGCGCCCAGGCCGAACCACTGCAGAAACCAGTTGGAGAAGTAGGCGCCGAACGGGCCGATAAGGTTGAGAGGGCGCGCGTTACCGGCGGCGGTATCCCAGGAGGCATCCTGCTGGTGATAAGAGACGAGGCTGAGCGCTAAGGCAATGCTGAACAGCAGACACACTACCGCCAGCGCTTCGTTCAGCCGTGTATGGCGTGTCGGTCCTAATAGCTTCATCCCGCTTGAGCGCGGAAAAACGCAGCCAGAGCGATTACTATTATGCCAAAAACCAGCCGGTAGTGAACGAAGAACTTCAGGCTATGGCTGCGCAGGAAACGCAGGAAAAATGCGATTACCAGACATCCGGAGATGCCGCTGACCAGCATTCCCACCACGAATGCCACGCGCATATCCGGGGCGATGCCACCGTGCTTGATCAGGCCATGGAACGCTTTGGCGGCTGCGGCAGCAATGGCCGGCGTGGAGAGGAGAAACGAAAACCGGGCCGCGGCGGCACGGTCGATGTTGCGAAATAGTCCGGCGGTAATGGTAACCCCGCTGCGGGACGTGCCCGGAACGATCGCCAGCGCCTGGGCGGCGCCGATCACGAGTGAGTCCAGCCACGAGATCTGCCCCACTTGCTTGCGCCGCGCGCCGATCGACTCACCGATCCACATCACCACACCTACCAGAATCAGCATGCTGCCGATGATATAGGGATTGCGGAGCGTAGTCTCAGCGTGCTTCTCGAACAAGAACCCGAAAAAGCCGATCGGCAGGGAACCCACTGCCAGCATCCACAACAGTTTCGGGGTTTTTTGCAGCTCCGGATCCGAACCCCAGCGGATTCCAACGCCGGCGGCGGCAATTTGAATCCAGTCCTTATAAAAATAGAGCAGCACGGAAATCAGCGTTCCGAAGTGAAGCGCGATGTCAAAGCTCAGGCCGGGATCCTTCCATCCGAAAAGCCAGGGAGCCAGCGCCAGATGCGCCGAGCTGCTGATCGGAAGAAACTCGGTCAGGCCCTGAACCAGGCCAAGGATCACCACCTGATAAATTGGCATAGCGGGGAACAACCATGGTAGCGCATCAGCCGGGAGCGGCTGGTTCCGGGCGACGGCCGGGTTCAGGACAAGGCTATCTGGAACGGCATTTTTATACCCTGCTCTATTCACGACTCGTAAAACGCGACATTTACTTCATTGTTAATTGAATAACTGTTTTCCCGCCAAAGCCTTCCGGCTGTTGGATGCGCCCGTTGTGTGTGCTATGATGTCACCTATGCGGTTGAATTTGCCAGCCCTGGAGTGATTCAGCACTGACGTTCCGGCCGGAGTCGAGGTACATGACACCGGCTGTACAGCAACGTCCGGCCACAGTATTCCGGTTCCGCCGCTGGTGGCGCACGAAGCCGCCGGATAACTGGTGAAAGCCGGTCGCGTATCCCAAGGACGCGTATTGGCCCGGGCCGTCCGCCCGGATAAAAATTTGCGATTCCCAACGCAGCACACCGGAACCGCCGGAGCAACTGTTTTCGCATCGCGGGATCGTCAAATATAAGCAATTGCAAAGTAAGGAGTTTTGATTGAGAACAGTGACCAAGAGGATACTTGTTTTCGCAGGTCTACTGGCAGCGCCCTCACTCACCGATTCGCATGTCCGTTTGATTCCCGTGGCTGAAGCCGGATCGAAGCCCGATCCTCGGCTCCATCTGCTTGAGCAATTCTTTCGCCGCCGCGAATGTCCCGCTCAGGACCTTGCGGCAGACTTCATCCTCGCCGCTGACACGAACCGTCTCGATTGGCGCCTGCTGCCAAGCATCGCGGTGGTGGAGTCGGGTGGGGGGAAGAACGCCCACAAGAACAATCTTTTCGGTTGGGACAGTTGCCGGCAAGGCTTCCCCTCCCTGCGCGCAGGGATCCACGTTGTCGCCCGCCGGCTAGGCAAGTCCAGGTTATACAGGAATAAGGAAACTACGGAAATCCTGAGAACGTACAACTCCGTGCGCGCGGATTACCCGCAACTCGTAAAGTCGCTGATGCGCAAGCTGGGACCCGCGGTCCCCGAAGCGGCCACGGATTGAGTCTTAGTAGTTGGCAGCGGCCGGGTAACGGCGCCCTTCCGGCGCCGTGCGGCTATTCGAGCATCCGGACACTGAAAACCAGTCCGGCGAAAACCAATACGGAGAGGATCAGGATTCCCGCGTAGAGCAGGATTCGCTGTTGCAACGAGTTAGCGGACTCGTTGTCCTTCTTCATCGTTTCATCGAGGCTCTCAAACATGGGTACTAACCTCCTTTGCTTACCTTGGAAGTACCGTATGAAGCCGCCACGAACCCGCGAAGCGTCTCATTCCACCAGTCCGCGAGCTACCCTTATGAAAGAACCGCCGTTATAAACCCTAATACCGGGCAGATTCATTGTAGAGCCGAACCGGGCAGAATACCAGCGAAAAGTGATCAATCTGTCTGAAATAGAAAAGTTTTCGATTCGCTTCTAAATGCTTCCATTCAGGAGCATTAAGCGACTGAATCGGCTAGCTGAGACCCATCCGTTCCAGCTTCCGGTAGAGCGTCTTTCGCTCGATCCCCAGAATCTTGGCGGCGCGGCTCTTGTTACCGCTGGTTGCGGCGAGAACGCGCCTTATCTGCTCGGCTTCGGTGTCGGCCAGGGTCTCGCCGGCTGTCTCGCGCGGTTCCATGGACTGGATGGCGTCCTTCACCGCGTCATCGTCGATCCGTCCGCCGGGAGCCAGGATGGCTAACCGCTCCATCATGTGCTGGAGCTGGCGAACGTTTCCCGGCCAACTGTACTCTTCCATGGAGCGCAGGGCCGATTCCATCAACCGCGCGTTCTGGCCGTAACGCTGATTGTATTTGCGCAGGAAGAAGTGCGCCAGCAGTGCCACATCGCCGCGCCGTTCGCACAGCGGCGGCAGCGTGATGCGAACCACGTTCAGGCGGAACCACAGATCCTCGCGGAACTTGCCCTGCTCCACCATCTTCTGAACGTCGCGGTTGGTGGCGGCAACCACGCGCACATCCACCGGCCGGGAGCGCGACGCGCCGAGCGGCCGGATCTCTTTTTCCTGGAGGAAGCGCAACAACTTCAACTGGAACTGCAATTCGATGTCGCCGATCTCATCGAGGAACACCGTTCCGCGGTTTGCGGCTTCAAACACGCCGACGCGGTCGCGGTCCGACCCGGTGTAGGCTCCCTTCATTGCGCCGAACAGTTCGCTTTCGAGCAGCGAGGGTGCAATCGATCCGCAATCGACCGGGACAAACGGCCCGTCGGCGCGAAGGCTGTTGCGGTGGATCATCCGCGCCACTAACTCTTTGCCGGTGCCGGTCTCCCCCTCGATCAGCACGCTGGCGTCGGTGGGCGCCACGCGCGATACCACTTTGTATATGTCCACCATCCCGGCCGAACTTCCGATCATCTCGGTTTCCGGCAGGTCGTCAATCTCCGATTCATCCCCCTCGGCAGCAGCCAGCGAAGTCTCGGCGCGGTGGATGACCTCCAGCATCCGGTCGAAGTCGAACGGCTTGGCGATGTAATCGAAGGCGCCGCCGCGGGTGGCGGCCATCACGGTTTCCATGGTGCCGCGGGCGGTCATGAGAATCACCGCGCAACCGGGATTGGCCGAACGGGCGGCTTCAAGCACATCGAGGCCGGTCCGCTCATCCACGTAAATATCCGAGATGACGATTGGATAAGAATCCGCGGCCAGCCGCGCCATGGCTTCACGGGTGGAGGCGACGGCATCCACCGAAAAACCTTCCAATTCGAGAAACGTCACGATCGTTGTTCGAACCGAAGAATCATCCTCAACTACCAACAGGCGCGGCAAGCTATTTGAGACCTCTCCTCGGGGCCGGTTACGGCCTCACTCCACAGGTTAGCAGGACTGTGGAAATGACAATCACCCTCAATTCAGACAGCGGTTCGCAAAAACGGCAGGCTGACGGTGAAACAGGAACCCATGCCGGGTTGGCTGGTCACCTCGATGCGCCCGCCGTGACGTGTCACAATCTGCTCGACAATGGAGAGTCCGATGCCGGTACCGGTCTCGCCGGAGGCCTCGGCCTTGCGGGTCCGGTAGAACTTCAGGAAGATGTTCTTCAACTCGGCGCCTTCCATGCCGATGCCCTGATCGGCCACCGAGACGCGAACATCGCCGGCGGCGGCGCGGACGGCAACCCGGACGCTGGTTTCCGGCGGGCTGTATTTAACGGCGTTGGTGAGCAGGTTGTAGAAGGCGTATTCCATTAACTCACGATCGCCGTGGAGATGGCAGGGTTCACTCGCTTCCATCACGATTTCGATCTGTTTGCGTTCGGCGATCACGCGGGCGCGTTCGATGCAGGTGGAGAGACAGTCGCCGAGAGAGTACTCCTCCCGGCGCAATTCCAGTTGCCCCTCCCCCAGGCGCTCGACATCGAGGAAAGTCTGAATCATGCGGGCCAGGCGTTTGGATTCGGAGTTGATCATGCCGGCCATCTGCTTTCGTTTTTCGTCGTTCAGGTTGTAGCGGCTCATCAATTCGCTGGAACCTTGAATGGCGGTGAGCGGGGTACGCATTTCGTGGGTGACAAAGTGGATGGCCTGGCGGTAACGGCCGCGCTCGGTCTCGCTGCGCAGAAGATTCCGGCGGACAACGAAATGCTGGTAGGTGGCTGCGGCCACCGACGCAAGCCAGGCCGCCGCGAGGGCTCCCATGTACGGAAACACGATACCGCGGCGAAACAGCAGGTAGGGGGTGAGGTGCGCCACCAGCAGCACCCCAACCGCGGCCAGATAGGCCGGCCAGCCCGAGAGCAACCAGAACACCGCTCCAGCCGCCGCCACCAGCAGCAGGGAAAAGAGCACGGCGGCGGTCTCCGGCGCCGGGCGCAGGAACCGCCCCGAGTTGAACGTTTCGAAGGCGTGGGCATGTGCCTCCACGCCCGGCATGGTGCGGCCGAATGAATAGGGAGTCATCAGGCGGTCCCAGGCGGCCGATTCGGCCATGATTCCCACAAAGACCACCTTGTTTCTCAGCTTTTCGACCGGCGGGTTGGCTCCCAGCATCTGGGCGAAGGTCACGGTGGGAATGGGCGAAGCGCCGTCCGGCTGTGGGGGCAGGTAGCGGATCAGCATGTTGCGGACGCCATGCCGCCGCACCGCCGGCACTACCACGCCGCCGACCTGGATATCACCGGGTGATTCGAGAATCGGCCCTCCGCCCGAGTCCAGGCGAAAGGCTTCCAGCGACAGCGCCCAGCGGCGGTCGCCGAAGGCGATCTCTTCGACCGGCAGGCTGCGGCTGACGCCGTCGAGCGGGTCCTTGTTGGTATGGACGTGTCCCACGGCCGAGGCCCAGCGGCTGAAGCGGGGGAGAGGCAATTCCCATGTGGCGCGGGTGCGCGCACAGGGCAATACCAGATTCCGGGTGTTGCGGAAGGCGGTTTCGAGCCGGGCGTCCTCGGCCTCGTCACCAGCATCGGCCAGAATGACGTCGATTGCCACCACCTTCGGCCGCGCCTGGGAGAGACGTTCGAGAACGGAGGCCAGTATAGTCCGGATGCGTCGCATGCTGCCGAACTTCTGGAGCGAGGCCTCATCGGCCGCCAGCACCACCGAATTCAGCGGCCAGGGTTCGGGCGGATTGAGCCGGAACAGGAAGTCGTAGGCGTTGTTGTCGATCTGTGCGCCGAGAGCGGTCCAGCCGGTTACGACAGCCGCCACCAGGCAGGCGGCCAGCAACAGGACGTAGCTCACGCCGCGGAATCGAGGCCGGCCCACCGGTTTCATTTCAAGGCTCCGCCAGCTTGCTCGACGGGCGGCAAAAGTGGCACATTTCTCCCATATTTTACCGGCATGAAGAGTCAAGCGGCGGAACCGGAGGTGACAGAATGAAAAAATGGTCTGGTTCTGGGCGCTGGTGGCGCCAACGCTTGTGCTGGCGGCGGCCTCTTTGCGCGGCGAGCGCCGGAAACTGGCCTGGGCCCGCCGGACGCTCGCCACGGCGGAACAGGCGGAATGGCATTGGCCCCCGGCCACGGTGATTGTTCCGGTGAAGGGTCCGGAAGACGGATTGGCCGCGAACCTGGCCGCGCTGGCCGCGCTTGATTACCCGGATTTCGAGCTGATTGTGGCCACTAGGGAGCCCGGGGATCTGCCCGAGGGCGTGGCTCCGCCGCGAGCGCGGATTGTCGTAGCGGGACCTTGCCCGGATGGCACCGGCGAGAAGGTTCACAACCTGCTGGCGGCGATCCAGCGCGCCCGGCCGGCAACGGAGGTCTACGCCTTTGCCGATTCCGATATCGCCGTCAACCGGGGCTGGCTACGGTCGCTGGTATCGGCGCTTGCCACGCCGGACGCCGCCGCGTCCACCGGATACCGCTGGCACCTTCCGCCACAGGGCGGTTTCTGGGCGCTGCTGAGAAGCGTCTGGGATTCGGCTGCCCTCGGTATGTTCCGGCCCGGCGGCGCGGCGTTTGCCTGGGGAGGATCCATGGCCGTGCGGAAGCGCGATTTCGAACACCTGAACATCGCCGCTCACTGGCGGGACGCGGTGAGCGACGACTATGTGCTGACAGCCGCCATCCACGCCGCCCAAAAGAAGATCGCATTCGCCCCGGGAGCGTTGAGCGCCGATCGAAGCGCCATTACCGGAAGGGCCTTGCTCGAATGGGTGCGCCGGCAATTGATCCTCACTCGCGTACACCGGCCGGGGATGTGGGCGATCGCACTGGCGGCCCATATTCTGTACTGCGCTTCGATGGCGGCCTGTGCCGCCAGTGCCGTAGCAGGTTACCATCCCGCGCTGGCGGCACTGGGAGCGCAAATGGCTGCCGGGATGTGGAAGGGAAGAAACCGGGGGCGGTTGGCGGCCCTGGCCCTCGATGAGAGCAGCGACTGGTGGCGGCGATACGGGTGGGTTCACACCTGGTGGACTCCGCTGGCCACCTGGCTCTGGCTCTATGCCCTGGTGGCGTCAGCCGGAAGCCGGCGAATCCTCTGGCGCGGCAGAATCTACACTCTACAACCGGATTCTCACAGCCCGGTCCGTGACATACAATGCAGATGAGGACACCCACGCGGAACGGTCACGGCTCCTCTCAGGTTCGTTGGTTCCAACAGAGTCAGACGGGTACATACCGGGACGCCGGGCTCTGTCAATTCGTTGATTCCGTGCGCCCGGACAGAGAGGCAGAGTATACGAAGTGGACAAGACTTCGGATGAGTTGATCTATCTGGACCGGTTATTGGATTTGGCGCCAATCGGCGTAATCACGCTGGACGAGTCGGCTAACGTGCTGTCGCAAAACGAGCGCGCGTTGTCGATTCTGGGCACGGATGCGGAGACGCTGGCAGGCAGACCGCTGTACGAACACCTGGATACGGCCAGCGCTCGCGAACTGGGCCGCATGATGAGCCGCGTTTTCAACTCGGACACCGAGGCGAAAACGCTGCTGGAACGCGAGAGGCCCAACACGAGGCCGCAATTCCTGGAGACGAGCGCGCTCCTGTTCCATTCGATCGCCGGTGAACCGCGGGTGCTGCTGGTTTTTCAGGATGTCACCGCGCGGCTGGAGGGCGACCGGGCGCGCGCTGAGGCGCTACGGATTCGCGACGAGATGCTCGATCGCGAACGCAAGGCCCGTTTCGATAACGAGCGCCAGGCCACCGAGTTACTTCACACCAATGCACTGCTGGAGACCCTGTTCATGCGAGCGCCGATCGGGCTCGGTTTCTGGGATCGCAAGCTGCGCTTCGTGCGGGTAAACCAGGCGCTGGCCGACATGAACGGCTTTCCGGCGCACGAACACCCGGGCAGGACAATCGCCGACCTGCTTCCGAACATGGATCCGGCGGCGACCCAGTTGCTGGCGAGGGTTATCGAGACGGGAGAACCGCTGCTCGACCAGGAGATTACAGGGCACACGCCGGCCGCTCCGGATCGCATCCGGCATTGGAGTGTGAGCTTCTATCCGGTTCGATTGGGTACTGAGGTAGTTGGCGCGGGCGCGGTCTGCCAGGAGATCAGCGGCCGCGCGCCTCGCCGCGATGACCGGACGAGCGCCGGAGTCGAGGATTTGGCCAACATCACCGGCCGCGACTTTGAGGAACCGCTGAAGAAGATTCACGACCAGGCCCGGCGCCTGCTCCGCGATGCCGTGGAACGGACCGATGCGACAGCCGCCGGAATCGCCGCCGGAATCACCGAACGCACCAACAGAATGCAGGACATGGTGGAGGATCTGCTGGCGTTTTCCACCGCCTGCCAAACCGAGGAGAGCGTGGATACCAACCGGGTCTTTGAGGACGTCCTGCGCGACCTGCGGCCGATTATCGACGCAATACCGGCTAAGGTTACCCACGACCGCCTGCCCGTGATCTCGCGCGGAGACCGCGGACAGATTTTCCGGCTTTTCCACAGCCTGATGCGTGAGGTGTTGAGCCGCAGCCACCCCGAATTGCCGCTGCGCATCCACCTGGAGGCGCGGCGCGATGGCGAATTCCGGGTGTTCCGGCTGCACGCCAACGGCGAGAGCACCGGCGCCAGAATCGGACCGGTTTTGTGGCGGAGAATTGTGGAGAACCACGGCGGACGCCTCGGCCGGGGAGCCGATGCGGACTCGGAGGCGGTGGTCACGTTTACTCTTCCGGCCTGAGGCGAGCGGCCGTCCATCGCTCAGGACAGGATGTTCATGCGCCTGGCGACGCGGGCGAGGATCTCGACGGCGCGGTCTAACTGCTCCACCGTATGCGTGGCGGTGACGATGGTCCGCACACGCGCCTTGCCTTGGGGAACGGTGGGATAGCCGATGCCGGTGGCAAACAACCCCTCTTCAAACAGCGCGCGGGAGAACTGGTGCGCGACCTTCGCTTCGCCCACCATGATGGGCGTAATGGGTGTCTCGCTCGCGCCGGTGTTGAAGCCGGATTGCTGGAGGCTTTTCTTGAAGTGGGCCGTGTTGCTCCATAGGGTAGCGATGCGCTCGGGTTCGTTTTGCATAATTTCGAACGCCGCCATGCAGGCGCCAACCACCGCCGGCGGATGCGAGGTGGAGAACAGGAACGGCCGCGCGCGGTGGTACAAATAATCAATGAAATCGCGGCTGCCGCAGACATAGCCGCCCAGCACGCCGACCGCTTTTGACAACGTGCCAACCTGGATGTGGACCCGGCCGTGGAGGTTGAAGTGATCCACCGTGCCGCGGCCGTTGCGGCCCAGCACACCGGAGGCGTGCGCATCGTCGATCATCATGATGGCACCGTAGCGCTCGGCCACTTCCACCAGTTGGGCGAGCGGCGCAATATCGCCATCCATAGAAAAAACACCATCCGTAATCAATAACTTACGGCCAGACTCGGACTGTAGCTCGTCCAGCTTTCCGGCGGCCGCGGAAGCGTCGCGGTGCGGAAAAACATGAATCCGGGCGCGGGAGAGCCGGCAGCCGTCGATGATGCTGGCATGGTTCAACTCATCCGAGATGATGTGATCTTCCGGCGACAGGATGGCCGAGACCGTACCGGCATTGGCGGTGAAGCCGGACTGGAAGACAACACAGGCTTCGACGTTTTTGAAGGCGGCGATGCGGCGCTCCAGTTCCATGTGGAGGTCCATGGTGCCGGAGATGGTGCGCACCGCGCCGGTGCCGGCTCCGTACTTGCGGGTGGCGTCAATGGCGGCTTCGACCAACTTGGGGTGATTCGCCAACCCGAGGTAGTTATTGGAGGCGAGGTTGATCACTTCCTTGTGATCGACAATCGAGACGGGGGCGCAGGCGCTCTCCAACTCACGTAGCCGTTGATACGTTCCGGCCTGCTTCCATGCCTCGATCTGTTCGGAGAGATAGGCCAGCGGGTTGTTCATGATGTTGGCAGTCACAACCGTTTGACGCGAATCTCTTTATACTCGATCCATTTGTCGGCGTCGTGGGCCTGGAGCATGATGGGGCTTTCCACCATCCGGTCCAGTTGGTGATACTCCATGACCGTGTCGCCGTTGACGCGAACCAGGCAATCGCGGCCGTGGGCGATCATGTGAAACAGAAACCACTCCTCGGCCCGAATCTGTGGATAGATGGATCGTTTGTGCTCATAGAGCGATCCGGTGGGATAGACAGCGCCCTCGGGATCGTGGATCTGGATCTCGTAATGGTCGCCGGGAGGGCCGCCGGGCGCGACGCGAAAATAGACGCCACCGTTTGAGTAGCGGGCGGCCCGCACATACATTTGAAGCTCGAAATCGCGATAGGAGTCGACCGTTCCGAAGTAACCGAGGCTATCCAGGCGAAGGATGCGGCCGAGAGCCTCCACGCGCGGCTTGCCGCTGTAGACCTTCCAACCCGTCAGATCGGCCGGCTGGCTGTAAAGCCGGGTCCAGTGGTCGGTGGACGGCAATTCGCGAATGCGGATGTTGCGGAAACGAATGGGGTAGGAGAGCGAAAGGAACCCCAGGTAGCCGGAGCGCAGCCGGTAACGGAGTTCGGGCACCGCGGTAAGGTTCACATCCTGCACGATTTCGCCGTTGGACCAGATCTTGAGGGACGGCCAATCCATCAACACGCGCATGGCGTTCCACTCGCCTTTGTTGCGCACGTTGATCAGGCGGGGCGGCACCACGGGAAAGATCGCGCCCATCGACTCGGGACGCATCGTGTGGTCCTGCTTGTGGAAGAGCTTGACGGCGATGCCGTTCTCGATGGGGCGCCCGTGTTCGGGAGCGTTCAAGTACAGAGCCGAATCGATCCAGCCCTGAACGAAAAAGTCGAAACGCAGATCGAAATTCTCGTATTGCCGGCTGGAGGCGAGCCAGGTGGGAAAATTCGATCCGTGGTGGACGGCAATAGAGCCACTATCCACATAAAATGCGCTTTCGGGACCCTCGCGGATGGTCCAGCCGGCAAGGGATTTTCCGTCAAAAAGCGCCGTCAATCCATCTTCGGAGGCGGCCGCCGCCAGCGGACTGAGGGCGGCGGGAGCGGCAACGGCGTGGGATAAGAACGATCTTCGATTCAAGGCAGGCACCCACCGTGATCTTACTACGGCTGAAAGATCGCGGTTTTGCCGGCGCGCGAAATGCGGGAGAATGGCAGAGGCGGGCAGAGCAGCCGAACGGGGACCGGGAGAACTCCCGCCATCAGAGATCTGGAGGCTACGGATGACATCCATCAAGTTCGGAAATTCGATCCTTCTGAGTTTCGTGGCCGGGGCAGCCTTACTGCTGGCGCCGGGTTGCGGCAACAAGCAGAGTGAGCAGGCGATTCCGCCGGCCGGCAGCGCCGAACCGGCGCAATCGACATTACCGGAGAATCCGCCACCGGCAGCGTCGCAACCCGCTCCGGCGCCCGCGGCCGCGCCCGCTCCCGCGGAGCAGCCGCGGAGCCAGCGAGGCAGGACGGAGCGCGCCGGATCACCGGCGGTGAAGCGCGCTCCGGCGCAGTCAGGTACCTCGGCGTTGCCAACCGAGGCCCCGGGAGCCGCCACTCATGTAGCGGCACCGGCGCCCGCCCCGGCGCCGCCGCCGGTAGTGGTGCAGGCCGGCACACACGTGCGGGTGCGAACCGGTTCAACACTTTCAACGAAAACAGCCGTGGACGGCCAAAACTTCGTGGGCACCCTGGCGGAACCGATCGTGGTGGATGGGGTGACCGTGGCTGGACGGGGCGCCACGGTTGCGGGCAAGGTGGTGACCGCCGACAAGGGCGGGCGCGTGAAGGGCAGGGCCAGCCTGTCGGTCGAGATTACCAGCATCCAACTGGCGAATGGAAGAAATGCGGCTGTTGAGACCGGACCGCACACGTCGGTTGCCGCCTCCTCGGCAAAGAAAGATGCGACCAAGGTGGGAATCGGAGCGGGCCTGGGAGCGGCGATCGGAGCGATCGCGGGTGGCGGTAAAGGCGCGGCGATCGGAGCAGCCGTGGGTGGCGCCGCCGGCGGCGGTACGGTGCTGGCTACCCGAGGCGGGGACGCCGTAATTCCGGCCGAAAGCGTGCTGACCTTCACCCTGCAGGCGCCCCTTACCTACACCCGCTAGCGGCGGCCGGCGGCGACCTCCCGCAAGCGGACATTGACCCTTTGTCCGGGCGGGAGGTTGAAGGCCAGGATTCCGCCGCTATCGGCGTCGTATTCGGCCATCTCCCGGTGATCCATCTCGACGAAGTAGGCCGTGTGCGGCTTGAGGCCGAACACGAAGGCCGTTACCGGGGCATCAGGTTCTGTTGCCGGAAGATCGCTGACAAACTTCATGGATTGCGGCACGGCGAGAATAACCGCGGGGCCGAGGCGGGTGGGAGAGGTATCCGGTTTAACGTCCTTCCGCGTGCCGGCGGTGAATGCCTGGCCGTGGCCGTCCAGAAAACCGAACCAGCCGGCGTCATCATCCCAACTGGAGCGCACCAGAAGATGTCCCCCGGCGGCATCGTGTAGCAACAGCGGAGCGTAATAGTAGCTGAGACCCGGCTGGTAAGGGTTGGCCCAGAGGAACTCGTAGGGTGCTCCGAGCGCGGAGCGCAGCATGAACTGATCGTGCATCAGCCACCCTTGCAAAAATTGCATTCCCTGCGCATTCGGTTCGGTGGCCACCAGCGCGAGGTCCGCGGCGCGGGCGTAGGTGGCGGCGGCGATATCGGGATCTCCATCTTCGGCATAAGCTGGTATCCGGTACTGGTTTTCGGGCGTCTCCATCGGCGCCGGGTAGTACTGCAGTAGCCGCAGTACCGGCAGTTGCTTGAACCAGGCCGGCAAATCGTCGCTTATTTCAATGTGGAAGTTGTCGCTCAACGCATGCCACAGCTCAGCGAGGGCGTAGGCATCGGAGCGGCCCATGGTCCTGGTGCCCGCGTCGATGCCTGGAACCTGCTGTTTGCGCCACCAGGTCTGGACAATCCACTTCAATTCAGGCTCGAACTCGTGAGGCTGGCCGGAGGCGGCGATCGCGGCCAGTGCCAGGGAGCGAATTCCGTCCAGATCGGAGGGGCGAGGCGCCTGAATCATCTGGCGAATCCGTGGGAGCAATACCACGGCGTCGGGCTGGCACCAGTCATAGACAATGGCGAGCTGGCGCAGGCTGGTAGAGGTTTGCGCCCAGGACACCGCTTCCCGGCAATACTCAGGCTGCTGGGTAACCTGCGCGTAGAGTGCGTAGGCAAAGCCCTTCTCCGGCGTAGCCGCCTTCCCGGCAATCAACGAGTGGAACTGCTGCCAGCGCATGGACTGGCGATCCCGCTCGCGGCGCAGCAATCGCAGACGGCGAGCGGTGAGAAATAGCCGCGGATGTTCGCTATAGACAGCCAAGTCCTCGCCGGCTGCCGGCATGGCGATGGGGATCAGGGTGAGCAGGACGAATGCTACGGCTGGAACCCGGCAATACAACGATCGCATCTGGCTTGATTCTGTCATACCTTGCAGCGAACGCGCGCGCCGGGCGTACCGGCAGGCGGATACCTGCGGACGAGGTGTGTCGGCCTGACACACACCCGGAGCAGCAGGCAACGTACGGGGGCCCACAGTTTTTGCGATCTTGAGCAGGATCAATTACTTGCAGGATGCGAGCGTTGGTGTGTCAGTTGCCTGAGAGAGAGATGAATTGATGAAGGTGCTCTTTGACCTGCCCTCTGCTGCGACAGGTAAGCAGGAGGAGCGAGCGGCTGATCAGCAGCGTGCTTGCGGGAGCCGGTGACAGGATTTCGAACCGCTCATTCTTCTGGTTGCAAGTGGCAACAGAGGGTCCTTTTTTGGGTTTTGCACTTTTTGAAACGGTTTTGTTCATGCGCGTCTCTGCCGCTCAGCGGAGCGGCCGGGATTGATGATCTTTCCTGGGAATGCGGTTTCGGCCAGGGTCTGGCCTTCTCGAGCCGGAGAAATGGACGCGGGTTCGGGTCGTGGAGGAAACTCCAAGCGGGTCTAACACAGGCGGGCAGACGCTCATTCCCAGCCCAACCAGGGCAGACCGCATCGGAATAAGGACTCTCTCAGTAGCCTCATCCTCCAATTCCGATGCGGTCTTTCTATAGCTACTAGCGGACTCCGACCAGTATCGTTGAAACTCCAGCTGTTTTCAATCCGTTAAATACCGAAGTGTCAAGCCTCGATGGAAATATCCTCCTTTCCGGTTGCTATTGGGACGTGGGGGGTGGCTTTGTACATGGCGTGGATCCGAAAACTGAGGCGGCGAGTCGAGCGGGCGCATACACTCCATGGAGTGAGGATATGGATGGGTCCCGCGCTGGTTGACGCCGCGCTCTCAGGATCGCTGCAATGCGCGCTGCCTAACCGGCGGGAGTTTTGCCCGCGGCCACTCCTGAAGGTCTCACCGGAACCGCTCCGCATCTGCCCGGCGCACAAACCTGGCGGTCCGATCATCGGCGTACCAGACGATGATGACATAGCCTGGCCCGCTCTCTCCCCGCACGGAACCACCCCAAAGTGTATCCTTGTCGAATGTAGCGAACGCCATTACTGTTCTCCGGAACCAGATCATGCAGAAGAAACAGGCAATTATAATCGGCGCGGGCCCTGCCGGATTAACGGCAGCGTATGAACTACTCACCCGTACACAAATTCACCCCATCGTATTAGAAAAGGGAGACTATATCGGCGGCATCTCCCGAACGGTTAACTATAAAGGCAACCGCATGGACATTGGCGGGCATCGCTTCTTCTCAAAGTCCGACAGGGTCATGCAATGGTGGCTCAGGATTCTCCCTCTGGCCGCCACCGCCGAACCAGGCTCCAATACAATTCGCTATCACCAGATGGAGCAAAGCGTGGCCGCGGCCCCATCCGTCATCCCTTCCACCGATAGGGTCATGCTGTTACGTCCCCGGAAGTCCCGGATTTTCTACCTTCGGCGCTTCTTCGATTACCCGATCCGCCTCAGCAAGGACACCCTAATAAAATTAGGTTTGTGGAGAACCTTCAAAATCGGGCTGAGCTACATCAGAAGTACCGTCTTCCCGCTGAATAAAGAGGACACGCTAGAGGCGTTTTTTATCAACCGTTTCGGTCGTGAATTATACCAGACCTTCTTCAAATCCTACACCGAAAAAGTCTGGGGCGTACCGTGCAACCAGATCAGCGCTGAGTGGGGCGCGCAGCGAATCAAAGGGCTTTCGGTCTGGGCAACATTGGCACACGCGGCGAAAGCCGCTTTCGGGCCCAAGTCAAAGGGCATCGCGCAAAAGGACACCGAAACGTCGTTGATTGAGCAGTTCCTTTACCCGAAGTTTGGCCCGGGTCAGATGTGGGAGGAAGTCGCCCGCCAAATTCGCGAACTGGGCGGCAGCATTCATACCGGTTACACCTTTCAAGGACTACAAGCCTCGGACGGGAACATCCACGCACTCGAAGCGGTAAACGCCACCACCGGCCAGGTCGAAACCTTTACTGGCGATTACTTCTTCTCCACCGCCCCGGTACGCGAGCTGATGCGCTCCTTTCGTCCGGCTCCGCCATCTTCCGTCCTTGAAGTCTCCGATGGCCTCGTCTATCGCGACTTCATTACTGTCGGTCTGCTCGTGCGGTCATTAAGAGTCTCTGACGATACCCCTCAAGGCCGGAAATTGATTTCCGACAATTGGATCTACATCCAGGAGCCGGACGTTCGCCTCGGCCGGCTGCAGATCTTTAACAATTGGAGTCCCGGCATGGTGGCGGATCCGGAGTCGGTCTGGCTCGGCCTCGAATACTTCTGTAACGAGGGCGACAGCCTCTGGACGATGCCACGCGAAAGCATGGCGCAATTGGCAATCCAGGAGTTATCCCGGATTGGCATCATCGATGCCGGCGAGGTTCTCGATTCGACTGTAATCCACGTTGAGAAGACCTACCCCGCCTACTTTGGTACGTATGATCGTTTCGCTGAGATCCGCTCTTATGTCGACCGCTACCAGAACCTGTTTCTCTTAGGTCGTAATGGCATGCACCGCTACAATAATCAGGATCACTCGATGCTCACTGCCATGGTAGCCGTCGACAATATTCTGTCCGGCAATACGGACAAGAGCAATATCTGGAATGTAAACACCGAATCGGACTATCACGAAGAGAAAGCAGCATCGAACCAATCGTGACGCTCAACAGGGCACCCTCATATGATGGATTGCGGACTCTTGTCTTCGACTCGACACACCTTTTATACCTGCAATTTGCCCGTTATGTCGTAGTAGGAGGCGCAGCATTTCTCGTCGACTTTAGTGCTCTGTATCTGCTCACCGGACTTCTCGGCCTCCACTATCTGCTCGCAGCCGCGATCGCCTTCATTTTGGGGCTAACAGTAAACTACCTGTTAAGTTGCATATGGGTATTCGATCGCCATACCCTGCAGAATCCAGCCGCCGAGCTCATCGTCTTCACCATAATCGGTGTGGTCGGACTAGGCTTCAACGAAGCAATCATTTGGTTTGTAATCGAAAAGGTTCATTGGCACTATATGATAGCAAAACTAATTAGCTCATCGATCGTCTTATTCTGGAACTTCGG
>JADZGD010000063.1 GCA_020854055.1 Bryobacterales bacterium | reverse complement strand
TTCCCAGACCGCTTCGCGACGACGACCCCTGCTTCGCCTCTCAAAACCCGAAAACCAAAAAACGGCTGGCTCGGTGGGCTGGCGCCCGCCATCGCGGCGGCGGCGCTCCGCGCCACCTCAAGAGTAATTGTCGTTGATAGGGAAAAATAATTGTCGCTTACCGGAAAGAATAGTTGACGCCGAACAGAGTAGTGATCCGCCAACGACTCATAAGCGCCGGGGAATCTCTGAGCGGCGTGCGTGGATATGGCAGTATTGATATCCTTGACCGCTGCGTCAGGATCGCTGGCGTTCAGCATGCAGCGATTGAACATGGCCCGCATGAAGTACCCGTCGGAGTAATCGGGATGCTGCTGAAGGAGTTTCGTCAGTGCTTCTATCGAGGCTCGCACTTTGACGGCATCCTTCTCGTCTTTCGGGAATGTCTCGAAGAACTGCCGAAAGTCGTCGGATGGGGGTGTGAACTTTTTCGGCGGGCCAACCAGTTCGGGTGGCTCGTCTACTCCCGTGATTCTGAGCGGCGCAGATTGCGGAAATGCTATTGATTGAGCGGCCATGAGCAACCCGCAAGCCGTCGCCCATATGCTCATTGACTTCAGACGTGTCATTCGATCTACCCCGGTGAATCTGAAACACGATCTTAGCGCATGGCACTATTGAACCGTGCGCTCTCCCACAAAGTGTGCTTCGGAGCGGAAAAAGTCGCTTGGAATGACCGCCCGACGTTCTATGCGCTTTTCGGAAATGAAGTCTTGAAGTGGAATCCTGCTCGGATCTGCCCGATAGATGCCCTATTGATAACTCTCGTTTTGGGCTCTCGTTTTTGGGCTTATCTGCTTTATTTTCAATATGGTCGGGGCGGGGCGATTTGAACGCCCGACCCCCTGCGCCCAAGGCAGGTGCGCTACCAGGCTGCGCTACGCCCCGACAATCTACTGTTTTGATTTTAGGCTACTTCACATCCTCGGACAACTCGCTCTGACTGGCCGCTGCCGGCAGTGGATAGCCGGGTTCCCAGCCGCGCCGGCCTTTCTGTCTCTTAAAGTCCGGTTTCATGCTCCCTCCGGCTGCTCCCCCGCTTTCCCTGTTTCCCTCCTGTCTTTCCGGGATTAACTGTGGCGGCAAAACAACGAACACTGGTCACAGGAGGCCGGCGATGTCAGATTTCTATCAAACCGGTTTAGTGTCCACTCTGCACCGGCTGAATCCGGACGGCATCCACAGGCTGGAAGCCGACCTGGAACTGTTCAAGGCCCAACTTCCGGTCGGATTGGTTCTACCGGCTCTGTACTCGGAGTTTGAAACCCCCGCCATGCGCGGCATTATTAGTGAATTGTCGAAGGTGAACTTCCTTCAACGGATCGTGGTGGTGCTTGCCCGGGCCGACAAGACCCAGTATCAACTCGCCCGCGCCTTCTTCGATTCGGTCAATGTTCCGGTCTCCGTCATCTGGATCGACAGCCCCCGGATCCAGTCTCTGTTGCGGTTGCTGGAGACCAACGGCCTCCCCGCCGGCGAGGATGGCAAGGGACGCTCCTGCTGGCTCGCGTACGGTTTCCTGTTGGCCTGCGGCGATTGCGAAGTCATCGCGTTACACGATTGCGACATTCTGAATTACAACCGCGAACTGCTCGCGCGGCTCTGCTATCCGGTCGCCAACCCGAACCTCGGTTTCGAATTCGGCAAGGGCTATTACGCGCGATTCACCCGCACCATGCACGGCCGCGTAACCCGGCTTTTTGTCACGCCGCTAATTCGAGCCATGGACAGCCTATGTCCGGGCGTCAAATTCCTGCACTTTCTCGATAGCTTCCGCTACGCCCTGGCCGGAGAGTTCGCCATGCGGACGAACCTGGCTCGCGTAAATCGGATTCCCGCCGATTGGGGTCTCGAAGTGGGAGTGCTCGCGGAGATCTATCGCAATGTCGCGCTGGCCCGCATCTGCCAGGTGGACCTGACCGACAACTACGAGCACAAACACCAGCCGCTTTCCTTCGACGATCCGAAAAAAGGATTGCGCCGCATGGCTTCCGACGTAGCCAAGTCTCTCTTCCGCACGCTGGCAAGCGAAGGAGTATGTTTCTCGCGTGAACACTTCCGGACGCTGCTGCCACGCTACACGCGTATCGCCGAGGACACCATCCATCGCTACTATGCCGATGCGATGCTGAACGGCCTCGCTTTTGACCGTCACGGTGAAGAACTTGCCGTGGCTACCTTTGCCCGAAGCCTTGGCGAGGCAGCCGCCGAATTTCTCGACGATCCGCTCGGCGCCCCGCTCATTCCCAACTGGAACCGTGTTCTCGCCGCCATTCCGGATTTCTTCGACCGCCTGCAGGCGGCGGTTGAAGAGGATAGCGTCCTGGAATTGGCCGAGGCATCCTATGCCTGACTCGGTGATACCGGAGGAAGCCGGCCGCGCGCTCGATGCGATCCAGCGCGCCGACATCGTCATCGGTATTCCCAGTTACAATAACGTCCGCACCATCGGGCATGTCGTCCGCGCGGCCCAGGCCGGACTTGTCAAATACTTTCCGGAGTTCAGCGCCGTCATTGTGAACTCGGACGGCGGATCAACCGACGGCACGCGTGACGAAGTCCTATCGGCCAGCGTCGATTTTTCCCGCCTGCTGATGGTCTCCACCACCCTCACCGGCATTCATCGCCTTTCGTTCCCCTACCACGGAATCCCCGGAAAGGGCAGTGCCTTCCGTATGGTCTTCGATATGGCCCGGCGGCTTGGCGCCAAAGCCTGCGCGGTGGTCGATTCCGACCTCCGTTCCATCACGCCGGAGTGGATCGACCTGCTGGTACGCCCGGTGATTCATGCCGGTTACGACTTTGTGGCGCCCTACTATCACCGCCATAAATACGACGGCACCATCACCAACAGCATCGTCTATCCCCTGACGCGAAGCCTCTACGGCCGCCGTATCCGGCAGCCGATCGGCGGCGATTTCGGACTCTCCGCGCGCTTATTTGAGCGCTATCTGTCCCGTCGTGACTGGGAGTCCGATGTGGCCCGCTACGGCATCGATATCTGGATGACCACCATCGCCGTGGCTGAGGACTTTCGCACCTGCCAGAGTTTTCTCGGAGCGAAACTGCACGACGCCAAGGACCCGGGCGCGGACCTGAGCGCCATGTTGCAACAGGTGGTGGGCAGCGTATTCGCGTTGATGGACGAGTATCAGACTGCCTGGTCTCTGGTTGAGGCCAGCCAGCCGGTGGATCTCTACGGATTTCCTTACGACGTCGGGTTGGATCCCATTGAGGTGAATCTTAACCGGATGATCCGCGCCTTCGCCACCGGCTGCCGTGAGCTTGGCGAGATCTGGTCGCTGGCTCTCGATGGTTCCACCTTGAGGCGGTTGAGAGGCCTTACCGGCAACGGCGTCTGCCAGGAAAAGTTTCACCTCGACGACGAGCTGTGGGTAGAGATCATCTACGATTTCGGTTGTGCCTATCAGCGGAGCCGCATGAACCGTGGGCACCTGTTGCGGTCGCTAACGCCGCTCTACCTCGCCCGGGTGGCGTCCTTCGTCGTCGAAACCAGGGAGATGTTCGCGGCTGATGTCGAGAACCGGATTGAAAACCTCTGTCTTACGTTCGAGACTCTGAAACCGTACCTGAAAGAGCGCTGGCACACCGAGCGTGCCGCCGCTGCTACGCTTGCCGGTCCGGTCCGCGATCAGCAGCCGGGTCCGCCCAGCACGGACCCATTGGAGGTTGAACGATGATCCTCGTTCTACAGCAGATTTTTGAAAAGACGCTGGCTCGCCTGGCCCAGCACCTTGTCACTTATGTCCCGCCGCTGATTGTCGCCGGAACCATCATTGCCGTGGCATGGCTGCTGGCGGTGACAGTCCGCTGGATGGTTCTGCGCGTTGTCAAAGGCGCTGCGCTCGACCGGTTTCTTGGGGAAAGCGGGCTCTCGTCCATGCTGGACCGGTCCGGCCGGCTTCGCGGCGCGGCGCTGATCTCAGGCGCCTGCTACTGGATCATTCTCGCTATCGGCATCCTCACCGCGCTCGATGTATTCGACACCACGCTCACCTCACGGATCATCGAAGCTACGGTCTTTTCGGTCCCGAAACTGGTCACCGGGCTGGCCATTCTCGTGGCAGGCTTCTGGCTGGGCCAGTATCTGAACCGGAGCACGATCATTTGGGCGGTCAATGAGGGCATGCCTTATCCCCGCCGGTTGGCCGCCGCCGTCCGGATTGTCGTGGTTTTCGTCGCCATCGTGGTGGCTGCCGAAGCATTGGACTTCGCGCGGGAGGTCTTTTTCGCCGCCTTCATCATCCTGATCGGCAGCGCAGCCCTGGCCTCGGCCATCGCTCTCGGTTTCGGTCTGCGCGGCACCTTTGAAAAGCGGATCGGCCATCCGCCTTCCCCGGAGGAAGGAGAGCGTGAACGCTCGCTTTGGAGCCATCTCTAGGGGGCCGGTGCGCCCCCGGCGTACAACTCTAGAATCGCTTCACACCACCCCGCGGGTCCGGGATTCGCAGTCGCGCGGCCTGGCGGCACCGCACGCTGCATCCTGTCAATCCAGGGTGTGTGAATGAGGTAGGCGACATTCGCCATCTTCAGGAAGGGAATGTCATTCAACCCATCTCCCAGGCCGATGGTTCGCACTTCCGGGTCCAGGCGGCGGTATAACCCGATCAGTCTCTCCAATGCGGCGGCTTTATCGTTGTCGCCCACGATATGCAGAAAGCGGCCGCCCCGTGTACAGCGCTTCCCAGCGCCTTCAATGGCATCAACCAACGCCTGCTCGCGTTCGGGGTCCAGCACCACGAACGGCTCGTCAAACTCTCGCTGCCTGGCCAGCCGCGCTATCTCCGGAGCCAGCCCGCACAGGGTGCTAATCTCTTCGGCGTCCATCTGGTGAAACCCGCGTACCCGGCAGCCGGAGCGCGCCGACGCCGCTTGAAGCGACTCGACCAGTTCGGCGTAGCCGGTGCCCAGCTCGAGCAGGTGATATCCGCCGCGCGTTTGCGCCGCCGGCACCGCGAATGGAAAGTAACCTTCGGGCACATACACGCACCCTCCGTTTTCGGCGATGAATGGATCGCTTGAGCCGATCAGAGTCCGCCAGTGCTCCATCTCGCTCCGTGTCTTACTGCTCGACAGTACCAGCGGCACTTTCTTTTCCCGCAACAGCCGCAGCGCAGGTAATGCCGCCTGGAACGAGTAGGTGTGATGATCCAACAGCGTTCCGTCCAGATCGCTGACTACAACGTCCATATCGATCAGGGTACATGGAAGAAAGCCGGCGCACGGAGCGCTCGCCATCCGTCGTGAAGCGGCAAGCTCAGTCCTCGGCCTGTCCCTGGGCTTCGAGTAGCGCCACGGGCAGCCCTGTCCGGAACAACTCGCCGGCGGGCAGCACCAGCCGCCCGGCATGCTCCACCGCCCGCATGCTCTCGCCCGTCAGAACATTATGGTAGCTGCTCGCCTGCGCTTGCTTCGGGAGCGGAAGTGCCGTGTCCTCCCATACTCCGGCGGGCAGCGGCAACGCGCCGGATGGGTCCAACTTCAGAAAGAATCGCCCGGCCGCGGCAATCATCACGCTGCGCTCCCACCGGCGCGCAAAACCCACCAGGTGCGCGCGCCGCGATCCGATCGGCTCGAGCGGCGTGTAGGCGCCCGTCTCAAAAAGAGCGCGATTCGCCCTCCGGTACCGGAGCGTGCAGCAAGTGAGAAATAGCTTGATCCTCCCGTCCTCGGCCGTCCGCAGCAGTTCGCCCACCAGTTCGGCGCGGGCTTCGCTGATCCGCGGCTTGAGTGATTCCATCTCCTTTTGCAGTTTCACGAAATCCACCGGCCGCCGGTTGTCAGGATCCACCAGCGAGAAATTCCAACTCTCGCAGCCCTGATAAAAATCCGGCACCCCGGGCGACAGTCCCTTGAGTAATACCTGCGACAGGGAATTCAACATTCCCGCCCGGATCACGGGAGCCACGAAGGCCTGGAAGTCATCGGGAAACGCGTTGTCCGGGGCGGGTTCCAGAATCGCTTCAATGAAGCCGCGGACGGCCCGGTCATAGCGAGCATCCGGGTTTACCCAACTGGTATGTAGTTTAGCCTCCTTCATGGCCTTCTCCAGATATCCGGTCATCCGGTTGACGAATTCGGAGCGCTGCTCGCCGGATAGCGCCGCGAAGGGCCATACTCCGGCCAGCGTCTGGTAGATCAGGTACCCGGCATTGGCATCGGGTGTTGGCTGCCGGTCGACCACCGCGTGCTTGCCGGCATTCATTGCAATCCACCGGTTAACGGCCGCGAACCATGGCTCCGGTATCTCGGAGAGTACGTTGATCCGCGCCCGGACGTCCTCGCTCCGCTTGGTGTCGTGCGTTGAGCTGCACAGCATCTCGCGGGGCCAGCGTTTCAACCGTATCTCGTTCGCCCGGTGAAAAGCACGCGGCGTAACACCGAATCGGGCCGGGTCCCCGCCCACTTCGTTCAACGACGCCAGCGGATAGTAGCGGTAAAAAGCCGTATCCTCCACTCCCTTCGCCATCACCGGGCTGGTTAACTGCTGCAGCCGCATGACAAACAAGCGGCGCTCGGCTTTCAGCGCCGCGCTGGTTCCGTCGGGATCTTCCAGCATCAGCAGGGACCCGATCGCGTCGAAGACGGACTCGTTAATGGCGGGATTCCGCGAAATCGCCGCCATTACGGCGCTCTCGATGTGCCGCCGGTCTTCCGGATCGGGCTCCTTTTGTTCCGCCGTAATATAGGTCCGGTAGACCGGGAAGCACGCGATGATCTCACTCAAGGCGAAGCGCAGGGTCTCCAGCGTAAAATCCCGAGTGTGGCGGTGCTGCTGGCAGATCCGGTCCAGCCGCCGCGCCAGCACATTCAACTCGCTCGACATCGAAGCCTGCAGAATCAGCCGCTTGGAATCGTAGATCAATTCCTCCAGCGGCCTCCTCCATCCCGTCAGGCGTTCGTATCCTCTGCGGAATGCCGCGTGGTTGTTGGAGTACACGAACAATCCGTTCAACTGATTCAGGAAGCCATACCCGGTGGTGCCCTCCACCTGCCAGTTCTCCCGGAGTTCCTCGTCTCCGGAAACGATCTTTTCCGCCACTACATAAAGGCGCCGTCCTGTTGCGGCCGGGTCAGGCAGCGGAGACTCCACCTGAAGTTGCTGAAAATAGCCTGCCGGATCGAACAGCCCATCGGGATGATCTACCCGAAGAGCGGTGATCCAACCCTTGCCGATCAGTTCGAAGATCAGCCGGTGTGTCTCCTCAAACACAGCCGGATCTTCGGTGCGAATCGCCGCCAGTTCATTGATGTCGAAAAACCGGCGATAGTTCACCTCATCGGCCGCAACTCGCCAGTAGCTCAATCGGTAGGCCTGATCCGCCAGCAGCTTCTCCAGCGCATCGAAACTCTCCGGAACACCGCGTTCTCCGTTGATCTGGTCAAGCGCGGCGGCGATGCTTTGGGCCACCTCCGGCGCCGCCTCGGTCAGTGCGAGCAGCCGGCGGCGAATGATCTCTCGCTCCCGCCGCCTCTCATGTACTCGTTCTTCGCCTAACTCCGTACGCCGCGGCAGATATCCGAGGGCGGTGATGATGCTCTCCAACTCCAGCACCGCCGGGGCGTACCTGCCGAGCGCCGCACGGACGCGCTCCACCGCCGGGGTCAAGACCTGTATCCAGCTTCGTGGAGCCAGTGGAAACGCCGTCTCCCAGTAGCGCACGTTGAACGCCCCGCCGGTGAATTCGATCCGCAGTTCCTGGTTCTCAAGCACCCGGCCATACTGGTCGCCCAGCCGCGGCAACAGAACCTTATCCCTCATGTCCTGGCGCGGTGGATTCCAGTCCACGTCAAAAAATCGTGCGTCCGGCGAGCTTGGCCCGTTCTCCAGCACGTCGCGCCAGCGCCAGTCGGCCAGGTCGGAAACGCACATGTGGTTGGGGACAATGTCTACCATCAGGCCCATGCCGAACTCGCGCAGGCGCGTCACCAGCCGCTCCAGCGCTTCGGCGCCGCCCAGTTCCGGATTCAGCTTGCCGTGGTCGATGACATCGTAGCCGTGCATGCTGCCGGCGCGAGCCTGCAGAATCGGCGATACATACAGCGTGTCGATTCCCAGCTCATACAGGTAGGACACCAACTCGCGTGCGTCCTCAAACGTCATCCCGTGGTTGAGTTGTAGCCGGTAGGTGGAGGATGTCGAGCGTATCTTGGGATCCATCAATCCAGGCGCCCACAGCGAGCCGGAGAGTTGTCGTTCCTCATTCCGCTATAGCGGCCCAGTAGTTCCTGTTCGCTATAGCCGATCGCCTGCGCATACTGCCGGAGATAGCTTTTTGTGTAGATCCCGCCGGGTAACTTCTCGATCTCGCCGTTCTCAATCGCGTCCAGATAAAACACGCCGATCTTAGTCGAATGTGAGATCTGTTGTAACGAGACTCCGCGGCTCATGCGGAACGCCGCTACGTCGGAGAACGCGTTACGAACTGCCGCCATATGCCTAGGTTATCGGATGGTTGATTATATTTGTTATCCCCTGAACACATGAAATCGCCGCCTGCAAATGCGCTAGACAATTCGTAGGACCGTACCTTTTCCTTAGTTTTCCTCCCCCCAAATCACACCAGTTTCTCGCCGCGCGCCAGTTAACAGGCGACAATGGAGAGTCGGCGACGTGGAAGGTAGTCTCCAAAGGAAGGAGGAACTTCGCCTGCCTCAACCATCACCGTTGGGAGAGATCGATGAATTGTCCCCCGGCGCTTTCCTGCTCGGTTCCCGCCGGGCCGGGTTTCGTGTCTGGGCGCCTTTTGCCGCCGCGGTCGAACTCCACCTAACCGCGCCCGTCGAAAACAGGCTGCCGATGACACCGGCCGGCGAAGGCTGGTTTCACGCCATCGTCAACGGCATCGAGCCGGGCGCACGCTATCTTTACCGCCTCGATGACGGTGTCGAATTTCCCGATCCGGCATCGCGTTCCCAACCCGATGGCGTTCACGCAGCGTCGGAGTTGGTGGAGGATGCCTTCCACTGGACCGACAGCGGCTGGCGCGGTGTATCACTCGCCGGCTCCATCTTCTACGAATTACACGTCGGCACCTACACTCCCGAAGGCACGTTCGACGCCGCTATCGCGCATTTCGACTACCTGGCCTCACTCGGCATCACTACCATTGAGGTGATGCCCGTGGCTCAGTTCCCCGGAAGCCGGAACTGGGGCTATGACGGCGTGTATCCGTTTGCCGTGCAGAATTCCTACGGCGGTTTGGGCGGCTTCAAACGCTTTATCGATGCCGCTCACCGCCACGGACTGGCGGTCGTTCTCGACGTTGTCTACAACCATCTCGGACCGGAAGGGAACTATTTCGGCCGGTTCGGCCCCTACTTCACCGATCGCTATCACACACCCTGGGGGTTGGCGATCAACTTCGATGGCGCGAACAGCCGTGCGGTGCGCAACTTCGTCATCGGCAACGCGGTCCGCTGGGTTACCGAATTTCATTTGGATGGGCTTCGCCTGGATGCCGTCCACGCCATCTTCGATAATTCCCCGAAACATATCCTCGAGGAAATGGCCGAGGCCGTCCATCAGGCCGCCCACCGCCTCGGCCGCGCCATTCACGTCATTGCCGAGAGCGACCTCAACGAACCTCGCCTGGTCGAGAGCCCCAGCGATGGCGGTTACGGCCTCGACGCCCAATGGTCGGATGATTTTCACCACGCGCTCCATACCCTGCTTACCGGCGAACGCTCCGGCTACTACCGCGATTTCGGCTCGGCGGCCGATTTGACCAGGGCACTGAACGAAGGCTTCGTCTATGCGGGGCAACACTCTGCCCATCGCGGCCGGATCCATGGCAAGTCAGCCGCTCACATACCGCCCGGGCGGTTGGTTGTCTGCGCGCAGAACCACGATCAGGTCGGCAACCGCATGCTCGGTGACCGCTTCGGAAGCCTGCTGCCATTCGAAATGCAAAAGCTGGCTGCCGGTGTGGTGCTGTTGTCTCCTTATCTGCCACTGCTGTTTATGGGTGAGGAGTGGGGCGAGACCGCTCCGTTTCTCTACTTTGTCAGTCACTCGGACCCGGATCTGATCGAAGCCGTACGGCAGGGCCGCCGCCGCGAATTCGCCGCTTTCTCCTGGCAGGGCGAAGTGCCCGATCCGCAGGCGGAATCCACTTTCGTGCGTTCTCGCATCAATCACTCACTCCGGGAGGGTAACCAGCATCGGGTATTGCTCGACCTGGTTCGTGAGTTGATCGCCCTCCGCCAGCGGCTTCCGGCCATCAGCCGCCGAGACCCCAGCGGCGCGAAAATAGTTGGGGATTCGGCCATCGCGCGCTTCTGCCATGACGCGGACAACAAGCTGTTGATGGTCTTCTATTTCGCTGCCGCAGCCGGAGATCTGGTAGTGCCCGCGCCCGTCGGCATCTGGAAAAATCTGCTTGAGTCCTCCAGCCGCCGCTGGGCCGGACCCGGTTCTCTTGTTGCGGAACAGTTGCGCTCCACAGGTGAACTCCACCTGCGCATGGCGCCCGGGAGTTTTGTTCTCTGTCAAGCCGGGTGAGGCGCCCGGCGGATCGGACCACCGAATGTTACGAAATTTCCGCGGCATCCTCGGCTCCACCATCCTGGCCACTGGCGGTTCACCCGGCCGTCTGCATGACCTGCTGTTTGACGATCGCATCTGGATCGTGCGCCACCTGGTTGTTGAGACCGGACGCTGGTTCTCCAGCCGCCGGGTCCTCATCCCGCCGTGCTCGGTGGAGCGGCTGGGATGGGGAGAGCGCTCGCTCCGCGTCGAACTTTCCGCCAGCGAAGTCCGCCAGGGTCCCGGCGCCGATAGCGCCAGGCCCGTTTCGCGCCAGGAACAGATCGCCATGAGCCGGCCTCACGCGGGGTCCGCCTCCTGGTCAATGGATCCTCCGTTGCTGCCGGCCTGGCTTGGCGGCAGGACTCGTGCCGGCGAGGGCGAAAACGATCCGTACCTGCGCAGCGCCCGGGAGATTACTACCTACCACGCCGTCGCTGGGGGGCGTGAAGCCGGGCGCGTGAACGATCTGATTTTGGACGACACGCACTGGGAGATCCGTTATCTGGTGGTGCTCGCCGGCCGCCACCGCGGCGGCCGGCGTCTGCTGCTTTCCACACCCTCGATCCGCCACATCTCCTGGGCGCGCCGGGAAGTTCGCTATATCCTTTCCCAGGATGAGAACTGAGCGGCCCGGGACCGTCTCTCGGTTCACGACAATCGGATAATGTCCTCGTTCGGATGGTCCAGCGCCAACATCACCAGGATGTAATCCTTGACATGCCGCGTCAGCAGGAAGTTTTGCTTCACGTGCGAATGCCCGTTCTCGCCCAGTTCCGTTCGTAACTGGGGATCATCCAATAGCTGCGCCAACCGCCGCGCCGCGCCTTCGGCCGAATGTACCAGAAACCCGGTGATGCCATGAATCACCTGTAGCTTGATTCCCCCCACCGCGCCGCCAATCACCGGCTTCTTCTTCCACAGCGCTTCACTCACCGTCAAGCCGAACCCCTCCCGGATGGACTTCTGCATCACCACCGTCGAACCGCGAACCAGCGCGTTGATCTCCAGATCGCTGAACGGCGGCAGCAGCAGAATATGGATATCCCGGTCGCCGGCGGCAGCCTCCTGAACCTCGCGCAGCACCAGTTCGCCTTCCGGATCGTCGCTCGCGCCTCCGCCCGCCAGCACCAGTTGGCAATCGTGACGCCGCTTCACCATGCGGTAGGCCGCAATCACCCCCAGCGGATCCTTCAGCCGGTCGAAGCGTGAAATCTGCGTCACCACCGGACGTTCCGGGTCCACCTCGTATCTGGCCAGCACCTCGTTCACGAAATCGGGGCTGAGCGCGCGGTTCTTGTCCGCCAACGGATCGATAGATGGCGCCACCATGTACTGGGCAATCGGCAACTGTTGCGCGAAATCGGGCATCGAAAAGATCGCCGCGTCGTACTGGTTCACGTACGGCTCCAAAAACTCCCACACCTGCCGGTCCGGGTTGGATACATCGATATGACAGCGCCACACCCACTGCCGGCCCATGCTGCGGCGCAACTCCACCATCCCCGCCGGTTGCGGGTCGTGTACGATCACCACGTCGCCGCGGATATTCATTTGCTCCAGGTTTGCCTGGGTGGTCGCCCGGTAAGCTTCCAACATGCCGGCGGTGATGGTTTCTTTGTTGCCATGCAGCGCATTGTGAAACGCTTTGGTGACGTTGAAAAACGCCTGGTCGCCTTTGATCACGTCCCAGGTGGCGTCGATCCCCAGCTCCCGCAGCAACGGCAACAGGCGCGTCAGAATTTCCGCTACGCCTCCACCCACCGGGGTCGAATTGATGTTCTGCAACCGCCGGCCCCGCACCTTATCCGCCAGCACCCGCAACTCCTCAATCGTCTCCCGGCCGGCAACTTCTTCGTAATCCGCAAGGTGAATCGCCATGGGTCAGCTCCTGGACTTTCCGATCATGATGATCCGCTGCTTGAACTGATCGAGCGTCATGATGTACGGGTCGGCCTCGTCGATGGCCTGGGCCAGTCCGGTCTCGCCCCTTCCGGCGAGCCATTCCGAGAAATCGTTGGTGGCGTGTCCCAGCCGCAGCCGCGACTCAAAAAAGTGAAAAAACAGCGACAGGTTCGACACCCGCGGCAGGATCTCGAAGAACTCATCCGGGTCACGCGCCTCCAATCCCGTCGGCATGATGAAGCTTTTCGAGCGGCAGAAGTGAAACTCATCGCCCGGCGGGCATTCCCTGTCCTGCCACCCGCCGGCTGCCATGTGGCGCTCGATCACCCGGATGATCTCCTCGCGCAGTTGGCGGATCGAGGTGAACGAGAGCAGGTCCACCGCGGCCAGCTTCTCGCCCAGCGCCTCCTGCTGGAGCGCCCCTCCGACCCAGAGCGCAAAATCATTTGAGAAGACTGGCGTCTCGAAATGATGCGCCAGATACATCTGGTGCGTGTGATAGAAGATCGACGATCCCGATATCTCGCCGAGATGCCCCACCAGTTGTGCCAGCGTGCGTGCCCGCATGCCGGTCAACGCCACCAGCCGGCGTTCGGTGTAGAACACGAAAGGTTCCTGATGATTCATGATTGAGCTTCGTTGTGCTTCGACCGCCGGGAGTTCCGAATCCGGCCAAACACTTCAGCCTATACGAATTCCGCCCCCTTCGCGCTATCATGTCCGAATAATCGCCAGGATGTTTCCGGCGGCGTCGATCGCTTGGAATAGAGATGGCCCTTGATATCGAAATCTGGAGCGGCCTCACCGGGTTGCTGGACTCCCGGGGCACGCTGCTGGCATCGGAATGCCGCGCCTGCTGGACGGAGCTGGAGGCGCTCATCGCCACCCAGCGGGCTTTGTTCCTGGAACTGCCCAAGCCCGCCCTGGCCGGCCGGCAACTGTCTGCCATTGACGATTTTTTTGCCGGTTGGGCGCCTCCTTTGCTTGGTAACCTCCACACGGCGTACAACCAGAAGCGGCCGCTCTACCGTGTTCTCACCGCTCTGCAGGAGCATGACGCCATTCTCGGGGATGCCGTGCTCGGATTGCCGCGAACGGTTGAAACGTCCATGCCGGAACTGGGGCAGCTACCCGGTGTTCATCTCCACTGGCGGGCCCGTTTGCGGCGCGCCCTTCGAAACCGCCCTCGCACGGTCGCCCTTCGCGACGCCGTCGCCGATCATCTTCTCCAGTTGCTTGTTGACCGCGCGGCTCTTGATGGCGCCTTCCAACTGGTGCTGGCGCAGGCGTTGCTTCACCTGCTGTTCCCGTGGCAAACCTACCGCCGCGCCTTTCTTGTTCCCTTCCAGCGGTCTGCCGATGATTTTTCCGGGATTGAACAGGCTCGCGCCTGGTGGCTGGAAGCGGCCTCCGGTCATCGCCAGCGCGCGGAGTCGTGTTTGCGCCAGTACGATGCCTGGGCCGGTTCGTTTTCGGCGGCGGTCGGAGCCGCCCTGTTCCGCCGGCCTCGCCCTGTCTCGGTGAGCCGCCGGGCGAAGTGGACCCGCCGCCACCAACGGCATCTGGCCTATTGGTCCCGCCAGCAGCGGGCCGTGCATGGTGTTATGGAGCTGGAACTCCAGTTGACGCGGGTGGGACGGCGGACGGTTCAGGATACCATCGGCAGCCTCGAATCGCTGCAGTCCGAACATGGCGAACTGCGGCGGGAGTTGGAAACCGCCATCGGCTGGCTGGCGCAATGGCCGGACACCGGCTCGGAACCATTTCCCCAGCCGCAAACGCAACTGCTCTCCTCCGATGAGCGTTTAGCGGAGTGGCTCCAGCGCACAATTGGAAACGTCCGCTCCGAATTGCCGGCTACGATTGAATCGGTTAAGCCCCACCAGGCGACTCCCGGTCTGGTGAAGCCCTGGCGGAACCTGAAAGCCGCCGGTATCTTTGCCTCCGCTTTGCGATCCACCGGCGCTCCCCTGCTGGTCGCCGGATTCCGGGAGGCCGAGGCCGTTGATCGCACCCTTGTGCGTGAAATCGAGCGTGCTCGCGAAGTAGTTGCGTTTGCGCTCGAAACCGCCGCTGCGGAGCCGGTTACGGGACAAGAACTGGCTCGTGAGGCCATCTCCAACGCTCTTTCCCTGCTTCGCTACCAGCAACAGGCGGCGCCCGGCATTGGCGCCACCGTCGATTCCGCCGCCGTCTCGGCCGTTGCCGCCGTGCTGATCGAAAGCGACACGGTAATCGAAAAGCAAAGTATCGGCCTGGCGGCCTACCTTACTCGCCAGCGCGGCAGGCGGATCGCCCGCCAGGTGCGCGGCCTGGCCGCGGAGGGGCTCCGTCACGGCTTCCGTTACGGGTGGAAAGCGGCGCGTGAAGCCAATCGCTGGGTTCTCACCAGAATTGGCTGGTTAACGCCGCCACGGAAACGGGCGGACCCCGTTGTCCGTCGCGCCGATCTCGGCGACGCACTCAAGGTTCAGCTTCACGGGCGTGATTTGCCGATGCTCTACCGGCGTCTGTTTCGCCTTGCCCCGGTGGAGGATCCGCGTTTTCTTGTCGGCCGTGATGAGGAGATGGCAGGCTTCGCCGATGCCCTCGCCCGGTGGGAAGAAGGCCGCGGAACTTCGGTGATCATTGTCGGCGCCCGCGGCAGCGGCAAAACCAGCCTGGTTAACTGTGCCATTGCCCGGATCTTCACTCAGTGCGAAGTGGCTCGCGGCCAGTTTGGCGAGCGTCTCATCGAACCCGCCGGGATGACGGCCTTCATCGGCTCGCTGCTCGGACTGGCTGAAGGCGCCAATCCCGCCGAAGCCCTGGCGGCCCGCCGCCGCGTGATCGTGGTGGAGGAGTTTGAGCGCACCTTCCTGCGCGCTATCAACGGTTTTGATGCGCTGCGCGCGCTGCTCGACCTCATGTACATGACCAGCCGCTCCACGCTCTGGATCTTCAGTGTCAATGAGACGGCCTATCATTATCTGGATTCCGTGCTGGGCCTTGGCCGCCACTTCTCCCACCACATTAACGCCATGAGCGTGAAGCAGGAAGACCTGAGCAAGGCCATCCTGCAGCGTCACGGTCTATCGGGCGCGCGGCTGGAGTACGCTCCGCTTGCCCCCGAGGATCCCCGCGTCAGCCGGCTGCGTCGCTTGTCCGGTCTCGAGCAGGACGCCGGGAGCCTCTTTCTTGATGCGCTCTATGCGCAGTCGGAAGGCATCTTCCGCGCTGCCTACGAACTCTGGCAGGGCTCCATTGAGCGTTTGGAAGCCGGTGTCGTTTACATGCGCCAGCCGCTGGCTCCCGATTACAGCCAGCTTGCCGCCTCGATGTCGCTCGACGACTGTTTTACCCTGAAGGCCATCCTCCAGCACGGCAGCTTGACGGCAGACGAGGTCGCGCAGGTGCTCGTCACCAGCCCGCAGTTGAGCGTTCGCCAGTTGGAGCGCCTGCACTTGCTTGAAGTTCTCGAACCCGAACCCGGTGGTTCGGGAGTCCGTGTTCGTCCGGAAGCCGGCCGGCTGGTTCGCGATACCCTCAGCCGCCGCAATCTTATCTGAGGAGCGCAGACCGATGAACAAAAAGCCGGAACTCGATCTTCTTCACTACTTCACGTTCACGCGCATTGCCGGCGCCATCGTCATCTTCGCGGCCGCATGGCTGCTCATTCGCTATGCCACCAGGCTTCTTGACCTGCTCAGCCGCCGCGGCCCAAGAGCGCGCTTTGTGGTGAAGTGGATCGAACCGGTACTCCGTATCGGTCTCTGGTTTGTGGCGAGCCTGTTGGCATTCGATCTGCTCTCCCCCTCGCACGAAACCTTCCTGGCTGCCATTGGTTCGGTCGCCATCGCCATCGGCCTCGGCGCGCAGGATCTGATCCGGAATCTGATTGGAGGTATGGTTATCGTCGCCGATCGCCCCTACCAATTGGGCGATCGCGTGCAGATCGGCGAGGCCCATGGCGAAATCGTTCACATTGGCCTGCGCAGTACCAAACTCACCACCCCGGACGACACCCGTGTCACCATCCCCAACTCCGACGTTCTCAATAACCACGTCTTTAACGCCAATTCCGGAGTGCCTGATTGCCAGATGGTCACCGATCTGTTTCTGCCCGCCAGTACCGATCCCGATCTCATCAGACGAATCGGCTACGAGGTCGCCTACACCTCGCCCTTCACGTATCTGGCCAAGCCCGTTACGGTTCTGGTGACGGACGAAATCGGCCACCACCCCTACGTTCGCCTGAGCATCAAAGCCTATGTCTTCGATCACCGCTATGGAAAGGGAATGCAAAGTGACCTCACCGTGCGCGCCAAGAAGGAATTTCTGCGGTTAGGTCTGTTGAAGCCGTGGCACTGAAAGGATCGTGAATTCAGAAACTGCCCGGTGGCGCCACCTCAGCATAGGCTGTACGAAACCGCTGAATCCAGTCCGGCCCGTCGCTGGTCCGCCGTACACGATGAATTCAGGCGGCATCGTTCCAGGAGAACAGGCGCGCGGCATTGCCGTACAGAATACGGCTGCCGATATCGAACGCCTCCTGTTCACTGCAGCCGCCCTCTTCCACCTTGCGCGCGAGCGCTTGCGCCACATTGCGCCGGGCGATCTTCGCGTGCCCGTAGCTCAATTCCGGATGCTTGTAGTCACCGCCGAATCCGAGGATCTTGTTGACAGGGACCGAATCCAGGTATTCACTCAGGGTGCGGCGCGCGGCCGACGGGTTGACCACGTGAGCCCAGCAGAAGTCCAAATGTACATTCGGAAACGATTTGGCAAGCACGCCGAGCGCCTCCTGATAGGGATAGCCGAGGTGAAATATGTCGAACTGGACCCGTGGGTGCAATAGAAAGGTATTGATCAGCAACTGCGGGTCTGAGTTTGTCAGCACTCCGCCCGTGCCGGCGAACAAGCCAGTGTGAATCTGCACGGGAATGCGATGCGCATCCGCCAGTTGCAGCACGTGATGGAAGAGATAATCTTCCATTCGCCGGAAGGGACGCTGCATGGCGGACCGAAAGCCCGTAGGAACGTTACGGGAGCCGCTCATCATGGCCTCGAAATCGCGCTCGGCGTCCGGCTGCGCGGTTTCTTCGAAGCGCAGGTCGCGCCGGTAGGCCAGGCCCACCTTGACGGCGCGCATTCCTTCGGCGAGATTCTGGTCGAAACTCTTCGCAATTGCCGCTTCGAGGTCTTTGAGACGCGAGATCGACAGTCCGGTCATCGCTTCGAGTTGACGGGTGTCGCTCCGCCCGGAAGGGATGATAAATTTATCGAAACGTCTGGCCAGCACGAACATTGCCAGGTTTTCCTTCGTACTCGCGACTTTCACACAGCCGCCGCAATGATCGTCTTCGACCAGGAAACGAATCCGCGCCATGTCGCGGAGTATCCATTTGTAGAGTCCCGGCCGGTTGCGGGAGCGGATGCGATCGTTGAGAGCAACGACAGCGGGCGCGGAAAGTTCGTCGCAGCCATAGAGATCGCGAATGGCAATCCGCAACGCCTGTGCATACCCGGTGTAGCGGACCAGATTCCAGTACGGTTCGAACGCTCTCCAGCGGACGGCGTCCGAAGCGTGTTGATCCCGAATGATACGGGAAGACTCCGCCGGCAGGCCCGCCGAAACCATGTCGGCCCATACGTAGGCTTCGGCCAGGGAGAAGAAATCCGTTGGGCGCTTCAGCCGTTCTTTTTCCTCGTAGAAATGCTCGTGAGTGTCCGCGATCCGGAGTTGGCCGAGGGATTCGAGCAGGCGCCGCTCCAGGTCGCGGGAAGCGGCGCGCCCCACACAGGTCGCGGCGAGCGCGGCGAAAAAAGACCTGCGCGACCATCGAGGTGTCATCATGCCTGCCTCCTGCAAGGCGATGATCGAGAGTATAACATCGCCCTTTGTACCGCATTGGACCGGGACCCATCTCAAATCGAGATGGATGGACGCATCCAATCAGATCGGACGAGGTTCCGCCGCTGATCGCTCAGGGGCCTGGCGATGAGATCCCCATCCGGGAAGCCGCTTGATCCCTGGAAATTTTCCTTCAACGAGGCGTTAAAGGAGAACTGAAACGGCTCGTTTTGTTCGTCATCCATCGGGTGTGGATCCACGGAGCGTCTTCATCGGCATGGAACCCGCATGAATAACGGTGCCGGACGACGTCAATCAGGTTGTCGAGCAAGTCGTGACAATGGAGAACCGGGGTCATCTGGCTCTGACCGCAACGCCCTCTTCCACCGAATCGCCGGGGTGCGCAACTACCGTCTCACCCGCTTTGAGTCCCGCCAGGATCTGGGCCGCCATTCCGTTGCGCCGGCCAATCTCCACTCTTCGGTAGCGTGCCCTGCCATCGGCGACCACAAAGACATTCCAGGCGCCCTGGCGGCGGAACAGCGAGCTTGCGGGCACCTGGAGCACGGAGTCCGATTTCCATAGGATGAAAGTCGCCTCTACCCGGTAACGGTCTCCCAGCCGACTCCACTCCGATTCCGGCGAGGTGATCGTCACCAGCACCTTCACTCGTTGTTCTTCCACTCCCAATGCCGAGACTTTGGTGAACGCCACCGGTTCTACCCGCCGGACGCGGCCCTCCAACGGTTGCGCGCCTCCCCAGCTTTCAAACAACACCTGCATCCCAGGCGTGATCCGCACTGCGTCGGCCGAGAGCACTTCCACCTCCACCTCCAAAGCCCGGGCATTGCCAATTTCCACCAGCGCCTCACCCGGTGCCACCGGACCTTCGCTCTCGTGCGCGACCGACAGGACGCGGCCGCCCGCCGGCGCCCGCACCGGAACTCGCGCCGCGGAATTGGAGTTCTTCCCGGGCAGAACGGAGTGCTCGAGCGCGGCCCGCGCCGCCTCCAGTTCAGAGCGTGCCTGGACTACCAGGTTCCGTGCCGACTGCCGGGCTGCCTTGGTGCGTGCCGCTTCCGATGCCGCCCGATCCGCCACGTCGCGAGAGATGTCTCCGCTCTGCAGCAACTGCCGTTGCCGGACGGCCTGCGATGCGGCGTAGAATTCTTCCGCCGCGGCGGCCCGTTCCTGTTCTCCGGCTGCCTGCACGGCGGCCTCGGCCGCTCTCACTCGTGCCTGCTGCTCGGCGCGCGAGCGCGAATCCAATACCGGCGCCGGAGGAGGCTGAATCCATACCAATACCTCTCCCGCTTCGATACCGTCGCCTACTTTCAGCGGCACGCGCTCGGCGTAGCCGGCCACCGGCGCCGAGACCACGTAACGGTTGAGGATCCGCGTCTTGCCTTCCTCTTCCACCGTCACCCGCAGCGGCCGCATGGCCGCCACCGATAACTCCAGCGCCAATGGCTGTGTGCGATAGCCGAATGCGATCAGCGCGACAACAATGCTGATGAGAACCAGAATCCAGAGCCAGCGTTTGAGACTCAACGCTTCATCACTCCCGCGCCTTCAATACGGCGACCAGATCGAGAAGAGCCAGTTTCCGGCTAACCATCGCGCTCGAAATCAATGCCGCGCTCACCACCACCGTGGCGGCGAAAGAGTATGTAGAGGGAAAGATCACCGGCGGCACGCGAAATAACTCCGTCTGTAAATTCCTCACGATGAACGCGCTTAATCCCCAGCCGATGTAACAGCCCAAGGGTAGCGCGGCAATCGTCAAAAGCGCTAACTCCCCCAGCAGGATATAGGCGATCTCACCCACTGTAAATCCCAACACGCGCAGGCTTGCCAGTTCGCGGCTGCGCTCGGAAAGCGCGATCCGCACGCTATTGTAAACCACGCCGAACGCGATCGTCATCGCCATAATCGTATTTATCGATACGAATATCAGCATCTGCCGCGCCATCGTCCGGTAGAAGTTCGTGACGGCGCTTTCCCGCAGCGTGGCGCCCGCCACGCGTGGCATGTTCTTCAGCTTGCGCAGTATCGCCGGCCTTTCCGCCGCGCCGGTTGTCATATAGACACCGGAGATCGCCGGTCCTTCCCGCATCAACCGGTTCAGCGCGGGCAGGCGCATGTACCCGGAAATGCCGACAAACTCCCGCACCACCGCCGCCACCGGAATCTGCCGTACCGGCCGCCTGCCCTCGAGAACCCGTACCGTCAGCATCTGTCCCGGATGAATCTTCAGTTGGTTCGCCAGGAAATCGGTCAGGACAATGCCTTCGGGCGGCAGATCAACCGGTTGCAGCTTCGTGTTCAATAACCGGAATAGCGAGTTGCCCTCGGGAATTCCCCGAATCGAAGTCCGGTGCATGCGTTGCTCGAACTGAAACTCGGCCGGCGCCACGCGGAACGGTTCCACCAATTTCACTCCCGGCATCTGGCCGAGCGAGTACATTGCCCGCTCCGAAGCCGGCTCCACGAAAGTAACCGTGATGTCCTGCTGCTGCGCGTAGCGGAACTGTACGGCCACCATGTAGTCCAGAGAGTTGCGGTAAAAGCCACCGATCACAACTATTCCGCAGGCGAAAGCGATGCCCACCACCGTCAGCAATGCCTTCGCCGGACGCCGGCTGATGTTGCGCAGGATCATCTTGGTCGGCTGTGAGAGCCACCGGGCCAGTCCCATCCGTTCCACCAGTGCCGGACCGTGACCGGCCGGCGCCGCCGGTTGCATCGCCTCGGCCGGAGGAATGCGGGCCGCTTTCAACACCGAATACAACGTTCCGGTCACCGCCGCGCCCACGCTGACCAATGTCGCCGTCACCACCACCGGCGGCCGAAGTACATAGAGGATTTCCGGAAACCGGTAAAACTGCATGTACATGACGACCATTCCCTTGGCCAGCCAGATGCCGGCGCCGACTCCTACCGCTACGCCCGCCAGCACCACCAGCACCACCAGCTTGATGTAGTGCAGCGCCACGTCCGCCGTCGAATACCCGAAGGCTTTGAGAATCGCGAGTTGCTCCCGCTGGGCGGTAATCATTCGCGTTACCACCACGTTCAGCAGGAACGCCGCAATGCCCAGGAAGATCACCGGCAACATGGTTGCCATCTGGCGCAGTTGCTTGAACTCTTCCGACAGGTAGCGGTTGGAAAGCTGATCTTTCCGCGAAATGGCGCCCAGCCCGCCATAGCGTGCCAGAACCTGGTCTACCCGGCTGATAACGTCTTCCACGCTGGCGCCGGCCTGGAGCCGAATGGCCACGTCGTTGAAACCGCCCTCCATCTCCGCCGCGCTCTCCAGCGGCTTGCGCGCCATCCACAGAATCGCGTAGGTACGGAAGTCGGGAATCACCGCCCCGGGCTGCAACTGGTAAACGAACTCCGGCGAGAGCGCGACGCCCACAATACGAAGCGTCCGCTGCTTTCCGCGAATCGTCGCGCCCAGCCGGCTGCCGGGATGTAATTGGTGCGCCTCGGCGAAGGCTTCGCTTACCACGACCTCATCGTTGTGCCCCGGTTCAACGCTCCGTCCCGCGCGCAGGTATATGGAATTCAGCAGCGGCTGGCCTCGGTCGGGAAGCGAGACGATCAGCGCCGTGACCGGATCGGTGAATCCTTCAACGTCCAGCCTTGCAGCCGTGGTCACTCGCGTCTCCACATCCTGCACGCCCTCGATCCGGGCCAAGCGCTCGCGCACCGCGTCGGGTGCCTGCCGCAAGGATGCAAAAACATCGGCGAAGCGATAGCGCCGGTAAAATCCCTGCTGCGTCAGCATCAGGGAATCGAGCGTCGAGCGCGCCATGATGAATGTCGCCACACCGGCGCCGATCACCAGCGCGATCGCCACCGCCTGGCCTTTCATTCCCCACAGGTCCCGCAACAGTTTACGGTCCAGCGCCCGGATCACCAGGTCAACTCCCTTGGCTGTCTCGGATACGGATTCTGCTCGACACCCGTAATGTGGCCGTCGCTCATGCGCACCACCCGGTCGGCCATCATCGCGATCCCGGCGTTGTGCGTAATCACCGCCGTTGTGGTCTTCAGGCCGCGATTGACGCCGGCCAGAGCCTCCAGTACCACGATGCCGGTCGCTGAATCGAGCGCACCCGTCGGTTCATCGCACAGCAGCACGGCCGGACGCTTGGCAATGGCCCGCGCGATTGCTACACGCTGCTGCTCGCCACCCGAAAGCTGGGAAGGGAAGTGGTCCAGCCGTTCTCCCAGCCCTACCATGCTCAGCGCCTCTTCCGGTTTCATCGGACTGCGCGCAATCTCGGTTACCGCGGCGACGTTCTCGCGCGCCGTCAGGCTGGGAATCAGATTGTAAAACTGGAAAACGAAGCCGGCATGATAACGCCGGTATTCGGTCAACTGGCGGTCTCCGGCGTGGGTCAGGTCCGCGCCACGGTAGCGAACCGTGCCGGCCGTGGCCCGATCCAAACCTCCAAGAATATTCAGCAGCGTCGATTTTCCGCTGCCGGAGGGTCCCAGGATTACCACGAACTCTCCCGAATACAGGTCTAGCGTGATTCCGCGCAATGCCTGCACCTCCACCTCGCCCATCCGGTAGACCTTCGTGACCCCGCGGACTGAAAAAACCACCTCTCCGGCCGGCGTGTTTGGGAGCGTTGGCATCCGCATTGGGTCAGGGCTCAGTTGCATCGCCCGGCTTGATACCCTACTAATTGTATGCGCACGATTCCTCTGCTCGCCCTGACTCTCTGCGGGACCCTGCTCGGCCAGACCGACCTTCCGAAGCCCGGCATCGATGATCCCGGAGTCATTACCACGCGCCAGACCATCACTCCCGCCGGCGCCGTAACCACCTTCCGCGGACGGGTTCACGGACTCGCCTTCATGGAGAACTCCGGTCAACTCCATGTGCTGACCGCCGGGAATGCGTACATCATCGATGTTGCCGGCAATCACATCACCGCCAGCCATACCCTTCACGGCAAGCCCGGAATGCAGGCCCTCATTCGCTCCAGGACCGCCGGACGCAGTCTCTTTCTCACCGTTGACAGTAAGCGGGGAGTCGAGCTCAATGAGGGGTCGAGCGATGCAGTCGACACCCTGGCGAGTGGACTCGGTCACGCTTACGCGGGCTCGCTTTCGGTTGCCGCCACCGCTTCCGGGCGCCATATTGCCGCTCTCTGCCTCACCCGCGACAACGCCATCGCGGTGGTCGATCTCGACTCCCACGAGATTCTCGGCAAGGTCGACACCGGAATGGTGCCTTTTGCCGTTGCCCTGAACGCAAAGGGCACTGTCGCCTGGGTATCGGATTGGGGTGGACGTCGTCCCAAGCCGGGTGAAGCCGCTGACCCGACCGGCCTCGATCCGGATTCCGACCGCGTGCTGGTGGACGCCCGCGGCATCGCCTCCAGCGGTACCGTCACCCGCATCGATATGGAATCGAAAAAGGCGGTTCAGACCATCGACGTCGGCCTCCATCCCACCGCGCTGCTGCTCGACGAAAAGCGCTCCCTGCTCTACGTCGCCAACTCCAACAGCGATTCAGTCTCCATCATCGACACCAACAACGGCCGCGTCGTCAAGACCTCCATCCTCACCACGAAACTGCCGGAAGGCTTCGGAATTTCGCCTACCGCTCTCGCCGCCTCTCCCGATGGAGACACGGTCTACATCGCCTGTGGGGGGCTCAACGCGGTCGCCGTTGCCGACGCCGGCACTCTCCGTGTGCGCGGTTTCATTCCCACTTCGTGGTATCCAAGCACTCTCGCCGCCAGCCCGGATGGAAAAACGCTGGCCATTGGCAGCCTGTACGGCATCGGTTCCGGATACCCTGGTGACAATCCCCGCCGCCGCTTTGTTCACTCGGTTCGCGGCGCGCTGCAGTTGGTTCCCATCCCGTCTGCCGCTGACCTGGCCAATTACACCACCGCCGTCATGGCCAACAGCCATCTGACCGAGCTTCTGTCTGAGCGGTCTCCGGTCACCGCATCCGCTGCGCAGCCACTGCCGGTGCCGCATCGCGCCGGCGACCCTTCGACCATTAAATACATCGTCTACATCATCAAGGAAAATCGCACCCACGATCAGGTCTTCGGCGATATGCCGCGCGGCAACAACGACCCGGCACTCACCCAATTCCCGCGGCGCGTCTCCACCAACCACCATCGCCTGGCCGACCAGTTCGTGTTTTACGACAACTTCTACGCCACCGGGGGCAACAGCGCCGATGGCCACCAGTGGGCCACCCAGGCCAACGAAACCGCCTACGGTCTCTGGCCCGGATACGTGGGCCGTAGCTATCCGTATGACGGCAGCGATCCTTTAATCGCTTCTTCCTCCGGCTTCATCTGGGACCTGGCGGCCAAGAAACACTCCGTCGCCATCTTCGGCGAGTATGCCGGCCGCAACCGTGACGTTCGCATGAAGGAACGGTTGAACCTCTTCGAGCGCTGGAAGAACGGCGAGGACTTCTCGAAGCTGTGGAACACCAAGGCGCCCATGCGTTCGGTCAACAATTACCTGGTCCCGAACTACCCCAGCTACAACACCGCCATTCCCGACGTCATTCGCGCCCGCCTGTTTTGCCAGCACCTCGATCAATGGGTGGCTAATAAGAAGATGCCCAACCTGGTGATCATTCAATTGCCATCCGATCACACCGCCGGCACGACGCCCGGGCTCACCACGCCCTCTGCCATGGTGGCCGACAACGATTACGCGCTCGGACAAATGGTGGATGCGCTCTCCCACACCCCGTTCTGGAAGCAGATGGTGATCTTCGTGGTGGAAGATGACGCGCAGAACGGTTTCGATCACGTCGACGGCCACCGCACCGTGGCCCTTACCATTGGCCCCTACGTCAAGCGGGGCGCAGTGGATTCCACTTTCTATTCGCATCCGAGCATCCTCAAAACCATCGAGCTCATCCTCGGCCTGCCCACGATGTCGCTCTACGATCTGATCGCCCACGACATGCGGGCCTCCTTCACCGCGACGCCGGACTTCACCCCTTACACCGCCGTGCTGCCCGAGCAGAGCCTCACCGAAGTCAACCCGCCCGCCAGCCAGTTGAAAGGGCAGGCGCGGCGGGATGCCCTGGCCTCCGCCAAAATGCGATGGGAGGTGCCCGATGCCGTTCCCAGCCGCCTGTTGAATGAGATCATCTGGCGGAACACCATGGGACTGGACCGGCCTCTGCCGGAACATAAATCCACGCTATTCGCTCCTGGAGACGCTATTATCGGAGTCGACGACGACGATTGAATTTCCGGTTGCCGGGCGCCCCATGATTCGAACCGATAACTGCCTCGCCAAGCTCGAGCGGATGAACAAGGCCCTCAGCCACCAGGAGGCCGATCGCGTCCCGGTCAGCGATTTTTTCTGGGGCAGCTTTCTCGCCCGCTGGCGCGAGGAACTCGGCCTTGCTCCCGATACCGATATCTACCGCTACTACGACCTCGATTGGGTCCAGCTCAACCCCAATCTCGACCCTCACATCAAACCCTTCGAAATTCTCAGTGAGAACGAGGAGGAGGTCGTTGTCCGCACCGGCTTTGAAGCGGTCATCCGCAAGAAGTTCGCTCATCCCATGCCCGCCTTCCTGCGCTTTGAGACCGACTCCATAGAGAAAATGGAAGCCTTCCGCTTCGACGATCCCTGGGATCCGCGCCGCTACTACTCCACCGGAGACGACCAGATCAACGGCGTCGGTGACGGCTTCGCGCGCCAGATTCCGCCCTTCGTGAGCCGGCTGAAAGCTCTTCACCCCGGCTTCCCGGTCTTTGGCGGCGTCTGTGAAGCCCACGAAACCATCTGGCGCATCCTCGGCAGTGAGAACGTCATGCTCTGGATGGGCATGTATCCCGACGCCATCGCCCGCTTTGTCGAGCGCCTGTTTGGATTTATCCTCGAATGTCTCCGCGCGCAAATCAAGGCCGCCGATGGAATGTTGGATGGCATGGTCATCTGGGGTGATGTTGCCTACAAGAAAGGGATGCTCTTTTCACCGGCCTATTGGCGGCAGCACTTCAAGCCCGGTGTCAAAGCGATGGTGGATCTGTGCCACAGCCACCACTTGCCGGTCATCTACCATGGCTGTGGCAACGTGAATCGAATCTTCGAGGATTTCATCGAGGCCGGCGTGGACGCGTACAACCCGCTCGAAGCCAAGGCCGGTCTCGATGTCGTCGACCTCAGGCGACGCTTCGGTCATCGCATCGCCTTCTGCGGCAACATGGATGTCCAGGTCTGGGCCGGCGGAACCGATGCTGAGCGGGAAGCCGCGGTACTGCGAAAACTCAATGCCGCCAAGGGCGGGGGATTGATCTTCCAGTCCGACCATTCCGTGCCAAGCAACGTCTCGGCCGCCGCCTACGAACAGGTTCTCAACCTGGTGCGCACCCGCGGCGTGTATCCGCTCGACCTGGGCGAGTTCGATTTGCCTGATCTCGGATAACGCTCAGATCCTGATGCCGGCCGCTGCGGGTCTGCGCAACAACGCACGCCGTGGGCTTGCCGGTATGTCTTTGCTGTGTCTGCTTCCTCACCGCTGGCAGGCGGGAAAGCGCTGATCGCGTCTTACGATAGCCGCTGCCCGCAACTTTGGCAGAAGCGGTCGCCGGGCGTGTAGGTCATATTACAGTGGGGGCAGACGGTTCCCTGCGTCACGGGCTCCGGCGGCGGGACCACGACCGTAGATAGCACCGGAGATCCCGCCGGGCTCGGTGTGTGTGCCGCTTCTTCGAACACCAGCTCTGAATCTCCAATCCGGATCGTATCGCCCGCCGACAACTTCACCGGCTGCATGACCGCCCGCCCGTTCACCATGGTTCCGTTGGAGCTATTGTTATCACTGATCCAGAATCCGTCCGGGTGCTCGGCGATCGTCGCATGGATTCGCGATGCCACCGGATCCAACAGGCAGACATCGCAATCGGTGGACCGGCCCAGCTTCAGCCCGGCGGTCACCGAAAAGTACTTTCCAGCGGCCGGACCGCTGGTCACCGCCAGTTCCCACTTCTTCACCGGCGGCGGAGCCAGCCCCGCTTCGCTCAACGGTTTCCACTCTGGCAGGTCCGCGTTCCACACCAGCGTATCGGGTGGGAGCGATGCCAGCATCCGGCGAAATTCGGAGTCCGCTACCGGACCCAGCGGTTGTCCGTTCGCGGTGTAGAACCACTGTTTCCCGGCCCCGGCAGAAGCCGCGGCCTCGGCGGCGGCCCTTTCGGCTTCGACTTTCTCCGCTGCCGCTCTCTCTGCCGCGGCTTTCTCCGCCGCGGCTTTGTCTGCTGCCGCCTTTTCGGTAGCCGCGCGTGCCGCCGCTGCCGCCTTGGCGTCACGGTACCGCTTTGCCGCCAGGGCCGCGCCAGCCAGCGCCGCCGCTGCGCCGACGCCGGCAATCACCGCGCCTACACCCCATGGGGCCTCTCCGTCGTGCGCCGGCTGCTCCTGGAACATCGGGGTTTCGGTCCACCCCGCCACCGGTTCGCCCAGTGGAATCACACAGGAACTGGGGCGCTCTACTTGCAAAGCGCCGCCGGCCACGGTGAATAACGCCGCGCCCGGTCCCACGCTTTCCGATTCGTGAATCCACACCCCGCCGGCGCAACTCCCCATCGAGTCCAAGGTCAGCGTCACCTGGTGACCCTGCCCCTCGAGTTGAAGCAGGCTTCGCCCGAATTCCGGCATCTGGATTATCTTGCCCTGCCACTCGCTGAACCCGAATCCGCCTCCACCCCCGCTGAGCGAACCTGCCACGCGCCCGGCTGCCTGTAGCCCGGCATAGGCCACCGCCGCTGGCAACTCCGCTTCGCCGCGCGTGAACGCGCCCAGCGCATCACAGAACCGCCCCATCGCTTCGGCGTCCTGGTCTCCCAGCGTGATGGGAGTTGCAGCCATATTCGGATCCTCAATCAGCATTACCAATCCTCCACCGGGCTGGCTCCGCCTGCCGCGCTCAGCTTAACGACTTCGACCGTGTACGTCAATACTACCTTATCTTTATTGAAGCGCTGGTCCCATCACGGGTTGATAAAGTGAGGATCCTCCGTTCCCGGCAAGTTCATTCCGGCACACACCTGGGTGGGCGCGATTTCGTTCATCGAAGCCGCCGCTGCCAGATCGGGCGAGAATCTCCCGCCGCCGAGGCGCGCGAAATTCCCCCCCCGGGCCCACGTGCCGATCAATACCGGCAGAATAAGAACGCCCGAAACCTGAGATATTCGTAGCGAGGAATCATCTGATGAAGACATTCACGGAACGTATCGCCCAGGGCGATATTCTCATCTCCGACGGAGCCATGGGCACGCTGCTCCACGCCAAAGGCCTGACGGCCGAAGAGTGTCCCGAATCCTGGTGCGTCAGCCATCCGGACGTGGTGCGTGGTATCGCCCGGGCTTACGCCGATGCCGGCGCGGACATTGTAGAGACCAACTCATTTGGCGGTAGTTCTTTCAAATTGAAGGCGTATGGCATGGCTCACCGGGTGGCGGAATTCAACCGGGCCGCTGCCGCCCTGGCCAAAGAAGGTATCGCAGGCAGGGGTTACGTTGCGGCATCGGTGGGTCCCACCGGCCACATTGTCGAGCAGGAAGGCGGAGACGTCACCCCGGACCAACTCTACGATGCATTCAAGGAACAGATTGTCGCGCTTGCCGAAGGAGGCGCTGACGCCATCTGCATCGAGACCATGTCCTCGCTCACCGAGGCTACCGCCGCCATACGGGCTGCCAGGGAGAACACTTCGCTTCCCGTTATCTGCACCTTTACTTTTGAAGCGGGAGTCAAGGGCTTTCGCACCATGATGGGCGTCAAGCCCGACCGGGCGGCGAAAGCGGCTGCCGCTGCCGGAGCCGTGATTGCCGGAGCCAACTGCGGCAACGGAATCGTGAACATGATCGAAATCACCCGCCAGATTCGAGCCACGGTTCCGGATATGCCGATCCTGATCCACGCCAATGCCGGAATTCCGGTGATTGAAGACGGGAAGGCCTGCTTCAAAGAGACTCCCGAGTTCATGGCCGGAAAGGTGAGGGATCTGATCGAGGCCGGGGCCAACATCATCGGCGGCTGCTGCGGCACAACGCCCGGCCACATTGGCGCCATCGCCCGGGCAGCCCGGCAGCGCTGAGGGATCGGAAGCGCCGTTCACCGCCGCCCTCGCTTGCACTCTGGCCGCGGATAGGATTACATGGAAACGATGCAATCCATTCGGTTGGCTGCGCTGGTGATCCTTGCCGCGGGACTGATGCCGCTACTGGCTGCGGTTTCGAAGGACTACCTGGTTTTTGTTGGAACAGGCGCGGGCCGCGGCAGTAAGGGAATCTATGCCTTTCGCTTCGATGGCGCCACCGGAAAGGCCGGTCCGCTTGTATTGGCCGGCGAAGCCACCAGCCCATCGTTTCTCGCCGTTCATCCGAATGGCCGCTACCTTTACGCAATTAGTGAAGTAAATACATTTCAGGGAAAGCGCAGCGGCGGGGTGATGGCTTTCAAGATCAATGCCGCCGCCGGCACGCTCCATCTGCTGAATGAGGTTTCTTCGGGCGCGACCGGCCCCTGCCACATCAGTTTCGACAAATCCGGCAAGTACGCCCTGGTGGCCGATTACGCCGGCGGCGCCGTCGCCGTCTTTCCCATTCTTTCCAACGGCAAGCTGGGTGAAGCAAGCTCGGTTGTCCAGCACAAGGGCAAAAGCGTCAATCCCCGCCGCCAGGAAGCCCCCCACGCCCACGGCATCATCGTCTCACCGGACAACCGTTTTGTCCTCGCCGCCGACCTCGGCCTCGATGAAGTCCTCATTTACAAGTTCGATGCCACTACCGGTGGACTCACACCCAATGATCCGGCCTATGGCAAGGTGCCTGCCGGCGCCGGCGCCCGGCACCTGGTTTTCAATCCGAACGGCCGCTATCTGTACGTGGTGAACGAGATGGGTTCAAGCGTCACCACTTTCGCCTGGGATGCCGCCCGCGGGGCTCTCACACCGCTCCAGACCGTCTCCTCGCTTCCCCAAGGCTGGTCTGGCGACTCCACCGGCGGTGAGATTCAGATTCTGCCGAATGGTAAGGCCGTCTACGCTTCCAACCGCGGCCACGATAGCATCGCCGTATTCGCCGTTGACCCGTTGAAAGGCACCCTCACCCCGATTCAATTCGAGCCGTCGGGCGGCAGGACTCCTCGCAATTTCAACCTGGATCCGCCCGGTACTTACCTGTTTTCGGCGGGCCAGGACTCCGATAACATCACCATCTTCAAGGTGAATCCTCAATCCGGTAAGTTGTCGTCCAACCGTACCGGCCTGACGGCCCCAAACCCGCAGTGCATCGACTTCCTTCCGCTGCGCTGACGGCCTCAAGTGAACGCCGGTTAATATTAAAAACTACCCATAACTGCAACTGACGCCTGCACTTGTCGTCAACATAAGTGAGGCGGAATAAGACCCGGAGCCAGGGTCACAGAGTGCATTATGAATCAGGTTTCTGAATTGACAACCACGCCGGTTGAGCCGATTTTGAAGCACCGGTTTCACACAGTACCCCTTCCGGTGGAGGAGGTATACGACGATGCAGCCGGCATTGTGGTTGAGCCGGCCCGGCGCATGCAACAGTACTTCGAACGGTCGGCCGATACCGTGCCCGGCGCGACGGCGCTAATCTGCGGTGAAACCGGACTCACGTACCAGCAATTGGACCAAAGCGCCAACCGATTGGCCCATTGGCTCATCGAGCGGGGAACCCGCCCCGGAGACACACTCGGCCTGCTGATGGAGCGCTCGGTTTCCAGCTACGTCGCTCTTTTGGCGATCCTCAAAGCCGGCGCTGCCTTCGTGCCCATCGACCCCTCCTATCCGGCCGACCGGGTGGCCTTCATCGTCGAGGACGCCGCGATTCGCCTGGTGCTCACCAGCGCAGAGCTTGCGGCTACCCACGTCGCGCTCGGATCCCGTCTCGCTGTTGTTGACCAAAACGAACCCAAATTGGCCTCATACCCGGTCACCCGCCCGGAGATCTCCGATGCCGGAGATAGCCTGGCCTATATCATTTACACCTCCGGAACCACCGGCAAGCCGAAGGGAGTAGCCGTCAACCACTCCTCGGTCTGCTTTTTCCTCTCCGTTTGCACGCCTATCTATGGCGTCTCGGCCGGCGATCGTGTCTACCAGGGCATGACGATGGCCTTCGATTTTTCCATTGAAGAGATCTGGCCCGCCTGGCTTAAGGGAGCGGCGGTAGTGGCTGGACCCACCGGCAGCCGCCGGATCGGTTCGGGACTCGCCGCCTTTCTGGCCGAAAACCGGGTCACCGTACTGTGTGCGGTGCCCACCCTGCTTGCTACGCTCGACCGCGAACTTCCGCTTGTGCACACGCTCGTTGTCGGAGGCGAAGCCTGCCCGCGCGACCTCGTTGAGCGGTGGAGCTATCCGGGCCGCCGTATACTCAACACCTACGGTCCCACCGAGACCACGGTCACCGCCAGTTGGAGCGAGCTGGAACCCGGGAAGCCCGTCACGATCGGCCGGCCGATGCCCGGCTACCGGATGTACGTGCTCGATGAGAAGCGCCAACCGGTAGCCGCCGGTGAAGCCGGTGAAATCTATATCGGCGGCAAGGGCGTCTCAGCCGGATACCGCAACCGCCCGGAACTGACGGAATCCCGCTTTGTCGCCGATCCATTCCTGCCTGGCCGGCGGATGTACCGCTCCGGTGATTTGGGCCGGTTCGCTGCCAACGGTGAGATCGAATTCCTTGGCCGGATCGATACCCAGGTAAAGATTCGCGGATTTCGTATCGAACTCGGGGAAATCGAAGCCATCCTGCTGGAGAATCCGGCGGTCGAGAATGCCGTGGTTTCTACTACCCCGTCTGGGGTGCAACCGGAAGAACTGGTGGCCTACCTCAAACTGCGTGCTTCGGCCACGGATGCCGGCTCTCTGCGCGAGGTCCTGGCCGGCGAACTGCGCCACCGCCTGCCGGCCTACATGGTGCCGGCCTATATCGAATTTCCCGATGCCATTCCTACGTTGGCCAGCGGTAAGACCGATCGCAAACACCTGCCGCCGCCGGTTCTGCCCCGCCTTACCCTGCGCTCCGGCAATTATGTAGCCCCCTCGACGCCACTCGAGGAAACGATTGCCGCCGAGTGGCGCGCCGTCTTCAACCTGGCTGAGGTCTCCGTGGTTGCCGATTTCTTCCTGGACCTCGGCGGGCATTCGCTATTCGCCGCCCAGGTGGTTTCCAGGCTGCGCCGGCAGGAGCGCTTCCGGCGAGCCAGCATTGCCGATCTGTATGCCCATCCCACCGTCCGAGGACTGGCCGAGGCGCTGGACGCAGTGCCTGATCCGACCTCCTCGGCCGCGCCCAGGCCGCAGCGTCACGTCCTCAAGCACTCCGACACCCGGGTCCGTTTGGCAGGGGCAGTCCAGTTCGTCCTTCTTTACGGGATGCTGGCGGTATTTCTGGCGCCGATTGCCGCGCTTGTGCTGCATCACGCCCACGCCGGTCTGGCTCCCGATGCCTGGGACGCGCTGATCCCGGCCCTTCTCGTCGGCCTCTTGGTGTTCTTGCCTGTCGTGCTGAAGTGGACGCTCATCGGCCGTTTCCGTTCCGGCACTTACCCGCTTTGGGGCTCGTATTACTGCCGCTGGTGGATTGTCCGCAAGGCTCTCGACCTCTCTCCGCTCAGCTTGCTGGCCGGCTCCCCACTGATGCCGTTCTATGCCCGCCTGCTGGGAGCCCGCGTGGGTGAAGGCTGCCAGATCGCTACCGCGCACCTTCACCTGCCCGATCTGATCGAGATTGGAGATCGCGCCAGCATTGGCTATGAGGTAGAGATTCAGCCCTTCGTCATCGAGGACGGCTACCTGCACATGGCTCCGGTTCACATCGGCGCCCGCGCCCACATCGGTACCAAGTCCGTGCTGCTGCTCGGGGCCACGGTGGGCCAGGGCGCGCGCATCGCCGAACAGACGCTGGTCACGCGCTTTCAGAAGATTCCGGCACATCAATCCTGGGCCGGTTCGCCGTCGCAACCGGCCAATAGCACCGATGCGCTGCTCGAGCAGATGGAGCAGGGTCCCGAGGCGGCGGTTCGTCCCTCGGCGGCGCTGTGGGCCGGCTTTCTGGCGGCAATTGTGACGCTGGAGATTCTTCCGATAATCGTGGCGCTCCCCGGCCTGCTGCTACTAGCCTGGGCCGGCCACGCCGCCGGCCTGGCGGCCAGCCTCGCGCTTGCTCCCGTCGCCGGCCTGGCGTTTGTGCTTGCCACCTGCGCCGTGGTTGCGGTTGGAAAGCGGGCGGTGCTGTTCCATGCCCGTCCCGGCATCTACCCCGAACTCTCCCTGTTCGGTTTGCGCAAGTGGTTCGCCGACCGGCTGATGTCGCTGAGCCTCACCCTCACCAACTCGCTTTACGCCACCCTCTATATCGCTCCCTGGCTCCGCCTTTTGGGAGCGAAGATCGGCGCCTGGAGCGAGGTTTCCACGGTTTCTCATATCGATCCCGACCTGCTCAGGCTTGGTGAGCAGACCTTCGTCGCCGATCTGGCGTCCATTGGAGCAGCCACCTTTCATAACGGCAAGATCGCCCTGGCAAGCTCCGAAATTGGTAACCGTACCTTTATCGGCAATGCCGCTGTTATCCGCGGTGAAGTGAAGTTGCCGGGCAATTCGCTGATCGGGGTGGCCTCGGTGGTTCCCGCCGCGGCGATGCATGCCGGCAGCTCCTGGCTTGGCTCTCCCTCCATCTTTTTGCCAAAGCGCCAGGTGTGGGGCAATTTTGACGAATCGGTCACCTACCGGCCCAAGCCGGTGCTGGTTGCTTACCGGCTGGGGGTCGAGTTTTTCCGCGCCACGCTGCCCGCGGCACTGTTGTTTACTCTCGGCATTCTGCTTGCCGCCGCGGCCGGCCAATTGGTCCGCGGCGCCGGGCCGTGGAGCCTGTTCCTGCTGATGCCGGCCGCCTACTTTGCCGCCGCCACCGCGATCACGTTGGTGGTTGGCATTCTGAAGTGGCTGATTGTTGGAACTTACCGTCCACGGGTAGAACCCCTTTGGGCGCCCTTTGTCCGCCACACCGAACTGATCACCGGCCTTTATGAGGGTGCAGTGGTTCCAGTGCTCGGCCAGTTTCTTACGGGAACGCCGATGGCTGCCGTGCTGTTGCGCCTGTTCGGAGCCCGTATCGGGCGCCGCGTGTACCTGGAGACCACTTTTCTCACGGAGTTCGACCTGGTTCATGTCGGTGATGACAGTTCCATCGGGCGCGCCTCGTCGCTTCAGACCCACCTGTTCGAGGACCGCGTCATGAAGATGTCCCGCGTGGAGATCGGCCGGGGTTGCATCGCCGGGCCTCGCGCCGTGGTGCTCTACGATTCCACCCTGGAGGATGGGGCAAGGCTGGACGCTCTCTCGCTGGCGATGAAGGGAGAGACCCTTCCCGCCCACACCCGCTGGTGCGGAATTCCGGCAGAGCCGGATGCGCCGCACAAAAGTGGAGATCAGGCTGCCCGGCGGGCTGCGTAGCAATCCTCAAAGCGGCCGTTAAGGTGGCAACACCGGGGAGTCAAGACAGAATTGGCCTCCGCCCCGCACGGCCCGGAACATGCTGGACTCTTTGAGGCGGTGGCCACGCGCGCTGGAACCGGTTGTCCAGCCGAAGCGGCGGCGGCCGCCACGCCGCTCCACAGGACGTCTCCGCGTGTCCATTCGTTTGTCACCGCTCAATGTATCGCGCCGGAGCCGGGGAACCGGCGGCAGGAGCCGGCTGCGGCTTGTCTTTCGGCGAGAACCATGGATACACAACGGGCAGCACCAACAACGTGAGTATGGTGGATGTGATCAGCCCGCCGATCACCACCGTTGCCAGCGGCCGCTGTACTTCCGCGCCGGCCGAGGTGGCGACAGCCATGGGAACGAAGCCGAGGCTTGCCACCAGCGCTGTCATCAATACAGGCCGCAGCCGCGCCGCTGCGCCGTCGAGCAATGCGCGGTCGAGATTCATGCCGCCGGTACGCAGACCGTTGATGTGGCTTACCATCACGATGCCGTTTAATACCGCCACGCCGAAAAGCGCGATGAAGCCCACCGAAGCCGAGAGGTTCAGATTCAGCCCTCGCAGCCACAGCGCGGCGATGCCGCCCACCAGCGCAAACGGTACGTTCAGCAATATCAGCAGCGCTTGGGGCACCGAATTGAAGGTGGCAAACAGCAGGCCGAAAATAATCAGCACCGCCGCCGGCAGCACGATTATCAGCCGGCGCGTAGCCCGCTGCTGGTTCTCAAACTGCCCGCCCCATTCCATCAGGTAACCCGCGGGCAGATGGATGGCGGCGTTGATGCGCTTCTGCGCGCCGGCCACGAATCCACCCAGGTCGCGCCCGCGTACGTTGCACTGCACCACGATGCGCCGCATTCCGTTTTCGCGCGAGACAACCTCCGGGCCACGGAGGGTCTCGACTCGCGCCACCTGCCCCAACAGAATCTGCTCCCCACCGGGCGAGGAGACCGGCAGTGCCTCCAGCGCCTGGGGCTCGGCGCGGTACGAATGCGGCAGGCGAACCACGATGGCGAACCGCCGCTGTCCCTCCACCATCTCCGACACCTGATGGCCGGCCACTGCCGTCTCGATCATCCGCCGTATGGCGGAAACATCCAGCCCGTAGCGGGCCATTTGCGCCCGGTCCGGTTGCACGGTCAGCTCGGCTACGCCGGAGATGATCTCCATCTGCGCATCGGCTGCCCCGGGCACGGCCGAAAGCACGCGCAGCGTCTTTTCGGCCTGCTGCTCCAGCACCGTGGAGTCTTCGCCGAATATCTTCACCGCGACGTCGGCCTTGATGCCGGAAACCACTTCGTCCAGCCGCATCGCCATGGGCTGCGTGAAGTTGAAGGCCACGCCGGGCACCTGGCCGAGCGCCGCCGACATGGCGGTAATCAGTTGCTCTTTGTTGCGATAGCCGTACCATTGTTGCGGTGGTTTGAGCAGCACATATACGTCGCCCTGGTTGATGCCCATGGCTTCGGTGGCCAGATCCGGACGGCCGATTTTGGTCACCACGGCGGAAACGGGATCGAATGAACGGACGATCCGTTCCACACGGGTACTGATCGCGATTGAATCCGACAGGGCGATTCCGGGCAGCTTCCGCGTCTCGATCAGAATGGAGCCCTCGTCCAGCCGCGGCATGAATTCCGTGCCGATGAAGACCAGTGACCCCACCGCCGCCACCACCAGCAACCCCGCCACGGCAACCGTCCACGGCCGGTGCGCGATCAGCATTTTCAAGGAGCGTACATAGGCCGCCTTCAACCCTTCCATCCATCCTTCGTGGTGGTGCTCGATCCGCTGCCGGAAGTGTACGCTGATTGATGCCGGAATCACCGTCAGCGCAAAAATCACCGCGCCCACCAGCGCGGAACAGACCGTAATCGCCATCGGCCGGAACATGCGGCCTTCCATTCCTTCCAGGAAGAAGATGGGCATGTAGACCGCAATGATGATCGCCACCGCGAATAGAATTGGCCGCGCCACTTCATAAGCGCTCTGGCGGACTTCTTCGAGCGGGGTGAGCCTGGAATCGGGCATAGAGAGCCGCCGCATCGAATTCTCCATCATCACCACCGCTCCGTCGACGATCATGCCGAAGTCGATTGCTCCCAGGCTCATCAGGTTGGCGCTGACGCCGAAAGCTTGCATTCCCAGAAACGCGACCAGCATCGAAAGCGGAATCACCGCCGCCACAATCATCGCCGCCCGGATGTTGCCCAGAAACAGGAACAGCACCAGCATCACCAGCGCGCCGCCTTCAAGCAGGTTCTTTTTCACCGTGTGAATGGTTCGGTCGATCACTTCCGACTGGTCATAAAACGGCACGATGCGGACCCCTGGCGGCAGGCGCAGGCCGGCCAATCGCCGTTTCACCCGCTCGATCACCCGCTTGCCGTTTTCGCCCTTCAGCATGATCACCATGCCGGAGACGGTTTCGCCCTCGCCGCCGCGCAGTACGGCTCCCTGCCGCTGCATGGCGTCCACCTGAACCCGGGCCACGTCGCGCAGCATGACGGGAGTTCCCTGTTTGGAGGCCAGCACAATCTGCTCCAGGTCAGCCACGCCTCTGGTGCGCCCGACCCCGCGTACCGTGTACTGCTCGCCGGCGTGCTCAATATATCCGCCGCCGAAGTTGGCGTTGTTTTCGCGGATGCGGTCGAACACGTCGCGCAGCGTCAGGCCGTATCCGCGCAGCCGCACCGGATCCACCACGACCTGATACTGTTTTGTCTCACCGCCCCAGGAATTGATCTCGTTCACTCCGGGGATGGTCCGCATCTGATTTCTGATCTGCCAATCGTGCAGGGTTTTGAGGTCCATTGCCGAGTAACCCCGGCCTTCCACCGTATACTGATAGACCTCGCCAAACGCCGTGGCCACCGGTCCAAGCGCCGGATCGATTCCTTCGGGCAATTGCGTTCGCGCTTCCTGCAGCCTCTCGTTCACCAACTGGCGGGCGAAATAGGTTGGGACGGCGTCGTCGAAGGTAATAGTGACAATCGAGAGGCCCAGCTTGGAGATCGAGCGGATGCCCTGGGTCTTCGCGATTCCCATCAAAGAGGTCTCGATGGGAAATGTGACCAGTTGTTCCACCTCGCCCGGTGCCATGCCGGGGCAGTTCGAACTGATTACCACCTGGTTGCTGGTGAGATCCGGAAAGGCGTCGATGGGGATCAGCAGCATCGAGTATAACCCCGCGGCTATAATTCCCAACACGCCCAGCAACACAAACCAGCGGTGCTCCAGATGAAAGTCGATAATTCGTTTGAGCACCGGCTATTCTCCCGCCAGGGTGGCCTTCATGCACTCGGACTTCAGGATGAAGGCTCCCTTGGTGGCGACGATTTCTCCGGCGCGAACGCCGCGGCGGATCTCCAGTTCGCCATTCACTTTGCGCCCTGTCTCGACCTGCCGCGCCTCGAACCGGTCGGCGCCGATCCTCACGAACACTACCTCCTGGCCGCGTACCTGTTGAGCCGATTCTTCCGGAACGAAAACCGCCGGAGGGGTGCCGCCGAGGCTAAGCTCCGCCGTGGCGAACATTTCGGGCTTCAACCGGCCCCCGCGATTGGTGAGATTTACCCGCACCTTGATGGTGCGCGTGGCGGCATCGAGTTCTTCGCCAATGCGCCCGATCGTTCCCTGGAACGGCTCATCCGGCCAAGCCTGCACGAAGACCCACACCGGCATTCCGGCGCGCAACCGCGGAAGATGATCCTGGTTGACTTCGGCGATTGCCCAAATGGAGGAAAGGTCGCTCAGTACGAATAGATCGGTCGATGTGGTCACCACCGCGCCCGGCGTAATATTCCGCGTTAGCACGGTGCCTGAGGCGGGCGCCCGTATCGGGATCAGGTCCCGGGAGCCGCTTTCGATGCCGGGTTGTTCCCCGCCGCCGTCCTCCTCAGCCACCCCAAGAAACTCCACCAGATGGCGGCGGCTGCGCTCAACCTCGTTTTTTGCGCGATTCAATGCAGCTTCGGCATTGCCCAGATCGGCTTCGGAATGCTCCTTTTGTTCCAGTGATCCGGCCTTCAGGCCGTATAACCGGGCGGCACGGTCGCGAGTCTTGAGCGTATATCGATAGTTCTCCGTTGCCCGGGTCAACTCGATCTGCGCATTACGAAATTCAGCCCTGGAGTCATGCACGATCCGGCTGTGAATTCTCGCGAGCGGCCGGCCGGCCGCAACAAAATCACCGGGCGCCGCCAGTACCTGAACCACGCGGCCCTCGGTGATGGCGCCTACGCGCCACGTCCGGTTCTCGTCATTCGTCAGACGCGCAGGCACCCGCACGGTCTGGCGCACAATGCGGGTGACGGCCGGTTCCGTTTCGACGCCCGCGTCTTTCTGCGCCTGGGACGCCAGCACCACCAGATTCGACGCCGCCGGCGCCGCGGCGGCGGAGTTCGTCTCGCCGGCCGCCGGCGGAGCGCCGTTGCGAGCGCAGCCGGCCAGCAGGGCAACCGCTACAACCAGCCAGGCGTTTCTCATTGGCTGACCCCCATGGCAGCCTCCAGCGCCACGACGCTTTGCCGGAATTCGGCCAAGGTGCGGTAGTACAACGTTTCTGTCTCGATTCGTAAACGTTCGGCGTCGAGCAGCCGCAGCAGATCGACGCCGCCTTCGCGATAGGCGGCCATGGCAATCCGTGCCGACTCCGCCGCCTGTTGCCGCATGCGCTCGAGCGTCCCGGAAATCTGGCGCGCCCGGAGCGTGACATCTGCGCCGGCTGCCCTCACTTCGGCCCGAATCACCGCCGCCGTTGCCGCGATTTCCGATTCGGACACCCGCGCTGAGGCCTGTGCGGCAGCGATATTTCCCTGATTGCGGTTAAACAACGGCAGATTCCACTGTGCTCCGCCGAGCAGGGTGGAATGGCCCGCCATATGCAGGTAGCCACCGAGAATCTCCACGTCCGGATGCGCCAACGATTTCTGTACCGTGATGTTGGCCGCTGCCACTTCGCGAGACTGGAGGGCCAGTTTCATTTCGGTCCTCTCTTCGAGCGCCCGCTTTACGTCGGCCACCGGCGTGCTTGAGGGCGGTTCGAGCGGTTCGGTAAGCCTTACGTCATGCTCTTCGGTTCCGATGGCGCGGAACAGTTCGATGCGTGCCTTTTCGGCTTCGAGTCCGGCCGAATTGGCGGCCATCTCCAGCCGCTCCCCTTCCAGTCGCACGCGCAGTAGGTCGGCCTCCGGCATGACGCCTTCCCGCACCCTCAGCTCGTGATACTCGATCACCTGGCGGAAATTGGCTGCGTTCTCCTGCTGCGCGTGCAGAATCCTTTCCGCGCCGGCTGCCGCCCAATAGGACTGTTTGATCCGCGCGATCACCTGGCGTTCCACCAGTTCCTGTTGCAACTGGGATTTCGTGGCCGCCCGGCGAGCCAGTTCGGTACGCGCCGCCCGCTTGCCAGCGACTTCAACCGGCATGGAGAGGTAGGCGTAGGTGTCGGTTTCCTTCATGGGCTGGAACGAAGGGGAACCCCACGCGCGCCAGGCCTCCGTTTGCAGATAGCCGCGGGGATTGGGGCGGAGCCGCGCCTGATCCACCAGGGCTCGGGCCTCTGCCGTTCGTCCGTCGGCGGCCTGCAGCAACGAATTCGATGCGCGCGCCATCTCGATCGCGGCAGGCAAGGAAAACGGCTGCTGCGCGAATCCCTCCGGGCTCACCGCGAACAAGAGCAGGAGCGGCACGGCCGCCGGTCCAATGCGCAGGCTGGTCATTAGTGACCAACATAACAGCTTGTTAATTGACGCAGGATAAAAGCGCCCTCCGCATTAGGAGAATTTCGGCGAGCCCGGTGAGGAGGCGAATCCATACTAAAATAAGAGATATCAAGGCGCGAGGAAACGTCTCACGGATGAGGGTAACTGCAACGCCGATGCCGGAACCGTCTCACATTTATCCGGAGCTTCATGGCGGTTGATCTGGACAAGCCGCAGGGAGTAGAGATTCCCGGGCCTGAGGGCCTTGCGGCGCCTGTGATCATCAGCGCGGACACGCGGCGACCGAATCGGCTTCCGCCAGGCCAGTCGCGTACACGGAAGTGGCCAGTTCTGGACGCCTTTGGTCCACCGGCGTTAGATCCCGCCCAATGGCAACTAGTTGTCGGCGGCTTGGTGGCCCGTCCCGCCGAATGGACGCGTCCGGAGTTTGAACGGCTGCCCCGGACCGAAGTGTTTGCCGATTTTCACTGCGTTACCCGCTGGTCGCGCCTGGGTAACCTGTGGGAAGGCGTCTCGACACGCGAACTTGTCCGGCGAGCAGGTGGGCTTCGCCAAGAAGCCAGCCATGTGCTCGCATACGGCTATGATTCCGGTTGGACCACCAACCTTGCGCTGGAAGATTTCCTTGCCGAAGATGCGCTGGTCGCACTGCTTCACGATGGCGAGCCGATTCCCTTTGAGCACGGCGGTCCGGCGCGCCTGATCATCCCCCGGCTCTATGGATGGAAGAGTGCCAAGTGGCTGGCCCGGATTGAATTTCTGGCCGGCGGCAAGGCCGGTTTCTGGGAGCGCAACGGGTATCACATGCACGGCGACCCCTGGAAGGAGGAACGTTTTGCCTGGTAACTTCGCCGTTACCGAGATTCCCGCCCCGGGTAAGGGCATTTTGAACCGGCGGCGGGTCATTGGAGGTCTCACGGTCGCCGGGCTGGCGGCTGCCGGCGCCAGCGTCTACAGGGCCGCTCCGGGCTTCTGGCGACAGTATTTCAACGATTGGAGCCGCGAGATTGCGCGGCCCGCATGGAAGCCTGACCCAGCCGCCTGGCCCGATCGGGGTGTGCATGCCGCGTGGATCGGCCACACCACGGTGTTGATGAAGATTGACGGTTTCATGGTTCTGACTGACCCGGTCCTGTCCGATCGCGCCGGCATCGGGCTTGGCCCCGTCACATTGGGCCTCAAGCGTCTGGTCGCGCCCGCGCTGGGCCTCGATCAACTGCCTCCGATCGATCTGATCCTGCTTTCCCACGCCCACATGGATCACTGGGACGTTCCTTCGTTGCGCGCACTGGAAAGCAAACGCACGCTGGTGGTGACCGCCCGGTCTACTTCCGACCTGCTGCGTGTCTCACGTTATCGCGGGGTGACCGAACTTGGATGGGATCAGCAGCACCGCGCCGGCCCGCTCACGTTGCATGCCATTCACGTCAACCACTGGGGCGCGCGCCTGCGTTCGGACACCTATCGCGGATACAACGGCTACGTGATCGAGGCCGGGCGCTACCGCATCCTGTTTGCGGGGGATACGGCGGATACGCGGGTTTTTCGCTCGGTCCGCAACTCGCATCCAATCGACATGGCCATCATGCCGATTGGCGCCTACAATCCCTGGATCCACTATCACTGTACTCCGGAGCAGGCTTGGCGCATGGCTAACGAAGCCGGAGCGGAGCGTATTCTTCCCGTCCATCATCAGACCTTCAGGCTCAGCCGGGAGCCCCGGCTGGAACCGATCGAGCGGCTGTACGATTCGAGCGGCGGCCACGCGGACCGGATTTTGCTCCACGAGATCGGCCAGCAGGTCAGTCTGTAACCCCACCGCCCGGCGCCGCCGGATTATGCTGGTTGGGGATCCACCGTTAGGGGACTCTTAACCATGCGAATCGATCGAATCGAGTGCACCGCGGTGCTGGTGCCAATGAAGCCGGGGACGGTACATAGCCCTATTTATGAGGACAGTTGCGACCAGTTCGACTGGAAGGGCCACTCCTTTTCCGATTACCCGAAATACATCTACCGCCTGTGGAGCGATGACGGCGCGTGCGGCATCGGCGAGAGCTACCGCCAGGTTTCCGAGGCAGCTATCGAGCGCAATGCGCGAGCGCTGGTGGGCCGCAATCCGCTGGAGTTGAACCTGCAATCGCTGCCGTTTCCCCGCGATCGCGAGTATGACGGCTTCGAGGTGGCGGTGCACGACCTGGTGGGCAAGCTGCTGGGGGTGCCGGTATCGTTTCTTTTGGGAGGCGCAGTGCGCGATCGCGTGGCGGTGAGCTACTGGACCGGCCGCCGCACACCGGACGATATGGCGCTAATCGCCGCCCAGGCACTGGAGCGCGGCTTCTTCAGTCTGAAGATGAAGTGCGCGCTCGATGACCCGCACCGCGAGCGGCTGGAGCGCATTGCCGAAATCTGTGGCGCGGATTTCGAGGTGGTGCTCGACCCCAATCAGCGCTTCCAGATACCGGCCAATGCCATGCGTGTCGCCGGCGCGCTGAAGGGTTACCGGGTGATGTTCGAGGATCCGCTGGCGCGCTGGAACCTGGCCGGCTACCGTTACCTGAGGGAGTACGCGGGTGTGCCCATCGCGCTTCACGTGCATCTGCCCTACGCTGCTCACGGCCAGCATATCGAAGAAGTGGCCCTGGCCATCCGGCAGGATGCGGTGGATTATCTCAACCTGGGCGGCGGGCTCTGGGATTTCAGGAACGCGGCCGCCATGGCCGGGATAGCCGGCATTCCGGTGTGGCACGGAACGGAAGTCGATCTGGGCATACTGGACGCTTCCTATGTGCACGCCTGCGCCGCCGCGCCGGCCTGCACTCTGCCCAGTGACATGGTGGGTAATTTTCTGCGGGAAGACGACCTGATTCGCGAGCCGCTGATATATGAAAAAGGGTCTGTTCGGGTGCCTCAGGGGCCGGGCCTGGGAGTTGAGCTGGATGAGCAGGCACTCCGCCGTTACTCCATCGATGTCCGGGAGTTCCGGCCGTAGGCGGGGGGGTGTATGGCTTCAGCAATGAGACTGGAAGGCAAGATCGCCCTGGTTACCGGAGCGGGCTCAGGCATCGGGCGGGCGACGGCGCAACTGTTTGCTGTAAACGGGGCGGCGGTGGTGGTGGCCGATATCAACGCCGAGGGTGGCCGGGAAACGGTTCGGCGCATCGGCGATACCGGTGACCGCGCCCTGTTCCTCCAGGCCGATGTCAGCCGCGCGGCGGATGTGGAAGCCTTGGTGATCCGCTCCATCGAAGAGTTTGGCCGTATTGACATCCTGGTGAACAACGCCGCCTCGTGGAAGGGCGACACCACGATCACCGGTGTTTCCGAACCGGTTTGGGATGCGGTGATCGACGGCAGCCTGAAGAGCGTCTTTTTGATGTCGAAGGCCGTTATCGGAGAGATGCTCCGTTCGGGCGGTGGCTCCATCGTGAACATCTCCAGCGTGAATGGAATCTACGGCGTGGGCCTCACCGCTTATTCGGCGGCAAAGGGTGGCGTGCAGGCACTGACCCGGGTGGTGGCCGCCGAGTATGGCACCAGGGGCATCCGTTGCAACGTGATCCTTCCCGGCACCATCGGCACGGACAGTTCGCTGGCGGTGTGGCACTCCAAACCCGATGCGCTCGATCAGATCATCGCCGCTTATCCGATGGGGCACATCGGCAGGCCGGAAGATGTCGCCTGCTGTGCCCTGTTCCTGGCTTCGGACGAATCGGCCTTCGTCACCGGCAGCAGTTACCTGGTGGACGGGGGCTTGACCGCGGGCCGCAACTTCGGCTTCTGAAGGTGGCGGGGGACACGATTCGTCATGTTTATGGCGCTTTCAAACAAAGCCCTTCCCGTTGCAGGTACTCGTTCACCTGGGGAAGTTGGGGTTCGGAGCATTGTAATCCCGCGCCGGCTGGTTCTGGCTTGAGCTCTCCAGTAGTCCAAAGCCAGAGCCCGACTTTTGGATTGTTGTGAGCCGCGATACCCCGGAATCGCAGGTGATGACTTCCCGCGGCCACCGGGCAGATGTACCAGGACCACTCGCTCTCATTGGGGATCATGTCTTTCCAGGCGTTGTCCGGCTTGGCGACGTAGTAACCGGTGTGGAGAAAGGAGTCCCTGCGCTCAGGTGTCACCGGCCTGCCGTCGAGTTCCGCTTCGCAGGTGGACTGGCGGAAAAAGCGGCCGGGAAACTGGAGCAGCAGAAGCGCCTGGGCGCTGGCGGCGCCGGGCGGTATCTCCAGCCGGCAACGAACCTCGTAATCGGTGGAAGCGGTAGTGTGGTGCGGGGTATCACGGATGGCTTTCTCACGGAGGATGCGCATCTGGTCCGATGCCGGATCGATCGGGTAGCGGAAGGACACCGGATTCGGCCGTTCCGAGTAGGCGCTAAGCCAGCGGGATTCGCGCGCCGCGCGGATAGTGGAAGAAAGCAATTCGCCTCGCGCCGGTTGAAGGCCGCCGGCCGCGGCGATAATCTCCCGTTCGGCGAGTCCCGGTTGGAGCAGGCGGGGTTTTGCGCTCCCGCCAGCGGCCGCTACGAGCATCGCGCCCGAGCTGTGGCGATACCACCGCGCGCCGATTGCGATCGGTTCACGCAACGCACCGAGGGGTGTAATTTCCACGTACAGCAGTTCCCACGGTGCCAGGGAGACAGACAGCGTGGAGGTGGCGTCGAGTCCGGTAGCCAGGCCCCTGCGATAGGGATATTGGGTATAGCAGACCGCATTTCGTAATGAATGAGGCGCGCCGGCGCGAGCCAGATCAAGCGCGTAAGCGCGGTTTTCGTTCGAGGGGTTGCGGACCGCGATGACGCCGCGCTCTCCCTGCCAGTGGGCATAGGCGTAGGGTTCACCCAGTTCCACGCGGCTCGGCATCTCCACGGTGTTGCGCAGCAACTCCTGGTCTGCCCTGGCCCAGCGGATAAACCCTGCCATCACGCGCCAGTCATCGGCCGCCATCAGGCGTGGATTGATGTAGGCAGGCACGAAGAAACGCCCGCGGGCAAAGGCCATGGCGGCGTGGTTGGCGAACCCTTCCGGGTCATCGACGTGTACGATGTCGAAGTGTTGTATGCCGTTCTGCGGCAGCCAGACTTCGTCTAGCGCGCGGAAGATGTAATACTCGCGGGCGCTGGTTTGCGCTTCGCGGTAGATGGGAGCCGGAGTGAGACCGGGCGGGCAATCGCCGCCGGCGTTGGCCCAGACGCTATCGGAGTAGCGCAGCATCCACGGGCTGATATAGTTGGCGTGCGAGTTGAGGTATGTCGGTTCGGTGACCAGGCTGCCATTGGCCTGCTTGGAAGCTTGCAACAACTGGAGCGAGTGGGCGGCCAGTGGTTCTATCGAATCGGCACCCGGCGCCAGGCCGTGATGGGGAATCTTCTCCTCCGCAACGAAACCGTCATACTTGATGTGGCCGATGCCTTCTTCACGGATCAGTGTTGCCAGTTGGGCGGCGGCCTCACGGCGGTAGCGCGGATCGGCCAGTGAAATGCCAGGCCGGCGGCGGAGGTCGTGGATGACCGTGTAACCGCTTTTCGCCGCCCACTCGTAATCGCAGACGGGTGGATAGACTTCGCTTGGCGACATCCAGAGGCCGAGCTTACCGCCGGCCGATTCAACAATGGGCCGGATGTCGTCAAACCCGTTCGGGAGCGCGGCGCGATCGATCTTCCAGATACTGCGCGGGTCGCTCCAGCCCATGTCGGTGGTGACGATGTCGAAAAAAACGCCATGGGGATCGAACAGGCCGGCCTTCAGTTCGCGAATGAGCGTGAGGTTGCCGGACTGCTTCACTACCTGGGGCAGAGTCCACCATGAGTTGTAGCAGGTGACCATGCGCGGCGGGTTCGAGCGGATGTCTTCGATGTAGTCCAGAAACCGGCCGCGCGCCTCGCCCCGGCGTGCAACACCGATGATGGTGGAGTGCAGCGGACGCCATTCAGTATCCAACCGCACCAGCCCCGGGCGGCTTGCCAGCACAAAGCCGGTTTCATCATAGTGGTTGGCCGCGGCCACGAACTCGACGCCGGCCCACCAGGTGTCGCAATAAATGGGGTGGCTGCCACGGGCCAGTTGATCGGCACGCATGGAGCGCCATGGGCGGCGCACCCCGGCCCAGTTTTCCAGCTCCGCCAGGCGAAGCCGGGGAGCGGCGCCCTGTGCGGCTCGTACCGAGATCTGTTTGCGCAGGTAAGCCTTGCCGGGCGCCAGCGAGTAGACAACGCGAACCGCAACCGGAGCGCCGGTTGCATGATGGTGCAGCGCGATTCGGCCACCTCCGGATGATTCCACTCGGCCCTCGAACGATGAGGCTCGCACCACACCGCCGGGCTCCAGGTCGAGGGTGAACTCTTCGCCGGTGAGTTCCACCGTTTCGCCCGTGAAGCGGTTGTGGAGCCGGCGGCCGGACTTCGGCTGAATCACCAATTCCAATGCATCGTTACTCAGTCGAAGCGCTCGTGAAGCGCCCGCTACGGTGAGTGGCGCCAGGGCGCCGAGGCATTCACGGCGGCTGATGGGCATGTGAGTCTACCCAGTGTATCGTCGCTCAGTCGTGCCTGGGCGGGTGGGTCGTGTTCACGGCTTTGCTATTCTGGATGGTGACCCCTTCCCGCAGGTAGAACAATCTTGAAGATCGGTTTTGTATCGCTCGGCTGTCCGAAAAATCTGGTTGACTCGGAAGTGATGATGGGCCAGTT